>CP119316.1:0-677500 GCA_029202985.1 Candidatus Andeanibacterium colombiense | reverse complement strand
TGGTCCGCGGGCTGATCTCGCCGCAGCGCTGGGCGAGTTCGATGCCGTCCATTTCCGGCATCACGATGTCGGACAGCAGCAGGTCGAAATGGCTGCTTTCGAGCAGCGGCAACGCCGCGGTTCCGCGATCGACGGCGACGACATCGTATCCGGCCTTTTCCAGTGCGCGCGCGAGATAGCTGCGCATGGCCTCTTCATCTTCGGCCAGCAGGATTCGCCTCATGCCTGTCCCTCATTCTTCAGGTGGTGAAACTTTATAACGGATCGGCTGTTAACAATCTCGCCTGCTTTTCCGTCTGACCAGCTTTGACACAGCGGGAAAGGCGATTAGCTAACATCTATCGTGGACCAAAATCCCCCAATGCGCGACTCGCACTCCGTCAGCGGCGGAACCATCCCCGGCGCGGCCGGCCAGCCCGCTTTCACGCTGGAGCGGCGCGACCCGTCGCCGATCCCGATCATGATCGCGGTTCCGCATGCCGGGCGGATCTATCCGCCCCACCTGGTGGAAGGGATGCGGTCGCCCGGCGAAGCCGCGCTCAAGCTGGAAGACCGCTATGTCGATCTGCTTGCGCGAGCGGTTGCGCAGGAAACCGGAGCGGCATTGCTGATCGCCCATGCCCCGCGGGCGATGATCGATCTCAACCGCTCGGTCGAGGAGATGGACTGGGACATGCTGCGCAAGGGCCCGTCTCCCGGCCGGCGCGTCGGGCGCGTCGGGCGGCGGGCACGCAGCGGACTCGGCTTGGTGCCGCGGCGGCTGCCCGGTATCGGCGAGTTGTGGAAGGCGCGGATCGAGGAAGCGGATCTCGATTCGCGGATCGAGGGAATCCACCGGCCCTATCACCAGGCAATCGAGGATTGCCTCGGCCAGCTTCGCACCCGCTGGGGCGCGGCGTTGTTGATCGATTTGCATTCGATGCCGCCCCTTGCGCCGCGCGCGCCGGGGGATCGGGCTCCCGAATTCGTCATCGGCGACCGGTTCGGAGCCGCGTGCGACGGCGCATTGTGCGCGGCGGCATTCGACGAGCTCGCGCTGCAGCGCCGCCATGTCGCACATAACCGGCCTTATGCCGGCGGCTATGTGCTCGATCGTCACGCGGCACCGGCGCGTGGCCTGCATGCGGTGCAAATCGAGATTTGCCGGAGCATCTATCTCGATTCGCGCCTTGCGGAGCCGGCTGAGGACAGGGTGGGGGTCATTGCGTCGGTTACGGCGCTGGTGCGGCGTCTCGCGGGCGAAGTCGCCGCGCTCGGGCGGTCCAACCAGCTGCCAATGGCAGCGGAATAACCCGCCTTTTCAAAAGGTAATAAAAAACCGCCTCGTGCGTTAACACGAGGCGGCCAAGGTACAGGGAGGAAGCACGCTCTCGCGTGCTTATCCAGCGAAGCCATGAGGGAAGCCTCACCGGACAAACCACAGATAATAACCGCGTGGCCAAATGCAAGCCCTCCGAAGAGGGCCTGCAAAATCGGCGCCTTCCAGCGCCGGCGGTCAGTTCTTGGAAGCGCTCTCCGCAGCCTTGGCGGCCGCCAGTTCCGCGCCGGGACCTTTGCCCTGCTGGGTCTGGCGGGCGAAGATGATCCGCATCAGATCGAGCGAGAAGAAATGCGCATGGACCAGTGCAAGGAATCCGCTCTGGTTCCAGCTGCGCAGCTGATCGCCGCGGACTTCGTTGAATTTCTCGCGATTGATCAGCTGGAACCCGCGATAGATGAACGGCTGCTCGAGCCCTTCCTGCGTGATCCCGACTTCGCCTTCGATCAGCAGGTCGTTCTTCTTCAGCTCGTCCATGAACGCCTGGGTGCGCTGGCCGGCGACTTCGAAGTCTTCGCAGAACTTCAACACCGCTTGGGTGTGGGCGGTCGGTTCGCCGCCTTCCTCGAACAATCTGTCACCGTCCTCGAACTCGCCCAGCAAGCCTGCGGTGGGATCGAAGCACAGCGTCATGCTGTCGCTCTTGGAATCCATCCGGGCGAGCATGAACGGATAGCGGCGGGCATAGGCCGGGACATAGATCGCGTCGTTCGCGACCAGGCCCTTTTCATCGACATAGACGTTCACGCCTTCGTTGAGCCCGAACAGCGCCAGCGGCACTGGCGCGTCGCCCGAGGAGAACACGATCGGAAAGTCGCGCTGCGCCAACGCGAACTCGTCCACCGTCAGCGGAACCGCGTGCTGATCGACCAGCCAGTCGGCGGTCTGGGTGCGATGCGCGCTCCACTTTTCGTGATCGCGCAGGTTGAGCGGCATCAGGTCCTTATAGAACAAAGGCAGGTTGTTTGGCACGCTGGCCATTGCATCTCTCCGGTCGAAAAAGTCTTCCCCCACGGGCCTTCCGCGAGCTCCGAGCGGCGCTTTAAGGCCTGTCACCGCCCGGTGCAAGCGGGACGAGCTTACCCGGATTGAGCAGATTGGCCGGGTCCAGCGCCCGCTTCACCGCGCGCATCATCGCGAGGGAAACAGGGTCGCCGAGGCGGCCCAGTTCGTCGCGTTTCAATTGCCCGATACCGTGTTCGGCCGAGATCGAGCCGTGCCATTGGGTCACCAGATCGTAGACCTGCCGGCTGATCTTCTTGCCGTCGCCCTCGGGCCATGCGCGCGGGTCGGCGCCGGGCGGCGCGATGACGTGGAAATGGACGTTGCCGTCGCCCAGATGGCCGAAGGCGACCGCTTCGGTCCCAGGCCATGCGGCCTCGAGCAGCGGCACTGCCCGATCGACGAATTCGGGCATCGCTTCGACCGGGACCGAAATGTCGTGCTGCACCGCCGGGCCCTTGGCCCGTTCGGCCGCGGAGATCTCGTCGCGCAATTGCCAGAACGCCTCCGCCTGCGTCTCGTTGGACGAGATCACGGCGTCCTCCAGCAGCCCCTGTTCGAACGCGGTGCCGAGCAATTCCTCGGCCAGCGCGCCGAGCCGGTCGGCGCCGGCACGGTCCGCCACCAGTTCGATCAGCGCGTGCCATTCATGGCGCCCGGCAAGCGGGCGCCGCGAACCCGGGACATGGGCGACGACATCGTCCAGCGTCTTCTGCGCGATCACTTCGAAGCCTTCGAGCGCGTCACCCGCCAGCGTGTCGCAATGGAGCAGCAGCGTGCGCGCAGCCATCAGCGAGGTGACCCCGGCCCACAGCACGACCCGATCTGCGATCGCCGGCACCAGCCCGAGCGTCGCGGCGGTGACGATGCCGAGCGTACCTTCGGAGCCGATCAGCAATTGCTTGAGGTCAAACCCGCGATTGTCCTTCTTCAACGCGACGAGGCTGTCGAACACGCTGCCGTCCGCCAGCACCGCCTCGATCCCCAGGACCTGCGCCCGCATGGATCCGTGGCGCAGCACCTGGGTGCCGCCAGCATTGGTCGAGATCAGCCCGCCGATCGTCGCCGAACCTTTACCGCCCAGCGTCAGCGGAAACCGCAAGCCTTGGGCCTCGGCCGCCTCATGAAAGGTTTGCAGGATCACGCCCGCCTCGCAGACCGCCTGGCGCGCCTGGACATCGAACGAGCGGATCGCATTCATCCGGCGCAGCGACAGCAGGATCGCGGTTCCGCTCTCATCCGGCGTGGCGCCGCCGCACATGCCGCTGTTGCCGCCCTGCGGCACGATCGCGACCGCGTGCTTCGCGCACAGCTTTACCAGCGCCGCAACCTCGGCCGTCGAGCCGGGCGAGGCGAGGGCCAGCGCCGCGCCGGTGAAGCGCCCGCGCCAGTCGGTCAGCCACGGGCCGATCAGTTCCGGATCGCGGGTGAAGCCGCGCGGGCCCAGCAGGGCGGCGGCTTCGTCGAGAAAGGCTTTGCGGTCGGGTGTCATCCGCAGGCCTATGGCATAGGCGCCTGATCGGGTGAAGGTTAAGCCACTGTTCAAGCGGAACTGCTAAGCGGGGGGCAACGAGCTACCTCGCAAAGGTCATGGGGGACCGCAGCGAAACTTTACCGATGAACAGTCTTTCCGCCTTTCTTGCGCCGCTTGCCCTGCTCCTTCCTGCAGGCATCGCCGACGCGCCCGGGTTGACCCCGGCGAGCGATTCCGCACGGCTCGTGTCGGATGTGGCCGACAGCGCGGCGGATCCGCTGAGCCTCGGGCCTGAAAGTGCCACTTCTGTCCGCCCGTTGTCAGATGCGATGCGCCCCGGTGAGAATGCACAGGTGCGGATCGAGCAGAGCATCACGATCCGGATTGCCGCCCGCCCGCCGCGCAGCGAGCAGGATCTGCTGCGGTCGCTGCCGCAGGGCAGCCGGCCGACGGCGCATTTCGAGGAACGCAAGGTCGGCTCCTGTGTCGCCGCGCAGGGCATCGTCGGGGTCCAGACCCGCGATGACAACAAATTGCTGCTGTTCATGCGCGATCGCCGCATCCTCACCGCCGCGCTCGAAAAGGCGTGCAGTTCGCGCGATTTCTATTCCGGGTTCTACATCGAGCGCAGCGACGACGGGCAGCTTTGCACGAAGCGCGACAAGATTCATTCGCGCTCCGGCAGCAAATGCGAACTCAAGCAGTTTCGCCAGCTCGTCGCGGTCAGGGACTGATCCCGCGCTTTCCTTGACTTTCCCGCGCGCTTCGGCATAGCGGCGGCGGTTTCCCGGAAGGCTTTTTCCGGCAGACCGGTTTCAAGGGCAGGGCTCGTTTGCGGTCCGTCCATCATCCGGACACTATCGATCTATGAAATTTGCCGATCTCGGCCTGTCTGACGAGTTGCTCGAAGCGGTGGAAGCCGCCGGCTACGACACGCCCACGCCGATCCAGGCGCAGGCCATCCCGCAAGTCCAGATGATGAGGGACCTGATCGCGATCGCCCAGACGGGCACCGGCAAGACCGCAAGCTTCGTGCTGCCGATGATCGACATTCTCGCGCATGGCCGGCGCCGCGCGCTGATGCCGCGTTCGCTGATCCTTGAGCCGACCCGCGAACTCGCGGCCCAGGTGGCCGAGAATTTCGACAAATACGGCAAGAACCACGACCTCAAGATGGCGCTGCTGATTGGCGGCGTGCAGATGGGCGACCAGGTCAAGGCGCTCAACGAAGGCGTCGATGTGCTGATCGCGACACCCGGGCGCCTGATGGATCTGTTCGAACGCGGCAAGATCCTGTTGACCGGCTGCGACCTGCTGGTGATCGACGAGGCGGACCGGATGCTCGACATGGGTTTCATCCCCGACATCGAATTCATCTGCACCAAGCTGCCGCCGAACCGCCAGACTTTGCTGTTCTCGGCGACGATGCCGCCGCCGATCACCAAGCTGGCGGACAAATTCCTGACCAACCCGAAGCGGATCGAAGTGGCGCGGCCGGCCACGGCCAACGTCAACATCGCGCAGTACAAGGTCGCGGTCAGCTCGCGCGGCAAGCGCGATGTGTTGAAGCAGCTGCTGAAGACCGACAATGTCACGAGCGCGCTGATCTTCGCGAACCGCAAGACCACCGTGCGCGAGTTGAACAAGGACCTCAAGCGCGCCGGCTTTTCCGCGGGCGAAATCCACGGCGACATGGATCAGTCCAGCCGCACCGCGGAATTGCAGCTGTTCAAGGACGGCAAGGTCAACATCCTCGTCGCGTCCGACGTTGCCGCGCGCGGGATCGACGTGAAGGGCGTCAGCCACGTATTCAATTACGACACGCCCTGGCATCCGGACGATTACGTCCACCGCATCGGCCGTACCGGCCGGGCCGGGGCGACCGGCCGCGCGTTCACGCTCGTCACTCCCGAGGATGCCGAGGCGATCGCGAATGTCGAGAAGCTGACCGGAATGAAGATTCCGGTGTTCAGCTTCGATGACGCAGGGGCTGCCAAGGAAGAAGGACTGGAACCGGCCGAGAAGGCGAGCCGGCGCACCAAGGCGCGCGGGCCCGAGCGTGAAGCTCACCAACCTCGTGCCGACGACTCCGTGAGCGAAGATCGTCCCAAGCGCGCTCAACGTCCCGAACGGAAACCGCGGTCAGAGAGTGCTCCGCGTACCGAGAGTGCTCCGCGGTCCGAGAAGCGCCGGGGTACCCGCGGTTCTGAAGCCCGGACAAAGCCGCACGCGGCACCGGCGGACGAAGGCGATGATAGCGATTGGAACGGTCCGGTGCCCGGTTTCCTGGGAACCTCCGTCGGCTGAGCGGTTGGGGGCGGGAAGCGGTTGTGGCTCCGGCCTGCCTCGCATATGGTCGCGGGCAGCTGATCCACGCCGATATCTTTAGAATTCCATGAGAATTTGGGGGGCTCTGACGTGAACCTTTTCGGACTTCTTCGCTTCATAACCTCCCATCCTCTCAACCGTGATGCACCGCTCAAGGCGGTGGGCCGCTTCGTTCGCTGGCAGCTTGCGAGCCGACTGATTTCCGCACCGGTGGCACTGCCATTCGTCGATGATACGCGGCTGCTGGTGGAGCGCGGGATGACCGGAGCAACCGGCAATTGGTATTCCGGGCTGCACGAGCCCGACGACATGGCATTCGTCCTCCACGCGCTGCGGCCGGACGATTTGTTCGTCGATATCGGTGCCAATGTCGGCAGCTACACGGTGCTCGCCGCAGGCGTGGTCGGTGCTCATGCGATCAGCGTCGAGCCCTTGCCAGCGACCCATGCGCGGCTGCAAGCGAATGTCCGGCTCAATGGGATCGAGGGGCTTGTCGAAACGGTCTGCGCCGGCCTGTCGGACGCACCGGGCGAGATTCGCTTTACGAGTGGCCTCGACACGATGAACCGCGTTGCGCTCCCCGGCGAGAATTTGCCGAGTGTAACGGTGCCGGTGACGACGCTTGACCTGCTGTGCGGCACTCGACGCCCGGCAGTGATCAAGATTGATGTCGAAGGGCACGAAATGCCGGTTCTCGGCGGCGGTGCAACCGTCTTCGCCTCATCTGACGTTCAAGCGGTGCTGATGGAGACCAACGGTTCGGGCGAACGCTACGGATCGTCCGACGATGCGATCATCGCCCGGATGCGTGAGTATGGCTTCACTCCGTGCCGTTACGACTGGAAGAGCCGGGCGATCGAGCCGGCGGAGCGCGGTGGCCAGAACACGATCTTCATCCGCGATGTCGGGGCGATCCAGGCGAAGTGCCGCGCCGCGCCGGCCCGCAAGCTGGTGAACGGATCGGTCTGATACGGCGCGGACGCTCAATCGGCCAGCTGTATAAAACTGTCGATCACCCGCTTGCGGCCGCTGGTCTCGAACTCGATTTCGAGCTTGTTGCCTTCCTGGCCGATCACTTCGCCGTAACCGAATTTGTCGTGGAACACCCGCGCGCCCAGCGCGATGTCACCGCGCGGCTTGGCGGCGTAGCTCGCCGCGCTGCGGCCCGGCTCGGCAAGGCGTTTCGGCGTGGCGTCGTAGCCGGTCGACAAAGCGCGCTGCCAGCCGGGGCCGCGCGTCTGCGAGCGGTCGGGCCGGTCGCGGACGACATGGGCGAAGGGATCGTCCTGCTCGCTCCAGTTCGCGCGCCATAGCGAGGCACCGCCGGTGAGGGTGGTTTCCTGGTCGACATGCGCGGCCGGCAATTCGGCGATAAAGCGCGAGGGGATCGAGCTGGTCCACTGGCCGTAGATTCGCCGGTTCGCCGCGTGGAAGATCGTGCAGCGGCGCTTGGCGCGGGTGATCGCGACATAGGCGAGGCGGCGCTCTTCCTCCAGGCTGGCGAGCCCACCCTCGTCGAGCGCGCGCTGGCTCGGGAACACGCCTTCCTCCCACCCGGGCAGGAACACATTGTCGAACTCAAGGCCTTTTGCGGCGTGCATGGTCATGATGGTGACTTTCTCGCCATCCTGGTTGGCGTCATTGTCCATCACCAGGCTGACATGCTCGAGGAAATCGCCGAGCGTCTCGTATTCCTCCATCGCGCGGGCGAGTTCGGTGAGGTTGTCGAGCCGCGCGGACGCCTCGGCGCTGCGCTCCGCCTGCAGCATCGCATTATAGCCGGTCTCTTCCATCACACTACGCAGCAACTCCGCCGGGGCGACCTGCGCGGAAAGATCGCGCCAGCGCAGGAAATTGCGCATCAGCCCGCCGATCGTCTCGCGCGCGCGCTTGGGCAATTCGTCCGTATCGGCCAATTGAAGCGCTGCGGCGGCGAGCGGCAGCCCAGTCGCGCGCGCATGGCGGTGCATGGTTTCGAGCGCCTTGGCACCGAGCCCGCGCTTGGGCTGGTTGTAGATCCGCTCGAACGCGAGATCGTCCTGCGGCTGCGCGATCACCCGCAGATAGGCGAGCGCATCGCGGATTTCGGCGCGTTCGTAAAAGCGGAAGCCGCCGATGATCCGGTAGTTGAGGCCGATCTGGATGAAACGGTCTTCGAATTCGCGGGTCTGGTACTGCGCGCGCACGAGGATCGCGATTTCCTCCAGATGCGCGCCTTCGCGTTCCAGCCGCTCGATTTCCTCGCCGACCCGGCGCGCTTCCTCGGGCGCATCCCACACGCCGATCACGCGCAATTTGTCGCCGCCGTTACGCTCGGTCCACAAGGTCTTGCCGAGCCGCTCGCTGTTGCTGGCGATCAGGCCCGAGGCGGCGCCGAGGATGTCGGGGGTCGAACGATAGTTCTGCTCCAGCCGGATCACCTTCGCGCCGGGGAAATCCTTCTCGAACCGCAGGATGTTGGCGACCTCGGCCCCGCGCCAGGAATAGATGGACTGGTCGTCGTCCCCCACCACGCAGATGTTCTTGCGCTCCTGCGCGAGCAGGCGGAGCCACAGATACTGGACCGCATTGGTGTCCTGGTATTCGTCGACCATGATATATTTGAAGCGCTGCTGGTACTGTTCCAGAATCTCCCGATGCTTGCGGAAGATGTTGAGAATGTGGAGCATCAGATCGCCGAAATCGCAGGCATTGAGCGCTTTCAGCCGGTCCTGATAAAGGCCGTAGAATTGCTGGCCTCGGCCATTGGCGTAGCTTTCGTTCTCCGCCGCATCGAGGTCCGCCGGATTGAGCCCGCGGTTCTTCCAGCGGTCGATCAACCCGGCCAGCTGGCGCGCGGGCCAGCGCTTCTCGTCGAGGTCGTTCTCGGAGATCAGCTGCTTGAGCAGCCGCAGCTGATCGTCCGTATCGATGATCGTATAGTTCGATTGCAGTCCGGCCAGTTCGGCATGGCGGCGCAGCATCCTCGCGCAGATCGAATGGAACGTGCCGAGCCACGGCATCCCTTCCACCGCATCGCCGATCAAGCCGCCGACCCGGTGACGCATCTCACGCGCGGCGCGGTTGGTGAAGGTCACGCACAGGATCTCGCTCGGCCACGCGCGGCGGGTCGCGACCAGATGCGCGAGCCGGGCGGTGAGCGCGGCGGTCTTGCCGGTGCCCGCGCCGGCAAGCATCAGCACCGGCCCTTCGGTGGTGAGCACCGCCTCGGTCTGCGGGGCATTCAATCCGCGCGCATAAGGCGGCACGTCATCGCCCGTCTCGGACGGGGCAGGGGGATGTTTGAGGTTCATGATGTGGGTGAACAGGTAGGGAACAAGGGCGCGGCGCGCAAGCGCCGAGCGACCGAAGTTGACGCGGTTGACACAGTACTGGGAGTAAACTCGGAGACCGGGGCGAAAGGCCGAAAGAAGCGCGGAAACCGGCGGGGGGAAGCGAGGGGCGAGTGCATTGCGCGCTTATGACAAGCCGTGCCGGTGTAGGAAAATGTTTTTCCGAACACTGATACGAAGCACCATTCCGCCGGCATCGCGGGGAGGATTTGCTTGACGCACGTCGCACCTGTGCCAAGCATCGGACCCATGCAGAGGGAGAGGCATCCGTTCCGTCATCACGCGCGCGTACTCGCGGCGGCACTGGTCGGTACGGCAGTCGAATTCTACGATTTCTATGTTTACGCGACCGCGGCGGCGTTGGTGTTCGGCCCGCTGTTTTTCCCCGCGCAAAGCGCCAGCGCGCAATTGCTGTTGAGCCTGATGAGTTTCGGCCTTGCGTTCGTCGCGCGGCCGGTCGGCGCGGTTGCCTTCGGACATTTCGGTGACCGGCTGGGGCGTAAGTCCACATTGTTCGTGTCGCTGATGCTGATGGGCATATCGACCCTGCTGATCGCGTTCCTGCCGACCTACCAGATGATCGGCTGGGCCGCGCCGCTGCTGCTGTGCATCCTGCGCTTCGGCCAGGGCTTCGGGCTTGGCGGCGAATGGGGCGGGGCGGCGCTGCTCGCGGTCGAGAACGCGCCCAAGGGCTGGGAAGCGCGCTTCGGCGCGGCGCCGCAACTGGGCGCGCCGCTCGGCTTCCTTGCCGCCAACGGACTGTTCCTGGTGCTCGGCCTGTTCCTGTCGGACAAGGATTTCATCGACTGGGGCTGGCGGATACCGTTCCTGCTCAGCGCGGTGCTGGTCGGGCTCGGACTGTGGGTTCGTTACCGGATCGGCGAGACCCCGGCGTTCACCGAGGCGCTGGAACGCCAGTCGCTCCACAGCCTGCCGTTCGGGCGGCTGCTCAGGCATCACTGGCCCGCGGTGATGGCGGGCAGCGCGGCGGTGGTCGCGTGTTTCGCGATCTTCTATCTCTCGACCGCCTTCGCGCTCGGCCACATGACCACCGCGCGGCATCATCACCGCGAAACCGTGCTGGCGATCGAACTGGTCGCAAATGTGTTCCTCGCGCTCGGTATCGTGCTGGCGGCGCTGTGGGCGGATCAGGCCAATTCGCGCAACGTGCTGATCGCCGGCTCGATCGGGACGATCCTGCTGGGCGGGATGTTCGGGCCGATGCTGGCGTTCGGTTCGCTCTTCGCAGTGCTGGTGATGCTATCCTTCGCGCTGCTGGTGATGGGGTTCACCTACGGACCGCTGGGTGCGTGGCTGCCGACGCTGTTTCCAGTGCCACTGCGCTACACCGGCGTGTCGCTGGCGTTCAATTTCGGCGGCATCGTCGGCGGCGGGCTGGTGCCGATCGCCGCGCAGTGGCTCAGCGGGCAGGGCCAGACCTTGCTGGTGGGTCTGTTCCTGGCAGTGGCTGGAGTAATCACTCTGTTCGGCGTGGTCCTGGGGCGGCTCGGCGGCAAAGGGGAACATGTAGTCGCACCCCCCGTTGGTTGACCATGCGTGACCCGAAGAGGAGAATTCGCATGAAAACCAATATCTTAGCTGCTACGGCGGTGTTTGCCGCTGCGACTTTTGCCGCGCCCGCGCTCGCTCAGGATGATTCTTCGCAGGCTGCGGCGACCGCTGCCCCGGCAGACGCGAAGTCTACCACCGAAATCGTCAGCCGGCAAGCCCGATGTGGTGAGCATCGACGGCCAGAGTTACAAGGTCTGCAAGGGCGAGGTGCAGGATAGCTGCATCAATCCTCGCACCGCCGGCCTGAAGTTCGGTGCGCGCGACCTGCAATATTGGCCGGGCCGCCCGGCAAGCGAGATTTCGGCTCCTTTGCCCGCAACTCCGCCAGCGAATCTTCCGGTCGAAGACTCGGCGACCGCTCCGGGTTAAGTGTTACTCGGCGGTAGGGCGCAGCAGATGTAACCGCGCCTTGCCGCTGTCGCGTACCGTATCGACGGTGAAGCCTTTAACGTCCAGTATCTCCCGGCCCGAAGTCTCGACGCTGATCCAGGCGTGCGGGGCGATCCAGCCGAGCCGCTTGAGCTTGTCCAGCGCGACCGCGCCGGCACCCGTTTCATAGGGCGGATCGAGCAGCAACAGGTCAGGCGCCTCCTTGAGCGGCCCGAGCGACATGACCGAGCCGGGTTTTACGTCGCAGCGCTGCTGTGCGCGGAGATTGGCGATGTTCTCACGCAAGGCGCGGATCGCGGCGGCGTCGTGCTCGACAAACATCGCCTTCGCCGCGCCCCGCGATAGAGCTTCTAGCCCGAGCGCGCCGGACCCCGCGAACAAATCCGCCACCACCAGGCCCTCGAAACTGCCGAGGCGGCTGACCAGCATCGAGAACAGGGTTTCTCGCGTGCGATCCGCAGTTGGCCGGGTGGTCTCGCCCTGCGGCGCCTTAAGCGGCCGCCCGCGCCATTCGCCTGCGATGATCCTCATTTGAAGCCGCCGCGCGTCGAAAGATGCTTGCGGAACTGCTCGACATCCTTCTGGCGCACTTCGTCGGCCGCGCCGCGCGGCAGGTCGGCGAGCGGGAACGGGCCATAAGCGGTGCGCATCAGGCGGCTGACCTCGAGCCCGAGATGCTCGAGGACGTTGCGCACCTCGCGGTTCTTGCCTTCGGTCAGGGTGATCTCGATCCATTGGTTGCGCCCGGTGCGGCGTTCCAGATTGGCGTCGATCTTGCCGTAGCGGACCCCGTCAATCGTGATCCCTTCGATCAGATCCTCTAGCTGCGCCTGCGAGATGTCGCCGAAGGCGCGCGCGCGATAGGTGCGGGGAATGCCGGAAGAGGGGAGTTCCATCGCCCGCTTGAGCTCACCGTCATTGGTAAGCAGCAACAGGCCCTCGGTGCTGAAATCGAGCCGCCCGACCGGCATCAGCCGCGGCGTACCCTTTGGCAATGCGTTGATCAGCGCATTGTAGATCGTCGGCCGGCCGGAGAAGTCGCGCTCGGCGGTCAGCATTCCGGCCGGCTTGTGGAAGCGGAACAGCAGCGGCGGGGCAGCGGCGGCGACCGGCTGGCCATCGACCGTCACGCCCTTGAGGTTGGGGAGCACCGTCGCCGGGGTTTCAAGCACCTTGCCTTCCACCGCCACGCGCCCGTCGGCGATCATCCGCTCGACCTCTCGGCGGCTCGCAATGCCCGCGCGGGCGAGCAGCTTGGCGATTCGCTCACCTTCGCGCGGAGCCTGGCCGCTGCTGTCCGATGAGGGGGGCACGCCGCGCGGACGCGGATTGTTTCCTGGAGCTTTCGACATCTTATCGTTTCCGATCAATCGGCTGCACGGCAAAGCGTAAGCCCGCCGTCGCCCTTCTGAGGCAGCCCGGCCATTCCCGGGCGGAAACGGCATTTTGGGCACGCACGCAATACAAGCGCGCCTGATTGCACAAGCCGGCAATGGAGGAAACGCGTTAAAACCGAATAATGGCGGAGTTAACGATGACGCGGGTGGGGATCGCGCCGGCCATCCTCGTCCAGTGCGTGATCGAACAGGCGCCATCCACCTGGCCCGCGCAGCATTGGCACGGAACAACGCGCGCAGGACGTGCGGTAATCGAGACTGTCATGCCACACGCGGCGGCGATCGACCCGATGATTCAGGACACGACAAAATAATGCAGAAAACACCGCGTACCCCCTTGCGACTCGTTCCCGGCTTCCCGTCCCCGACCCGCTGTTAACAATGTTTTTTCGCCATGAAAACAAGCTTGTGGATGCGGGACTTCCTTTAATTGCGCGGCAAGCTAATGTTTACCTTTACGAGGGGAGGTTTTCCGGATGGCGGAGATGACTGGGCCGGTCGCTATCGAGCAGCGGCATGGATTGTGGTCGGCCATAAAGCCGTATTGCGAGAAGGAATCGATCGCCGCCTTCATGCTAGGGATTTCCTCGGGCTTCCCCTATGCGATGATTGGCGCGACGTTGACTACGCGCCTGGCTCAGGACGGGGTCGACAAGTCGACCGTCACCGCCTTCACGCTCGCGTTCCTGGTCTACAACCTCAAGTTTTTATGGGCCTGGATCCCGGACGGCGTGCGTCTCCCGCTGCTCGGCAAGCTCGGCCAACGCGTCTCATGGATGATCGTCTGCGGTGCTCTCGTCGCGGCGGCGGTGGTTAACCTCGCTATCGCGGACCCGTCGGATATCGCGTGGATGGCAACCAGCGCGGTGCTGGTCGGCGCGGCGGGTGCGACGTTCGACATCGTGATCGACGCCTACCGGATCGAGACGCTCAAACCCTACCAACTCGGCACCGGCTCGGGCATGTCGCAATATGGCTGGCGGATCGGTTCGGCCGGGGCCGGCGCGCTGGCGCTGGTGGTGTCTGCCCGGTGGGGCTGGTCGGCCGGCTATCTCGCCTGCGCGGCGCTGGTGCTGCCCGCCGTGCTGACCGCGATTCTGCTCGGCGAACCCGAACGGCGCAAGGTCGTCATCGAAAAGCGCGGTCTGGCCGAGGTATGGCAATCGGTCGCCGGGCCGTTCGTGGAATTCTTCAGGCGGGCCGGGGCGTTCCTCGTGCTGTTGTTCATCCTCGTACACAAGATCGGCGACACGCTGGCGAACCTCACCTTCCGCCTGCTGTTCAACGATCTCGGCTTCTCCAATGACGAGATCGCGCTCTACGATGTCGGCGTCGGTTTCTGGGCCTATCTTATCGGTGTATTCATCGGCGGCGTCGCCTTTGCGAAGCTCGGCCTCAAGCGCTCGGTACTGATTGCACTGATCCTGATGGGCGTGTCTAACCTGAGCTTCGCGGGTCTTGCGGCTGCCGGGCACAGCAATCTCGGCATGGCTGGCGCGATCGGGTTCGAGAACATCGCCAGCGGCTACGGCGGGGTGGTGGTTGTCGCCTATTTCTCGGCGCTGTGCGACCTGCGCTTCACCGCTTCGCAATATGCGCTGATCTCGGCGGCGGCGAGCATTGTCGGACGGTTCCTGACCGGCACCACCGCGGGCGCGCTGATCGACGCGATGGGCTACGTGAACTTCTATCTGCTCACCACGGTCGCGGCGCTGCCCGGCATCCTGCTGTTCTGGTGGATGAGCAGGATCGGCCTGGTCGATGCCGCGATGGGAACCGCGGGCGAGGTCGAGAATCCCGCCGACGCTTCCGGCTGATCAGTCGGGAATCTCGTCGTTCGCTTCGAGCACCACGCCGGCAAGATAGAGCGATCCCGCGATCAGCACCGTTTCCGCGCCGCCAAACGCGCGCAGCGCCTCGAACACGTCCGCTGCCGGAGCCGCATCGGCGATGCCCAGTTCCTTCGCCGCGGCGGCGATATCCTCCGGCGAGTGGCAATCGTGCCCTGGGATCGGCACCGCGCGCAGCCGCCCGACCAGCGGCGCGAGCGGTTCGAGGAATTGGCCGATCGGCCGGTTGGCCATCATTCCCATTACCAGCGACAAATTCGAGCGGCCTGCGAGCGCGCGGCCGATCGCCTGCGCGGCATCGGGGTTATGGCCGCCGTCGAGGATGAATTCGGCACCGGGGACCAGCGCGGTCAGCGGGCCTTCCCCGAGCGCCTGCAGCCGCGCGGGCCAGCGGGCGGCGAGGATACCTTGCGCCATCGCCTCGGGCGTGACCGCGACCACCTCCTGATGCCGCAGCATCGCCACCGCGAGCCCGGCGTTCTCGGCCTGGTGCAGGCCGTAGAGGCGGGGGAGGGGTAGGGTCAGTTCGCCCGCGGCGTCGCGGTAATGGAGCATGGTATCGGCGCTGACGGTCCATTCCTGCCCGCGCATCGCGACCTGCGCGCCGGCATCGTGGGCCAGCTTCACCACCTGCGCGGTCGCTTCGGGCGGATAGGACATCGTCACCAGCGGCGCGCCCTTGCGCACGATATGCGCCTTCTCGAACGCGATCCGGGCGAGCGGATGATCGGGCGCGCGCGGATCGGGGCTGAGCAGGAACGCCTCATGGTCGATCCCGAGCGAAGCGATTCCGCAGGCGACGGGGTTTTCGAGCACATTGGTCGCATCGAAGCGCCCGCCCAGCCCGACCTCGATCACGCAGGCATCGGCCGGATTGCGCGAGAAGGCGAGGAACATCGCGGCGGTGGTGACTTCGAAGAAGCTCGGGCCGAGGTCCTCGCTGGCATCGAGCACTTCTTTGAGCAACCCGCCGAGGAGCCTGTCCTCGATCAGCTTTCCGGCGATGCGGATGCGCTCGTTATAGCGCACCAGATGCGGCTTGGTCGCGGTGTGGACCGTCAGCCCCTGCGCTTCGAGCATGTAGCGCAGATAGGTGCAGGTCGAACCCTTGCCGTTGGTCCCGGCGACATGGAAGGTCGGCGGCAGGTGCTTCTGCGGATTGCCGAGCCGCGCGAGAATCTCGCGCACCGTCTCCAGCCCGAAGCGGCCTTGCGGCAGGGACAGGGCGGCGAGGCGGTCGAGTTCGAGCTGGACCGCCGGATTGTCGGAGGTTGCAAAATCGCGCATTGTTTTCGTTCTCGCGCCGTCAGGCGGCTTTGGCCGGGCTGAGATAATCGAGCAATTGTGCCAGTGTGCCGCGCAGATCCTTCCGCTCGACCACCATATCGACCATGCCGTGCTTGTGCAGATATTCGGCGCGCTGGAACCCTTCGGGAAGCTGCTCGCGGATGGTGTCCTGAATCACCCGCTGGCCGGCAAAGCCGATCAGCGCGCCGGGCTCGGCGATGTGGATGTCGCCGAGCATTGCGTAGCTCGCGGTGATCCCGCCGGTGGTCGGATCGGTCAGCACCACGATATAGGGCAGGCCGGCTTCCTTCAGGCGCCGGGTCATCACGGTCGCCTTGGGCATCTGCATCAGCGACAGAATGCCTTCCTGCATCCGTGCCCCGCCGCCGGAGGAGCACACGATATAGGCGGTCTTGTCGGCCAGCGCCTGCTCGGCCCCGGCCACGAAGGCCGCGCCGACCGCCATGCCCATCGATCCGGTCATGAAGGTGAAATCCTGCACCCCGACCACGGCCTTGCGGCCCTCGATCGTGCCGACCCCGACGGTGAAGGCATCGGCATTGGGGGAACTGGCGGGCGAATTCGCGCGGGCGGCCTTGAGCCGTTCGGTATAGCGCTTGGTATCGCGGAACTTGAGCGGGTCTTCCTGCACCCTCGGGGCCGGAAGCAGGGTGAAGCCTTCGTCGAGCAGCTGCGCGAGGCGTACGTCGGCACCGATCCGCCCGTGATGGCCGCAGCGCGGGCAGACATCGAGATTTGCCTCGTATTCCTGCGTGAACAGCATCTCCTTGCAGTGCGGGCACTTGATCCAGAGATTGTCCGCGCTCTCCTTCTTGGAGCGGAACAGCAGCGAATTGCGGACGCGTGAAAGCCAGCTCATGCGACAGTTTCTCTTGCACTATGGACCGCCTTTGCCAGGGCGGCGGTGAATTCCTCCAACGCGGCAGGCGCGTTTTCGCCTTCGCGGGCGACGATATCGATAAACGCCGAGCCAACCACCACGCCGTCAGCGACCCGGGCGATCGCCTCGGCCTGTTCGGGCGTACGCACACCGAAGCCGACCGCAACGGGAAGATCGGTAGCCGCTTTCAGTTTTGCAACCGCATCCTCGATGCTGGCCTGCGCGGCCTGCTGCTTGCCGGTGATCCCGGCAACCGAAACGTAATAGAGGAACCCGCTCGAGCCCTTGAGCACCGTGGGCAGGCGCTTGGCGTCGGTAGTGGGGGTGGCGAGACGGATCACGTCGATCCCGGCGCTACGCAGCGCGGGGCCAAGCTCGGCATCTTCCTCGGGCGGGATATCGACGCAGATCACTCCATCGACCCCGGCCCTGGCGGCTTCGGCGGCGAACCAGTCGCTGCCGCGATGAATCATCGGATTGGCATAGCCCATCAGCACCAGCGGCACTTCCGGGTGGCGCGCGCGGAAAGCGGCGGCAATCGCGAGCACGTCCCTGGTGGTCGTGCCCTTACCGAGCGAGCGCAAATTCGCGGCCTGGATCGCGCCGCCATCGGCCATCGGATCGGTGAAGGGCATGCCCAACTCGATTACATCGGCGCCGCCCGCGACCAGCGCGTCGAGATTGGCGGCGGTGTCGCCGTCACCGGCGGTGATAAAGCAGACGAGGGCGGGACCGCGCGAATAGGCGTTGGCGAAGCGGGTCACATCGTCTCTCCCAACGCATCCGCGACGGTGAAGATGTCCTTGTCACCGCGGCCCGAGAGATTGACGATGACGATCTGATCCGCGTCGTAGTCGGCGACTTTGTGCGGCAGTGCGGCGAGGGCGTGCGCGCTTTCGAGCGCGGGGATGATGCCTTCGAGCTTGCAGCACAGCTGGAACGCCTCGAGCGCTTCGTCGTCGGTGATGGGCAAATAGCTCGCGCGGCCGATTTCGTGGAGCCAGCTGTGCTCGGGGCCGATGCCCGGATAGTCGAGCCCGGCGCTGATCGAATGCGCTTCGGTGATCTGGCCGTCTTCGTCCTGCAGCAGATAGGTCTTGTTGCCGTGGAGGATGCCGGGGCTGCCGCCTGCGAGGCTCGCGGCGTGCGCCTTGTCGAGCCCGTGTCCGGCTGCTTCGGTGCCGATCATCGCGACATCCTTGTCGTCGAGGAACGGATGGAACAGGCCGATCGCATTCGATCCGCCGCCGACGGGCGCGATCAGCAGATCGGGCAGGCGGCCTTCGGCTTCGAGAATCTGCTTGCGCGCTTCGGTGCCGATCACGCTCTGGAAATCGCGCACCAGCTCCGGATAGGGATGCGGGCCGGCGGCGGTGCCGATGATATAGAAGGTGTCGTGGACGTTCGCGACCCAGTCGCGCAGCGCTTCGTTCATCGCATCCTTCAGCGTCTCCGCGCCGCTGGTGACGGGGGTCACCGTCGCGCCGAGCAGCTTCATGCGGAAGACGTTGGGCTTCTGCCGCTCGACGTCCTTGGCGCCCATGAAGATCGTGCAGGGCAGGCCGAAGCGTGCGGCTACGGTCGCGGTGGCGACGCCGTGCTGGCCGGCGCCGGTCTCGGCGATGATGCGGGTCTTGCCCATGCGGATCGCGAGCAGGATCTGGCCGATGCAATTGTTGATTTTGTGCGCGCCGGTGTGATTGAGTTCCTCGCGCTTGAAATAGATCTTCGGGCCTTTCCCGGCCGGCAAACCCTTGCGGAAATGCTCTGTCAGCCGTTCCGCATAATAGAGCGGGCTCGGACGGCCGACGTAATGCTTCATCAGATCGTCGAACTCGGCCTTGAATTCCGGGTCCGCCTTGGCGGCCCGATATTCGGCCTCGAGGTCGAGGATCAGCGGCATCAGGGTCTCGGCGACATAGCGTCCGCCGAATTGTCCGAAATGCCCTTCGGCATCGGGCTGGGTGCGAAAGGAGTTGACAAGGTCGGTCATGATTGAGGCCGCGATTGGCAGAGCAGGCGGGCGAAGTCCAGCTTTTCAGCGGCGCGACGCGGGCAATGAGTGTGACTTTGGCAAAACACCTATGTTGCAGATTTGTTACATATGGACTTCATCGGCGAAGGCGCGGGAATCGCCCGTTTTCATGCAACGCCGCGCTCCCTATTTGGCCCTCAGCCCATTGAAGAGGCTAATCTAAACTGGAGTACCAAATGCGTAAGATTCTTCTGGCGACCGCCGCCGCGCTCACCGCGTCGCTCGCGATCGCAGCCCCCGCCCAGGCCAACGAAGCCCGTGTCGAAGCTCACGGCGGCGCCGTTTGGGCCTATGGCGACACCAAGGGCGTTGCCGGCGTCGCCGCCGGTTACGACTGGGATCTCGGCAGCTCGGCGTTCGTCGGTGCTGAAGCTTCGGCCGACAAGATTCTGGTCGACGGCGCCAAGGTGCAGTTCGGCGCCAATGCTCGCCTCGGCTTCAAGGCCGGCGCAGCCACCAAGATCTATGCAACCGGCGGCGTTTCGACCAAGCCCTATTCGGGTCTCGACGAGACCTGGAACCTGGGTGCCGGCGTGCAGCAGAGCCTCGGCAAGGTCTACATCAAGGCCGAATATCGCCACTACTGGGTGAACAGCGCCGATCTCGACGCTGTCGTCGGCGGCGTTGGCGTGACCTTCTGATCTTCCGATCGGAAACATGACGAGGGGCGGTCCGGAAACGGGCCGCCCTTTTTCCATGCCCGGCTTCTAAGTCAGGCGAACCGCGGCGCAGAAGGCCGCGATCCTGGCCACGTCCTTGGTCCCCGGGGACGATTCGACGCCCGAGGACGTATCGACCACCGGCGCGCCGGTGACCGCGATCGCCTCGGCGACGTTCTCCGGCGTGAGCCCCCCGGCGACCCCCCACGGCGTAGCACCGCGATACAGTGCCAGCAGCGACCAGTCGAACGCGAGACCCATCCCGCCCGGCAGCGCGCCTTTCGGCGTCTTCGCGTCGAACAGGATGAAATCGGCCACTTCTTCGTAAGCCGGCGCCAGGCCCACGTCGCGTCCGGCGGAGATCGGCAGGACTTTCCACACCGGCAGGCCGAAGCGCTGCTTGGCCTCGGCCACCCGCTGCGGGGTTTCCGCGCCGTGGAGTTGCAGGATTTCGAGCCCTCCGGCCGCGACCGCGTCGGCAATCACCGTATCGTCGGCATCGACGAATACCCCGACCCGGGTGATCCGCCCCGCGGCGCGTGGCGCCAGTTCGGCCGCTTCCTTCAGCCGCAGGCTGCGCGGGGAGGGCGCGTAGAAATTGAACCCGACATAATCCGCCCGCGCGGCGATCGTCGCTTCGAGCGCTTCGGCGGTGGTGATTCCGCAAATCTTGATCGCAACGCTTGTCATTTCACTCGCCGTTTGGGACTTTCGCGACTCTATTGGCACAGCTGGGGGAATGGGAAAATGACTGCAATGTTCCGCACGTCGATTGCTTTGGCTTTCGCGGCGCTGCTTGCCTCCTGCGGGATGAAGCAGTCGATGGAAGAGAGCGCGGCCGAGATCGGACACTTCCACGCCAGCCTGGACCGCCAGGCCTATGACGAAATCTGGCGCACCACCTCCAGCGAGTTCCGCAAGGCATCGACCCAGGCGGACTTCGAAAAACTCCTTGCCGCGGTCCACCGTAAGCTCGGCGCGGTTGGGAAGTCGGACCGGCAGGGCT
This sequence comes from Candidatus Andeanibacterium colombiense, assembly GCA_029202985.1. Lineage (GTDB taxonomy): Bacteria > Pseudomonadota > Alphaproteobacteria > Sphingomonadales > Sphingomonadaceae > Andeanibacterium > Andeanibacterium colombiense. The sequence continues at coordinate 656,949 of CP119316.1, read as the reverse complement.
GGCAGGCCGGCAACACCAATGGCGTCTCGACCACGGTGGTCACCATGAAAACGACCTTCGCGAAGGGCGACGGGGCGGAGACCTTCACCTATATTCGCGAGGGCAAGGACCTCAAATTGCTCGGCTACAATATCCAGTCGGCCGCGCTGACCTACAACTGACTAGAGCGTCGCTTCGATATCGCGCGCGGCCTTCAGCGGATCTTCCGCGCGGCTGATCGGGCGTCCGACCACCAGCACGCTCGCCCCGCCGTCGCGCGCCTCGCGCGGGGTGACGGTGCGCTTCTGGTCGCCGGCATGGCCATCGGGCAGGCGCAGGCCGGGGACGATGAAGAAGCCGTCCTTCCACTGCCTGTGGACCGCGCCGACTTCCTGGCCCGAGCAGACGATCCCGTCGAGCCCGGCCGCTTCGGCCAGTTCGGCCAGCCGCATCACCTGGTCATGGGCAGTGCCGCTGACCCCGGTGCGCTCCAGATCACGCTCGTCGAGGCTGGTGAGCATGGTCACCGCGACGACCTTGCAATGCTCGCCCGCCGCGGCTTTCGCATCTTCCATCATCGCGCGCCCGCCGCAGGCATGGACGGTGACGATCGAGGGTTCGAGTACATGGACCGCTTGCATCGCGCCGGCGACGGTGTTCGGAATGTCGTGGAATTTCAGGTCGAGGAAGATCGGCAGCCCGACATGGGCGATCTCGTGGACCCCGTGATGGCCGTGGGCACAGAAGAATTCGAGGCCGAGCTTGAGCCCGCCGACATGGGCCTTGACCTTTTCGGCCAGCGCACGCGCCGCGTCGAGTTGCGGAACGTCGAGAGCGAGATAGACGGGGTTGCTCACAAATCCTCTTACATCACGGGCGGGTAAATCTTGGACGAGTTGGGGTCTTCCGCCGCCGGTACCGCAGTTTCCTGTTTCGAGCCAACCGAGCTGCGCACCGCGCTTTCGAGCGAGGCGATCCGCCGGCGCAGCTGCCAGCGCGTGCCGCGCAGGATCAGCCAGGTCGGCACGAGGCCCGCTAGAAACGACACGATCACCAGCGCGGGCAGCTTGGTCACGATCAGCAGATCTTCCCAGATCTTGATCTCGACCGGGTTCCAGTTGTTGATCGAAAAGATCACCAGCGCGATCGCCAACAGCACCCAGAGGATCGTCTTGATGATGCTCATCGGTCGTGCTCCTCCTCGTTCAGCGGGTCGAACCTAGGGGTAATGCCTGCGCAAGTCAGCCGAAAACGCGCGTGAAGATCCGGTCGACCTGGGCGAAGTGATAATCGAGGTCGAATTTCTCCTCGAGCTGTTCGGGTGTCAGCGCCGTGGCGACTTCGGGATCGGCCTTGAGCAATTCGAGCAGCGACAGCGCGCCGTCCGATTCCCACACCTTCATCGCGTTGCGCTGGACCAGCCGGTAGGCGTCCTCGCGGCTCACCCCGGCCTGGGTTAGCGCCAGCAGCACGCGCTGCGAATGGACGAGGCCGCTCATCTTGTTGAGGTTCTTCTCCATCCGCTCGGGGTAAATCAGCAATTTGTCGATCACCCCGGTCAGCCGCGCGAGCGCGAAATCGAGCGTGATCGTCGCATCGGGCCCGATATACCGCTCGACCGAGGAATGGCTGATATCCCGCTCGTGCCACAAAGCGACGTTTTCGAGCGCTGGCGTCACCGCCGAACGGACCACCCGGGCGAGGCCGGTGAGGTTCTCGGTCAGCACCGGATTGCGCTTGTGCGGCATCGCCGACGAGCCCTTCTGCCCGGGCGAGAAATATTCCTCCGCTTCGAGCACTTCGGTGCGCTGGAGATGGCGGATCTCGGTCGCAAGCCGTTCGATCGAGCTGGCGATCACGCCGAGCGTCGCGAAATACATCGCATGGCGGTCGCGCGGGATCACCTGGGTCGAAACCGGCTCGACGCTCAGCCCGAGCTTCCCGGCGACATATTCCTCCACCGCCGGGTCGATATTGGCGAAAGTCCCGACCGCGCCCGAAATCGCGCAGGTCGCGATGTCGGCCCGCGCGGCCACCAGCCGTGCGCGGCAGCGTTCGAATTCGGCATAGGCCTGCGCGAGCTTGAGCCCGAAAGTGGTCGGTTCGGCATGGATGCCGTGGCTGCGGCCGATGGTGGGCGTGTATTTGTGCTCTTCCGCCCGGCGCTTGATCGCGGCGAGCAGCGCATCGAGGTCCGCGAGCAGCAGGTCGGATGCCTGCGCCAGCTGGACGCTGAGCGTGGTGTCAAGCACGTCGGAGCTGGTCATGCCCTGATGCATGAAGCGCGCCTGGTCGCCGACATTGTCCGCCACCCAGGTGAGGAACGCGATCACGTCATGCTTGGTGACCGCCTCGATCGCGTCGATCGCGGCGACGTCGATGGTCGGGTTGGTCGCCCACCAGTCCCACAGCGCCTTGCCCGCGCTTTCGGGGACCACGCCCAGCTCGCCGAGCTTTTCGGTCGCATGCGCCTCGATCTCGAACCAGATGCGAAACTTCGCTTCGGGCTCCCAGATCGCAACCATTGCGGGGCGGGCATAGCGGGGGACCATTCGTCAAACTCCAATGTGCGGGGATGCAGCAGCCGCTAGGGCGGGTGGGCCGGGAAGGCAAGGTTCGGGGTGCGTGGCGTGGGGCCAAACTTCACGAACTTCGCGCATAGAACGCATGGAAAGTCTTTCCCGCAAATGTGCAAAAGCCGCGCTGGGGGCGCGGCTTTCAAGGGTTGGTGAGGGGGAGGGGCCGGTCATGCGCCGGGGATTCGAATTTGCATGGCGTGAGGATGGCAGGTTGGGTGCGTGTAGGAAAATGGTTTGTGTGCAGGCTTCTTCTCCCGTCAACGGGAGAGGAGAACTACGCCAAAGGTTCGAGTGTCCCCAGCCAGGCGACCAGTGCGAACACCGCCAACCCGAGCGCGGTTTCCAGTGCGATGCTCCGTCTTAGCCAGCCCAAGGTTCGTGCCTCCGCCAGCGCCGGTGTCAGCCGCCAGCGGTTGAACGCCGCCAGCAGCAGCATCGCGGCGAAGACGGCGAGCTTGATGAGGAGCAGCTGGCCGTAGGGGCTGGAAGGCAGTTCGCCGATATGCCTTGGGCCGATCAGATACCACCCGTTGACCAGCCCGGTGAGCGCCAGCACCAGCACCAGCGGGATGCCGAGCGCGGAAAAGCGCTCCAGCGCGGATTGCAGCCGGGCGAGGCCGGTCTGCTCGCGGGCGGAGGATAGCAGCAGCACGAACCCTGCCAGTGCGCCGAACCACACCGCCGCCGTCAGCGCATGGAGCACATCCGCTGTCAGATGCATCCAGCTCCGGCCGTCAGCGGCATGCCCCAGCCACGCAAGAGTCGCGGTCGCGAGCGTGCCGAGGATCGCGGCCACGATCAGGTTTGCGCGGCCTGCCGGAAGCGCCAGCGCCAGCACGCAAGCCAGCATCGCAAGCGCCGCCCGCGCCACCGCGGCAGTCCCAAGGCTCATCGAGGAAACGATCGCCGCATAGGTCTCCGGCGCAAACCCGCCCGCCAGCGAACCGCTGAACAGGCTCCCCTGCAGCGCGACCGCCAGCAGCGAAGCCAGCGCCAGCACCGCCGCCGCACCCGCGATCAGCCCACGCACCCGGCGCGCCAGCCGCTTGGGCAGCGCACCGTGCAGCACCCAAACGCAAAAGAGCGGCAGCCCCATCAGGACCGCCGCTCCGAGATATTGCACCAGCCGGACCGCAACGATCGCCGGCTCGATCATCTCAGCCGACCTTGAACTTGAGCGTGCCGGTGGTCTTGTGGCCGTCGTCCGAGGCCGCGGTCCACGACACGGTATAGGCGCCCTTGGTCAGCGGCGCCGGAAGCGTGCCGACGATGCTCTTCTTGTCGGGCGACACCGCGGTCTTCACCGGCATCGCCATCCCGGGCATCGACAGGGTGAATTTCGAGAAGGCCGCGACCAGCGGGTCGTCGAAGGTCAGGGTGATGGTCTTGAGGCCGGCGTGAACGGTCGCATCGGCGGAGGGGTTGGACTTGACCAGCTTTGCGTGGGCAAAGGCGGGGCCGGACATGGCCAGCAGCGCGGCGGCGGCGATCGCCGCGATCGGGGATAGGGTCTTCATCGAAAATTCCTCTCTCAGTGCTCCACCGCCCCCAATGGAAACCCATCCTTAGCACCCGTACCGCGGTACGGAGTCAAGCGGGATGAGGCGCCCTTCTCCCGTCAACGGGAGAGGAAAGGGGGAAACCATCTCCCGGATTGCTCCCCGCGCGGCGCTCTGCCAACATCGCCCCAAAGCTAACGGGGATTTTCGGATGACACGCGCCTGCCGTTTCGGGCTGATGGCTCTTCTGCTGTGCGGCGCCGCGCCGGCGCTGGCCGGAAGCGAGCCGCTCTATCGCGCGCCGCCCGCCTGGGTGGTGCCGGTGGAGCTGACCGGCAAGCAGATCGCAGAGGCTCCGGCGATCGTGCTGGCCGATACGCAGAAGCGGCTCGATGGCGGGAATGTGTGGGAATACCGCGATTTCGCGCTGCGGATCGACAGCCCCGACACGCTCAACGCCGCGGGCACACTGTCCGCCGCGTGGCTGCCGGACAAGGGCGATCTGATCGTCAACCGGGTCGAGATATTGCGCGGCGGCCAGGCGATCGATGTGCTGAAGGATGGGGCGAAGTTCACCGTGCTCCGGCGCGAGGCCCAGCTGGAGCAGCGTTCGCTCGACGGTCTGTTGACAGCGACGCTTTCGGTACCGGGGCTGAGGGTCGGCGATGTGTTGCGGCTCGCCTATACCACGGTGCAGGGCGATCAGGCGCTGGGCGACAAGCTCCAGTCGCTCGATGCGCTGCCGGCCGAGCCGCTGCAGATCGGCTTTGCCCGGATTCGCATGTCGTGGCCCGAAGGCGCGGCGGTCAAATGGCAGGCCGGGCCGGATGTCAGCCTGGCCGCGCCGGTCGCGAAGAACGGCTTCAAGACGCTGGAGGTGATGCTGCCGTTGCCCAAGCGCGACGATGTTCCGTTCGACGCGCCCTATCGCTTCCGCCGTGCGCCGCTGCTGCAGATCGGCAGCTTCGCTTCGTGGCAGGATGTCTCGCGCACGCTCGCGCCGCATTTCGCGACCGCCGGCTCGATCGACCCGAAGGGCGAGATCGCGGAGAAGATCGCCGGGATCGAGAAGCAAGCGAGCGACCCGCTGGCCCGCGCGACGCTGGCGCTGCGGCTGGTGCAAGACGAGATTTCCTACCTCGCCAACGGGCTCGACGGCGGCAATTACCTGCCGCAGAAGCCCGAACAGACGTGGCAATTGCGCTATGGCGATTGCAAGGCGAAGTCGCTGCTGCTGCTGGCGATGCTGCGCGAGATGGGCATTTCGGCCGAAGTCGTCGCGGTCCACAGCCAGGCGGGCGATGCCGCGCCGCTGCTGCTGCCGATGCCGGCCGATTTCGATCACATGATCGTGCTCGCGCATATCGCGGGGCAGGATTACTGGTTCGATGGAACGTCTTCCGGCTCGCGCCTGTCGAACGTGGCCGAAGTGCCGCCGTTCAAATATGCGCTGCCGATCACGCCCGAGGGGGCGGATCTGGTGCCGATGGTCCAGCGCCCGCTCACGCAGCCCGACCGCAGCCTGTCGCTGGTGCTCGACCAGTCGGCGGGGATCGACATGCCCGCGCTCTACACCGCGACGATCCAGCTCAACGGGCCGGTCGGCGCGAGCCTGCGCGCCTGGGCGATCCAGCCGAGCGAGGATGCGCGCGAGAAATTCGTCACCTCGCTGGTGACCTCGCTGGTCGGCGAGGGCGACCTGCTCGACTATACGCTGACCTATGACGACGAGGCCGCGCGGGCGACCGTGACCGCCCACGGCATGGCCAAGCCGCAGTGGCAGTTCGAGCGCGGGATCGCGCATGAATATCTGCCGGGCCTGCCGGCGAGCGACTTCGCCTTCTCGGCCGACCGCGCGCGGGCGGCGTGGAAGGACATTCCGGTGCAGATGGCCGGACCCTACACCTTCGTCACCGATCTCAAGGTGCTGCTGCCCCTAGGCGGCAAGGGGTTCGAAACGCGCGGGCGCGAAGTAGTCGATACCGAGATCGCCGGCGCCACGATCTCGCGCGATTCGGCGCTTTCGGGCGGCACGCTGACGGTGAAGGAACAGCTCGCCGCGACGTTGACCGAAGTCGATCCCGCGGCGATCAGCGCCGAAAAGGCCAAGTCGGCGCGTTTCGGGGTCGGCAAGCTCAGCCTGCGCGCGCCCGAGGGGGTGAAGCGCGCGTGGGACTATACCACGCCGGCCGACCGCAAGCTGCTCGCCCCGGTCGAAGCGGCCTATGCGAAGCTGATCGCGAAGGATCCGAAGGATGCCGCGCCGTTTCTCGCGCGCGCCGGGTTCCGCAGCAGCCTGCTCGACTGGACCGGCGCGCTGGCCGATGTCGACCAGGCGCTCGCGCTCACGCCCAGTTCGGGCACCTGGTTCAGCCGCTCGAGCCTGCTCCAGCAGCTGGGCCGCCCGAAAGAGGCGCTGGCCGCGGTGCGCAGCGCGTTCGAACTCGATCCGACGCCCGAGAACGCGCTGCAGGAAGCGGTTGCAATGGGCGATTACGGCGAGGTCAAGGAAGCGCTCGCGCTGGTCGGCGACTACGAGAACGACCTTGAGGGCGAAGCGGCATTGGTCGCGGTCAAGGCACAGTTGCTCGGCATGGCGGGCAAGGGCGACGACGGGCTGGCGCTGCTCGAAAAATCGCTGGCCGAACGGCCCGGCGACCCCCAGCTACTCAATAATATCTGCTGGCACATGGGCACCTGGCAGGTCGGCGGCGACGCGATGATCGCGCAATGCACCAAGGCGGTCGAGAGCGGCGGCTGGGCTCCGCCGGTGCTCGACAGCCGGGCGATGGCCTATTTCCGCCAGGGCAAACTGCCCGAGGCACTGGCCGACCTCAACGCCGCGCTCAGCGCCGCGCCGGGTCTGGCGAACTCGCTCTACATGCGCGGGATCGTACGCGCCGGCATGGGCGACAAGGACGGCCGCAAGGATATCGACCAGGCGCTGCGGATGAGCCCCAGCCTGAAGGCGACCTATGAGAAGTATGGGATCAGCGCGCCGGCTTCGTAACAACCTCCGTCATTGCGAGCGAAGCGAAGCAATCCAGTTGCCGCGTCGCTAGCTCCTCGCAATGACGGAGGGGTCAAATCAGCCCCTTCGCCTTCAGGCTCACATGCCCCTCGCGCCCGACGATCACGTGATCGTGGACCACGATGCCCAGCAGCCGCCCGGCCTCCGCGATCCGCTGGGTGATCTGGATGTCGGCGCGGCTCGGTTCGGGGGAGCCGGAGGGGTGGTTATGGACCAGAATCAGCGCGGTCGCGCCAATGTCGAGCCCGCGGCGGATCACTTCGCGCGGGTGGATCGCCGCTTCGTCGACCGAGCCATCGCCGACGTGATCGTCGAGAATCAGCATGTTCTGCGTATTGAGATAGAGCACCCGGACCCGCTCGACCGTCAGATGGGCCATGTCGATGTGGAGATAGTCGAGCAGCGCCTGCCAGCTGCCGAGCACCGGCTGGTCGCGCACTTCCTGCCGCGCGAGGCGGCGGGCGGCGAGGGCGACGATCTTGAGTGCGGCGGCCGAGGTTTCGCCCATGCCGGGATGATCGGCAAGCGCCGCGGGATCGGCGTTGAGCACTCCCGCGAGCGAGCCGAAGCGCTGGATCAGCCCCTTGGCGAGCGGCTTGGTGTCGATCCGCGGGCGGGCGGTCGCGAGGAGGTATTCGAGCACTTCGTAATCGGCCAGCGCCTCCGCCCCGCCGGTGAGCAGGCGCTGGCGCAGGCGCGCGCGGTGTCCGGCACTGGTGTCCCCACTATCAGCCACGCGCGTCCCCCGGGCATTCGCGTTTCCAAGCTGTGCATTGCCTTTGGCGGCCTGTTCGCGCAAGTGTGAGAGGATGGCGGAGCAGATCGACGAGGCTTCAAACCCGGCTCCCCGTCGCAGATTCGCGCGGCGGCTGCTGGCGGTGCTTGCGCTACTGCTGTGCGCGGCGCTGGCCTGGGCGTGGCTTTCGCGCGAGCGGCTGGCGGCGGATTTCATCACCGCGCAGCTCGCCAAGCTCGGGCTCGAGGCGAGCTACAAGGTCGAATCGATCGGTCCGCGCCGCGAAGTGCTGACCGACATCGTGGTCGGCGATCCCAAACACCCCGACCTCACCATCGAACGGATCGAGGTTGCGATCGAGCCGCGCTGGCCGCTGGTCGGCATCTCGTCGATTCGCGCGGTCAGGCCGCGGCTCTACGGTTCGTACCGCAAGGGTAAGCTCAGCTTCGGCGCGCTCGACAAGGTGCTGTTCGGCGGAACGTCGAAAGAACCGTTCCGCCTGCCCGACATGGATGCCGAGATCGACGATGCGCGCGCGCTGATCGACAGCGATTACGGCGCGATCGGGATCAAGGTGCAGGGTTCGGGCAATCTGCGCAGCGGGTTCAAGGGCATCCTCGCCGCAACCGCGCCCAAGCTGGCGCTGGCCGGCTGCGCGGCGGGTGGCGCGACGCTTTACGGCGCGATCGGGATCGACAATGTCCAGCCGGGCTTCAAGGGGCCGCTGCGGCTGCAGTCGCTGGCCTGCGCGAACGGGCTGGCGCTGAACCAGGCCGGGATCCAGCTCGACCTGAAGCTCGACCGCGACTTCAAGGGCTTCGAGGGCGAGGGCGGGCTCAAGGCCGGCGCGCTGGCCTATGGCGACAACCGCGCCGCCGGCTTCGGCGGCACCACCCGAATCGCATGGCGCAAGGGCGGCCTGACCGCCGGCTACGATCTCGCGCTTGAGCGGATCGCCACGCCGCAGCTGGCGCTGGACCGGCTCGGCCTCAAGGGCCAGGCGCGAATCCGCCAGGGCAGCGAGATCCAGGCGGATATAGCCGGCAGCGGGCTGCGGCCCGGGCCGGGGCTCGACCGGGCGCTGGGCAGCTATGCGCGCTCGGCTTCCGGCACGCTGCTCGGGCCGATGCTCGCGCAGATCCGCACCGCGCTCGCACGTGAGGGCAAGGGCAGCTCGCTCGCCGCCGGGCTGACACTGCGCAAGACCGGGCAGGTGCTGAGCCTGGTGATGCCGGAAGGGCGGCTACGCGGATCGGGCGGCGATACGCTGCTCGCGGTGTCGGGCCTCCAGCTTTCGGGCAGCGGCGCGGGCCCGGCGCGGTTCGCGGGCAATTTCTCGACCGGCGGGGCCGGCCTGCCGCGGATCGCCGGGCGAATGGAGCGCGGCGCGAATAACGAACTGCTGTTGCGGATGCGGATGGCCGAATACCGGGCCGGTCGCTCCAGCCTCGAACTGCCCGAACTTGTGGTGGCGCAGGCGCCGGGCGGGGCGCTCGGCTTTTCCGGCCGCGCGCGGGCCAGCGGAGCGGTCCCCGGGGGCGATGCGCGCGGGCTGGCGGTGCCGATCAACGGCAGCTGGAGCCGCTCGGCCGGGCTGACCTTGTGGAAGCGCTGCACCGCGATCGCGTTCGACCGGCTGACGCTCTCCAGCCTGACGCTCGACCGGCGCAGCCTTACCCTGTGCCCGCCGACCGGCTCGGCGATCGTCCGCAGCGACGCGCGGGGTACGCGGATCGCGGCCGGCGCGCCGTCGCTCGAACTCAGCGGACGGCTGGGCGAAACCCCGCTGCGGCTCAAGACCGGCGCGGTCGGGCTCGCCTGGCCGGGCAGTCTGGTCGCGAAGGACATCGATGTCGGCCTGGGCGCGGTCGATGCACCCACCCAGTTCCGCATCGCGGCGATCGACGCGAAGATCGCGAATGACATAGCCGGCCATTTCTCCGGCACCGACGTGCTGCTCTACGCGGTCCCGCTCGATGTGCTCGGGGCACAGGGCAACTGGCGCTATGTGGATGGAAGGCTCGAACTCACCGGCGGTGCCTTCACCCTGCGGGACCGCCAGCAGCCCGGCCGGTTCGAGCCGCTCGCAGCGCGCGATGCGGTGCTGACCCTCGCGGACAACCGCATTGCCGCCACCGCCGAATTGCGCGAGCCGAAGAGCGACCGGCTGATTGTGAAGGCCGACATCGCCCACGATCTCGGCAATGCGGCCGGCCATGCCGATCTGACTATCCCCGGAATCCTGTTCGACGGCGCGCTCCAGCCCGCCACGCTGAGCGGCCTCGCGCTTGGCGTGGTCGCCGATGCGAAGGGCACGGTCAGCGGCAGCGGGCGGATCGACTGGAATGCCAACGCGGTGACCAGTCACGGCAGCTTCACCACCGACAAATTCGATTTCGCCGCCGCCTTCGGCCCGGTCGAGGGCGTGGCCGGCACGATCGAGTTCACCGATCTGCTCGGCATGGTCACCGCGCCGAACCAGCATATCACGATCGAGAGTTTCAACCCTGGCATCGCGGTGGATCGCGGCGAACTGCGCTTCCAGCTCGAACCGGGCTACCGCATGGTCGTGCTCGGCGGGAGCTGGCCGTTCGTCGGCGGGACGCTGGAGCTGCAGCCGACCGCGACCGTGCTGACCGCGCCGGAAGAGCGGCGCTTCGTGCTCAAGCTGATCGGGGTCGATGCGGCGCAGTTCCTCCAGCGGATGGGGCTGGCGAATCTGTCCGCGACCGGGATCTTCGACGGCAGCGTGCCGCTGGTGTTCGACCAGAACGGCGGCCGGATCGACAACGGGGTGCTGACCGCGCGGCCGCCCGGCGGCAATATCGCCTATGTCGGCGCGCTGACCTATGAGGACATGAACCCGATGGCGAACTACGCCTTCGACATGCTCAAATCGCTCGATTACCGCTCGATGGAGATCCAGCTCGGCGGATCGCTGAGCGGCGAGATCGTTACCCGCGTGCGCTTCGACGGGATTCGCCAGGGCGAGGGCACCAAGCAGAACTTCATCACCCGGCGGCTCGCCAAGCTGCCGATCCGCTTCAACGTGAACATCCGCGCGCCGTTCTATCAGCTGATCGGCAATCTCAAGTCGATGTACGATCCGGCCTATGTCCGCGACCCGAAGACGCTCGGCCTGCTCGACGCCAACGGCAAGATCATCGAGCACCCGGTGCTGGCGCCGCTTCCGGCGATCAAGCCCGAAGACCTTCCAGAAGCTGACGGGCACATTCAGCCCCGAGAAAGTGAGCCCATGCCATGAACGTCCTGAAATTGACCTCCAGCGGGTCCACGGCGCATAGAGTGCCAATGGCGACGAAAGGGAGCTGTGCGGGGGCGATGAGACTGTTGATGGCGGTTCCGGCATTGGCCGTGCTGCCGGGCTGCATTTCGGTGAATGCGCCCGACAAGCCGATCGTGATCGAGCTGAACATCAACATCAAGCAGGAGGTTCTCTACAAGATCCAGCAGGATGTGGAGAACACGATCGAACAGAATTCGGGCATTTTCTGAAGGTGACATGCGATGATCAGGTTTAAATCGAACACGGTTCTGAAGGCTGCCGCGGCGCTCGCCGTGCTCGGCCTGGTTGCCGCACCCGCGCTGGCGCAGCGCGATCCCGCCTATCAGGCCGCGCGCACCGCCGGCGAGGTGGGCGAGAAGATGGACGGCTATTTGGGGATCGTTGCCGGGGCCACGCCGGCGCTGACCAAGATGGTCAACGACATCAATATCCAGCGCAAGGCGGTCTACACCAAGGGCGCCTCGGCCTCGGGCGTGACGGTCGAGGATTTCGCCTTCGGCTCGGGCTGCAAGAACATCCGCGACACCGCGGTGGGCGAGAAATACCAGGCCCCGGGCGGCGCATGGCAGACCCGCACCTCGGCCCCGCCGCAGCGCGATAGCCGCTGCCCCTGATCCGGGGCCCTGCCGCAGTCGGGCAGGGCGGTTGACTTCCCCCTGATCGCTTCCTAGAGGGAGCGCGCTTTCAGCCCCCGCCGAGTGCCGGTGTGGGCTGAAGATGCATTTATTGATGCGAGTTCGTCCTTCGGGACGCCGTTCACAGGGCTTTTCAACGTGACCGAATCGGGCGGAAATGACGGCAAGGCCGATCTCGACCGCCGGATCGACGCGGCGAAGCAGAAGCTCCAGCGCGGCGTAACTCCGGCCGAAGGCCGCGCGGAAACGCGCGGCTGGGCAATCGGAATCGAATTCGTGGGAACCGTGTTGGTCGCCGGCTTCATCGGCTGGATGATCGACAACTGGATCGATGCCGGGACGCGTCCCTGGGCCATGATCGCGCTGCTGCTCCTCGGCTTCGCCGCCGGGGTGCGCCGGGCGATGCAGACCTCGCGGGAATTCGACGCCGAACCCGGCAACGATCCGGCTGACTGAAGAGAATGTAAGGACGATTGATGGCTGGCCCGATGCACCAGTTTGAGGTGAAGACGCTGCACCCGATCGAGGTGGGCGGGTTCGACCTGTCGTTCACCAACAGCTCGCTGTGGATGCTGATCGCGCTCGTCGCGATCTCCGGCTTTCTCCTGATCGGCACGATGCGCCCGCAGCTGGTGCCCGGGCGCGCGCAGGCAGCGGTCGAATATCTCTACGATTTCGTGCGAAAGATGCTGGACGAGAATGTCGGGCCTGAAGGGCGCCGCTATGCTCCGCTGATCTTCTCGATCTTCATCTTCGTGCTGGCCTGCAACCTTCTGGGCCTGATCCCGTGGGTCGGCGCGTTCACCCCGACCAGCCATATCTCGGTCACCCTCGGCCTCGCGCTTCTGGTGTTCGTGACCGTGTGCATCGTCGGCTTCGCACGCCACGGCCTGCATTTCTTCAGCCTGTTCTGGCCGAAGGGCGCCGGGCTGGTGCTGGGCGTATTCGTGTTCATAATCGAATTCCTCAGCTTCCTGTCGCGTCCGTTCACCCTCGCGATCCGGCTTTTCGCGAACATGACCGCCGGCCACGTGCTGCTGAAGGTGTTCGGCACCTTCGTGGTGACGCTCGGTTCGTTCGGCGCGCTTCCCTATGTCTTCGGCATCCTCCCGCTGGGCGTGAATATCGCGCTCACCGCACTGGAGCTGCTGATCGCGGTGGTGCAGGCCTATGTGTTTGCGCTGCTCGCCTCGCTCTATCTCAACGACGCAGTGAACCTTCACTGACGTCGGATCTCAAAACACCAAACTTCAGTTCAAGCGAAAGGTATTCAACATGGACGTGGCTTCGGCAAAAGTTATCGGCGCGGGTCTCGCGGCTATCGGTGCGGGTCTCGCCGCGATCGGCGTGGGCGCGATCTTCGGCCAGTACCTCAACGGTGCGCTGCGCAATCCGGAAGCGGATGCCAAGATGGGCGGCCGCCTGATTTTCGGCTTCGCCGTGACCGAAGCGCTCGGCCTGATCGCGGCCGTCGTCGCGCTCGCGCTCGCTTTCTCCTGATCGCCAGCGGCCGGCCGGGTAACCGGCCGGCCCGGCTTTGCGCGCGCAGGCAGGTAAGATGCCCCAATTCGATTTCGCCCATGTGTTCTGGCCGCAGGTCGCCTGGCTCGCGGTGTTCTTCGTCGTGCTTTATTTCGGCGTGGTCAGGCTGACCCTGCCGAAGCTCGACAAGGTGATGGGCCAGCGTGAAGACAAGATCGGGGGCGACCTCGATGTCGCACGCGCGTCCAAGGACCAGGCGGACGCAATCCAGGCGGCCTACGAGGCCGAACTTGCCGCGGCGCGGGATGCGGCGCGGCTGGCGATCTCCGATGCCAAGGCGGATGCCGCCAAGGCGAGCGAGAAGCGCCTCGCCACGGCCGGCGAAAAGGCCGACAAGTTGCTGGCGGATGCCGAAGGGCGGATCGCCGGGGCAGTCGCCGCAGCGGAGCAGTCGCTGCGTGACGCGGCCGCCGAAGGGGCCCAGGCGATCGTCGCCCGCCTTACCGGTGCCACGCCAGCGGTAGCCGGCCTGCGCCAGTCGATCGACGCGCGGCTCAAGGCCTGAAGGAGATGGCGATGATGTACCAACTCGCAGCCGTCACCGGCCCGCACGAAGCCGAACCGACGCTGCTCGGCCTCGGTGCCGAGGGCTGGGTCTATACCGGCGTGACGATATTCTTCCTGCTGGCGATCTTCGTCGGCAAGGCGCACCGCAAGCTGCTTGATGGGCTCGACGCGAAAATCGCCGAAACCCGCAAGACGCTGGACGAAGCGGCCGAGATTCGTGCCGAGGCCGAGCTGCTGCTCGCCGCGGCCAGGCAGCAGCAGGCCGCCAGCGCCGGCGACGCGAAGAAGTTGATCGATCACGCCCGGGAAGAAGCCGCGACGATCGTCAGCAAGGCTGAAAGCGACGCGACCGAGCTGGTCAAGCGCCGCGAACGCATGGCGCAGGACAAAATCGCCGCCGCCGAACTGGCCGCGGTCGAGACCCTGCGCGGGCGCACCGCCGAACTGGCCACCGCCGCGGCGCGCGACGCGATCGTCCAGAGCCACGGCGCGAAGGCCGACAAGCCGCTGGTCGACCAGGCGATCGCCGGGATCTGATCCTCACGCATATCGTGAACTGAAAACCCCGCCCCCGGGACATTCGGCGGCGGGGGTTTTCGTTTGTGCGCTTGCCGCTTCGCTCCGACGCGTTACACACGCCTTCGAAACAGTTTGGAGAGACACGATGCATGTTGCTGTTCTGGGTGCCGGCGGAAAAGGCGGTTCGGAGATCACGAAGGAATTGGCCGCGCGGGGCCATCAGGTGACGGCGATCAGCCGTTCGCCGGAGAAGATTCCGACCGGCGAGAATATCTCGGTGCTGAAGGGCGACGCGGCCGATGCGGCCGAGCTCGCCAGCCAGATCGCGGGCGTGGACGCGGTGATCAGTGCGCTGCATTTCGACATTAGCGCCGCGCAGCTGCTGGCTGCGGTCAAGGCGGCGGGCGTGAACCGCCTGCTGGTAATGGGCGGCGCGGCGAGCCTGATCAATGCGGACGGCGTGCGGCTGTTCGACAGCGAGGGCTTCCCCGAATTCCTCAAGCCGATCGTCAAGCCGGCGATCGATTTCCTCGACGATCTGCGCGGCGAGAGCGAGACCGACTGGACCTTCTTCTCGCCCGCAATGACGATCTTCGAAGGCCCGCGCCTCGGCCCGGACAGCTTCCGCATCGGCGGCGACAATCTCGTGGTCGACGACAAGGGCGAGAGCAAGATCAGCTACGCCGACTACGCGATCGCGATGGTCGACGAGCTCGAGAACCACAACTACAGCCGCGCGCGGTTTACCGCGGGGTATTGAATACCCTCGTCATTGCGAGCGTAGCGAAGCAATCCAGGGCGAGCGTGAGTGACGCTCTGGATTGCCCCGCGCCCTTCGGTCGCTCGCCATGACGAAAATTAGAAATTGTCCTTCGCCGCCCTGAGCGCGGCAAAAGTCTCGCTCGGCTCATCGCCGCCCCAGCGTGCGCGCATCTCCGTGCTGTCCGCGCGCAGGAACGGGTTGGTCGCCAGTTCGCGCGAAAGCACGGTCGGCACGGTCCACTCGCTCCGTTCGCGCTTCGCCTCGATCTCGCGCGCATACTCCGCCAGCGCCGCATTGTCGGGATCCGCATGCAGTGCGAAGCGCGCGTTCGAGGCGGTGTATTCGTGCGCGCAGTAGAGCTGCGTCTCCGGCGGCAATTGCTTGATCCGCGACAGGCTCGCCCAGAATTGCGGCGGGGTCCCTTCGAACATCCGCCCGCAGCCGAGCGCGAACACCGAATCGCCGACGAAGGCGATGCCGGTTTCCGGCCCGGCCTGCGGCAGATGATAGGCGACATGGCCCAGCGTATGTCCGCCGACGTCGATCACCTGCGCCGCATAGCGCCCGAGCGCGACCGTATCGCCCTGGCCGACCGTGCGGTCGATCCCGGCGATCTTCGGCGCATCGACCAGCGGTGCGACCACGCAGCAGCCGGTCGCGAGCTTGATCGCCGTGTTCCCGCCCGCATGGTCCGGGTGCCAGTGGGTGTTCCAGATCTGGGTGATCCGCCAGCCCTTGGCCTTCGCTTCGCGCAGGTAGGTCTCGGCATCGGGCGTGTCGATGCACACGGTCTCGCCGCTTTCGGGATCGTGCAGCAGGAAGCCGTAATTGTCGCTGAGACAGGGGAACTGATGGATTTCGAGCATGGCGCCTGTTCTACGCCCTGTCGCCGCAACAGAAAAGGCCCGCCGCTCGGGTGAGCGACGGGCCTTTTTCTGAACCGTCTCCCAGCGCAAGCCGGGACGACGAATTGTTACTCCGCGCCCTTCTTGAGCGCTTCGCCGAGGATGTCGCCAAGCGAGGCACCCGAGTCCGACGAACCGTACTGCTCGACAGCCTGCTTCTCTTCGGCGAGCTGGTGCGCCTTGACCGAGAAGTTGGGCTTCTTCGAACGGTCGAAGCCGATCACCATCGCGTCGAGCTTCTGGCCCGCCTGGAAGCGGTCCGGACGCTGCTCGTCGCGGTCGCGGCCGAGGTCGCTGCGCTTGATGAAGCCGGTCGCGCCATCGTCGCCGGCCTGCACTTCGAGCCCGCCGTCGCGCACTTCGAGCACGGTCACGGTGACCACGCTGCCGCGCTGGAGCCCGCCCGAACCGCCGCCCGCACCGGCGCTTGCGCCGCCGCCGGCCGCCGGAGCGCCCTTCTCGAGCTGCTTCATGCCAAGGCTGATACGCTCCTTGTCGGTGTCGACGTCGAGCACGACCGCGGTGACCATTTCACCCTTGCGGTGCAGCGCCAGCGCGTCTTCGCCCGAGATGCCCCAGGCGATGTCCGACATGTGGACCATGCCGTCCACGTCGCCGTCGAGGCCGATGAACAGGCCGAATTCGGTGGCGTTCTTGACTTCGCCCTCGACTTGGCTGCCGACCGGGTGCTTCTCGGCGAAGGCTTCCCACGGGTTCTGCTGGGCCTGCTTGAGGCCGAGGCTGATGCGGCGCTTGTCGGCATCGACCTCGAGCACGATCACATCGACTTCCTGGCTGGTGCTGACGATCTTGCCCGGGTGGACGTTCTTCTTGGTCCAGCTCATCTCGGAAACGTGGACCAGGCCTTCGATGCCCGGCTCCAGCTCCACGAAGGCGCCATATTCGGTGATGTTGGTGACGGTCCCGTGCAGCTTCGCACCGACCGGGTATTTCTGGTCCACGCCGTCCCACGGATCGCTTTCGAGCTGCTTCATGCCGAGGCTGATGCGCTGCGTATCCTGGTTGATGCGGACGATCTGCACCTTCACCACGTCACCGATATTGATGACTTCGCTCGGGTGGTTGACGCGCTTGTAGCTCATGTCGGTGACATGCAGCAGGCCGTCGATCCCGCCGAGATCGACGAAGGCGCCGTAATCGGTGATGTTCTTGACGACGCCGTCGATCACCTGGCCTTCGGCCAGCTTGTCGATCAGCTCGCTGCGCTGTTCGGCGCGGGTTTCTTCGAGGACCGCGCGGCGCGAGACCACGATGTTGCCGCGGCGGCGGTCCATCTTGAGGATCTGGAACGGCTGCGGGATTTCCATCAGCGGGGTCACGTCGCGGACCGGGCGGATATCGACCTGGCTGCCGGGGAGGAAGGCCACGGCGCCATCGAGATCGACGGTGAAGCCACCCTTCACACGGCCGAAGATGCGGCCTTCGACGCGCTTGCCTTCGCCGAATTCGCTTTCGAGCTTGTCCCAGGCGGCTTCGCGGCGGGCGCGGTCGCGGCTGAGCATCGCTTCGCCTTCGGAATTCTCGATCCGGTCGACGAACACTTCGACTTCGTCGCCGACGGCGAGGGTCTGGCCGAAGAATTCGCTGAGGCGCACGCGGCCTTCGCTCTTGAGGCCGACGTCGATCACGGCCTTGTCGCCTTCGATCGCGGTGACGGTGCCCTTGACGACGCGGCCTTCAAAGCCGCCGTCCGCTGCATCGCCGAAAGTCTGGTTGAGAAGCGCTTCGAAATCCGAGCGGGTCGGATTGCTTTGGGGAGTTGGCGAAGATGCCATGGATTGAAGTTTCCTGTACTGACAATTTCCGGCCACCGGGTTGTATTCCGGGGTCTTTCTCCGTCGGCGGCGGAATTGCCGCAGGCGGGCCAAAAGGGCCGACTGTGCGGGAAGGCCGAATGCCGCTCGCCGCATCCTTCGAGCCGGAGCCGTCGGGACCGGGGGCACTTAGGTGCATAAGGGCCGAAAAGCAAGGAAAAGCGGGGATGCCTCGTGCTGCCCAAGGGTTACACAAGCGACACTTGTCCGCTTGGGTGTCCGCCCGGGTTTCTGGCGGATTTCCGCGGGCTCGCGCGGTGGGGGTGACACCTTCCACCCTGGCGAAAAAAACCGCTCGGCGGTCGATGGTAGGGGGCTTCGGTCATCCGCGATTCTATGGCCAAACGCGGCGATGTAGGACAGGGATTTTTGCGTGCACCCCGCAGGACTAGCGGCGCCGTCGCTCCTCGACGATCCGGATCGCCTCCGCCACCGCCTCCTCGGCATCCATCTCGCTCGTATCCAGCAGCACCGCGTCGGTAGCGGCGACCAGCGGAGACGTAGGGCGGGTGCGGTCGCGTTCGTCGCGGATGCGGAGGTCGTCCTCGATCAGCTCGAGCGTCACGCTCTCGCCGCGGTCGCGCATTTCGAGGAAGCGCCGCAGAGCGCGCACCGCGACGTCGGCGGTTACGAACAGCTTCACGTCTGCATGCGGCGCGATCACCGTGCCGATATCGCGCCCGTCGAGCAGCGCGCCGCCGGGCTGGTTGGCGAAATCCTGCTGCCGCTTGAGCAATTTCGCGCGCACCCCTGGATGGACCGAGACCACGCTGGCAAGTTGCCCGGTCGCCTCGCTGCGCAGGATCGGATCGTTGAGGAGGTCGTCCGGGAAATCGGCGCCCCGTTCGGCGTCGGCCGGATCGCCCGGATCGCCGCCGTTCAGCACCACCTGCCGCCCGGCCGCGCGATAGAGCAGCCCGCTGTCGAGATGCGGCAGGCGGTAATGCTTCGCGAGCGCCTTCGCGATGGTGCCCTTGCCCGAGGCGGTGGGGCCGTCGACCGCGATGATCATTCGGACAGCTCCGGCTCGCGGCCATACTCCCAGCGCCACGGCATTCCGGTATCGCCGAGCGCCAGCGCGACGATCCGCGGATAGATGCGTTCGGCCCGCACGTCGTTGCCGAGCAGCACGATGCAGCGCGCGCCGCGTTCGAGGCAGACCAGCATGTTGCCGGTCGAATCGTCGTGACCGCCCTTGAAGAAGCCGCGACCCTGCGGCCCGCTGAAAGTCACCGTGCCCAGTCCGGCGGCGATCCCCGGTGTCTGTCGGTCCGCCGGCGCATCCGGCAGGAGGGTGGGAAACTGGCGCTCGGAGCGGATCGGGAGCTGCGGCCGGAACAATTCGTCGCGCAGCGAGGCGGGGCCGGACATCATGCCGGCGGCGAGCCGGGCCATGTCGGCGATGGTCGTGTCGAGCGAACCGGCCGCGCGGACCCGGCTGCGGTCGTCATGCGGCACCGCCTTGCCGTCGATGGTCCAGCCATCGGCGAGGTCAGAGCGAAAATCGTCGCGCCAGATCAGGCTGCTGCGGGTCATCCCGAACGGCGCGAATATCCGCTTGTCCATCTCGCGCTGCACGTCGAGCCCGAGTCCGCGTTCGAGGACGAATTGCAGCAGGATGATCCCGTCGCCGGAATAGGCGAAGCGCGTGCCGGGATCGAAATGAAACTGCAGCTTTTCGTTGTCCTCCAGCCAGTAGAAATTGGCGAAGCCCGAGCCATGGTTGAGCAGGATGCGCGGAGTGAGCTTGCGCCAGCGTTCGTCGCCCGCGAGGTCCTGCCACGGCGCATAGGCATCTTCCTCGCCGGCATAGTCGGGCAAGGGGCGGGGCAGGTAATGGTCGATCGGGGTATCGAGGTCGATCGCCCCTTCGGCCGCGAGCTGGGCGACGAGATAGGCGAAGGCGGTCTTCGTCAGCGATGCGCCGTACATCACCGTATCGGTGCCAAGCGGGTCGCCCGCCTCGTTGCGCGCGCCGAACGCGTGGACATAGCCGACCTTGCCGTCGTCGATCAGCGCCACGGCCATGCCGTTCACATGCTCCGACGCCATCAGTCCGGCGATCCGGTGTTCGAAGTCGGGCGGCGGGGATTCCACCGCGGCATGGTGCCCGGCGCAGCCCGTCAGCGCCAGCGCGGCGGCCGCCGCGAGGATCAGTTTTCCGATCATCTGGTTTTCCTCCGCTTCATCAGTGCGCTCACCAGGCCGAAGAATGCGATTATGCCCCAGGCGGTCTCCATCACGAAGGCCGCAAGGTTGAAATTCACCGAGAGCGAGGTCAGCAGCAACACCGCGCCAATGAGGTTCACCGCGTTGAACAGCAGCTTGTTCAGCTCCTTCGCGGCATTGGCATAGGCGAAGGCGCCGACGAACAGCACGGTGCCGGTGAGGCCGATGATGTCGGCGAGGAGTGGGGAGATCATGTCTGTGACCTTGCCGCCAACGTCGCTCCCCGGCGAAAGCCGGGGCCCAGGGCGGCCGAACACGGCGCCTGCTGCCCTGGGTTCCTGCTTGCGCGGGAACACAAAGAGGAAAGGGTGCTCATCCGGCAAGCCCGTCCAGCAGCGCCTCGAAATTCGGGAAGCTGGTCGCGATCGGAGAGGTGTCGTCGATTTCGACGCCGTGGTAGCTCGCGAGCCCGGCGACGGCCATGCTCATCGCGATGCGGTGGTCGAGGTGGGTCGCGATGGCGCTTCTGCTGCCTTCGAGCGGCTCGCCCCCGGTGCCGTCGATCACCAGCCCGTCCTCGGTTTCGCGCACCCGCGCGCCCGCGGCGGTGAGCGCGGCGGCCATCACCGCGATGCGGTCCGATTCCTTGACCCGCAATTCTTCGAGCCCGGTGGTAACGGTGCGGCCCTCGGCCAGCGCGGCGGCGACGAACAGCACCGGGAATTCGTCGATCATGCTTGGGGCGAGGGCAGGATCGACTTCGATGCCCCTGAGTGCCGAGTGGCTGACCTTGAGGTCCGCGACCGGCTCGCCGCCGACCTCGCGCCGGTCCAGCTCCTCGATGCTGCCGCCCATCTGGCGCAGCACTTCGATCAGGCCGGCCCGGGTCGGGTTGAGGCCGACGTTCCCGATCACGACTTCGCTGCCCGGCACCAGCAGCGCCGCGACGATGAAGAAGGCGGCGGACGAGGGATCGCCCGGCACGTCGATCGTCTGCGGCTTGAGCACCGCCTCGCCGCGGAGGCGGATCACGCGTTCCCCGTTTTCCTCCTCGACCCACAAATCCGCGCCGAAGCCCTGCAACATCCGCTCGGTATGGTCGCGGGTCGGCACCGGTTCGATCACCGTGGTGATGCCCGGCGCGTTGAGCCCGGCGAGCAGCACCGCGCTCTTCACCTGGGCCGAGGCGACCGGCAGGCGGTAGGTGATCGGCACCGCGGGGCAGATGCCGCGCTCGGTGAGGGGGAGGGTGGTGCCGCTGAAATCGGCGCCCATCGTGGAGAGCGGATCGGTCACCCGGCCCATCGGGCGCTTCGACAGGCTTGCGTCGCCGACGAACTGCGCGGTGATCGGATGGCTCGCGATCAGGCCCATCAGCAGGCGGGTGGAGGTGCCGCTGTTGCCCATGTCGAGCGGGGCTTCGGGCTGGAGCAGCGCGCCGACGCCGACGCCGTCGACGGTCCATTCACCTTCTCCGGTGCGCTCGATCGTCGCACCCATCGCGCGCAGGGCGGCGGCGGTCGACATCACGTCCTCGCCTTCGAGCAGGCCCGAGATCCGGCTGGTCCCGACCGCGAGCGCGCTGAACATCAGCGAGCGGTGGCTGATCGACTTGTCGCCCGGTACCCTGATCCGCCCGTGGAGGGGGCCGCCCGGCAGGAACCGCCGCGGGCGCATGGTCGAAGGATCGTGGCTCAAGCTAATCTCTCATCGCTGGAAGGGCCGAATGCGCGCGGCTTTTGACAGGGGGCATGCCCTATGGCAAGGCGCGCCACCCGGTGAGGGCCGGTGCTTGATTCCGGCGCCGATAATACCCATCACCTGTCACGGATATTCTTTTCGCGCCGCGCGCGAATCCAGTTTTGAGGAAGATATATGGTCAAGCCTGAGTGGGGCACGAAGCGCAGCTGCCCGAAATGCGGCACCCGCTTCTACGACCTCGGGGTCGATGAACCGGTCGCCTGCATCGAATGCGCGAACACCTGGTACCCCGAGCCGGTGCTGAAGTCGAAGCAGCCGATTCCGTTCGAGCAGGTTGCGAAGGAAAAGGATGCCGACCTCGCCGACGAGGATTCGGATCTGGCCGACGAGGAGCTCGAGGACATCGACGAGGACGACGATTCGCCCGACAACGATGTCGATCTCGGCGGCGACGACGACCTTGGCGTGCCCGGTGCGGGCGAGGACAAGGAAGAAGACAACTAAGCTCTTGCCAAGGGCGGGACGGCATCATAAAGGGCCGCCTCCCGCCCGCAAGGGCAGGTTTCGCCGGTCCCCGAACCGGCGGCACAAGAATGGAACGGGGCCTTAGCTCAGCTGGGAGAGCGCCTGCATGGCATGCAGGAGGTCAGCGGTTCGATCCCGCTAGGCTCCACCATTCTCCTGATTATCCCGTGTCTTAGGACACGGATCGAGTACCTGATCTGCACGCTGGCCAACGAGGTTTCGTTCGCCGGCGTTTTTGGCATTTGGCCGTTTTTGGCCAATGGTTTTGGAGCGCGCGAAGGCATGTTCGACAGTCTTTCAGACCGGCTTGGCGGCGTCTTCGATCGCCTGCGCGGCCGCGGCGCATTGCGCGAGGACGATGTCCGCGAAGCGATGCGCGAAGTTCGCGTCGCGCTGCTCGAAGCCGACGTCGCGCTGCCGGTGGTCCGCCGCTTCATCGATGCGGTGACCGAAAAGGCGATCGGGCAGGAAGTGCTGCGCTCGGTCACCCCGGGCCAGCAGGTCGTCAAGATCGTCCATGACGAGCTGGTCGAGATGCTCGGAGGCGCCGAAACGAACGGGGCCGAAGCCCCGCTCGAGCTTTCGGTTTCGCCCCCGGCGGTGATCATGATGGTCGGCCTGCAGGGCTCGGGCAAGACCACCACCACCGCCAAGATCGCCAAGTTGCTGAAGGAAAAGCACGGCAAGAAGGTGCTGATGGCGTCGCTCGACGTCAATCGCCCGGCCGCGCAGGAACAGCTTGCGGTGCTCGGCGCCCAGGTCGATGTCGCGACGCTGCCGATCGTCGCCGGCCAGCAGCCGGCCGATATCGCGACCCGCGCGATGCAGTCGGCGAGGCTCCAGGCGACCGACGTGCTGCTGCTCGATACCGCCGGGCGCTTGCATGTCGACGACGCGCTGATGGCCGAGATGAAGGCCGTCGCCGCGATCGCGACCCCGCACGAGACGCTGCTGGTTGTCGATTCGCTCACCGGCCAGGACGCGGTCAACGTCGCGCAGAGCTTTGCGGGCGAAGTCGACCTGACCGGCGTGGTCCTCACCCGCATGGACGGCGATGCGCGCGGCGGCGCGGCATTGTCGATGCGCGCGGTCACCGGCAAGCCGATCAAGTTCGCCGGCACCGGCGAGAAGATCGATGCGCTCGAACCGTTCCGCCCGTCTTCGGTCGCCGACCGGATCCTCGGCATGGGCGACATCGTCAGCCTGGTCGAAAAGGCCGCGGCGACGATCGAACAGGCCGACGCGGAAAAGATGGCCGCGCGGATGCTGCAGGGCCAGTTCGATTTGAACGATCTGCGCCAGCAATTGCGCCAGATGCAGAACATGGGCGGGATCGGCGCGCTCGCGGGCATGATGCCCGGGATGAAGAAGGCCAAGCAGGCGATGGCCCAGAGCGGGATGGACGACAAGATCCTGCTGCGGATGGATGCGATCATCGGCTCGATGACCCCGAAGGAGCGCCAGCGCCCCGAACTGCTCAACGCGAAACGCAAGATCCGCGTCGCGAAGGGTTCCGGCACGCAGGTGCAGGACATCAACAAGCTGCTCAAGATGCACCAGGAAATGGGCCGCGCGATGAAGCAGCTCAAGAAGATGGGCGGGATCAAGGGCCTCGGCGCGCTGCTCGGCAAGGGCGGCCTTGGCGGAATGGGCGGCGGCGGTGGCGGCTTCGGCGGCGGCATGCCCGGGCTCGGCGGCGGAATGCCGGCCGATCTCGAGAATTTATTGAATAAGAAGTAATTTCAAAGATTTAGAATAGAAAGGTTCAGTTCAATGGCAGTTTCCATTCGTCTCTCGCGCGGTGGTGCGAAGAAGCGTCCTTACTACCGCGTGGTGGTGTCGGATTCGCGTTCGTCGCGCGACGGCAAGTATCTCGAGCAGATCGGGACCTATAACCCGCTGCTCGCGAAGGACGATCCGGCCCGCGTGAAGATCAACGAAGATCGCGCGCGCTACTGGATCGGCGTCGGCGCCCAGCCGTCGGACCGCGTCGCCCGCTTCCTCGATGCCGCTGGCATCCAGGAACGCGCCGCGCGCAACAACCCGAACAAGGCCGAGCCGGGCGACAAGGCCAAGGAACGCGCCGAAGAGAAGGCCACCAAGGCTGCCGAGGCCGAGGAAGCCGCGAAGGCCGCCGCCGAAGCTCCGGCTCCCGAGCCGGTGGTCGAGGAAGCGGTCGAAGCGCCTGCCGCTGAGGAAGCTGCTCCGGCCGAAGCCGCTGCGGACGAAGCTCCGGCCGCCGAAGCTCCCGCCGAGGAGGCTCCGGCTGCTGAAGAAGCCGCTCCCGAGGCTCCGGCCGAAGAAGCGCCTGCAGCCGAAGCTCCGGCCGACGATGCCGGTGCGGAACAGGCTGAAGGCTAAGTCCTGGCAATGGACAAGCCCGTCACCCTCGCTGCCGTCAGCGGCGCACATGGCGTGACGGGCGAAGTCCGCCTGAAACTCTTCGGCGAGGGCTTTTCGGGCCTCTCGCGGTTCAAGAGTTTCAACGGCGGCGCGCTGACGCTGAAAAAGCTCACCGACGACAAGAAGGGCGGTGCAATCGCGCGCTTCGCCGAGGTGCCGGATCGCACCGCGGCCGAAGCCCTGCGCGGCACCGCCCTGACCGTCCCCCGCGCGGCGCTGCCGGCGCTGGAGGAGGGCGAATATTACCACGCCGATCTGCTCGGCCTGCCCGCCGTCTCATCCGAAGGTGGCGCGCATCTCGGCATAGTCGTCGCGATCGAGAATTTCGGCGCGGGTGACGTGATCGAGATCGAGAAGCTCGACAAGAAGCGCTTCATGGTTCCGATGAGTGCCGCGGCTGTTCCTGAATGGAGCGAGGCGCGGCTGGTGGTGAACGCGCAGTTCGTCGAATAGGATAGTTCCGTTTCGGAGCAGCTTTGCCGCCGGGCGATTGATAATCTCCCGGCGCGGCGTATATACAGCATGTATATACGGAGGCCGTCATGGGCAAAGACAATCAAGTGAATGAGGAAAGGCGTGCCTTTAATCTTCAGCGCGTTTTCGGTTCGGCGCCCTGGTTGAAGACGATCGACAAGCAGCGCCACAAGACGAAGGTATTCAGATCAGGCAATTCGCTTGCCGTTCGAATTCCGGCTGGCACCAAGTTGACGGCGGGAATGGAGATGGAACTGGTGGTGGAAGACGGCCAGTTCCTGGCCTACGAACCGGCCGAGCAACCCAAGCGCAAATTCAATATTGCCAAGGTGGCTGGTTCTGCGACCGATCTCAAACTCATCAATGACGAAGACCGCGCCTTCGTTGAGCGCTCCCTGTGGTGGAATGGTTCTGACGAAGGGCGCGAGGAAGCGTGAAATATCTTCTTGATAGCAATATCGTCATTTCGCTCGTCATGAACCTGCACGAAGGCGTCATCCAGCGCGCGGCGGAATGCGATGCGGGCGATATGGTGACATCTGCCGTTGTGTGTGCCGAAGTCGCCTATGGTTCCGGGCAAGGTAAGCCGCCGGCTTTCGAGCAATTGCGGGCCTTCGTCGAGGAAGTGCCGGTATTGGATTTCGACTACAAGGCCGCTTTGGCCTATGCGAGTGTTCCGTTCAAACGGGGCGGCTACGACCGTTTGATCGCTGCACATGCCCTGTCGCACGATCTGGTGCTCGTTACGCATAATGAAAAGCACTTCGCCGACGTGCCCGGCCTCAAGGTCGAGAACTGGACCCTTCCCCTGTGACCTTCGCCGCCACCATCCTCACCCTCTACCCGGAGATGTTCCCCGGGCCGCTCGGCGTCTCGCTCGCCGGGCGTGCGCTGGAAGAGGGGACCTGGTCGTGCGAGCCGGTCCAGATCCGCGATTTCGCCGCCGACAGGCACCGCACGGTCGACGACACCCCCGCGGGCGGCGGCGCCGGGATGGTGCTCAAGGTCGATGTCCTTGCGCGCGCGGTCGATCACGCGCTGGCGCTGCATCCCGATTGCCCGGTGCTGGCGATGACGCCGCGCGGCAAGCCGATCACACAGGCGCGGATTCGCGTGCTTTCGGCCGGGTCGGGAGTCACGATCCTATGCGGCCGGTTCGAAGGTTTCGACGAGCGGATTTTCGCGGGCCGCCCGGTCGAGGAAGTCTCGGTCGGCGATATCGTCCTCTCGGGCGGAGAGCCGGCCGCGCTGATGCTTCTGGATGCTTGCATTCGCCTGCTTCCCGGCGTAATGGGCGCGCCTTCGAGCGGTACCGAGGAGAGCTTCGAAGAAGGGCTCCTCGAATATCCTCACTATACCCGACCTCAGGAATGGGAAGGGCGCACGATCCCTGAAGTGCTGCGATCGGGGGATCATGCGAAAATCGAAGCCTGGCGCAAACAGCGCTCTGACGACGATACACGGTTACGCAGGCCAGACCTTTGGGAACGCCACCGGGGCGTTCGGGACTGACCTGCCTCTGGCGCGCGGTATGAAAATAGGAATCCAGGTATGAACCTGATCCAGCAGCTCGAAGCCGAGGCGATCGAGCAGTTCAAGGCGGGGAAGACCATCCCCGATTTCCGCCCGGGCGATACGCTCCGGGTCGGTGTGCGCGTCGTCGAAGGCGAACGCACCCGTGTCCAGAATTACGAAGGCGTGTGCATTGCCCGGTCGAACCGCGGCATGGGCAGCAACTTCACCGTGCGCAAGATCAGCTTCGGCGAAGGCGTGGAACGCGTGTTCCCGCTGTATTCGCCGAACCTCGATTCGGTCACCATCGTCCGCCGCGGCGTGGTGCGTCGTGCGAAGCTCTATTACCTGCGCGGCCGGACCGGCAAGCGCGCACGTATCGCCGAGCGCCGCGAAAACCAGAACTAGGCCTTACGGCCGGGTTCGATGAATCACCAAGGGGCGTCCCGGAGCGATCCGGGGCGCCCTTTGCTTTGTTCGCGCTTGCAGCATGGCCGGCGAGGCAATAGCCTCCTCCGATGTTCAGCAAATTCCTGCGCGCCGCCGCGCCTTCGCTCCTTCTCGTCCTGATGGCCGCTTCGTCCCAGGCCGCGGCCAAGCCCACGGCCGCGCCGCCCAAGCCCGACAGCGGGCCGACCGACCCGATGAAGAACGAGCTGGTCGAAAATTACGACTGGGTCCGGCCAGAGGCCGACTATATCCGCCGCGAGGCGATGATCCCGATGCGCGACGGGGTAAAACTGTTCACCGTGATCGTGATGCGCAAGGGCACCACCGACGGGCCGATCCTGCTGTCGCGCACGCCCTATGATGCAACCGGGGCGACGACCCGTAACCGCAGCCAGAAGATCGAGGAGATCCTCCCGATCGCCGACGCGGACTTCGTCGATGATGGCTATATTCGGGTCTATCAGGATGTGCGCGGGCTCGGGAAATCCGAGGGCGAATATGTAATGAACCGCGCGCTGCGCGGGCCGCTCAATCCCGGCAAGATCGATCATGCGACCGACGCCTATGACACGATCGACTGGCTGGTGAAGAACGTGAAGGAGAGCAATGGCAAGGTCGGTATTACCGGCTCGTCCTATCTCGGATTCACCGCGCTGATGGCGCTGATCGATCCGCATCCGGCGCTCAAGGCGGCGGTGCCGCAATCGCCGATGGTCGATGTGTGGATGGGCGACGACTGGTTCCACAACGGCGCGTTCCGCGCGTTCGGGCTCGACTACAATCTCAGCCAGACCGTCGCCAAGGGCGGCGGCGCCATTCCCAACGGGATCGACGACGATTACACCAAATACCTCCAGGCTGGCTCGATCGAGGACTACGTCCGCAAATGGGGCCAGGATGCGCTGCCTTCGACCCGGAAGGTGATGGAGCATCCGACTTACGACCAGTTCTGGCAGGAGCAGGCGGTCGATAAATTGCTCGGCAAGCGGAAGCTGACCGTGCCGACCATGCTGGTCGTCGGCCAGTGGGACCAGGAGGACAGTTATGGCGCCCCGGCGGTCTATCGCGCGCTCGAGCCTCAGGATACGCGCAACGACATGGTCAGCCTGGCGATCGGTCCGTGGCGCCATTCGGGCGTCAATTACGAGGCGCGCAGCCTCGGCCCGCTCGACTTCGAAGGCGATACCGGGCGCCAGTTCCGGGTCGGCACGATGAAGCCGTTCCTCGATTGTCACCTCAAGACCAACCCGCCGCCGTGCCACACGCCGCCGGTGCTGACCTACGCCACTGGCGCGGACCGCTGGGAAGTGACCGACCGCTGGCCGGCCGGGAACGAGCAGCCGCTCTATCTCGGCGCGGGCGGGGCGCTGTCGTTCGGCACGGTCGCCGAAGGCAGCGAGAGCTATGTCTCCGATCCGGCCAAGCCGATCCCCAACACGCCGCGCCCGGTGCATCTATCGGGCCCCGAGTGGCGCACCTGGCTGGTGCAGGACCAGCGCTTCGCTGACGGGCGGCCAGATGTCCTGACCTTCCAGACCGATGTGCTGAGTGAGCCGGTGCATATCCGCGGCGCGCCGCGGGTCGATCTGTTCGCGTCCACCAGCGGACAGGACAGCGACTTCGTGGTCAAGCTGATCGACGTCTATCCGCCCGAGGATACCGCCCATCCGAAGCTCGCCGGCTATGAGCTGCCGATCGGGATCGAGATCTTCCGCGGCCGCTATGTCCACGGCTTCGCCACGCCAGGTCCGCTGGAATCCGACAAGACCTATCGCTTCGGCTGGTCGCTGCCCAATGTGAACCACGTGTTCCTGCCCGGTCACCGGCTGATGGTGCAGGTCCAGTCGACACTGTTCCCGGTCTATGACCGCAACCCGCAAAGCTGGGTCGCCAATCCGTTCGAGACGAGGCCTTCGGACTACATCAAGGCGACCGAGACGGTCCATTTCGGCGGCGCGCAGGCAAGCGCCGTGTATCTGCCGGTGGCGCAGGACTAGCTGCGCTAGCAGGCGGCAAACAAACCGGAGGGTTGAACGCGGGGGGAGGGCGCGGTAACGCGCCGCGCCCGGCCTTGCCGCCGGCCGCGCGAAAAAGTGAGACGAGACATGGGTTATCGGGTGGTGGTTGTCGGTGCGACGGGCAATGTCGGGCGCGAGATGCTCGCGATCCTGGCCGAACGCGAATTCCCGATGGACGAGGTCGCCGCGGTCGCCTCCGCGCGCTCGACCGGCACCGAGATCGAACTCGGCGACACCGGCAAGATGCTCAAGTGCAAGAATATCGAGCATTTCGATTTCACCGGCTGGGACATCGCCCTGTTCGCCGCGGGCTCCGGCCCGGCGCAGGAATATGCGCCCAAGGCGGCCGCCGCCGGCTGCGTGGTGATCGACAATTCCTCGCTCTACCGCATGGACCCGGACGTGCCGTTGATCGTGCCGGAGGTGAACCCCGACGCGATCGACGGCTACAAGAAGCGCAACATCATCGCGAATCCCAATTGCTCGACCGCGCAGCTGGTCGTCGCGCTCAAGCCGCTGCACGATGCGGCGACGATCAAGCGCGTGGTCGTGTCGACGTACCAGTCGGTTTCCGGCGCGGGCAAGGAAGGGATGGACGAATTGTTCGAACAGAGCCGCGCGATCTTCGTCGGCGACCGGGTCGAACCGCGCAAGTTCACCCGCCAGATCGCGTTCAACGTGATCCCGCATATCGACGTGTTCCTCGACGATGGCTCGACCAAGGAGGAATGGAAGATGGTGGTCGAGACCAAGAAGATCCTCGACCCCAAGATCAAGCTCAACGCTACCTGTGTGCGGGTGCCGGTGTTCGTCGGCCATTCCGAAGCGATCAACATCGAATTCGAGAACGAAATCTCGGCCAAGCAGGCGCAGGACATATTGCGCGAGGCGCCCGGCGTGATGCTGGTCGATAAGCGCGAGGATGGTGGCTACGTCACCCCGATCGAATGCGCGGGCGACGGCGCGACTTACGTGAGCCGCGTGCGCGAGGATCCGACGGTGGAGAACGGCCTGACCATCTGGTGCGTCAGCGACAACCTCCGCAAGGGTGCCGCGCTCAACGCGGTGCAGATCGCCGAACTGCTCGGCCGCCGGCACCTCAAGAAGGGCTGACGATGGCCGTGGGCGGGATCGCGGGCGGCTGCCGCTGCGGCGCGGTGCGGTATCGCATCGACGCGGACACGATGCCGCCCGTCTACGCTTGCCACTGCACCCGCTGCCAGACCGCGAGCGGATCGGCCTTCGCGGTGCAGATGCCGGTCAGGGTCGAGCAGCTGACGGTGGAAGGCGAAGTCATCAGCGTCGCGCTGCCGACCGTAAACGGCGCGGTCAGCACCATTCGCCATTGTCCGGTGTGCCTGACAAGGCTTTACGGCACTGGCTCGGCCTTTCCCGCGATCGCCATAGTGCGCGCAGGCACGCTCGATGACAGCGCGGGGCTGAGCCCGGCGATGCACCTGTTCACCGGCACCAAACAGCCGTGGGTGGCGCTGCCGGATGATGTTCCGGCCTATGAAAACAATCCCGGGCCGGAAGTATGGGCGCGGCTGCTGGCCTGAGGTTTGGGTAGATTGCGGTAGCGGTTTCACCCGGGCGCGATCTGCGAATTGCCTTAGCCATGAAGCGGCTGGCGAGACGCGAAATAGCGGAGAGCGGGAAGCCGCGGGTTACGGTGGACGCTATGGTAAGCGGGCCCGGCGAGCTCAAGCCAGCTTGCCAGGCACCTGCCAAAGCGGCGATAGGGCGGCGAGGAGACCCGCGAATGAGCGACACCAGCATCACCGGCAGCTGCCATTGCGGCGCAGTCCAGTACGAGATCGAAGGCGATCTGCCGCCCGCCTATTGCTGCCATTGCGGCGAGTGCAAGAAGCAGTCGGCCAGCGCTTTCTCGATGTCGATCGGGATCGCGTTCTCGCGCCTCGCGGTGAAGGGCGAGCCGGGGATGTTCGAAACGGTCGGCTACAGCGGCGCGGTCAAGCGCTGTTATTTCTGCAAGGCCTGCGGCACCCGCCTGTGGCACCGCTCGGGCCGCAATCCCGAGTTCGCGACGCTCAAGGTCGGGACGCTCGACAATGGCAGGGGCATCGCGCCAAGTTTTCATCTGTGGGTGTCGCAGAAGCAGGCCGGGATCGAGCTCGATCCCGCCGTGCCCGCCTACCAGACGCAGCCGGATAATCTCATCGAGTTGCGCGAACGCATGGCGGGGACGGTATGAGCGAGCGCTTTACCTCGTTCGACGGCGCCCAGATCGCGTTCCGGCGTGTCGGTTCAGGGCGCCCGGTCGTGCTGCTCCACGGGCTGTTTTCGAGCGCCCAGGTCAACTGGATCAGGTTCGGCCATGCGCAGAAGCTTGCCGATGCCGGGTTCGAGGCGATCATGCCCGATCTGCGGGCCCACGGTGAGAGCGCCGCGCCGCACGATCCGGCCGCCTATCCGCCCGATGTGCTGGTGCGCGATCTTGAGGCTTTGGTCGCGCATCTCGGGCTGACGGCGTTCGACCTCGCCGGCTTCTCGCTCGGCGCACGGACCGTGGCGCGCGCGGCCGCGGCCGGGATGAATCCGCGGCGGCTGGTGATCGCCGGGATGGGGCTCGACGGCTTGACCGCCTGGGAGGCTCGCCCGTCGTTCTTCCTCGACGCGATCGCGCGCTTCGATGAAGTCCGCATGGGGGACGAAGCCTACTTCACCGTCCAGTTCATGAAGACGATGAAGATCGATCGGGTCGCGGCGAAATTGCTGCTCGAAGCGATCGGGAAGGGCGGGCCGGTGGATCTTTCGCGCATAACCATGCGGACGCTCGTGCTATGCGGCGAGGAGGACCGCGACAATGGCTCGCCCGAGGCGCTGGCCGAGGCCTTGCCCGATGGGCATTACGCCGCGGTGCCCGGAACCCATATGAGTTCGGTGACCAAGCCCGACATGGGCGACGCGATCGTGCGGTTCCTCGTCGATTGAAATCGCACTCCCGTCGCCGCGCCGCTTGATTTGGCGGACTGTCTCGGTCACGCTGGTTGCAATCAATACCGGTTTTACGCCGGTTCGTATGGGGATTGAAAACCATGAGGATTCTTTGCTCGGTCGCGCTGACGGCGCTGGCCTTCGGCCTTTCCGTACCCGCGTTTGCGCAGCAGGATATTCCGGCCACGGCAGACGGCGCGAAGCAGTTCGTCGATAGCGCCGAAACCCAGCTCGGCACGCTCAGCCTCACCCAGCAGCGCGCCGACTGGATCAACGAAACCTATATCACCGACGATACCGACGCCCTCGCAGCGGACGAGCGCACCAAATATATCGAATTGCAGGTGAATCTCGCGCTCGACGCGGCGAAATATGCCGAGGTTCCTGGGCTTGATCCGGTGGTTGCGCGCAAGCTGACAAAGTTGCGCACCACAATGGTGCTGCCGGCGCCGACCACGCCCGGCGCGGCGCAGGAATTGTCGAACCTCTCGATCGGGATCCAGTCGGAATACGGCAAGGGCCACGGCACGCTCGACGGCAAACCGATCTCGGGCTCCGACATCGAGGCGGAGATGGGCAACCTGTCCCACACTCCGGCCGAATTTTCCGAGATGTGGTCGAGCTGGCACGACCAGGTCGGCGCGCCGATGAAGGACGATTACGTCAAGATGGTCGGCATCGCGAATGACGGCGCGAAGGAGCTCGGCTTTCCCGATGTCGGCGCGCTGTGGCGCTCGAACTACGACATGCCGCCCGACCAGTTCGCGGCGATGACCGATCGCATATGGGACGATCTCAAGCCGCTCTACCAGAGCCTCCACACCTATGTCCGCTGGAAGCTCAACGAGAAATATGGCGATGCGGTGCAGGCCAAGACCGGTCCGATCCGCGCGGATCTGCTCGGCAATATGTGGGCGCAGGAATGGGGCAATATCTATCCGCTGGTCGCACCGGCCGGCGCGGGCGATATTGGCTACGATATCGGCGATCTGCTGCGCGAGCACGGCAAGACCCCGCTCGATAT
The DNA here is from genome assembly GCA_029202985.1 of Candidatus Andeanibacterium colombiense. Lineage (GTDB taxonomy): Bacteria > Pseudomonadota > Alphaproteobacteria > Sphingomonadales > Sphingomonadaceae > Andeanibacterium > Andeanibacterium colombiense. The sequence goes on along the minus strand of CP119316.1, from coordinate 623,878 downwards.
GGTCCATGCGGGGGAGAACTTCTATTCCTCGCTCGGTTTCGAGAAATTGCCGGATACATTCTGGAAACGCTCGCAATTCCTGAAACCGGCCGACCGCGAAGTGGTCTGCCACGCCTCGGCCTGGGATCTCGACAACAAGGACGATCTGCGGGTCAAGATGTGCATCAAGGTCGACAGCGACGACTTCGTCACGATCCACCACGAGCTTGGACACAATTACTACCAGCGCGCCTACAAGGATCACTCCTTTCTCCAGCTCGATGGCGCGAACGACGGGTTCCACGAGGCGATCGGCGATTTCATCGCGCTTTCGATCACGCCCGACTATCTCGTCCAGATCGGGCTGCTCGACCGGAAGGATGTGCCCAGCGCGGACAAGGACATCGGCCTGCTGCTGCGCCAGGCACTCGACAAGGTCGCGTTCCTGCCGTTCGGCCTGCTGGTCGACAAATGGCGCTGGGGCGTGTTCGACGGTTCGATCACCCCCGAGCACTACAACGATGCCTGGGTGAAACTGAAGCGCGACTACCAGGGGATCGTCCCGCCGGTCGAGCGGCCCGCCAATGCCTTCGATCCCGGCGCCAAGTTCCACATCCCCGGCAACACGCCCTACATGCGCTATTTCCTCGCGCGGATCCTGCAGTTCCAGTTCTACGAAGCTGCATGCAAGCAGGCCGGCTGGAAAGGCCCGCTCCACCGCTGCAGCTTCTACGGCAACGAGGAGGTCGGCAAGAATCTGAACGCGATGCTGGCGATGGGCGCGTCGAAGCCCTGGCCCGACGCGCTGCAGGCCTTCACCGGCACGCGGGAAATCAGTGGCAAGGCGATGGCGGATTATTTCGCGCCGCTAAAGAAGTGGCTGGACCAGCAGAACAAGGGTAAGCCAGCAGGCTGGTAACGGCCGAGGGAATCGATGCGCACCCTTCCAGTGCTCGGCTGGCGCGAGACGATCGCTTTGCCCGAATTCGGCCTTCCGGCAATTCCCGCCAAGATCGACACCGGCGCGCGCACTTCGGCGCTGCATGCGACGCATATCGAGATCGTCGCGCAGGGCGGGCTCGCGCTGGTGCGGTTCCGGATCGATCTCGGGCATGGTGATGAGACCCCGGTGTGCGAGGCACATCAGGTCTCGCGGCGGAGGATCACCAGTTCGAATGGCTTGTCGGAAGAGCGGCTGGTGGTGACAACCCGGCTCGAACTGGGCGGCGCGGCGTTCGATGCCGAGTTCAGCCTGACCGACCGTTCGGACATGATGAACCCGGTGCTCGTCGGACGCACGGCACTGGCGAAGCGATTCCTTGTGGACCCATCGCGCACCTATCTTCGTTCGGAAACAAAAGCCCCCTAGGGCCGCTCCTCAAAAACCACAGAACGAAAACGTCGCCATGAAAATCGCAATGCTGGCGAGGAACGCCAATCTTTACTCGCACCAGCGGCTGGTCGAGGCCGCGCGGGCGCGGGGGCACGAGATCGATGTGCTCAACACGCTGCGCGTGACGATGAACATCACCTCGCACCGGCCCGAGGCGTTCTACAACGGCACTCCGCTGATCGGCTACGACGCGGTGATCCCGCGGATTGGCGCCTCGATCACCTTCTATGGCCTCGCGGTCCTGCGCCAGTTCGAGATGATGGGCGTGTGGTCGCTCAACGAAAGCGTCGCGATCGGCCGCAGCCGCGACAAGCTCCGCTCGATGCAGATTCTTGCGCGGGCCGGCCTTGGCCTGCCGGTGACGGCCTTCGCGCACGATCCGAAGCAGACCGACGAAGTGCTGCGGATGGTCGGCGGAGCGCCGGTAGTGATCAAATTGCTCGAAGGCACCCAGGGGATCGGCGTGGTGCTGGGCGAGACAGAGCAATCGGCCAAGTCGGTGATCGAGGCGTTCCGCGGCGCCAACGTCAACATCCTGGTCCAGGAATTCATCAAGGAAGCGAACTCGCAGGACATTCGCGCGCTGGTGATCGGCGGCAAGGTGGTCGCGGCGATGCAGCGCACCGGCACGCCGGAGGATTTCCGCTCGAACCTCCACCGCGGAGGCAAGGCCGAACCGATCAGGATCACGCCGGAGGAGCGCTCGACCGCTGTCCGCGCCGCGCGCAAGCTCGGCCTCAACGTCGCCGGCGTCGACATGCTGCGCTCGAAGCATGGGCCGGTAATCATCGAGGTCAATTCCTCGCCTGGCCTCGAAGGGATCGAGCAGGCGACCGGCAAGGACATCGCCGGCAAGATCATCCAGTTCATCGAAGAGAATGCGGTGAAGGGAAAGACCAAGACGCGCGGGAAGGGCTAGCGCGCTAACCCTCAGGCAGCACCAGATCGAGCGGGCGCGAGCCGATCGGCACGCCGTTCACCCGATCGATTACCTCGGGCTCGACATCGAGTCCGGTCTGTCGGTCGACCAGCCTGCTCAGCGGGCCTGTTCCGCGATATTTGCGGCCCCAGGCGCCGATCGCGGCGAGGATCGGGATGAAATCGCGCCCTGCGTCGGTCAACACATATTCGTAGCGAGGCGGGCGCTCGTTGTAGCGCCTCTTCTCGATCAGGCCCTCACCAACCAGCGCGGCCAGCCGGCTCGACAGCACGTTCGGTGCGATCCCCAGGCTTGTCTGCAACAGGTCGAAGCGCCGCAGTCCGCGCTCGACGTCGCGCAGCACCAGCATGCTCCAGCGGTCGCCGACGCAGTCGAGCCCGCGGGCGACGGGGCAGGGTCCGGAAGTTTCTTTTGGTGTAGCCATTGAACCGAGATAGAGAGGTAACTATTAATTTGCAAGTTACTCCGGAGATCGGAGTCGCAGAACAGGAGTCTCCTTATGTCCGCTACCTCTCTTGGAACCGCTCTCGTCACCGGCGCCTCTACCGGCATCGGCGCAGTCTACGCCGATCGCCTTGCCCATCGGGGCTACGATCTCGTCCTGGTTGCCCGCGACGGTGCGCGGCTCGAAAGCCTTGCGCAGCGGCTGCGGGACGAAACCGGACATGCGGTGGAAGTGCTGGTTGCCGATCTCACCAAGTCTGCCGATGTCGCGCGGGTCGAACAGCGGATCGCCGATGACCGCTCGCTGACCCTGCTGGTCAACAACGCCGGCATGTCGCTCAAGGGCGGCACGCTGGAGAACAGCGCGGACGAGATCGAAACGATCGTCGCGCTCAACATCACCGCCATCACCCGGCTCGCGGTCGCCGCGGGCAAGGCTTTCGGTGAACGCGGCAAAGGCGCGATCGTCAACATCGCCTCGGTGCTCGGGCTCGCCTATGAATTGTCCGAAGGGGTCTATGCCGGATCCAAGGCCTTCGTGATCAATCTCAGCCGTAGCCTTTCCGCTGCGCTGAGCGACAAGGGCGTGGCTGTGCAGGTGGTGCTCCCCGGCGCGACCCGCACCGAAATCTGGGAGCGTTCGGGCAAGGATGTGAACGATTTTCCGGCCGAGATGGTGATGTCGGCGGAAGATCTGGTCGATGCTGCGCTGGCCGGGCTCGATCTGGGCGAGGAAGTCACGATCCCGTCGCTGGCGGACGCGGGGCAATGGCAGGCCTATGACGCAGCTCGCACCGCGCTGCTGCCCGGCCTCTCGCGGCGCGAGCCGGCCGCGCGCTACCGCATGCCGGTTCCGGCCTAAAGCCGGGCGCGGCGCAGGCGCAGAGCGTTGCCGATCACCGCGACCGAACTGCACGCCATCGCCGCGCCCGCCAGCATCGGGTTCAGCTGCAATCCGAATGACGGGTAAAGTACGCCCGCGGCCAGCGGAATGCCCGCTGCGTTGAACACGAAGGAGAAGAACAGATTCTCGCGGATGTTGCGCATCACCGCCCGGCTCAGCCGCCGCGCGCGCACGATCCCGCCCAGATCGCCCTTGACCAGCGTCACCGATGCGCTCTCCATCGCGACGTCTGTCCCGGTGCCCATGGCGATCCCGACATCTGCCGCCGCGAGCGCGGGCGCATCGTTGATGCCGTCCCCGGCCATCGCGACGCGCCGGCCCTCGCGCCGTAGGCGCTCGACGATCGCCTGCTTCCGTTCGGGAAGCACCTCCGCGAACACTTCGTCCATCCCGCCGATCTTGCGTGCGACCGCCTCCGCGGTTCGGCGGTTGTCGCCGGTGACCATCACCACGCGCACGCCGTCTTCGCGCAGCGCGGCGATCGCCGCGCCCGCGCTTTCCTTCACCGGATCGAATACCACCAGCAGGCCGGCGAGCAGGCCGTCGAGCGCGAGGAACATCACTCCGCGACCATCGGCGCGCAATTCGTCGGCTCGGGCAGCAAGCGGTGCCGGATCGATCGCGGCCTGTTCCATCAGTGCGAGGTTTCCGAGCGCGGCGGAGCGGCCTTCCACCATCCCGGTCACGCCCCGGCCGGTGTGCGACGCGAAATCGGTCGTATCCGGAACGGCAAGGCCGCGCTCGGCCGCGCCGGCCACGATCGCGGCGGCCAGCGGATGTTCGCTGCCGCGTTCCAGCGCGGCGGCGGCGCGCAGCACATCGTCCTCGGTAAAGCTGCCCGCGGTGACCAGCTCTACCAGTGCCGGGTGGCCGAGCGTCAGCGTCCCGGTCTTGTCGACGATCAGCGTGTCGATCTTCTCGGTGAGTTCCAGCGCCTCGGCATTCCTGACCAGCACACCCGAAGTCGCGCCGCGGCCGGTTCCGACCATGATCGACATCGGGGTCGCGAGGCCGAGCGCGCAGGGGCAGGCGATGATCAGCACCGCGACCGCGTTGATCAGCGCATGCGCGAGGCGGGGCTCGGGTCCCACCGACAGCCAGACGATGAAGGTGAGCACTGCTGCAAGGATCACGGCGGGGACGAACCACGCCGAAACCCGGTCCGCCATCGCCTGGACCGGTGCGCGCGAACGCTGCGCTTCGGCCACCATATGGACTATCTGCGACAGCACCGTGTCGCGCCCGACCCGCTCCGCGCGCATCACCAGCGAGCCGGTGCCGTTCACGGTCGCGCCGATCACCTTCGCGCCTTCGCCCTTCTCGACCGGGACCGGTTCGCCCGAGATCATCGCTTCATCGACCGCGGAATGGCCCTCGACCACCACTCCATCGACAGGCACTTTCTCACCCGGGCGTATCCGCAGCAGGTCGCCCGGCGCAATTTCCTCCAGCGGAACGTCGGTTTCCGTGCCGTCGGGCGCGATCCGGCGTGCGACCTTTGGCGCGAGGCCGAGCAGCGCGCGGATCGCCGTGCCGGTCGCTGAGCGGGCGCGCAGTTCCAGTACCTGGCCCAGCAGCACCAGCGTGGTGACCACCGCGGCCGCCTCGAAATAGACCGGCACCAGCCCACCCATTCCGTCCATGCCATGCGCGGCCGCCGGGAACAGGCCCGGCGCGATCGTCGCCACGAGGCTGTAGAAATAGGCCGCGCCTACGCCGATCGCGATCAGCGTGAACATGTTGAGGCTGCGGTTGCGGAGCGAGGCCCACCCGCGCTGGAAAAACGGCGCGGCGCCCCATAGTACCACCGGCGTGGCCAGCGCGAGCTGAAGCCAGGCCGACAGCGCCAGCGGCACCGGGTTCCAGCCGGTCAGGTCGGCCCCCATCGTGAGCACCAGCAATGGCAGCGAAAGCGCGGCGCAGATCCACATCCGGCGCGTCATATCCCGCAACTCCGGATTCGGGCCTGCCTCGGGCGAAGGCTCGAGCGGCTCAAGCGCCATGCCGCAGATCGGGCAGCTGCCCGGCGCGTCGCGGCGGATTTGGGGATGCATCGGGCAGGTCCAGATTACCCCGCCGGCGGCAGCGGAGGTATCGCTCCGCGAAGCCGGATGGTGCGCGTGGCCAGCGTAGTGGGAGGATTCGGCCATTACCGGAACGGTGGCTCGTTGAACGCGCGCAATTTGCGGCTGTGGAGCCGCGCCCCTTCGGCGCGCAGCCGCTTGCAGGCGTGGATGCCGATCTGGAGGTGGGCGCCGATCGCTTCCTCGTAGAACTTGTTCGCCTGGCCCGGCAGCTTGATCTCGCCGTGCAGCGGCTTGTCGGACACGCAGAGCAGCGTCCCGTAAGGCACGCGGAAGCGATAGCCCTGGCCGGCGATGGTCGCGCTTTCCATCTCGATCGCGACCGCGCGGCTGAGAGACAGGCGCTGGGCAAGGTGGGTGAAGCGCAGCTCCCAGTTGCGGTCGTCGGTGGTGACGACGGTGCCGGTGCGCATCCGCCGCTTGAGATCGTAGCCGTGGGTGCCGCTTACTTCCTCGGCCGCGCTCGCCAGCGCCTGCTGGACCTCGGCGATCGCCGGGATCGGGATTTCGGGCGGCAGCATCGGATCAAGCACGTGGTCGTCGCGCAGATAGGCGTGGGCGAGAACGTAATCGCCGATCGACTGGCTTGGCCGCAGGCCGCCGCAATGGCCGATCATCAGCCAGGCTTCGGGCCGCAGCACCGCGAGGTGGTCGCAGATCGTCTTGGCGTTGGACGGGCCGACCCCGATGTTGACCAGGGTGATCCCGCTGCGGTCCTCGCGCATCAGATGATAGGCGGGCATCTGGTGGCGGCGCCAGGCGGTGTCCGACAATTGCCCGCGCGCATCGACCACCGGCTGTTCGATCAGCAGCCCGCCGGCACCGGCAAGTCCGACATAGCCCTCGGTGCCGAGTTGCTCGGCCGCCCAGTCGACGAATTCGTCGACATAGCGGTGATAGTTGGTGAACAGGATGAAGCGCTGGAAATGCTCGGGCGCGGTCCCGGTGTAATGGGCTAGGCGAGCGAGCGAGTAATCGGTCCGCAGCGCGTCGAACAGCGACAGGGGGATCGAATCGCCGGGTCCGCCGGGCTCGATCCCGTCGGCCAGTTCGTCGCCGATGAGGGCGAGGTCGGTACTCGGGAAGAAGCGCGCGATCTCCATCGCCGGAACCCCCGCCATCCGCGCGCCGGCCGCACCGTCGAGCACATAGGGGAAGGGCATCTCTTGGCGCGAGCGGCGGACTTCAAAACTGACGTCGTAATCCGCGGCGATCAGGTCGAGTTGCTCGGTCAGGTAAGCGGCGAACAGCGCCGGGCGGGTGATGGTGGTGGCGTAGGTGCCGGCCGCCTGCAGCCGCCCGAACGCGCGGGTCGGATCGGCACTGGTCCCTTCACCGCTGAAATGGACCAGCAGTTCGGGGTAGCAATAGGACCTGTCGAGGCGCTTTTCGGCCGGGGGCGGGGTGCCGGTCTCGGCAAAGGCGAGAATGTCCGCCCGCAGGGTTTCGACAGTCTGGTCGTAGAGGTGGCCGATAGCCGTAATCACATCGCCGGTTTTGGTCATGCGACCGAGCTAGCGCGCCAGACCTTACAATTCAAAGAAAAGGGCGCGCTCCTCGCGGAGCGCACCCTTTCGTTTTTCGTCAGGAACCGAAGAGATCAGTCTTCGGACTCTTCCTCGGCAGGCTCGGCAGCTTCACCGACGGTCTCGCCGCGCGCTTCCGCACGGGCAGCCTTCTTCTCCTTGGCGGAGGGGCCTTCGCGGGCCGGCTTGGCTTCGGCTGCGTCGTCTTCCTCGACCGGGTTTTCCAGCATGTCGGCCGGGATTTCGCCCGGTTCCACGCTGCGATCGACCGCTTCGGTGAAGCCGTCGCCCTCGGCGCGGTCGTCTTCGAAGGCGCGCGCCATCACGTCGACACCCTTGGCCTGCAGCTCGGCTTCGTCGTCCGAACGGGCGACGTTGGCCTTGACCGTGACCTGGACTTCGGGGTGCAGCGCAACCTTCACTTCGAATACGCCGATCGTCTTGATCGGGCGCTCGAGGATGACCTGCGACTTGTTCACGTCATGGCCCTGGGCGACCAGCGCGTCGACGATGTCGCGCACGCTGACCGAACCGTAGAGCTGGCCGGAGTTCGACGAGGAGCGGATCAGCACCACTTCGGCGCCGGCGACGGATGAGCCGGCCTGTTCGGCGACGACCCGGCGTTCGGCATTTTCCTTTTCCAGCCGCTCGCGGTTTGCTTCGAAGACCTTGCGGTTCGAATCGTTGGCGCGAAGGGCTTTCTTGGCGGGCAGCAGGAAGTTACGGGCATAGCCGTCCTTCACCGATACGACATCGCCGATCGTGCCGAGCTTCTCGATACGTTCGAGCAGGATGATATCCATCGATCCGTCTCCTTACTTCACGACGTAGGGCAGCAGGCCCAACGTGCGTGCGCGCTTGATCGCGGTGGACAGCTCGCGCTGCTTCTTGCCGGAAACGGCGGTGATGCGGCTGGGGACGATCTTGCCACGCTCGGACATGAAGCCCTGCAGTAGACGGACGTCCTTATAGTCGATCTTCGGCGCATTCTTGGCCGAGAACGGGCAGCTCTTGCGGCGGCGGAAAAACGGACGGGCCATTAGTCGTCCTCCCTTTCGCGCCGGCGGCGCTGTTCACGGTCCTGCTTGCGCATCATGGCCGAAGGGCCTTCTTCCAGCTCGTCGACGCGGATGGTCAGATAGCGGATGATGTCTTCGTTGATGCGGCTCTGGCGCTCGAGCTCGGCGATCACCGAGCCCGGGGCGTCGATGTTCAGCAGCACGAAGTGCGCCTTGCGGTTGCGGTCGATCTTGAATGCGAGGTTCTTGAGGCCCCAGGTCTCGGTCTTGGTGACCTTGCCTTCCGCCTGCTCCACGATTTCCGTGGCACTGGCCGCCAATGCATCGACCTGAGCCTGGCTCAGATCCTGGCGTGCCAGGAAGACATGCTCGTAATACGGCATGCGTATGTCCTTTCACTATGGGCCGATCGCTGGCTTGTCCGCGCGGATCGCGGGGCCCCTCCGGCTTTCTTCGTTTCCCTGTCCGGAAACCGGGAAGCGGCGCACATACAGGGTTTCCGCCGGATTGCAAGCACACAGGCGCGGCCGGCGCCGCCTAGCGGTAGTTGATTCCGGAACAGGCATCCAGCCCGTTGCTCGCATCCCGCGCAAGCTGGTTGTAGTCGTCCCACTCGCTACGATAGAACTGCAGCCGGCGCGCGCGGTCGTCGGCGTCGATGCTGCCGTCCGCCTTGGTTTCCTCGATCAGATCGACCAGCGCATTGGCTGTATAGCGGGCATTGTACATCACGCGTTCGGCGGCCCGGCAGCCGGCGAACACATCGTCATTGTCGTTGGCGGTGCCCATATCGTCGATCGCCTGGTTGGTTGCTTGGCTATATTGGCGATAGGAATCGTAGGTCGGGGAGGATTGAGCGCGCACCCCGGCGGCGCAGACGAGCAGTGCCGCGGCAAGGGCAGGGGAAATCGCGAAACGCATTGAACACCACTCCGCTCGAACGGAATGTCCTTAAGCGAGGTGTTCCAGAATATACTTGGCGAAATCCGTCAAAGTGTCGTCGCGCGCGCCCATGATCGCAATGCGATCGCCGGGGCGGGCGAGTTCGAGGATGCGCCGCCCGCAGTCTTCCCGCGAAGGGATATATTCGGCTTTCCCGCCGGCTCCCTCGATCAGCCGCACGATCCGTTCCGAGCCTTCGCTGCGGTCCACCGTGCCGCCGAAATAGACCGGGTCGCACAGGATGGTGATATCATCCGGGCCGAGCAGATGCGCGAAGACCTCGGCCAACTCATGGCCCATCTGCCGAAGCGGGCCGTAGCCGTGCGGCTGAAAGAACGCGATCACCCGCCCGGGCTGACTTTTGAGCGTGCGCAGGGTCGCTGCGCATTTCTCGGGATTGTGGCCGAAATCGTCGATCACGGTGATGCCGGAAGGCGAAGTGCCGATGATGTCGAACCGGCGTGCCAAGCCCTTGAAACTTGCGAGGGCGCGGACCGCCTCGGTGGTTGGGACCCCGGCCGCGGTGGCCCCGGCGATAGCCGCGAGCGCGTTCGAGAGATTGTGCCGGCCGGGCATTGCAAGCTGCAATTCGTGAGAGCTGCCGTCCAGTCGGTCGATCACCGTCGCCGCGATCCCGGTAGCACCTTGCGAATATCCCGAGACCGAGATGCGCGCTTCCTCGCTCTCGATCCCGAAGCCGACCACCCGGTGTTCCGCCCGAACCAGCGCATGGGCTTCCGGATCGTCGAAATTGACCGCGGTGTTCCGCGCGACCCCGAGGAAATCGCCGAACAATTCGCGCAGTTCCTCGAGGCTCTTGTGATCGAGGCTGACGTTGAGCAGCACTGCGACCTCGGGCCGGTAAAGCACGATCGAGCCGTCGCTCTCGTCCACTTCGGACACGAACACGTCGCCCGGGCCGACCCGCGCGCTGGCGAAGGGCACGTCGGGCGAGACGAAGTTCTTCATCACCGCGCCGTTCATGATCGTCGGTCCGCGCCCGGCCTGTTCCATGATCCAGCCGGTCATGCCGGTGACGGTCGATTTGCCGCTGGTCCCGCCGATCGCGATGCTGCAGCCGGCACCGTTGAACAGGGTCGAGAGCAGTTCGGCGCGGGTCAGGCGCTCGCAGCCGAACTCGCGCGCGCGGACCACTTCGGGCACCGTATCCTCGACCGCGGCCGAAGCGATCAGCACCTGATCGGCCGTAGTCACGCCGCTGCCGTCCTGCGGGAATAATGCGATCCCCTGGGCTTCGAGCCACGCGAATTTTTCGGGGCTGCGGCCCTGGTCGCGGCTGCGGTCGGAGCCGGCGATTTCGGCGCCGTGGCCGCGTAGGATCATCGCCAGCGGCAGCATGCCCGATCCGCCGATGCCGCAGAAGAACCAGGGGTGGGCGGTGAAGATCGGCGCGGAGTTCATGGCTGCTTCGCTATGCAGTTGTGCCCGACAACACAAGCCGACTATCAGAAGGACCATGACCCGCATCGCGATCTGTGCCCCGTCCACCCCGCTCAAGCCCGAGGATGTGGGGCGGGTGCAGGCGCTGGCGGCGGATTATCCGGCGCTGGAACTGGTGTTCCATCCGCAATGTTTCGAGGAACAGGGCCATTTCGCGGGACCCGACGCGGTGCGGCTGGCCGCGCTGCTCGAATGCGCGAACGATCCCGGGTTCGACGCGGTGTGGTGCGCGCGCGGCGGCTATGGCGCCAACCGCATCGCCGCTCAGGCGGTGGCCGCGATGGGTGAGGCCTCGCGGGGCAAGCTGTTCCTCGGCTATTCCGACGCCGGCTATCTGCTTTCCGCGCTCTACCGGACCGGGATCGGAAAGCCGGTCCATGCGCCGATGCCGGTTGATATTCGCCGCTTCGACGGGGAACTGGCGGTGCGCCGCTCGCTCGCGTTTCTCGCCGGCGATCCCTCGGGCATCGAGCCCTCGCTCGACGGGAGGCCGACCGTCGCCTTCAACCTGATGACGCTCGCGGCGATCTGCGGCACGGGGCTGATGCCCGATCTCTCCGGGCACGTAGTGATGGTGGAGGAAGTCTCCGAGCATCTCTACGCGGTCGATCGCCTGTTCTTTCATGTAAGCGAGCATTTGAAAGACAAGGGGATCGCCGGTCTGCGGCTGGGGCGGGTTACCGACGTTCCGACGAATGACCGCCAATTCGGTGTGGAGGCGGAGGAAATCGCGCAGGATTGGTGTGCGCGAACCGGCATCGCGTTTCTCGGCTTCGCGGACATCGGGCATGATCCAGCCAACAAGATCGTTCCGTTCGGGCTTGCCTAGCGCCGATCGCGCTCATACCGGCGCGCCAACAGGAGAACCATGATGCGCGCATTCGTATTTCCGGGCCAGGGCAGCCAGAAGGTCGGCATGGGGGCGGAGCTTGCCGCGGCTAGCGTGGCCGCGCGCGAAGTGTTCGAGGAAGTCGACGAGGCGCTCGGGCAGAAGCTCTTTGCGCTGATGCGCGAGGGGCCGGAAGACCAGCTGATGCTGACGGAGAACGCCCAGCCGGCGATCATGGCCAATGCGATCGCGACCTTGCGCGTGCTCGAGAAGGAAGGCGGGGTGGCCATCGCGGACAGGGGCGATTGCGTCGCCGGCCACTCGCTCGGCGAATATACCGCGCTGGCCGCGGTTGGAGCGTTCAAGCTCGCCGACGCCGCGCGGCTGCTCAAATTGCGCGGCCAGGCCATGCAGGCCGCGGTGCCGGTGGGCATCGGCGCGATGTGCGCGCTGCTGGGGGCCGATATCGAAAAGGCCCAGAAGCTCGCCGATGCGGCAGCCGAAGGGCAGGTTTGCCAGGTCGCGAACGACAACGATCCGGGCCAGGTGGTCCTGTCGGGCCATCGCGAGGCGATCGAGCGGGCGGTGGCGCTGGTCAAGGAGTTCGAGATCAAGCGCGGGGTGATCCTGCCGGTCTCAGCCCCGTTCCACTGCGACCTGATGGGTCCGGCCGCCGACGCGATGGCGAAAGCACTGGAAGATACGCCGCCGGGCGCACTCCATTTGCCGCTCTACGCCAATTTCACCGCCACCGCCGTCACCGACCCGGCCGAGGAGCGCGACCTCCTGGTCAAGCAGGTCTGCGGCCGTGTCCGCTGGCGCGAGAGCGTGATCGCGATGAAGGAAGCGGGCGTCGAGCATTTCATCGAGTTGGGCGGCAAGGTGGTCGGTCCGATGATCGGTCGGACGGTTCAGGACGTTACGGTCGCCAGCGTGGTGACGATGGACGATATCGAGGCTTTGACTAAGGGGATTTGATTGATGATTTTCGGGAGGGGCATTCTCACAGGGCTTTTCGCAATCCTGCTCGCGAGTTCGGGCGAGGCCTCCGCGGCGGGGCAACTCGACTGCATGGCGCAGAGTTACGATGCCGGGCAACTCGCGAAAATCGCCGAGGCGAGCGAGGGATTTACCATCAACAAGTCCCGCGACGACAAATCGCAGGGCTTTGCCGACATCGCCATCATGGCGGCCGCCAATTGCGCGGATCAGAGAAGCTGGACCGACGATCAGATCTATCACGCCATGTTCTATGAGATCGGTCGCCTCGGTGAAGCGGCCTATCGCCATTCCGGAAATCTGACCGCCGAGCAGATGGTGAAGCTGGATAGGGCCCTCACCAATCAGGATAGAACTGAATTGTGGGCGCTGATGGAAAAGACCGTCGCTGCCAGCATCAATGGCGAAGAAGCGAATCTGTCTTTGAAAGACCAGACCAAACTCGGCATTTTCATTATCGGATCCGGACTTGGCTCGGATGAAGCGACGGGCGAGAAAGTGGGTGGCCTGCTGGGGATGATGGCGATCCAGCGCTATGCGCAGCGCGAATTCGAAGCGCTTGAGAAGAAGGAATAAGGATATGTTCGACCTCACAGGCATGACCGCCCTCGTTACCGGCGCCTCGGGCGGGATCGGATCGGCGATCGCGCGTTCGCTCGCCGCGCAGGGCGCTCGCCTGGCGCTCTCGGGCTCCAATGCGTCCAAGCTGCGGTCCTTCCGCGAGGAACTCAACGCGGATTACGAGAATGACCATGTCGAGATCACCTGCGACCTGTCGAACACCGTGCAGGTCGAGGAACTTGTCCCCGCCGCGGTCGATACGCTCGGCAAACTCGACATCCTGGTGAACAACGCCGGCATCACCCGCGACAATCTCGCGATGCGGATGAAGGACGACGAATGGTCGGACGTGATCCGGATCAACCTCGAGGCCGCGTTCCGCCTGATGCGCGCGGCGTCCAAGCCTATGATGAAGGCCCGCTTTGGGCGCATCGTCACGATCACCTCGGTGGTCGGCGCGACCGGCAATCCCGGGCAGGTCAACTACGCGGCGGCCAAGGGCGGGCTGGTCGCGATGTCGAAGAGCCTCGGACAGGAACTCGCGAGCCGCAACATCACCGTCAATTGCGTCGCTCCGGGGTTCATCCGCACCGCGATGACCGAAGTGCTGCCCGATGCGCAGAAGGAAGCGCTTAATGCGCGGATCCCGATGGGCCGGATGGGCGAGGGCGAGGATATCGGGGCGGCGGTCACTTTTCTTGCCTCGAAGGAAGCGGGCTATATCACCGGCCAGACACTGCATGTGAACGGCGGCATGGCGATGATTTCCTGATGCGTTTGTTGGTTCGGTTACTGAATAGCCCCCGCTAACCCACGGATTTATACACAGGCGAGTCGCTCGCGGCTTGCCCTGAACGCCTGCTGCGTTAAGGCTTGCAACCCATGTAACTTGCGCGTTCGGGCGATTCCGTCCGGGCGTCTTAGGGGGTCCGTAAGGAACAATGAAGGCCACCATCGAACGCGCCACACTGCTGCGCTGCCTGTCTCACGTGCAGTCGGTTGTTGAGCGGCGCAACACGATCCCGATCCTGTCGAACGTGCTGATCGAAGCTTCGGCGGACGGCAGGGTCAAAATCATGGCGACCGACCTCGATCTGCAGGTGGTCGAGAGCATGGCCGCGGTTTCGGTCGACAGCCCCGGCGCGTTGACCGTCTCCGCGCATCTGCTGTTCGATATCGCCCGCAAGCTGCCCGAGGGCAGCCAGGTCGGGCTCGAGGCGGCGGACAACCGCCTGACGGTCAAGGCCGGGCGCAGCCGCTTCCAGCTGCCGACTCTCCCGCGCGACGATTTCCCGATGATCGTCGAAGGTGATCTGCCGACCAGCTTCGAGCTGCCCGCAAGGCTCCTCGCCGAAATGGTCGACAAGACCCGCTTCGCGATATCGACCGAGGAAACCCGCTACTACCTCAACGGCATCTTCTTCCACGTCGCCGAAGACGGCGCGGCCGGCCCGGTGCTCAAGGCCGCGGCGACCGACGGGCACCGTCTCGCGCGCTACACCATCGCGCGGCCCGAAGGAGCCGACGGCATGCCCGACGTGATCGTGCCGCGCAAAGCGGTTGGCGAATTGCGCAAGCTGCTCGACGAGGCGCTCGACGGCAATGTCGAGATCGACCTTTCCGCCAGCAAGATCCGCTTCACCCTCGGCGGCGAAGGCGGGGTGGTGCTGACCAGCAAGTTGATCGACGGCACCTTCCCCGATTACAGCCGCGTGATCCCGACCGGGAACGACAAATTGCTCAAGCTCGATCCGAAGAGCTTCTTCGCCGGGGTCGATCGCGTCGCGACGATCGCGACCGAGAAGACCCGCGCGGTCAAGATGGGGCTCGAGATCGACAAGGTCACGCTGTCGGTCACCTCGCCCGACAATGGCACCGCTGCCGAGGAAGTTCCTGCATCCTACGCTTCGGATTCGTTCGAGATCGGCTTCAACGCCAATTATCTGAAGGACATCCTGCATCAGATCGAAGGCGACAGCGTCGAGCTGCATCTCGCCGATGCGGGCGCGCCGACCCTGATCCGCCAGGACGACAAGAGCGCCGCGCTCTACGTGCTTATGCCGATGCGAGTATGACGGCGCGGGTGTGATTTCCCGTTGCCGCGCGCTGGGCCAGGCGGCAAAGACGGGGCGCATTGGAACGACTCTCCACCCGTTGGGAGCGGGGGGGATCCGGATGAGCGATAAAAGACGGAGTTCGGTAGATGACGATCGCATTTCTCATGCCGCTGCTGCTGGCGGCGAGCACCACTGATGTTTCGACGCTCGATTGCCCGGCGATCGTGGCCAAGACCGATTACACCGACGACACCGACCTGTGCATGACCGCAAAGATGGCGCCGTCGGTCTATACCGAAGGCATGACCTGCATCGGCAAGTTCGACGGCCGGCGTGCGCTGGAACAACGGATCACCGCGTTCATCTCAGAAGGCAAGAAGGCGGACTGGGAAAAGCAGATCGCGGCCAATGACCCACTTGCGGCGCAGCTTGCCAAGCTGCTGGCGCGTTCGAAGGAAGATCCCGATCTCGACCAGGCCGCCGGCCAGGCGGCCTATGATGCGGCGCGCGGGCCTCTCGATGCCGCGGCCTCGCAGGCCGGCCCGGATCAGCTGAAGCTGTGGCAGGCCGAGCCGCAGATGGGCAAGCGTTGTCTCGACGTGATGAACTTCTTCGACGCCAACCTCTCCACCCGCGCCGACGAGCGCGACAAGGCCTCGCTCGACAAGGACTAGCAGGCGCACGGAAGTCTGTTGGAAACGCGGGGCCTAGCGGCCCGCCCGGATCATCGCCTCGATATCGACGAATTTCTCGCGCGGGGCGCCGCTGCGGGCGGCGCGTTCCTCGGCTTCCTCGATCTTCTTCCAGTCGCGGAAAGTGACGACTGCGAGGTCGCGTTCGGCCGCAAGCGCATCGAAGCCCGCGCGGCCTTGCTTGTCCGCGCGGCCGAGGGCGCCGGCCGCGGCATCCGCGACGATCTTGTCGACCACGTCGAAGCCGTCGGGGCGATTGGTCCCGATCGTGCCCGAAGGTCCGCGCCGGGCCCAGCCCACGCAATAGAGGCCGGGCAGGATCCGGCCCTCGTGGTTGGCGAAGCGGCCCTGGCGCTCGTCGAACGGCACGCCGGGGATTGGCGAGCTGCGATAGCCGATGCAGCTGACCACCAGGCTAGCCGGGATGCGATAGGTCTCGCCGGTGCCGACCGCGCGCCCGGCCGTGACTTCCGCGCGCTCGGCCTCCACCGCCTCGACCTTGCTGTCGCCGATCAGGCTCTTCGGGATCGCGAAGAAATCGAATTCGATCTCGATCTTCTTTTCCCCGTGGTGCGCTTCGGGAATCGCGGCGAAGCCGCGCAAATGGCTGACCGACTTGCGCAGCCCCGGCTCCAGCAGTGCGTCCTCGCTCTCTTCGGGCAGGTCTGCCGGGGCGACCCGTGGCGAAGCCTGGTCGAGATGGGCTAGCTCGCCCAGTTCCTTCGGCGTCATCATCACCTGGTGCGGCCCGCGGCGGCCGAGGATGACGATCTTCTCGATCCGCGAGCCTTCGAGCAGGTCGAGCGCATGGGCGACGATGTCGCTGCCCGCGAACTCGGCGGTGGTCTTCGACAGGATCCGCGCCACGTCCAGCGCCACATTGCCCATTCCGATAACCACCGCAGTCTTGCCCGAAAGGTCCGGATCGAGCCCCGCGAACTGCGGATGGCCATTGTACCAGCCGACGAAGGCCGCGCTGCCGAAGACGTTGCCGAGGTCTTCACCCGGCAGATCGAGCGGGCGGTCGTGCGGCGCGCCGGTTGCCAGCACCACCGCGTCGTAGAGTGCCTGCAGTTCGGCAATGGTCACGTCGCTGCCAATGGTCAGATTGCCCACGAAGCGGACGTTGTCGCTGAGCGCGGTCTGCTCGAACCGGCGCGCGACGCCCTTGATCGACTGGTGATCGGGAGCAACCCCGGTGCGGATCAGCCCATAGGGTACCGGCAGGCGGTCGAACACGTCGATCCGGACTTCGTCGCCGAAGGCTTTCTGGGCTGCTTCGGCGGTATAATACCCCGCCGGGCCGGAACCGATGATCGCGATATGCCGCATGGTCCCTCCCGGGATTTTTCATTGCCCATCAGCATGGCGCGGCGAGCGCCGCAATTCAAGCCAGCGATGCTGTCAGCTCGCTGTAATCGACGGATTCTTGCCGATTCCTTGCCGAGCCGTTAACGCTTCTTAAAATCCATTTTGGCAATCGTCTCTAATGGCGGGAGCAGGACCACAGCGCAGAGCCGTTTTCGGCGAGGACGGAGCGCGGGGCGTTTCCGCGGCGGTGGATTTGCGGCAAGCGCCGGCGGTTCCCATCGACAGCGACAGGGGGGGAAACGCGGAGGTCGAGCGCGAAGTCGCGCGGGCCTCGCGCTCGCGGCCGGTCGATCCGTCGGTTTTCACGCCTTCGCTGATCTCGCCGCAATGGCCCAACATGGCGCCTGTTCTCGCGGCGTCTTTTCTCTTTGCCGCGTTGATCGACTGGCGGATGCCGCCGGTCGCCGCGAGCGTGACGGCTGGGATCGCGGTCGTCTTCTCGCTGCTTTCGCAGCCGGTGCGGTTATGGGAGCGGCGCCGCGCCCGGCGCCTGCCGGTGCGGATCGCCACGATGCTGCTTGTGATCGGCCTGCCGATGTTCGCCTATGGCTATGCGATCGCTTCGTGGGGTGTGGAACACGGCCTCGCATGGCAGGCCTCGCTCGGCACGCTGATCGTGGTCACTTCGCTCGCCGCAGTAATCCAGAGCGGCCGGGCGCCCGGTCTGTTCGCAGCCCAGATCGCGTGCTGGAGCGCGGTTGCCCTCACCGAAGGCTCGGTCGGTTCGCTCGGCCTGCTCGTCGCGGGCGTGCTGTTCGCGGTGCTGGTCAGCCGCAAGCAGATGCATTTAGTCCGCATTGCCCGCGAGAAGGAGTTCCAGCGCAACCGCATCCGCGACCGCGCGGAGGATATTCTCAATGATTACGAGGACACCGGGCAGGGCTGGTTCTGGGAAACCGACCGGCGCGGCGCATTGACCTATGTCTCGCACACCGTGGCCCAAGTCCTCGGCTTCGCCAAACCCGAGGCGCTGCTGGGCAAGGCCTTTACCGACTTGTTCGATCTTGAGGCCGGCGGGCAAGAGGGTGAGCGCACGCTGACCTTCCATCTCTCGGCCCGCTCGAGCTTCCAGGAACTGGCGGTACGCGCCGCCGCGCGGGAAGAGCGCTGGTGGTCGGTCAGCGGGCGACCGGTCTATGACGGATTCGGGAATTTCGTCGGTTATCGGGGTTCCGGCACCGATCTTACCGAGAAGAAGCGCAGCCAGGAGAAGGCCTCGCGGCTCGCGCATTACGATTCGCTCACGGGCCTCGCCAACCGCTTCCAGATGTCGCAGTCGCTGGAGAAGATCCTCACGGTGCCGATCGAGCTGCACCGCTGCTGCGCGGTGCTGCTGCTCGATCTCGACCGCTTCAAGCAGGTCAACGACACGATGGGCCATCCGGCCGGCGACGCGCTGCTGATGCAGGTCGCCCAGCGGCTTGAGCGCACCGTGGAGGAACATGGGTTGGTGGGCCGGCTCGGAGGCGACGAGTTCGAGGTGATCCTGCCCGGCACGGTTGGCCGCGAGCGGCTCGCGGAACTTGCGCAGGAAGTGATCAATTCGCTGTCGCAGCCTTATTCGATCGAAAGTCACCGGGTGGTGATCGGCGCCTCGATCGGCATCTCGATAGCGCCCGACGACGGGGTCACCAGCGAGGCATTGATCCGGAACGCTGACCTCGCGCTCTATGCCGCGAAAGATGCCGGGCGCGGGCGCTATCATTTCTACGCCGACGATCTCCATTCGCAGGCAGAAGAGCGCCGCCAGCTGGAGCAGGATCTGCGCGATGCGATCAGCCACGGAGGGTTGGAGCTCTACTACCAGCCGGTGGTCGATACCGCGACCGAACGGATCAGCGGGTTCGAGGCGCTGATGCGCTGGCGTCACCCGGCCAAGGGCCAGATGTCGCCGGCGAAATTCATCGCCATTGCGGAGGATGCCGGGTTGATCGGCCCGATGGGCGAATGGGCGCTGCGCACCGCCTGCCACGATGCGGCCAAGTGGCCCGAGAACGTGCGCATCGCAGTCAACGTATCGCCGCTGCAATTCGCCAATCCGCAACTTCCGTCGATCGTCACCAGCGCGGTCGCCGAAGCTGGGATCGATCCAGGCCGGCTCGAGCTGGAAATTACCGAGAGTGTGTTCCTCAACGACGACGAGGGCACCGACGCGATGTTCGCCGCGCTCAAGCGGGTCGGAGTGCGGCTGGCGCTCGACGATTTCGGCACCGGCTATTCGTCGCTCGGCTATCTCAAGAAGGCGCCGTTCGACAAGATCAAGATCGACCAGAGCTTCGTGCGTGGCGCGACCCAGCCGGGCAGCCGCAACGGCGCGATCATCGCCTCGATCACCAGCCTCGCGCAGGCGCTGGGGATGGAGACGACCGCGGAAGGGGTGGAGACGCTCGACGAGCTAGACCTGATCCGCATGCAGGGCTGCAGCCACGTGCAGGGCTTCATCTATGAGCAACCGCTTTCCGCCAGTGCTGCCGCGAACCGGCTCAAGACCGGACTTGCAGCAGTGGCGCGCGGTCCGCGTTCAGCCCGTTCGCCGCGTCAGACGATGCTGCGCAAGGTCGTGCTCGATCACGATGGCCAGCTCTATAACGGCACGATCCGCAACATCTCCGCCACCGGCGTGCTGATCGAAGGGCTGTGGAACGTGCCCACCGGCACGATCTTCCGGATCAAGCTGTCGCAGAGCCACACGATCACCGGCACTTCCCGCTGGTGCGAGGAGGATCGCATGGGGATCGAATTCGCCACACCGTTGCAGCGCGATGCCACCGGACGGATCGCGGCGATCGCGGATGTGAGCCCCGAACCGATCCGCAAGATGATCACGCGCAAGGCCGGTTGAGGCGCGCAAATCCAGGCTCCAGCAAGGTGTTCAGGTGCGGGCTTAGCGAATTATCAACCCTGTGTGTTTAGCATCCCGACACGCGCACCGCTGCGCGCGCACGATATATGGGTTCGGGATACTGCGATTTGGGCAAAGGCTTTCTCACGGGATTGCGCGGCAGGAGCGCGGCAACGGTCAGCGCGCCGGAGCCGGCCGTGCCCGCAAACGGCAGCCGCCTCCTGGCGATCGCGGCCGAATTCGAGAAAGCAGGCTCGGGTTGGTTCTGGGAAACCGATGCGCGCGGCAACATCGCCTATTTAACAGGCGAGATTGCCGAATTGTTCGGCAAGTCGCCCGATATGCTCGCATACTGCGCCTTCCAGTCGCTGTTCCTGACCGAGCAGGGCGGGGACGGCGCGGCCCCGCGCAATCTTTCGCTGCTGTTTGGCGGGCGCAAGACCTTTGCCGGCCTGACCGTACGCGCCGCGATCGACGACAGCGAAATCTACTGGGTCCTTTCAGGCCGCCCCCAGTTTGACTCCGCCGGCGAATTCCTCGGCTATCGGGGCAGCGCCGCCGACGTGTCCGAATCGCGCAAGGCTGAGAACGAAACCTCGCGCCTGGCCGAGTTCGATTCTCTCACCGGCCTCTCCAACCGTTACCGGATGCAGCGCAAGATCGATGCGATGCTGACCGCCTTCCGTGCCGCCAAGCGTGCTTGCGCGGTGATGATGATCGATCTTGATAGGTTCAAGACGGTCAATGATACCTTCGGTCACAAGGCCGGCGACGAATTGCTCAAGCAGGTCTCAGCGCGGATCAAGCGGGTGTTCGACGGCACCGCCGAGATCGGCCGTATCGGCGGCGACGAATTCCAGGTCCTGCTGCCCGACTGGGACGATCGTGGACGGCTGGGCGAGATCGCCAGGAAGGTCATCGCAATGGTGACACAGCCGTTCCAGCTCGAAGAAGGCCGTTGCATGATTGGCGCCTCGGTCGGGATCGCGATCGCGCCCTATGACGGCGTCACTTGCGAAGAGATCGTGCATAGCGCGGACATCGCGCTCTATGCGGCCAAGAACGGCGGACGCGGCCAGTTCCGCTTCTATTCGAGCGAACTCCAGAGCGAGAGCCACCTGCGCAAGGAACTTGCGCACGATCTGCGCGAGGCGCTCGAGGCCGGGCAACTCAGGCTCGAATACCAGCCGGTCGTTTCGGCTTCCAGCAACGAAGTCGTCGCGATGGAAGCGCTGCTGCGGTGGTACCATCCCGAGCGCGGCAAAATCCCGCCCGACGTGTTCATTCCGATCGCGGAGGAGAGCAACCTCATCCTCCGCATCGGCGAATGGGTGATCCGCACGGCCTGCGAAGATGCGGCCAACTGGCCCGAGCAGGTCCGCGTGTGCATCAACCTGTCCGAACAGCAGCTGATCGCCGAGGGCCTCGCCCATCTCGTCGCCAACGCGATCGCCCAGGCGGGGATCCAGCCCGACCGGGTCGAGATGGAGCTGCGCGAGAGCATCCATTTCAGCGAAGGCGACGCGACCGAACGCGAGCTCAACGCGATGCGCCGGCTCGGCGTGCGCCTGTCGCTCGACGATTTCGGCACCGGAGCCTCGTCGCTCGGCTATCTCCGCCGCGCTCCGTTCGAGACGATCAAGATCGATCCGAGCTTCCTGCGCGGTGCGATGCGCGAGGACAGCCGCAATCCCGAGCTGATCGGCGCACTGGTCGCACTGGCGAGGGCGCTCGGCATGCAGACCGTCGCCGAGGGGGTCGAAGCGATGGATGAACTCGCTCTCGTTCGCGAGAAGGGCGTCGATCTGGTTCAGGGCTTTGCCTATTCGCCCCCGATCGCTGCGGACGAGGTCGATGAATTCCTGGCCGACAAGGGTTGGACGATCGAGCCGAACGGGCCCGAGAAGCAGCGCTCGGAACGGCGCAAGCTCTACCAGAAGATCCACGTGATCCACGAGGACCACCTCTACGACGTGATCCTGCGCGATCTCTCGCGTACCGGCGCGATGATCCAGGGGCTGCTCGACGTGCCCGTGGGAACCCAGTTCGTGGTGGATTTCGGCGAGGGCCAACTCGCGATCGCCAAGGTCCTGCGCAGCCACCAGGACCAGCAGGGCGTCGAGTTCGAGCACGAGCTGGTCGAGGATGGGGCAGGCGGCCTCGTCACCCGCAACCGTGTTTCGCCCTACGCGCTCGCCGCCGCCGGCATGCCGCTGGCGCAATTGCCGCCGGGGCAATATCCACTTGCCGAAAAGGCCGGCGACCAGAAGATGCTCACCATGCCGCGCTTCGGCGTGCGCAACCTCAAGGCCAAGCTGGAATACTAGGCCTTAGGCCGCTAAGGGCCGCGGATGACCGATCTGAGCCTCATCCGCAACTTTTCCATCATCGCGCATATCGACCATGGCAAGTCGACCCTGGCCGACCGGCTGATCCAGTTCACCGGGGGCCTGACCGCGCGCGAGATGAGCGAGCAAGTCCTTGATAACATGGACATTGAGAAAGAGCGCGGGATCACCATCAAGGCCCAGACCGTCCGCCTGAACTTCACCGCGGCCGACGGCAAGACCTACGAACTCAACCTGATGGACACCCCCGGCCACGTCGACTTCGCCTATGAGGTCAGCCGCAGCCTCGCCGCCTGCGAAGGCGCGCTGCTGGTGGTCGACGCCGCCCAGGGGGTCGAGGCCCAGACCCTCGCCAACGTCTACCAGTCGATCGAGCACGACCATGAGATCGTCCCCGTGATCAACAAGATCGACCTCCCCGCCGCCGAACCCGAGAAAGTCCGCGCCGAGATCGAGGACGTGATCGGGATCGACGCCAGCGAAGCCGTCCTCGCATCCGCCAAATCCGGCATCGGCATCAAGGAAGTCCTCGAAGCCGTCGTCGTGAAAATCCCGCCCCCCAAGGGCGACCGCAATGCCCCGCTCAAGGCGATGCTGGTCGACAGCTGGTACGATCCCTACCTCGGCGTCGTGATCCTCGTCCGCGTGATCGACGGCGCGATCAAGCGCGGCCTGCCGATCAAGTTCATGGCCAGCGGCACCGACCATCTGATCGACCGCGTCGGCTGCTTCACCCCCAAGCGCGTCGAGCTCGAGGAACTCGGCCCGGGCGAGATCGGTTTCATCACCGCCCAGATCAAGGAAGTCGCCCAGGCCCGCGTTGGCGACACCATCACCACCCTCAAGAACGGCGCGACCCAGGCGCTCCCCGGCTTCAAGGAAGTCCAGCCGGTGGTGTTCTGCGGCATGTTCCCGGTCGACGCCGCCGATTTCGAGAAACTGCGCGAGAGCATCGCCAAACTGCGCCTCAACGATGCCAGCTTCAGCTTCGAAATGGAGAGCAGCGCCGCGCTCGGCTTCGGCTTCCGCTGCGGCTTCCTCGGCCTGCTGCACCTCGAGATCATCCAGGAACGCCTCACCCGCGAATACGATCTCGACCTGATCACCACCGCCCCCAGCGTGGTCTACCGCATCCAGCTGCGCGCGAGCAAAACCGATCCCGCGCAGGAAATCTACCTCCACAACCCGGCCGACTACCCCGATCCCAGCCGGATCGAGCAGATCGACGAACCCTGGATCAAGGCGACGATCTACACGCCCGACGAATATCTCGGCAGCATCCTTAAGCTCTGCCAGGACCGCCGCGGGATCCAGACCGGCCTCACCTACGTCGGCGGCCGCGCGCAGGTCAGCTACGAACTGCCGCTCAACGAAGTGGTGTTCGATTTCTACGACCGCCTCAAATCGATCAGCCGCGGCTACGCCAGTTTCGACTACGAACAGATCGGCCTGCGCGAAGGCGACCTCGTCAAGATGAGCATCCTCGTCAACAACGAGCCGGTCGATGCGCTCAGCATGATCGTCCACCGCGACGTCGCCGAAGCCCGCGGCCGCGGCATGTGCGAACGCCTGAAAGACCTGATCCCCCGCCATTTGTTCAAGATCCCGATCCAGGCCGCGATCGGCGGCAAGGTCATCGCCCGCGAAACCATCGCCGCCCTGCGCAAGGACGTCACCGCCAAATGCTACGGCGGCGACATCAGCCGCAAGAAGAAGCTGCTCGACAAGCAGAAGAAGGGCAAGGCCCGGATGCGGGAATACGGCAACGTCAGCATCCCGCAGGAGGCGTTTATCGCGGCGCTCCGTATGGGTGAGGAGTAGCCGCCCTCGAAGGGCAGCCCTCATCCAACTTCAACCAGACTCCTGCGGAGCCAGGTTTCCGTATCCTTCTCCCGTTGACGGGAGAAGGATAGCGCAGGTTGCCGGCCCCCGGCTACCGCAGCTTGGATGAGGGTTGCTTCCGTGCCCGGAGGCTCATACCCCCGTCAGCAGGAAATCCAGCGCGTTCATGATCTCCCGGTCATGCGCGGCCAGCGAAGCGACCTTCCTGCCAAGCTCACGCACTTCAAGCGCGCCGGAATACTGCGTGACCATCAGATAAGGTTCGCCGCCGATCTCGAACAGCGGATTGAGCCGACCGGCGGGCGCGGGGGCATTTTCCGGCGCGAGCAACGGCGCAACCAGCCGCACGTTCAGATGCGACAGCAGATCGCTCTGGCAGTCCAGCAAAAGGCCATCGCCGAAGCTGTTCGCATAAACGTCGAACTGCGCCACTCAGAACAGCCGATATTTTGCCAGCGGTAAGCCATGCTTCTCGACCCAGGCATTCGAGGATTCAATCGCTTCGCGGTTCTCTGCCAGCCAGCGTTCGGCACGGGCCTGCTTGATCGCCTGATCGAGCCCGTTCTGAAATGCTTCGGACAGGTTGATCCCCAATTCCCGCGCCTCGGCAACAGCTTCCGGCGAAACCGTGGCGTTGACCGCCTTGCGGCGGGTGGAACGGCGAGGCGATGCTTGAAGGAACTGTGCGGTCATGCGCATTATGTATGCGCATAGTGAATGTTTGGCAACTGCGTCGCCACCCGTTCAAAATCCCAATCCAGGCCGCGATCGGCGGCAAGGTCTTCGCCCGCGAGACCATCGCCGCCCTGCGCAAGGACGTGACCGCCAGGTGGGTAGCCTGCCCCGGCGCAGCCCGGTGGCGGCGACATCAGCCGCAAGGAGAAGCTGCTGGCCGAGCAGAAGAAGGGGCGGCGCGGATGCGGGAGCGCCGCAGGCGGCCTGCCCCTGCGTAGGCCGGGGGGGGAACGTCTCGATCCCGCAGGAGGCGTTTATTGCGGCGCTAAGAATGGGCGAGGAACAATTCCTCTCCCGCCGGGGGAGGGGGACCATCCGCAGGATGGTGGAGGGGCACCAGCCCAATTTCCCAAGATCAAGGAAGAGAATGCGAGGGCCATCGCCCTCACGCTTTCGAATGATTTTATGCGTGCCGAACCGGGACGTCCGGCGGCCAATCGTTCTCTTCTGTGGATTAACTGCAAAACCCCCTTGCGAGCGATTCGTCGCAGGCAGAGTATGCAAAGTCGACATTGAAGCGGGGACCGGGCGGCAACCCGGCCCCCTTCAACCACCAGTTTCCTTGAGCGGTCGTGGTGGAAGCTGTCTCCTGTTGGGGACGCTGCGGTTATGATCGCAGCGCTTGCAGCCCGTCAACTGACTGCTCGTACGAGTAGGGTTACGCACATGGCTGCCGACAGAATTACCCACAGGTGCGTTGGCCGATACCCGTCTTGCGATTTTCGCCGGTCGAGTGCGTCCGCGAGCGTTGTTGAAGTTTTACCGCACAAGGTTAATTTCCCCTTGCGCAATTCACCTGGAAAGGTAAATTGCTTAGACGGCTATCACAAGGAGAACTGTGATGAATACGAACCTTGCCGATCAGGGGCAACGCAAGGGGGCCGCGAGTTTAACGCCATTTGGTGTAAAAACTCGTGAAATAAGGAAGGAAAAGGGAATTCTTCTCTTGGACATGGCTCGGCTTGCAAAAGTAACTTCGGGTTTTTTGAGTATGGTTGAAACCGGAAGGAAAGCAATTCCGGAAGACTTGGTCGGAAAAATTGTGAGTGGACTCAATTTGGGTCATCGCGAAGCGAATGAACTGCAAAATGCAGCGAAGTTATCTGCGCGAGAGTACAGAGTTAAATTAAAGGAAAACGCGGATCCCATTGATAGGCGCTTAGCTTTCGCTATTCAAGAACAGTTCGCAAAAATGACTCCCATGAAGAAACAAAAAATTCTCGATCTTTTAGAAGAGGAATGAATAAATGGGTAGTAGTTTTCGCGCGGTCAAGCCGATGATTGATATAGAAATTGAAGAAGCGGCAATTTTTACTCGCCGAATGCTTCGCGTTGAACCCAAAGTTCGGGTTGCAATGGTTAATCTTGTTGAAACGGTTCTTGAGGAACTGCTGCCCGGCTACGTATTTACGGTTTTACCGGACGATGAAATGCCTGGAATGGATGGTTTTACGGGCGTTGGGCACTACGAGATATGTTTATCCAACTCGACGTATGAAGCGCTTAACGCATCAGACCCTGACGCGCGTTTCACTGTTGCTCACGAGTTGGGGCATTTGATTCTGCATTCAAAGCGTTCGTCAGCCATGGCTAAGAGAATTGAGTACGACCGAAGGGTCGATCCAGAATGGCAGGCGGACTGCTTCGCAGATGCGTGGCTTATGCCATACGAAGGAGTGTTGGAGTGCTCGAGTGTTGAGGAAGTAGTCGAGCGCTTTTCCGTGCCTGAAGACGCTGCTCGCCGCAGATTTCTTCAGGTGAAGGACTACCCAAAAATTCAGGGAGAGCTGTTCGAATGAACAACCCTCCCTGATCTCGCACAGAACGTGGCCCCTGTGACGGGTGCGCGACCTGCAACGAGTGTGCAAACCGTGATTATCATGGAATTCTCGCAGGCGCAAAGTTTGTCGCGGCCACCCTTCATTGAAGGAGAATGGTGATGGCAAAGGTGAGCGCGTGGCACTCTGTTAAGCAGAGCGTCCACCACAACAACACTAACTGCAACACCGGCAACAACATCGAACGGGAGAACCGTCGTGACGGCACGGGCGGCAAGCCGCTGTGCCGGGAGTGTGCCAACCTGTCATAACCGACAGATTAACCTTCGGGGGCTCGCGATCTTTGCGGGCCCCCTTTTTAGGACCAATAGCCAATGACCCAATTCACTACTAGAATGGTGCTCCACGGCGCCGACAGGGAAGAATACATTACGCTGCACGCTGAGATGGAAAAGCGCGGGTTCTCTCGCACGATCACCGCGGACAGCGGAAAGGTCTACCATTTGCCGGACGCGGAATACGATTTTTCAGGGAACGTTACCCGCGATCATGTCCGCAATCTCGCGATGGCGGCGGCCAAGGCAGCCGCTCCTCGCCGCCGGGCTGCATCGCTGGTGACGCAGGCCAACGGCCGTACCTGGACTGGCCTTGATGAAGTGACTCATCGTCGCGTCGCGTAAGGCAGTGAAAGGCGGTTGGGCGGTGCCAAAGGCATCGCCCAACCGCCTTTCGTATAACTTCGATTACGGTGGATTACGGGATTACGGTGACAGGATTACGGTGACAGTGCACTAAACTTGCGATGGGCGATCAACCAGCCATCCGCGCAATTAGCGCCACCCACGGTATTGCGCATCACTCGCGCACCTCCTCCTCCGGCGGCGGAAGAAACGGCCGGTTCTGCTCCTCCGTCTTCCAGCTGCGATATCCCGGGCTCATCGCCGCGAAGCGCTCGCGGGTTTCCTCTTCCTCGCGGGTCATGCGATTGGCGCGTTCAGCCTCCAGTTGCTCGTGCAGCTCATGTTCGCGCGGGGTCCAGTGCTTGCGGTCGGCCTGTTCGATCGCCTCGATCTTGCTCAGGATGCTTGCGCTGACGTCCTCCCGGCTCGGCTGCCCGGCGGCCTGTTCCTCCAGCCATTCCTTGCGCCACGCCTTCTTCAGCCGCTTGATCCGCATAGTGTCGATCGCGTTCATGCTGCGCGCATTGTCGGCGCCGAAGCGCCCGGGCGCGCGGTTGCGGAGGAGGAACATCAGCAGATAGTCGTTATAAACGATCCGCGTGCCGACGATCTCGCCGAAATGGTACACCGGGACCTCGACCCCGTTGAGCGCGCGGTCCATCGCGACGTCCTCGATCCGCTGCACGCCGAGCGCGAGGGCGGCTTCCCAGGCTTTGCGGAACTCGCCCGCTTCAGCGTGGCGGCGGAGCTGGTAGGCGCCTTCGGGGGTCATGTTCACCGCATGGGCGGCGCTGCGGACGCTGCCGGTGTCGGCCAGCGCCTCGATGAAGTTCTGCTGGCGCTCGGGCGTCCAGCCGTCGTGGCGGTTGTAGGCGCGCGGGACCGGGGTGAAGGCGGGGAGAGTGCCTTTCTTGCGCTTGGCCGGGCGGGTTTTGTCGATCGTCATCGGTGACTCCTTGGGACGGGGAGTCGGGTGATGCAACCACAATGGTTCGTGTAGGAAAATGGATTCCTTGGTGTTCCGCACGCGCATTCGCGCGCGCGAAATCCTCGCTTCGCCGCGGGCGGCCGTTCGGCCTTGCGGTCCGCCGGTCGCGGACCGGTCCAGCGCATTTAGGCCTGGTGGAGCAAGTTCGGTCCCACTGGGACCGCAAGGCCGAACGGCCGTCCGAGCTTATGCGAGGAAAGCCTAAGGGGCCGGATGGCCTCGCCGGCGCTTGAGGCTCAACAAATTACTTCTTCCGCGCGCTCACCACCGAATAATACCCGCCGCCGCTGCGCTCGGCCTGGACGTCGACGAAGCCGGCGGCGCCGAGGATGTCCCTGAACTCGGCGAGCGAATATTGCTTGCCGAGCGTGCCGGTGAGCATCAGCAGGCTGAAGGCGGCGGCGTGGAACGGGCCGGTGTAGTCGTCGTCCATCAGGATTTCGTTGAGGAAGATCCGGCCGCCGCTGGGGAGCGCGGCGAAGCTGCGGCGGGCGAGGTCGGTGTTGGTTTCCTCGGACCAGTCGTGGAACACGTTGGAGAAGAAATGGCCGTCGGGGCCAGTTGGCCATTCCTGCGTGAACATGTTGACCCCGGCGGTGGCGACCTGCGCGCCGACCCCGGCCGCGGCGACGTATTTGCCGGCTTCGTGCGCGACTTCCTTGAGGTCCATCAGCGTGACCTTGAGGCTCGGGTTCGCGCGGGCGATCTCGATCCCGTAGACGCCCGAGCCGCAGCCGACGTCCATCAGGTGCTTCAGCGTGCCGAACACCGGCAGGCGCGCGGCGCCGAGCGCGGGGGCCTGGCTGTGGGCCTGCATGAAGGCGGCGATGCGCTGGGCGGTCTCGGGCGCCATCGTGCCCTGTTCCCAGTTGGCCGGGCGCTCGTCGACGCTGCCGGGGCGCTGGCCGGTCTTCAGGCTTTCGGCGAGGCGGGTGCGGAGGTGCTCGTTGCGGTCGATCGACGAGAGGAAGGTGCTCCAGTTGCCCTGGCCTTCGGGGTGGAGCCAGGTGCGGGCGAGGGCGGTCGCGCGCCATTTGCCCAGCCGCTTCTCGACATAGCCGTCGGCGCACAAGGCCGCGAGGTGCATCGCGAGCGCGCGGGCATCGACCTGCAGCTCGGCCGCGAGTTCGTCGGTGGTGAGCGCGTGGTCCGACAGCGCCTTGAAGGTCCCGGCCTCGGCATTGACGTTGAGGATCGGCAGGCGGAACATGCTCAGCCAGGCGTCCCAGATCTGCGTGTCGTCGATGGTCGGCGGTAGTGCGGTGCTTTGGGCGCTCACGATCTCATCCCCTCATGTCGGCTTATCTTTTTTTCGGCGTCTTCATGCTCTATCGAGGCGTCAAACAAAAGTTCGAATTGGGAGACGATCATGGCGACAGTTCTGGAACAAGACCTTGAGGATCAGGCCCGCGAAACCCGCGCGCTGATCCGCTATGTCGATCCGGGCGATTTCGTCACCCGCCGCTTCGTCGCCGCCGGCAAGGAAATGAACACCGGCACCTATTCGGACCACGAGACGGTGGTGCGCGACGGCATGCCGATCCGCGACCACTTCACCCTCGACACCCACGGCTTCGTGATCCGCAAGAACGCCAGCGCGGTGACCGATTTCCACGACAAGGCCCAGGTCGATGCGCTGTACGAGCGGGAGGTCGAGGAGCATATCCGCACGCTCACCGGAGCCGACAAGGTCGTCGCGCGCGGGTGGATGATCCGCACCTCCGCGGACCTGACCGAGCAGGCCGCGAAGAAGGTCGAGGGCTATACCCACAGCGGCGGGATCCAGCCCCCGGCGGGCGAGGCGCATGTCGATCTCAACACCGCGACCGCACAGCGAATGGCCCAGGCGACCTACAAGAAGCATTTCCCCGACGGCCCCGGCTACAAGCGCTTCCTCGTCAGCTCCTACTGGCGCACCTTCTCGCCCGGCCCGCAGGACGTGCCGCTCGCCTTGTGCGATGGCCGCACCAGCTTCGGCGGCGAGGAGAAATCGAACACGCTGTTCATCGTCGACGATTTCCCGACCCCTGCGGAAGCCGAAGGGCCGATGCCGGGCGAGGAAAACATGATGGCCGCGAGCATCTTCTCCCACAATCCGGAGATGCGCTGGTGGTATTTCTCGAACATGGCGGCGGAGGACATCCTGCTGTTCAAGTTCCACGACAGCGACCACAGCCGCACCTGGCGCTGCCCCCACACCGCCTTCCGCGACAGCAGCTTCGCCAACGCCAACATCCGCGAAAGCATCGAGTGCCGCAGCGTGGCGTTCTGGGAGTAGGGCCGGCGCCGGCGGTTTACGCAAGCGGGCAGCGGATCCTGAAGTGGGCGCCGCTGTCGGCCGGTTGCAGGTCGAGCTCGGCGTCGTAGGCATCGAGCAATGAGCGGGCGATCGCGAGGCCGAGGCCGGTACCGCCCTGTTCGCGTTTGCTGGTGAAGAACGGATCGAAGATCCGCGCACGGTCGGCCGGCGGAATGCCCGGGCCGTCGTCGATCAGGTCGATCGATGCGT
This sequence comes from Candidatus Andeanibacterium colombiense, assembly GCA_029202985.1. Lineage (GTDB taxonomy): Bacteria > Pseudomonadota > Alphaproteobacteria > Sphingomonadales > Sphingomonadaceae > Andeanibacterium > Andeanibacterium colombiense. The sequence continues at coordinate 592,955 of CP119316.1, read as the reverse complement.
GGCCCCCCGCCTGCGACAATGCGATCCGCAGATGCGCGGCACCGGATTGCCGCGCATTTTCCGCAAGCGTGGTCAGCACCGCCTCGAGCGCGTCGGCATCGACTGCCAGTTGCGGGAATGCGCGCGGCAGTTCGGTGCTGACCGTAAAGCTCGGGCCTCCCAGCGCGTCCGCCACCGCCGCGATCACCGGCGCGGCGTCCGTGCGGGCGCCGCGTTCGCCCACCAGCACGTCGGCGCGGGCCAGTTCCATCAGCCGCCGCACCAGGCGTGAAAGGCGTTCCGCATCGGCGGACATGTTCGCGAGGAACCGTTCGCGCTCGGCCGGCGCCATCGCGGCGCCGTGATCCTGCAGCAATTCGATCGCGCCGGTGATCGCGGCCAGCGGGGTCTTGAACTCATGGCTGACCGAGGACGCGAAATCGCGCAGGTAGCGTGCGCGCTGTTCGAGACTGTCGGCCATCTGCTCGAAATCGCCGAACAGCGCGTCGATCTCGACCACCTTGAGGGTCGGATGGCGCGGGGTGATCCGCCGGCCCGCGGCAAGCTCTCGCGTCGCGCGGCTCAACCCTTCGATCGGGCGCACGATCGCGCGTGACAGCAGGACCGAAAGCACCACCAGCAGCGCGAAAATAATCCCGATCCCGAGCACTATCTTGCCCCAATCCTCGTAGATCCCGCGAAACAGCGCGCTGGGCGAGCGGGACACGAGCAGCACCCCGGCGACCTGGCCGTTCGTCCGGATCGGTCGCGCGTAATGCAGCCGCAGATTGCCCGCGCGGGTGAGCCATTCCCACGGGTAATAGGCGACATATTGCTCGTTACGGCGCAACACCGTCGCCGGCATGCCGGCCAGTGCGGCGCCGACTTCGCGCAGCCCGGCGAGGCTTTTCCCTGCATCGGGGCCGTTGAGGACCACCCCGTGCCGGTCGAGCATGATGATTGAGGAGAGGGTGGAGAGCTTGGTTTCGGCGAAGGCGGGCGCGAGTGCTCGTGCGACAGCAATCGCCTTCGGCTCCGGCGGGGACGTCGCGGGCGTGGCACTCGGCCGGGGCGGCAGGATCGCCGAGGTGCTCAGGTCGATCTCGCTGACTGTATCGTAGTAGCTGACGGGCGGGGCCGAAATCCCGGATGCGGGCTCACCCTGCGCCGGAGCAGCCCACAGCACCGCAGCGGCACCGGCAAGCGCCGCGCCCTGCGCGACCAGTTCGGCTTCGGTCCGCCGCACCAACGCATTCTCGTAAACCCGCAGGAAGATTGCCCCGAACCCGGGAAGCGCGGCGACGAATACCAGCGTTGCCAGCAGCAATGTCCGCAGGCGGACCACCGGCCAATGGCGGCCGACCCAGTTCTTGACCCGCGCGATCATTCGCCGCCGGGCGCGCCGGTGCAGGCGCCCAGGCGATAGCCGATCCCGGCGCGGGTTTCGATGATGTCGGTCCCGCCCTGTTCGGCGAATTTGCGGCGCAGGTTGCGGATGTGGCTGTCGACCGTCCGGTCGGTCAGGGCAAAGCCAGGGCCGTGCAGCCGGTCGATGATCCGGTCGCGCGAGAAGATCCGCGAGGGCATCGCGGCCAGCGTGCGCAGGATCGTGAATTCGGTAACCGTCAGCGCGATTTCGCGTTCGCCCCAGCGCGCGCTCCAGCCTTCCAGTTCGATGTGGAGCAGGCCGTGGCGGATATCCCCGATATCCTCCACCCGCGGCGGACGCGCGGCGGTGCGGCGCAGGATCGCCATCGACCGCGCGACGACCTCGCGCGGCGAGAACGGCTTCACGACGTAATCGTCGCCGCCGAGCTCGATGCCGAGGACCCGGTCGATCTCGTCGTCGCGAGACGAGAGGAAGAAGATCGGAACGTCGCTTTGGGCGCGCAGTCGGCGGCACGCTTCGAGCCCATCCATCCGCGGCATGTTGATGTCGAGGATCACCAGGTCCGGCGAACAGTGCTCCGCCTGCGCCAGCGCTTCCTCGCCGTCGCTTGCCTCGATCGTGTTCAACCCGGCCTTACAGAAGGCGTATACGAGCAATTCACGGATGTGCGGATCGTCGTCGACGATCAGGATCGTGCTGGTCATGGGGCACAAGATCATTTCCGTGTCGCTCCTGTCAACGAAGGGCGGGCGCCGGCGCGGATGTCGATGCGGGCGAGGCCGCGCGCGGCACCGCTGGCGCAGTGGGGGCCGGGGTCATCATGATCGGTTGCGGCGGGGCTTCGCGGTGCCCGATCAGGTCGCCGTCGCAATCGCGAGGGCCGTCTGGAAGCGGCGCCGGGTTCATTTCAGCCAATTCGCGCTGTGCCTGTTCGAACATCCGCTGGCGGTGAATACTCCATTGGCCGCTGCCGAGTTCGCGCATGAGACCGGCGTAGAGATCGCTCCGCACTCCCTGCACCTTCTCGCGAAACCGGGGTGTCAGGTCCGGTCGGCGCTCGAGTTCGAGCAGCGGCAGCAGCGCGGAGCTGCCCGAGTAATAGAGATAGCACAGGTCCAGATTGACCGCCGTGCCGCCCGCTTCACGCGCATGGCGCACGTTCCATTGTGCGGCGATCGCGGTCAGATCGGCGAAGCTTGCGATGGTCAGCAGGATGCCGGCGGCTCCGAGGTTGACGTTGATCAGCCAGCTCGCACTCTTGTCGGTCAGCATCCGCCAGCAGATTGCCGCAAGCCCGAATGCGACCAGCCACATCCAGCCGAGCACCACGATCCGCAGCCCGGTCAGCGAATAGGAGCCGACATAGTCCATCATCCGTTCGATCGAGGAAGCTACCAGAAAGATGTTCTGCGCAACCCACAGCAGCACCAGGCCGCGGATCGCCGGCGTCTGCGCGGTCGCAGAGCCTGGCCGCAGGGTCACCAGCACGAACAATGCCGCCAGCAGCGCGGTCGCGATCAGCGGATAGGCACCGCGATGCGCATAGTCTGCCATTGTGATGTCGCCGGGCAGCCGCGCCCGGCCCCACAAATAGACGATGTCCATCACGTTCTGCAGCGCGAAGACCAGATTGAACGCGACCAGCGACAGAGTGACCGACGCGACCGAGACGCCGGGCAGGGGCAGGTCGCCGCGGCCATCGAAGGTCGGCAGCAGGCGCGAGGCAAGGCGGGGCCGCAGCATGCTCCATGCGAGCGCGAGCAGCGCGGTCCACAAGATCGGCCGCAGGATGTCGAATTCGCCGAGGGATGGGAGTCGGATCGAGAAGACCATCCGCGCCAGCAGCGGGTTGGCGGCGACGAACAGCGCGAAGAAGGCGAGGCTGCCCAACGCGGGCAGCGCGAGCAGCGGCGTCAGCGGCTGGCGAACTTCCGGGCGCGGCCTCCGGCGGCGCACTTTCAGTGCATGGCGGAAATCGATCAGGGGGCCGAACGGGCTGCGCAGCGCATGCCAGCCGAGCCGCTGGAACCAGCGCCAGCCATCGTCGAACCCGATCGTGCGGGGCAGCAGGGCGGCAAGGCTCATCGCGGTCCAGAACAGCGTCCAGCCGAGCAGGCTGGGATCGTAGACCAGCGCGCCGGCGAAGATCAGCGCGGCGGCCACCGCGAGCCACGCACGGCGTTCACGGCGCACCCCGGCATGGCCGGCGATCAGCCCGGCGATCAGCGCCAACCCGTAGAGTCCGATGTAGCCGCCGAACAGCGAGCGCTGGTAGAACATCCAGTCGCCCAGCACGACGAGCAGGACGGCGGGAACGAGCTTGCTCACTATGCTCGAACGAAAGCGGCGGGCCGACACGATCATGAATTCCTCCCTGATGACAGGGGCGGAGATGCACGGCGCTTGCGCAGATCGTCCGGCGCGAAATGTCCGGACGCGATGCGGATTGGATGCAGAACCGGTGCAGGCGGTCTTAGCCGCCGGTTCGTCAACTCACCGGCGGCAGCCGGTCGAGATATTTGTCCAGCGTGATCGGGTATTCCCGCACCCTCACGCCGGTCGCGTTATAGACCGCGTTGGCGATCGCCGGGGCGACGCCCGAGATGCCGAGTTCGCCGACGCCTTTGGCCTTCACCGGCGAGATCGTTGGGTCGGCGCCGTCGAGAAAGATCACCTCCTGCGCCGGGATATCGGCGTGCACCGGCACTTCGTAGCTCGCGAGATCGTGGTTCACGAAGAAGCCGAAGCGCTTGTCGACCACCAGTTCCTCCATCAGCGCGGCGCCCGCGCCCATCACCATCCCGCCGATCACCTGGCTGCGCGCGGTGACCGGGTTGAGGATGCGGCCGGCGTCGCAGACCGCGAGCATCCGGCGGATGCGGATTTCGCCGGTATAGGCATCGACCGCGACCTCGCAAAAATGCGCGCCATAGGTCTGCTGCGAGAAGCGCTTCGACAGATCGCCATATTCCATCTTGTCTTCCGCGGTGATCGGGCCCCCTTCCGCGGCCTGCGTCAGCGGCACCCGGCGGTTGCCGGAGCGGACCTGCCCGCCGGCGAATTCCACCTCCGGCTCGTTGAAGCCCAGCTTTGCCGCGACAGCCTCGCGCAGCTTGACGCAGGCGGCATAGACGCCGGCGGTCGCGGTCGCCGCGCCGGCCTGCCCGCCGCCGCCGAAGGCCTCCGGGTAATCGGTGTCGGCCAGCTTCACCTTCACCCGATCGAGCGGGATGCCCATCATCTCGGCGGTGGTCTGGCCGATCACGGTGTAGCTGCCGGTGCCCATGTCGGTCATGTTGGATTCGACCGTGACGGTGCCGTCCGTCTCCAGCGTGACGCGCGCCGCTCCGGGCATGATCGGCGCGCCGCGGATCGCCGCCGCCATGCCGATGCCGATCAGCCAGCGCCCGTCGCGCACCGCGCCGGGCACCGGATTGCGGTTCTTCCAGCCGAAGCGGTCGGCGCCGGTGCGCAGGCATTCGATCAGCCGGCGTTCGGAGAACGGTTTGTCGGGTTGGCCGGGCACGGTCTGTGTGTCGTTCAGCACGCGCAGTTCGACCGGATCCATGCCGAGCTTCTCGGCCAGCTCGTCCATCGCGACTTCGAGCGCCATCATCCCGGGCGCTTCGCCCGGCGCGCGCATCGCATTGCCTTCGGGCAGGTCCAGTTCGGCGAGGCGGGTGCGCATATAGCGGTTGGCGCCGGCATAGAGCAGTTCGCTTTGCGCGGCCGCGATCTCGGGCCCGCCGCCGGGCAGATTGCCCGACCAGCTTTCATGCGCGATCGCCGCGATCCTGCCATCGCGCCCCGCGCCGATCCGCACCCGCTGGACGGTGGCCGGGCGGTGCGTGGTGTTGTTCGGCATCAGCGGGCGCGGCAGCGCGACCTTCACCGTGCGGCCGGTCTTGCGCGCGGCCAGCGAGGCGAGGATCGCGTCGGAAGCGACGCTGCCTTTGCCGCCGAAGCCGCCGCCGATATAGGTCGCGACGATGCGGATCTTGTCCTCCGGAACACCGATCTTGGTCGCGAGATCGCGCCGGGCCCAGCCGACGATCTGCTGCGCCGACCAGATTGTCAGGCTGTCGCCGTCCCACCGCGCGATCGTCGCATGCGGCTCCATCATGAAATGGCTCTGGTCGGGGGTAGTGTAGGTCTCGTCGATTTTGACCGGGGCCGAAGCGAAGGCGTGGTCGAAATCGCCGATGGTGACGTCGGGCTGGCGCGGGTGGGGCTTGCCGCTCCCACGTGCCGCCTCGAGGTCGAAAGCGCCGTTGCCGCGCGTATATTCGACCCGGATCAGCCCCGCCGCCGCGCGCGCCTGCTCGAAGGTCCCGGCGACGACCAGAGCCACCGCCTGGTGGTAATGATCGACCCGCGGGCCGGCCAGCGGCCTGGCGACGTAGAAGCCTCCTGACTTGAGCGGCCCGGCGTTCTCGGCGGTGATCACCGCCAGCACGCCCGGGGCGGCCTCCGCATCGCGCACATCGATCGAGGCGATCCGGCCCTTCGCGATCCCCGCGCCGAGGATGTAGCCATAGGCTGGATCGGGATCGATATCCTTGTGCTCGTAGGAATAGGTCGCGGTGCCGGTGGTCTTGAGCGGCCCCTCGATGCGGGTGTGCGGCTGGCCGACGACCTCCATCCGGTCGATCGGGTTCGCTCCGGCGGGTGTGTCGAACTTCATGCGCGCGCCTCCGCCGTCACACCCGCGAGGGTTCGCTGCACCAGCGTGGCCTTGAACGCGTTGTCCTTCGTCGGCTTCGCCCCGGCCAGCAGCGCCTCGCTCGCGGCGGATGCGCCGCGCGCCAGTTCGGCCTCGGCCGCCGCGACCCGCCACGGTTTGGGCGCGATGCCGCCGACCGCGAAGCGTCCGCTGCCGTCGGGCTGGATCACCGCCGCGACCGACACCAGCGCGAAGGCATAGGATGCCCGGTCGCGCACCTTGCGGTAGATATGCTTGCCGCCGAGCGGCTTCGGCAGGGTCACGCCGGTAATCAGCTCGCCCCGCGCGAGGCTGGTCTCGACATGCGGCGTGTCGCCCCACAGGCGGTGGAAATCGGCGATCGGGATGCTGCGCTGCCTGCCCGCCGGATCGACCGTCTCGACCGCCGCGTCGAGCACCCGCATCGCGACCGCCATGTCGCCGGGGTAGGTCGCGATGCACGCATCGGACACGCCGACGATCCCCAGCTGGCGCGAAAAGCCCGCGATCGCCGCGCAGCCCGATCCGGGCTTGCGCTTGTTGCAGGGCTGGTTGGTGTCGTAGAAATAGGGGCAGCGGGTGCGCTGGAGGAGATTGCCGGCGGTGGTCGCCTTGTTGCGCAGCTGGCCGCTCGCGCCGGCGACGATCGCGCGGGACAGCACCCCGTAATCGCGCCGCACCCGCTGGTCGCTGGCGAGCGCGGTGTTGGTGACGAGCGCGCCGATGCGCAGCCCGCCGTCCTCGGTGTCCTCGATCCGGTCGAGCTTGAGATCCTGCACGTCGACCAGATGGGTCGGCGTCTCGATCTCGAGCTTCATCAGATCGAGCAGATTGGTCCCGCCGGCGAGGAACTTCGCGCCGGCGGTCCGCTCGACCGCCGCGGCGGCCTCGGCCGGCGTCGTCGCGCGCTCGTAGGTGAAGCTCCTCATGCCTCTCCCCCGAACTCCGCGATCGCGATCGCGATGTTCGAATAGGCACCGCAGCGGCAGATGTTGCCGCTCATGCGCTCGCGGATTTCGGCGTTGGTGGGCTTTGCCCGACCCTCGATGTCGTCCTGCACATGGCTCGGCACGCCGGCCTCGATCTCGCCGAGCATCGCGACCGCCGAGCAGATCTGGCCAGGGGTGCAATAGCCGCATTGATAGCCGTCGTGCTTCACGAAGGCGGCCTGCAGCGGGTGGAGCTTGTCGGGCGTCCCGAGCCCCTCGATCGTCGTGACCTCGTCGCCCTGGTGCTGGACCGCGAGGCTGAGGCAGGAATTGATCCGCTGGCCGTTGACGATCACCGTGCAGGCACCGCACTGGCCGTGGTCGCAGCCTTTCTTGGTCCCGGTCAAATGGAGATGCTCGCGCAAGGCGTCGAGCAGTGTCGTGCGCGTGTCGAGCGTCAGACGGGCCGGCTTGCCGTTGACGGTCAGATCGACGGCCATGCTCGCCGGCGGGGGGGCCGGATCGGCCGCTCGCTGGCCCAGCGCGGGAACGGCGGTCATTGCCGCCGACGCGGTCGTGCCGACCAGCACAACGCGCCTCGTGACGTGAATTCCAACGGTACCGCGATCATCCATGCACCAACCTCAGTCTGGACAGCGGTTTTCAGCACGACTGGTTCCGGCGGATCTGGATAGTTTTCGACCGGCGCCCGGCCTGGCGACAGCTCGGCGCGGCGATCGGGGCGAACCGTCACTCGTCTTCCAGCGCATGCATCTCATCGTCCGACAGGCCGAAGTGATGCCCGACCTCATGGGTCACGAGGTGGTTCACGACCGCCTCGAGGGTTGCGCCGGTCTGGTGCCAGCGCGCCAGCAGCGGCTGGCGGAAGACGTAGATCGTCGGCGGCAGGTCGCCGCTGGCCCAGACCGATTGCTTGCTGACCGGGTGGCCGCGATAGAGCCCGACCAGGCGGCGCGGATCGTCCAGCCCGACGCTTGCGAGCTGCTCGGGCGTCGCGAATTCCTCGACCCGGATCACGATGTCGCCGAGATAGGGCTGGAAGTCGCCGGGCAGGCGGGCGAGTGCCTGACGTGCGAGCAGCTCGATCGTATCCTCGCCCGGCTGGTTGGATAATATTCCCGTCATAACCGCCATATGGTGCGGGCGCGCCCTGCGGCAAGTCTCAGGCAGCCGGAACCTCGCGCACAAGCAGCGCGTCGATCACCGCCATTGCCAGCACCGCCACGCCCATGCCGACGATCATGTCGGTGAGGTAATGCGTGCCTTCCACCGGCGTCGCCAGCAGCATCGCGCCTACCACCCACACCAGCGGCCACCGGGCGGGCCCGGCGCGCCAGGCCGCGCGCAGATAGAGCGCGCCCGCCGCCGCATGGAAACTCGGCGCCGAGACCAGCCCGCGCAGTTCGCTCAGGTCGATCGTGTGGAAGGTTCCGGCCCGCAGCGCCGGGATCAGGTCGGGCTGCCACAGCTCGCTCGACGGCATGTAGCGGATCGGCCCGTGCCACAGATAGGAGAACGGCCCGACCGCCGGCATCAGGCTGAACAGCGCGAGGGTAATCACCGCGGCCAGCCAGAAGCTGCCGAGGAAGCGATGCGCCTCGCGCCGCTGGCCGGTCAGCGCGAAGCGGCCGAGCAGGATCGCGGGCGTCAGGTAGATGCTCTGGTAGGCGGCGGTTCCGAGCAGCTGGAGGATCCGGTGATCCGCGACCGTGCGATACCAGGCGACCCAGTCGAACCCAAGCGCGGCATCGCTGCGCGCGAGCGTCTGGTCCGCATAGCCGTGGGTCAGCGCGGCGATCGGATAGCTCGCCGCCGCGCCGGTCAGGGCCATCGCGGTGAACAACGCGTAATAGCCGGCGCAATCGCGCAATGCGTGGGCCTGGGGCAGGTTCGCGCCGATCCAGCCGGCACGCACCGCGGCGACCAGGCCCGCCGCCGCGAGATAGGGGATATTGCTCGAACTCCAGAGCGCTACCGACAGCCCGGCGCGGTGCATCAGCACCGCAAACGCGAGAAGGCTGCCGGCCATGACCCACCACATCTGCGCCGTCGCGAAGCCCTGTGCGGCGACCGCCTGATCGTGCGCGCGGGCCGGGTCGTGCAGGATGGCGGGGCGCGGGGCCGCGTAGATCTGCTGCGATGCCATTCGGACTCCGGTCTCGTTCTGCTGTGCCGGATTGAACCTCGCACCTGAAGTGGGGCTGAACCGCGTGGACACCCGCCGCTTGCGCGCCGCGCCCGCCTGTGGTCAAGCCCGCTTCCATGACGGACGCCGCCCTTTCGCTTGCCGAGACCGACGAGGCCGACGGCGCGATTTTCGAGCGGTTCTTCGCCGCCTACCAGCAGGCCTTCACCCTGCCGGACGAGACCGAGGATCGCGACGGCTTCGCCGCCTGCCTCGCGCTCAATCGCGGACAGGAGCATGCGCGGCTGGCCGCGCGGTTCGGGGAATTCCGCGAATTATGCGTGATCGCCAGCGATGCCGGCGGCATGGTCGGCGGCGCGAACTTCATCGCGATCGCGCCCGATCCGGCACTGCTCGGCGCGCCGGTCACCGCAAACCTCAACTATCTCTACGTCTGCCCCGAGGCGCGCGGGCGCGGCGCGTTGCGGCGTTTCCTCGCCGCGCTGCACCGGCGGATCGGCACGCTGTTCGGCGGCGGCGAACGCCCTGTCGCGCTGTTCATCGAGCAGAACGACCCGTTCCGGATGAGCCGCGAAGCCTATGAGCGGGACTCCGCGCACAGCGGGATGGACCAGTTCGACCGGCTGCGGATCTGGTTGCGGATGGACGCGCGGGTGGTCGATTTCCCGTATGTCCAGCCGCCGCTCTCCGCGGAACAGGAAGCGGACGAGACGTTGATCTATTCGGTGATGGGGATCGCCGCGCCGGAAATTCCCGCAGCCTTGCTCCGGCGCCACCTGGCGGCGTTCTTCGGCATATCGGTGCTCAAGGGCGCGCCGCTCGAAGCGGTGCCTTCGGCGATCGCGCAGCTCGATGCGCTGGACCGCATGGCGGCGGCGGGGCAGGGCGTGGCGCTGCTCGATGCGGCGCCGCTGCTCGGTCCGACCGGCGATCCCGCCGCATTGCTGGACCGCACCGATCGCCCTCAGGATTTTCGCTCGGCGCTGGCTTCCATACTCGCATAGTGCTGGCCGACGATACCGGGGAAGCGGCAGGCGGAGAAATCGTGCCGGCCCGGCGCGCCGGAGAAATGCTCGAAATCGAGCAAATTTTCTTCCGCGATGCGCCGTGCCGCCGGATCGGTGACCGCCTTTTCGCCGAGCGCCTCGCGGATCAAATCGCGCATCCGGTGATGCCCGGACCAGTCGGGGAAGGCCAGATCGTGGCCGCAGCCGGCCTCGTCGATCGCGCAGGCGAAGGCGAAGCGCACCGGCACCTCCTCGCCCGCCCATTCGGCGACCGCCGAGGCGAGCCCGGCGACCACTTTCGCGGCGAGCTGGCGTTTGGCGAACAGGCAGCTTTCGGGATCGGCGAGATTGCCGTGCTCGAAGAACGGGATCAGATCCTTCCACGGCTCGCCCTCGGCTCCGCGTGCGCGGCTGAGCGGCTGCGGGCCGGCCGGCGTGTCCACCAGCACGACCAGCGCGGCCCACAGATAGGCCGAGTAATAGCGCGAGGGATAGGCGCGGTCGTCGGCCGAGATCCGCCCGCGCCGCGCGCTGCCGAGCACCACGTCGCCCTCCACCGCATTGGTGCGGACGATTTCGGAGATGAACAGCACCGGTCGCGCATCCTGCCCGCCGCCCCAGCTTTCCAGAGCCGCCGCCGGCAATGCATTGACCTGGGCCTTCTTGCGCCCCGCCAGGCTGGTCGAGAGGCGCAGGCGCCCGACCACATTGGCCGGCGCGGCCATCCCGGTATAGGGCCCGTCCGACACCTCCGCCGTGCCGCCCACGGTGCGCAGCGCGCGTTCGTGGCGGATCTGCGCTTCCATCAGCCGGGCGAGGCTTTTGGCGACGGTCTTGCGCTTGCCGACCACCTCGATCGAATTGTTCTCGTCGCCATAGCCATATTGCACCACCGCATAGCGCGCGGCCCAGTTGCGGCATTCGCAGATCGGGACGCTCGGCCCCCACAGCAGCCAGCAATTGTAGATGAACAGCTGGATCTGGCGCAGGTCGCGCGCGCTCGCGTCACCGTTTCCAGCACCCGATTCATTGGCGTCGCGGTCGAAGCTCTCGAGGATCGGGCGCCATTTCTCGTTGAACTGGACCAGCAGGCCGGTCAGCAGGTGGAGCGGGGCGATGAAGCCCGAGGAGATTTCGATCGGGCAGATGAAGCGGTCGGCCTCATCGCCTTCGAAGCCGAGCGAGGCCAAACACTGGAAATAGGCCTGGACCTGCTCCATCCGCTCGCTGACCAGCGCCGGATTATCGACGTCGATCGTCCAGTCGCCTTCGAGCGCGAGCACGTCGCGCAATTCCGCGCGCCATTGCTTGAGCTCCGCGCGATGGATTCGGCGGGCGGCCCAATGGCGCCGCAACGGACCGAACAATCCGCGTGGCTCGATCCCGCCGTCGCGCCAGTCGAATTGCGGGCGCGGATCGAACAATTCGTGTTCGATCAGGATGCGGGTGCGCCGTACCAATGTGCGCCGCTCGACCGAGAACAGCGCGCGGTCGGTGAAGGCGAGGCGCAGCACCGTGTGGGCGACCTGCGCGCGCGCGCCGCGCGGAGTGTTGGCGTTGACCCGGCGCAGCAGCCGGTAGCAGGTGGTGAATTCCTTGTAGATCAGCAACGCCGCGATCAGCCCGAGTGCGAGGGCGACGAAGGCCTCCGCATATTCGACCACGCCCGACAGGCCTTCGAGGCCGAGCCCGGCCGCGATCTTTGCGACGGCTTCCCACAATCGGTCCCACAGTTCCATCGCACGCCGCCCCACGCCTGATTGCGGGAACGGTCTTACGTAGGGATCGCGTTTCGCTCAATCCCGCGCAGCAGCCGCAGTCCATCGGCCAGCCGTTCCGGGCTTAGCGGACCGCCGAGCGAGATCCGCACCGCCGCCTCGCTGTGCGGGCCGACCGCGAAGCGTTCGGCGGGGACCGCGGACAGGCCGGTCGGGCGCAGCAACTCCGTGACCGCGCCCGGAGCCGTCCCGCCGGACAAGCGGACCCACAGATGATAGCCGTGCGGATCGCTGCTGTAATCGGCGCCGGAGAGGATCGCGCGGGCGAGCGCCTGGCGCTCGGCCGCCTCGCGCCGCATCAGTCCGACCAGCCGGTCCCAGGTCCCGTCGGCGATCCACTGGCACACCAGCGCGACGTTGAGCGGCGGGGCCATGATCGTTGTTTCGTGCAGATCGCCGGCGAGGCGCAGCGCGGCGGCGCTGTGCGGGGCCCTGACGAAAGCGACCCGCAGCGCGGGGGAGATGATCTTCGACGTGCTCGCGACATACCAGCTGCGGTGCGGGATCAGGCCCGAGATGGGTGCGAGCGGTTCGGGGGCGAGGGCGCCGTAGGCATCGTCCTCGATCACTTGCACATCGCACTCCTCGGCCGCTGCCGCCAGTTCGCGGCGGGTCCGGGCGGAGAGGGTCGCGGTGGTCGGGTTGTCGTTGGTCGGGACGAGGTAGAGCGCCTTGACCGTCTGCGCGGCGCAAGCCTCGCGCAAAGCGTCGGCCGTGAGTTCGGGGAGGGGGATCAGTTCGAGCCCGAGCCGCGCGGCGAGCGCCTTGAACCCCGGATAGACATGGCGCGCGCAGGCCACCGCGTCACCCGGCTGGAGCGCCGCGTTCAGGATCGCGTGCAGCGCGTTCTGCCCGCCGGCGGTGACCAGCACCTGCTCCGCGTCCGACACCAGCCCCATGCTCGCCAGCAGGCTCGCGCCGGTCGCGCGGTCCTGCAGCGCGCCACCCGCCGGCTGATATTGCAGCCGCAGCGGCGATCCGCCGAGGAGCAGGGTGGAGAAGCTTGCGGAAATGGTCCGGGCGAGCAGGTTTCCGGGCAGTTCGGGCGGCATGTTCATGCCCGCGTCCGCCCGTTCGAGTTCGTCCGGCGCGACTGTCCGCGGCGCGCGCACGAAGCTGCCCGCGCGTCCGCGCGCCTCGATCAGCCCGCGGTGGCGGATCGCGTCATAAGCCTTGGTGATAGTGGTGAGATCGACCCCGAGCCGCGCGGCCAGCTCGCGCTGCGGCGGCAGGCGCTCGCCGGGGCGCAGCGAGCCGGCCTCGATCGCACTGCCGAGCGCCGCGGCGATCGCCGCATGCTTGACGCCCGCGCGGGCAAGGTCCGGAATCCACCCGTCAGTCATCGAACGAGCTGCCCTGGCCGGGCTCGCGCCCGTCGAGCCTGGCCCACAGCGCCTCGGTCCCGGCTTCCTGTGCGCGGTTGATATATTGCGATGCGACCAGCCAGCCCTTGATCGGCTGGAGCGGCAGGATGCAGCCCGCCAGCATCAGCGGCACCGAGGTGAACAGATGGACCCACACCGGCGGGTCGTAAGCGACCTGCAGCCACAACACGAGGAAGATCAGCGGGAAGGCGACGATGCATTGCGAGAAGAACGCCGGCCCGTCGTCCGGCGCGGCGAAGCGGTAGTTCAGCCCGCATTCGGGGCAGGTATCGACCAGCTTGAGCCACGATTTGAACATCCGCCCCTTCTCGCACCGCGGACACAGCCCGCGCCAGCCGCAGCGCAGGATGCGGGCGAATTTGTCGTCCGTTGCGGGAGTCTCGGCGGGATCGGGCAGGTCGGTCATCGCATCACCTTTGTGTGATTATGTATGCCATACATAAGGGGTGCCATGACGAAATACCAGCGAAAGCTGCGCTTCCCCGGCAAACGATTTCCTGCGCCGGGGCGAGTGGGTTAGGCTCCTGTGTTCCGGAACGATTCGGGCCGGTTGGGGGGAACATCATGCTCAGATTCGCTGCAGTTTTCGCCGCATTGGGGGCGCTGGTCATGGCCGCGCCCGGCCAGGCCGAGGTTTCGCCGTTCCCGAAGGATTTCAAGACCCGCGAGATCGCGACCAACGGCGCGACCATCCATGTCCGCTACGGCGGGAGCGGCCCGGCGGTGGTGCTGCTCCACGGCTATGGCGAGACCGGCGACATGTGGGCGCCGCTCGCGGCCAATCTCGAGAAGGACCACACGGTGATCGTGCCCGATCTGCGCGGGCTCGGCCTGTCGTCAAAGCCGGCCGGCGGGTTCGACAAGAAGACCCAGGCAGGCGATGTCGCCGGGGTGCTCGATGCGCTGGGGGTCCAGAAGGCCGATCTGGTCACCCATGACATCGGCAATATGGTCGGCTTCGCCTTCGCCGAATACGACACCGCGCGGGTCGGCAGTTTCGTGCTGATCGACGCGCCGGTCCCCGGCGTCGGCCCGTGGGAGGAAATCCTCAAGAACCCGCTGCTGTGGCACTTCCGCTTCGGCGGGCCGGACATGGAGCGGCTGGTGAAGGGGCGCGAGCGGATCTATCTCGACCGCTTCTGGAACGAATTCTCGGCCGATCCGAAGCATTTCGACGAAGCCTCGCGCCGGCATTACGCGAAGCTCTACGCGCTCCCCGGCGCGATGCATTCGGGCTTCTCGCAATTCGCGGCGTTCGACCAGGACGCGGTCGACAACCGCGCCTGGCTGGCCGCCGGCAACCGCCTGCACATGCCGGTCTATGCGATCGGCGGGGAGAAATCCTTCGGCCTCACGATGGCGGCGGTGATGCGCGCGGCGGCGGATAATGTGACCGAAGGCGTGGTGCCCGGATCGGGCCACTGGATCATGGAGGAAAACCCCTCCGCCACCGTCGGCATGGTCCGCGCCTTCCTCGACGCGCATCCGGCGAGCTAGATCCCGCCGTTCCCCTTGCGCCGCTCGATCGGATCGAAGCGGTCGCGGGTGGTCCCATCCGGGCGGCGGATGCGCGGCCGCAGCACGTCGTCGTCGCGCCACTGCGGCTGGATCGCGGCCAAATAGGCGGTCATCAGCGCATAGCCGCGTTCGGAGATGCGGATGAAATTGCGCCTTCCGTCGCGCTCGTCGGCAAAGCGGGTCGCGAGCTCCTGCTCCTCGAGCATCCGGATCCAGCGCAGCGCGGTGGTCGCCGGCGCGTTGGAGGCGACGCAGGCGCTGGTGATGCTGATCAGCTCGTTGCGCTTCTCGGCGACATAGAGGTCGAGCAGCATGTCCCACGCCGCTTCGCCGAACATCATCGCCGGGAAGAAATCCGCGCGCCGCTTGCGCTCGTCATAGAGCCGCTGCGCCGCGATCCGCCACGCGGGGCTGTCGTCGCGCAGCGCGTCAAACCGGTCTTCGGTTCCGAGCACGCCATCCTCCGTCCGTCCCAGTTCGCTTGCCAGCTCCATCATCTGGTTGCCGAGCAGCATCAGTTTGCGGGTGAGCGAGGCGGGATCGTTCACTGTGCCCGCTCCGTGCGCGGGGTCAGCGCGGCAGTCAGCCGGTGGGGCGCCAGTCGCGATAGGGGCCGATGCGGCGCAGGCGTCTTTCGTGCGCAACTGTGCCAAGCACTAACGCGAACAGTTGCGGGAAGATCGGCAATTGCGTGACTGCCCAATAAGCGCTGGTAACGCCAGCTGAATGGACTGCCATCGCAAAGTGCCCGGACATTGCCGCGAATTGCGCGCCCGCTGCCCATAGTGGCCACAGCCGATTCGCGCGAAGCGCGATCAACAGCAGTGCGGTCAGCTCCATTCCATCCAGCACCGCATGTCCATAATCCAGCGCGACGAACTGCGGCGGGCCGAAAATCCGATGGTAGACCGGATCGGCAAGAAACCAGATCAGGATCGTGATCGCCGTTCGCCTTTCCGGCGCTGCGCCGCGAAAGAACGCATAGGCCGGAACGGTCATGGAACAGAACCAAAGGATTTGCAGGTAGGGGGACACGCGGGGCGTCTACGCTCAGCGCGCCGGTTCGTGCGATCGCCAGTCGCGATAGGGGCCGATGCGGCGCAGACGTCTCTCGTGCGCAAGGGTTCCGAGTGCCAGGGCTAGCAATTGCAGAAAAAGCGGCAGTTCGGTGACGGCCCAATAGGCGCTGGTCACGCCGGCAGGATGAATTGCCATCGCCAGATGGCCGGACACCGCCGTAAGCTCGGCACCTGCGGCCCAGAGGGGCCATGCGCGGTTCGCGCGAAGCGCGATTGCGGCCATCGCGGTCATCTCCATCGCATCCATGACGGCATGTCCGACATCCACGGTATAGAACTGCGGGGCGCCGAAAAACCGGTCGTAAACCGGGCTCGAGAGGAACCAGACAAGGATTGTGATCGCAGCCCGCCGTTCCGGCGCAGCGCCCCGGAAGAACGCATAGGCCGGAACGGTCATGGTGAAGAACCACACGACTTGCAGATATGCGGACATGGCGGGAAAACGCGTCCGGGCCAGGCCTTAGCCTATCCGCCAGTCGCGGTAGGGGCCGATCCGGAGAAAGCTTCGATGATGCGCGAATGTGCCGCAAGCGAGTGCGAGCAGCTGCAGGTAGATCGGCAGTTGGGTGACCGCGTAATAGGCCTTTTGCAGGCCGATCGGCTCTGCCAATACCGAGATATGGCCGGAAATCGCGGTCGTTTCCGCGGCGGTCACCCAAAGCGGCCAAACCCGGTTCGCGCGCAGCGCGACGTAGCCGATCGCAAGGGTCTCGATACTGTCCATCACGACATGTCCCGGATCGACGAAGCGGAACTGCGCGGGGCCGGAAAACATGTGATAGATCGGGTCCGCCACATACCATGTCGCGATGATCACTGCGCCCTGGCGTTCCGGCGCAGAGCCGAGCCAGCACGCGTAGGCCACCACGGCCAGCGTGCTGATCCACACGAAGGTGAGCATCGGCGACATGGATTTTGGGCAGCACTATTCTGTCGCTCCGGTCAACCGGCAAGCGCGGCAAGGTCGTCATCGCCGATACCGTTCTTGCCGTGACCGGGCGGGCATTCGTCCGTTCCGGTGATGTCCCGCTGGACATCCCGCAGCCCGCCATGCACCCGCGCCAGCTCGCCGGCGGCGGTGACCAGGGTCTGCTGGGATTTGGTCAGCCGTAGCAGCGCTTCGTGGCCGGTGAACGGATCGGAGGCGGTTTCGCGGCGCGCCGTCACCATCGTGGCGAGCAGCGAACTCTGCTTGAGCAACGCATCGTCGAGCGCCGTCTCGGCGTCGCGCAGGTCACGCGTGATCCGCATCTGCGCGATCGGAACTGTCATTTCCATAAAGTAAGCCATCCCTCATTCGGGGCCGGGGCCCCATCGCAAGAGAGATGTCCGTACCGGTCTACAGGCCGTACCAGTCTTCCAGAACCTGCGAGGTCTGGATGTACAGTGCGAGCCCCCCAAGAACCACGAGCAGCAGGAGCAGCGCCAGCAAGACGATCGCCCCGATCCTCATAGCCGTGCCGTAGCGGCCATCGAACATCTCGGGGACGACGCGATAATCGGCGATGCCGCTTTCGGTCTGACTGCCCTCGATCCCCATCGGACCGCTGGCGGCGGTTTCCGCTACCGCGCCGTTCCCGAGCCCTGAATCGACGGGAATCGGCGGATTTTCGATATGGGAATCTTCATATGTCATTCGTTCGGATATGCCGCTGAGCCGGCGATAGATCATCGCGAGGTCGCCGCGGGTCGCGGCGCCGAGCTTGTCCTTCGCCCCGTCGACCCGCTGGTCGACCGTATGCGGCGAGATTCCGAGGATCTGTGCGATCTCCTTCGAGGTCTTGTGCTGCAGCAACAGCTCCAGCACCTCCCGCTGCTTGGCAGTGAGGGTGTCGAGGGGGGATCCGGATTTTCCCGTGCCTTCGGGCATGGTCTTGAACTGTGCTCCCACCGGATCCGTAAAAACGCCTGTTCGAATCCCGCGGCTTTTTAGCCACGATCCGGAAGCGCGATGCAATCCAATAACATGTTTCGCCAACAGAAAGCGCAGCTTGGCTTCCCGCTTGCTCGGCGCGGGAACCCCGAACGACTTTCGTCATTTAGATCAATCTCTGGGTCCCGTTCGTCCGCAAGGACTTTCGCTCGAGGCCGAGACATGCCCAATACCGCCCGCGCCGCAATCGCCGCCAGCACCGTTCTTCACGTTTTCGACAAGCTGTTCTCGCGGTTCCAGTGGCCCTCGATCCTCTCGGCGCTGATCATCGCTGCGTTGGTCTGGCTTTGGCGGCGGCATGCCGAGCCCCAGCGGACGCCCGGCCTCTGCCGGTTCCTGTTCCCGCGTGAAATCTGGCTGCACCGCTCCGCGTTGCTCGACCTGCGCTTCGTGCTGTTCGACAAGACCGCTCTGGCGCTGCTGGTCGGGATCGGCGCCTTGTTCGTGGTGCCGAAGCATATCGACGCGGTCGCCAAGGGTTCGGGCTGGATCGCGCATAATGGCGCGCATGCCAGTCTCGGGATCGTGATCGCCTATACATTCGTGCTGCTGCTGGTGGAAGATTTCTTCCGCTACTGGGCGCATCGCTGGATGCATGAAAGCCCGTTCCTGTGGCAGTTCCATAAGGTCCACCATTCGTCCGAGGTGCTGATCCCGCTGTCGCAGTTGCGCGATCATCCGGTCAATGGGCTGGTCGATCTCACCCGCGGTGCGCTCGCGGTGCCACTGGTGACCGGGGCGTTTCTGCTGGTGTTCCCCGGCAAGCTCACCGCCCTCTCGATCCTCGGCGTGAATGCCGGGCGCTTCGTGTTCGACATTGCCGGCGCCCAGCTGCGCCACAGCCATGTGTGGATCTCGTTCGGAGCGGTGTTCGAACGGATCGTGGTCAGTCCCGCGCAGCACCAGATCCACCACAGCCGCGATCCGGTCCATTACAACAGCAATTACGGCTCCCAGCTCGCGATCTGGGACTGGCTGTTCGGCACATTGCGCGTCGCCGGCAAGCACGAGGAACTGCAGTTCGGGATCGACGCGCGCGACACCGAGCGGATGCTCACGGTCCGGGCGATGTACTGGGTACCCTGCGTCGATGCCTGGGGAATTGCGAAGCGCTGGTGGCAACGGCGCCGGGCGGGTTCGTCCGGGCGGCGAGGCGATGGCCCCCGGGCGAACCCTGTATAAGTGCGCCCGGGGGCCGATACTTCACTTGGCGTTCATTGAGCGGCTGGCTATACGGGCGCCCATGCAACCGACCCGACGCTCTGCTCGCTCCTTCGCCCGGCCGCTCATTCTGGGCGCCGCTGCGGTGGCAATTTCCCTTACCGCCGGCTGCGGCGGCAACAAGGGCGGACAGAAAGACACCGCCTATGTCGCGCGCGACGTGGAATCGCTCTACAGCGCGGCCAAGCAGCGGCTCGACAGGGGCGATTACAAGATCGCCGCCGCGCTGTTCGACGAGGTTGAGCGCCAGCATCCCTATTCGCCCTGGGCCCGCCGCGCGCAGCTGATGAGTGCGTTCAGCTATTACGTCGGGCGCGATTACAACAAATCGGTCCAGGCTTCGCAGCGCTTCCTCTCGATCCATCCGGGCAACAAGGATGCGCCTTACGCCTATTACCTGATCGCGCTCTGCTATTACGAGCAGATCAGCGATGTGCAGCGCGATCAGGCGATCACCGATCAGGCGCTGACCGCGCTGACCGAGGTCAACCGCCGGTTTCCGCGGACCGATTACGCGGCCGACGCAAGGATCAAGCTCGATCTGGTCAACGATCACCTTGCGGGCAAGGACATGGAGATCGGCCGCTTCTACGAGAAGACCGGCAAGTGGCTCGCGGCGCAGTTGCGGTTCCAGAACGTGGTCGAGAAATACTCCACCACCAGCCACGCGCCCGAAGCGCTGTACCGGCTCACCGAGACCAGCCTGTCGCTGGGCGTGCCGCGGGAAGCGCAGCGCTATGCCGCCGTGCTCGGCGCGAATTACCCCGGCAGCGAATGGTACCAGAAGGCGTTCGACCTGATGGACGAAAATGCCCACTGGGCGGTCGCCGGGGTCGCTTCCGCGCGATAGCGAATAGACTGTTCGTAATCCGTTCTGTGTCGTGACGTGGGCCTGAGCTTGGGTTAGAGCTTGGCGCGATGCTTACCGCGCTTGCCATCCGCAACATCGTCCTGATCGAGGCGCTCGACCTGACTTTCGGGCCGGGCCTCGGCGTGCTCACCGGCGAGACCGGGGCGGGCAAGTCGATCCTGCTCGATGCGCTCGGGCTGGTGCTCGGCAACCGCGCCGACAGCGGGCTGGTCCGCGCGGGCACCGATCAGGCAAGCGTTACCGCAACCTTCGAATTTGCCAGCCTTCCTGCAGCGGTGCGCGATCCCTTGGCCGAGGCCGAAGTCGAGATCGAACCGGGCGAGGCGCTGATCGTCCGCCGCTCGCTCAAGGCCGATGGCGGCTCGAAGGCCTTCATCAACGACCAGCCGGTCGGCGTCGCATTGCTGCGCGAACTCGCGGGCGCGCTGGTCGAGATCCATGGCCAGCACGACGATCGCGGGCTGGTCAATCCGCGCGGCCACCGCCTGTTGCTCGACCGTTTCGGGGGCGGCGATGCGGGCGCGGTCGGCACCGCATGGAACCATTGGCGCGCGGCCGAGGAAAAACTCGCCGAAGCGCGCGATGCGATCGCGCAGGCCAAGGCCGACCAGGATCTGCTGCTCGCCCATATCGAGGAACTGGCCGCGCTCGCGCCCGAGGAGGGCGAGGAGGCCGCGCTCGCCGATGCCCGCGCGGCGATGCAGAAGGGCGAGAAATTGTCGGAGGATCTGGAGCAACTGCGCCATCTGTGGGACGGCTCCGACAGCGCGCTCGCGGTCCTGCGCGGCGGCGCGCGGCGGCTCGACCGGATCGCGGGCGAGCACCCGCTGCTGGCCGAGGCGCTGGAATCGCTCGACCGCGCGGTGATCGAGGCGGGCGAGGCCGAAGCCCGGCTGGAAAAGGCGGCCGAGGCGCTGAGCTTCGAGCCGGCCGAACTCGACCGGATCGAGACCCGCCTGTTCGACCTGCGCGCGCTCGCCCGCAAGCACCGCTGCGAAGTCGACGAGCTGCCGGCGAAGATGCGCGGGATCCGCACGGCGCTCGATTCGATCGAGGCCGGCGATGCCGAGATCGGCGCGCTGGAACAAGCCGCCGCGCAGGCCGGCGCCGCCTATCGCGGCGGCGCCGAAGCGCTCCACGCGGCCCGCACCGAGGCCGCATTACGGCTCGACCAGGCGGTCGCGAAGGAACTCGCGCCGCTCAAGCTCGATTCCGCCAAATTCCGCACCGCGGTCACCGCGCTGCCCGAGGAGCGCTGGGGCCCGAGCGGGATTGATTCAGTTGAATTCCTGATCTCGACCAACCCCGGCGCCGACTTCGCCCCGCTCGCGAAGATCGCCAGCGGCGGCGAACTCTCGCGCTTCATCCTCGCGCTGAAGGTCGCGCTCGCCGAACAGGGCGGCGCGGCGACGGTGATCTTCGACGAGATCGACCGCGGCGTCGGCGGCGCGGTTGCCAGCGCGATCGGCGAACGGCTAGCGCGGCTGGCCGGGGGCGGGCAATTGCTCGCGGTCACCCACTCGCCGCAGGTCGCGGCGCGGGGCGGGCAGCATTACATGATCGCGAAGTCGTCGGAGGGGACGGTGACGCGCACCTCGGTGCAGTTGCTGGATCAGGCGGGGCGGCAGGAAGAGATCGCCCGGATGCTTTCGGGGGCAGAGATTACCAGCGAAGCGAGGGCGCAGGCGGACCGGCTGCTCGAAGGCGTCTAGGCAAAATCCCGCGTTGCAGCTCCGCTCGGCTGTGATAGCCTTCGGCCGGGGAATTAAACGGGGACTTACCATGATCGTCCAGACGGGTGCGCGCCTGCGCAAGACTATTCGATTTTTCGGGGCTCTGCTTGCGGTGACGCTGCTTCCGGCGGCGGCGCAGGCGGCCCACTGGTATTACGACAACGCGCTGGGCGAAGTTCCGGCCAGCGAAAAGATCACGCCGGAAGAGCCCAAGCCGGTGCAGGTGCTGTTCGAGTTCCAGCGCGACGGCGAGCCCAATCCGAAGGGGACCAAGGTGGTGAAGCCATGGGCGCTGGAAGACATCAAGGGCACCGGGGCGTTTGCCGATGTGGTCGAAGGGCCGACTGCCGACGGGGCGATCCTCAGCATCAAGTTCAACAATATCGTCAAACAGGAAGAGCTGGACAAGGCGAAGAAGGACGGCTTCGGTGCCGGGCTCGGCTTCGGCCTGTTCGGCGGGGTGTTCGCCACTGACCACTATGTCGCGACGCTCGAATACATCCCGCACACCGGCGCCGAGCCGGTGAAGGTGGAGATCCCCCACGCGCTCTACATGACCTACGGCAAGCAGAAGAAGGAGCTCGTGATCCCGGGCACCGAGGTCAAGAACGGGGACGAGGCGGTCAAGACCGTCGTCCGCCAGGCGCTGGCCCGCGGGGTGAACGATATCCTGGCAAAGCTCGCCGCACCTGCCGGAGAGCCTGCAGTCGCGCAGCCTGCAGTCGAGGCTGGCTCGGAACCGGCTGCCTGATGAACGCAGCCGGGCGCCTGCTCGCAGCGCTGGCGTGCCTGCTCACCGCTGGCTGCATAAGCACCGAGATCGACGAGATCCCACCCTCGTTCGAGACGGTGCGGCTGTTGCGTGAGCAGGACATTCCGCCGCTGGCCCTGGGCGAATTCGTTCCGGGGCCGAACGCGCCGGGCCGCAGCGTGAACATTCGCGGATCAGACATGCATGCGCCGAAGGGGAGCAATTTCGCTCAGTTCCTCGGCGCCAATTTCGAAAGCGAATTAAAGGCGGCGGGCAAGCTCGATCCGGGCTCGACGCTGCGATTGAGCGGCGTGCTGAAGGAAAGCCATGCCGGCGAAAACCTGTCGAGCGGGAAGGCATGGCTGGCCGGCGAGATTTCCCTCAGCCAAAACGGACGGACCATCTTCACCAAGTCCTACCGCGCAGACTCGCAATGGAAATCGGACTTCATCGGCGCTATCGCGATTCCCGATGCTTTCCGTGAATACAACGCCCTCTACGCCCTGCTGGTCCGCCAGGCTCTCGGCGATCCCGAATTCATTGCCGCGGCAAAAAGCGGGCTTGCGCCTTCGCCCTGAAGCGGAGCGGAAGCATGGCTGACCTCACCGAAGCCGAAGCCGCCAACCAGCTGATGCGGCTGGCGAAGGAGATTGCGCGGCATAATGCGCTCTATCACGCGCAGGACGAGCCCGAGATCACCGACCAGGAGTTCGATGCGCTGGTTCGGCGGAACAGCGAACTTGAGGCGCAGTTTCCGCAGCTGATACGGGCGGACAGTCCGTCGAAGCAGGTCGGCGCCGCCGCATCATCCTCGGCGCTCACCAAGGTGCCGCACGAAGTCCGCATGTTCAGCCTCGACAATGCGTTCAGCGACGAGGACATGAGCGACTTCTTCGCGCGCGTCCGGCGGTTCCTGAACCTGCCGGAGGGCGAGACGGTCGCCTATACCGCCGAGGACAAGATCGACGGCCTGTCCTGCTCGCTGCGCTATGAGGATGGAGTGCTGGTGCGCGCGGCGACACGCGGCGACGGGCTGGTCGGTGAGGATGTCACCGCCAATGTCCGCCACATCGCCGACATTCCCGAAATGCTGCACGGAGACGCCCCGGCAGTGTTCGAAGTGCGCGGCGAAGTCTACATGGAAAAACAGGCATTTACCGCGCTCAATGCGCGCCTGATGGAAGAGGGGCGGGCGAAGGCGGACGCGGCGGGCGAGATGTTCGATCCGGCCAAGATTCGCCAGTTCGTTACCCCGCGAAATTCGGCCGCCGGGTCGTTGCGGCAGAAGGACGCGAACGTCACCGCCCAGCGCCCGCTGCGCTTCCTCGCCTGGGGCTGGGGCGCGGCGAGTGAGCTGCCGCATGACACGCAATTCGCGATGATGCGGCAGATCGCCGAGTGGGGTTTCCCGGTCTCGCCGCTGCTTGCGCGGTTCGAGGACCCTGCAGCATTGCTGCAGCATTATGCGGCGATCGGCGAACGCCGCGCGGGCCTGCCGTATGAAATCGACGGGGTGGTCTATAAGGTCGACCGGCTCGACTACCAGCAGCGGCTCGGCTTCGTTGCGAAGGCGCCGCGCTGGGGGATCGCGCGCAAGTTCCCGGCCGAGCGCGCCGAGACGGTGCTGGAAAAGATCGACATCCAGGTCGGCCGCACCGGCAAGCTTACGCCGGTCGGACGGCTGTCGGGCGTGGTGGTCGGCGGGGTCACCGTGTTCAACGTCACGCTGCACAACCGCGACGAGATCGCCCGGCTCGGCTTGCGCGAAGGCGACCGGATCGTGATCCAGCGCGCCGGCGACGTGATCCCGCAGGTGGTCGACAACCTCACCCGCGACGAGGATCGCCCTGCCTACCATTTCCCCGACCACTGCCCCGAATGCGGCAGCGAGGCGGTGGCCGAGGAGGGCGAGGTCGATGTCCGCTGCACCGGCGGGCTGATCTGCCACGCGCAGCAATTCGAACGCCTGCGCCACTTCGTCAGCCGCGGCGCGCTCGATATCGACGGGCTCGGCGAGAAGAGCATCCTCGAATTCATGGAGCTTGGTTGGTTGGAGAAAGGCCCGGCCGATCTGTTCCGCCTGCGCCGCCATCGCGGCGATCTGATCGGTCGGGAGGGCTGGCAGGACAAGTCTGTGGACAATCTGTTGGCAAGCATCGAGGCCAAGCGCCGCCCCGACGCAGCGCGGTTGCTGTTCGGGCTTGGTATCCGCCATGTCGGTGCGGTCACGGCGCGCGACCTGCTCAAGCGCTTCACGACGCTCCCGGCCCTGCGCGAGGCGGCGGAGAAGGCGCGCGCGGGCGACGAGGAAGCGCTTGGCGAGTTGCGCTCGATCGAAGGCGTCGGCCCGGTGGTGGTGGAGGCGCTGGGCGACTTCTTCCATGAGCACCACAATGTCGAAGTGTGGGACGATCTGCTGAGCGAAGTCTCCCCACCCGATTACATCGTCGAGACCACCGCCAGCGCGGTTTCGGGCAAGACCGTGGTGTTCACCGGCAAGCTCGAAACCATGAGCCGCGACGAGGCCAAGGCGCAGGCCGAACGGCTCGGTGCGCGGGCGGCGGGTTCGGTTTCGCCGAAGACCGATCTGGTGGTCGCCGGGCCGGGCGCTGGGTCGAAGATGAAGAAGGCGGCGGAACTCGGGATCGAGGTGATCGACGAGGCCGCTTGGGCCGAGATAGTGAAAGCGGCGGGGTAGCAACCCCTCGTCATTGCGAGCGGAGCGAAGCAATCCAGGGCCTCATGCGATACGCTCTGGATTGCCGCGGGGCTACGCCTCTCGCAATGACGAAGGGGTTAGGAGCACAAAGTGAGCACCATCAATCCCGCCTTCGAACAGGCGACCTTCAGCAAGATCGCCTGGCGCCTGTGCCCGCTGCTGTTCGCGGGCTATTTCGTCGCGTTTCTCGACCGGGTGAATGTCGGTTTCGCGAAGCTCCAGATGGCGGGCGACCTCAGCTTGAGCGACGAGGTCTATGGCTTCGGCGCCGGGGTGTTCTTCATCGGCTATTTCCTGTGCGAGATGCCGGCCAATCTGATCATGACCAGGGTCGGCGCCCGCCGGTGGATCGCGCGGATCATGCTGACCTGGTCGGTGGTGTCGGCCGCCTTCCTGTTCACCGGGCATCTGCATTGGGGGCCGATTTCCAACGGGCTCGGGCTCAGCGATGCCGAGTTCAGCTTCTATTTCCTGCGCTTCGTGCTCGGCGTGGCCGAGGCAGGGTTCGTGCCCGGGGCACTGCTTTACCTGACCTTCTGGTTCCCGGCCGCGCGGCGGGCGCAGGTGATGGCGCTGTTCTTCGTCGCGATTCCGCTGGCGAGCGCGCTCGGCTCGCCGCTCTCGGGCGCGATCCTGCAGTTCATGGACGGCACCGAGGGGGCTGCGCGGGTGGCAATGGCTGTTTCTGGTCGAGGCGCTGCCTTCGCTGGCGGTCGGCTTTCTCGTGCTGGCGAAACTGCCCGATCGGCCAAAGGACGCGGGTTGGCTGGACGATGACGAGCGCGCGTTGGTCGAACGCCGTCTGGCCGAGGATCGCGCGGGCAATGCCGCCCACCGCCAGAGCCACACCCTGCGCCACGTCTTCACCGACTGGCGCGTGTGGGCGGCGGGCCTCGCGGACTTTTCGCGCGGGGTTTACGCCAATGCGCTGAACTATTGGCTGCCGACGATCGTGCAGGAGATCGGCATTCCGAAGAACGACTATTTCCTCGTCGGGCTGGTCTCGATGATCCCGTGGGGGATCGGCGCGATCGCGATGGTGCTGGTCGCCTGGAGTTCGGATCGCACCGGCGAGCGCCGCTGGCACGCGATCGGCTCGTCGCTGGTCGCGGCGCTCGGCTGCGTGCTGCTCGCGGTCGCCGGCCATTCGGCGGTGGTCTCGGTGCTCGCGCTGGCGATGGTCGCCGCGGGCGGACTCGCGTGGCTGGCGGTGTTCTGGACCTTGCCGACCGCATTCCTCTCGGGGATCGCTGCAGCGGCCGGGATCGGGTGGATCAACGCGATCTCGCAGCTCGGCGGCTTCGTCGGTCCGGACATGCTCGGAAGGTTGCGCGGCGCGAACGAGGGCGACAACTCGCTCGCCTTCCTGATCCTCGCGGGGGTCGCGCTGGTGGTTACAGGGCTGACTTACGCGCTGTCTAGGCAGCCGCGGCCGACGAGCCCGTCCGGGGCACGGTAGCGACCAGCGGGCGGCGGTCGCCCGATTGCTTCGCACGATACATCAGCCGGTCGGCCTCGGCGATCACCCTGTTCGGCGCAAGCTGCGCACCCGGCGGCACCAGTGCGACGCCGAGGCTGGCGCTGATGCTCCAGCTTTCCCCCTGGGCGACGCAATCGATCTCGCGCTGGATGCGCAGCAGCACATCCTTGACCGCCTCTTCGGACGACGCCGGAAACAGCGCGAGGAATTCGTCGCCGCCCATCCGCGCGATCACGTCGTCGCTGCGCAGCGCCTTGCGCAGGCCCGCGGCGATCTTGATCAGGCACCGGTCGCCCTCGTCATGGCCGAACGTGTCGTTGACCGCCTTGAACCCGTCGAGGTCGATGAAGGCCGCCGCGACCCCGTGCTGCCACGCGCCCTGTTCGCTCATCGCGTGCTTGAGCTGGGCGAGGGCGCCGCGGCGGTTGAGCAGCCCGGTCAGCGGATCGTGGACCGCATCGGCCTCGGCCGCCCGCCGGGCGGAAATGTCCTCGATGGTCGAGACGAAAAAATGCGGGCGTCCGTCGGGCTTGCGGACCAGCGCGACGGTCAGGTTGATCCAGACCGGCGAACCGTCCGAGCGAATGTAGCGCTTCTCCATCGCGTAGGAGGCGATGCGGCCGGCCAGCAGGTCCTTTGCGTGGGCGATGTCGATGTCGAGATCGTCGGGATGGGTGATGCCCTGGAAACCACGCGCGATCAGCTCTTCGCGTTCCCACCCGGCGATGTCGCAGAACTTGTCGTTGACCATGATGAAGCGGCCATCGGGCGCGACATGCGAGATCCCGACCGCGGCCTGATCGAAGGTCGCCTGGAACCGGCGGTCGGCCTCGGCGCGGGCGCGTTCGCCCTTCGCGTGCTCACCGCGTGCGAGGCCCTGGGTGACGATCCCGGCGAGCAGTTGCAGCGCCAGCAGATCGCGATTGGAGAAGGCGCCTGCAGTGCGCGAATGCAGCCGCAACAGGCCGACATGTTCGCCCTTGAACGGGATCGGCGCGCTGATCGAACTGCGCAGCCCCGCGCGGTTCCCAGCCTTGGCGCCGTCACCGGAGCCGTCCTTGGCCGAGATCGAGCAGAAGCCGGGGACGATCCCGGCGACCGGGGTGCGCTCGCCCGCCTTGCGTGGGGACGAGCCGCAGGCGGAGCGGCAGACGAATTCGTGGCCCTGACGCAATTCGATCTCGCCGCCATCGGAATTGGCGGCCATCCGCACGGCGTTCTGGAGCACGA
This sequence comes from Candidatus Andeanibacterium colombiense, assembly GCA_029202985.1. Classification (GTDB taxonomy): domain Bacteria; phylum Pseudomonadota; class Alphaproteobacteria; order Sphingomonadales; family Sphingomonadaceae; genus Andeanibacterium; species Andeanibacterium colombiense. The sequence continues at coordinate 565,083 of CP119316.1, read as the reverse complement.
TGCCGAGCACGCGATCGACGTCGTCGCCAGCGGCGCTGACCGCGGTCTGGATCGCGAGCAATTGGCGCGGCCAGTTCATCATCTTGGCGAGATCGTTCTCGCCGGGGCTTTTGGCCCCCGAAATCTTGCGCAAGTGATTCATCGATCCGGTGGAGGTCCCGCTCGCGGCCAGAGGAGCCGGACTAGGGCGCGCGATTTAAAAAGGCGTAAACGGCGGCCGTGCGGTGAGCCGGAAAGTCCCCGATTTGCTCCATCTTAAACGATTGATCCTGGACCGGGCTACCGGTTCAGGCGCGCCGCGGCGAAGTGCTTCTCATGGGCATAGAAGCGCTCGAAGCCCGGCCACGGGATGTGTCCGAAACGATGCTGATACCAGCCCAGCGGATAGTCGGCCTGCGCCGCCGTGCCCGGCGCGGGCATCGCACCGCGCGGAGTGGGGGCGCCGTGGATCGCCCAGGCCGGCTCGGCCAGCATCGCCGCTTTCCACATCCCGGCGGGATCGACCCAGGCGTCGCCCGCCTGCGAGGTGCCGCTGGTGATGAACAGCGGACGCGGCGCGCGCAGCGCGATCAGCATATGCGCATCGACCGGCAGATCCGCGACCGATTTGCCGGGCCGGGCGTAATTCATGATAGTGGCCGCGAACCAGTGGAACGCGCCCGATCCGGCCATGTTCTCCCAGCGCTCGCCATAGTCGCGGCGCATCAATTTGGCGCCGCCCGCGCCCGAGCTCGAGACATCCGCATCGGCGAATTCGGGATCGAAAGCGGCGGCGACGAGCACACTCTTGCCGAACCGCGAATGGCCGACCAGCGCAATGCGTTCGCCGTTGATCCGTCGGTCCTTCGCCAGTTCCTCGCGCAGCCGGCTTGCGCCCCAGGCCCAGGCGCGCAACGCGCCCCAGTCGGTCGCCGCGCGCGGCCAGCGGGCGAGGCCGATCACTCCGTCCTTCATCGTCGCGGCGCTGTCGGGCTGGAGCAGTTGCGGGCGGTAGGCGACATGGGCGAAGCCGTGGCGGAGCGCGACGGCGACCGAATCCGGCGCCGGAGGGCCGCCGGCCGCGAGCGCGGCGACGTTGAAGCCGGCCGGCCAGATGTAGCTGTAGTCGATCAGCGCGGGAACATGCGCGGCGCGGGCGGGGAAGGTGATCGTCGCGTCGATCACCGGGCCACTGCGGCCATCGGGCGTTATCACCAGCCCGGCCCATTGTTCGGCGACCGTTCCCCGGGGGTCCTGGGCGCGGGACTTGGCGGGGCTCTTGCTCCAGACGATCCGGAACCGCGCGACGCTGTCGGGAATGCGCCCGACCCAATTGTCCTCGATCAGCCGGGCAAGCTGCGCCCGGCGCTTCGTCCAGCCCACGGGCGTGCCATCCTCGGGCGCCGCGAACAGGGCGGGGACATCGTCGCCGCCGGCCCGGGCCTCATCGGAATTGGCGGCGTTTGCATCCTTGGCATTGCCGCTCGCGCCGGGGCGAAGTTCGGCGATTCCGAGCCGCTCCATTTCGGCGCGGTGGAGACCGTCGGCGGTGACCGCGGCCTCGGCCAGCAGCGGCGCGGCAAGTGCAAGCGCGGCAAGCGCCGGCAGCAGCTTCAGTCTCATCGTCCTCTCCCCGAACTGTTCTACCAGTGGCGCGACCACTCCGGCAGTGCGCGCTGGCGCGAGGTCCGGACCGTGGCGGCCGGGCGTTTGCGCAGCCACAGGATCGACCAGTCGCCGCGCACCATCCTTTCCGCGAGGCGGAAGCCCGCGCGGGCGCAGGCGCGGCGCACCGCGGGTTCCTGGGTTTCGAGCAGGCCCGCGAGCAGCAGGCTTCCGCCCGGCACGACCGCGCGGCCGAAGTCGCCGGCCAGTTCGACCAGCGGGCCGGCAAGGATATTGGCGATCAGCAGATCGTAGGGGCCGCGCGCTTCGAGTAGCGGATGATCCATCCCGGGCGCGACGACCATCGTCACTTCGCCGCTCCCGGCGCCCAGCGGGATCCGGTTGAGTGCCGCATTGTCATCGACCACGCCGACGCAGACCGCGTCGATATCGCTCGCGGTCGCGAGCGCGCGCGGCCACAGGTCGAGCGCGGCGAAGGCGAGCAGGCCGGTGCCGGTGCCGATATCGGCAAGATTGCGCACCACCGTGCCGCGCGCCTTCATCGCGGTAAGCATTTCGAGGCAGCCGGCGGTGGTCTCGTGCTGGCCGGTGCCGAAGGCCTGGCTGGCCGGGATCACGAAATCGGTGACTCCGGCGGAAGTGTCCGCCGCGAAGTCCGGCGTGCGGACATGGAAGCGCCCGGCGTCGATCGGCTGCGCGATGTGCTGGCTCAGCGTGACCCAATCCTCATCGGGCAGCTTCTCGATCGTGAGATCGGCTCCGGCTGATCCGAACAGCTCTTTGACCATGCGCTGCTGGGGCTTGCCCGGCTTGTCGGCGAACCAGGCTTCGAGCACCCAGTCGTCAGGCTGGTCCTCGGCGATCTCACTGCCCGAGAGCACGGCCGCGGGATCCCAGTCGAAGGCATCCTCATGCGCGACCAGCGCCGCCTGGATCACCTCCTTCGATGCGTAGACGCTGACCTTCCAGCTCACGTGCCGGTTTGTCCGGGCGCAACCTCTTGCGCGAGACGGGCGTCGAGCTTCTTCGTGAGGCCGGCAGCATAGGCGGCGCAGGTCGGTGCCCCGGCCAGATCGCCCGCCAGCAGCTTTTCGCGCATCCCGCTCGCCGATGGATGCGGGGTGAGCAGGATGTCGCATTTGAGCGCCGCGACCCGGGCGATGCTCGCGCGGAACGCCGCCAGATAGTCCGGATGATCGCTGAAGCGGTAGTCGTCGCTGCTGATCGGACTGAGGCTGTCGACATAGGCGATCGCCTTGCACACGTCGCCCTCGCAGCTCGTCCAGCTCCAGCTCAGGGCGCCCGGCGTGTGGCCGGGGGTCGCCATCGGCGTCAGCGCGATCCGGCCGAGCTTCACCGGCTCGCCATCGTGGGCGATTCCGCCGACCTTCACCGCCGGAAAGGTCGCGTGATAGCCGAATTGCGGATCGCCCTTGCCGGGTGTGCCGCTCGCCAGCACCGGCGCCGCCGCTTCCGAGGCCATCAGCGTCGCGCCGGTCAATTGCTTGAGTTCGGCGAAGCCGCCGGCATGGTCGTTGTGCTCGTGGCTGTGGAGCAGCAGTTTGACGTCGGAAGGCGCGAAGCCGAGCGCCGCGATATTGTTCGCGATCAGCTTCCCGCCGCCGGCCGGCCCACCGTCGATCACGATCGCGCCCGCGTCGCCTTTCACGAGGATCGCGGCAATCCCACAGGTTCCGACATAATATGTGTCGCCGTAGACGTGGAACGCCGGGCCGGGCTTGTCCCAGTCATCGTCGTCCGTGCAACGTTCGGCCCAGGCTTTCCCGGCGGCCTGGTCGAACGCGGGGGCGGGGGTCGGGGCGGTTTGGGATGCGCAGGCGGGGGCGCACAGGGCGAATGCAGCAAGCACTGCGAGATTTCTAGCGGACATAGCTCGCGCCATTAGCGTCGATCACGGCTCCCGTCATGCTCGGCGGGGCGTCCAGTGCACAGAAAGCCGCGATCGCGGCGATTTCTTCCGGTTCGGCGACGCGGCCGAGCGGAATGTCGGCGAGCAGGCCGGCTCCGCCGCGGCTGTCGAGGTAGTCCTCCGCCATGGCTGTGTCGGTGAAGCCCGGTGCGATTGCGAAGCTGAGGATGCCGTCCGCTGCATAGGCGCGGGCGATGGTCTTGTGGAGCGCCAGCATTCCGCCTTTCGAGGCGGCATAATGCCAGTGGTCGGGCGAATCGCCGCGGTGGCCCGCGCGGCTCGCGATGTGGACCAGCCTTCCTTCGGCCCCTTCATCGAGCCAATGCCGCACCGCGAAGCGCGAAAGCTGGGCGGCGGCGGTCAGATTGATCCGCAGCGTATCCTCCCAGCGGTCGAGCCACTGGATGTCCGATGCGTCGAGCGGGTTGGCCTCGAAGATCCCGGCATTGTTGATCACCGCGTCGATCCGGCCGTCCAGCGCGCGCGCCAGCGCGTCCTCCCACAGGATCTGCGGCCCGATCGGCTCGGCGAAATCGGCGGCGATGGTTCCGTCGTGATACTCGCGGGAAGCGTGGCACAGCACCGTCGCCCCGCGCGCGCGCAGCAGTTCGACGATCGCCGCGCCGATCCCACGGCTCGATCCGGTGACGAGAATGACGACTTCGGTCATGGGCCGACGATAGAACGGCGCGGCTCAAGCTCCAACCCCGCTTGCCTCATCGATCACAATCGCTAAGGGGAAGCGCACGCATTTACGGGACTCTTATGACCAATCGCCCGCTTTCGCCCCATCTCGGTGTCTACAAATGGGGTCCGCACATGCTGGTCTCGATCCTTCACCGGGTCACCGGCGATGGGCTCGCGCTGGTCGGCATGGTGGTGCTGGTGTGGTGGCTCGGCGCGCTCGCCTATGGGGGCAGCGCTTTCGAGACCTTCAGCTGGGCCGCCGGGACGCCGATCGGCACGCTGGTGCTGGTCGGGATCAGCTGGGCGTTCTTCAACCATATGTGCTCGGGCGTACGCCACTTCGTGCTCGACATCGGCGCGGGCTTCGAACTGCACGAGAACCGCCGGTTCTCGGTCGCAACCCTCACTCTCGGTATTCTCCTCACCGCCGCCTTCTGGGCCGTGCGGGTGTTTCTCTGAAGGAATTGAACATGGGCGACGGAACGGAAATCGGCAAAGTCCGCGGGCTCGGCTCGGGTCACCAGGGTTCGGAGCACTGGGTCCACCAGCGCTACACCGCGCTCGGCAACCTGTTTCTCGGTGCGTGGTTCGTCGTCTCGCTGCTGCTGCTGTCGAGCCTCGATCTCGATTCGATCCGCGACTGGCTGGTCAAGCCGATCCCGGCGACCGCGCTGATCCTGCTGATCGTCAGCACCTTCTATCACGCGCGTCTCGGCCTGCAGGTCGCGATCGAGGACTATGTCCCTGACGAAGGCACCAAGGCCGGGCTGATCGGCCTCCTCAGCCTGGTGTTCATCGCGGTCGGCACCTTTGCCGTGTTCTGCGTGCTCAAGATCGCGCTCACCACCGGAGGGAGCGTCCTCTGATGGCGCAGCCGGCCTACAAGATCATCGATCATACCTACGACGTCGTCGTGGTCGGCGCGGGCGGTTCGGGCCTGCGCGCGACGATGGGCGCGGCCGAAGCCGGCCTGCGCACCGCCTGCATCACCAAGGTCTTCCCGACCCGCAGCCATACCGTGGCCGCGCAGGGCGGGATCGCGGCGAGCCTCGGCAACAACAGCCCCGACCACTGGACCTGGCATATGTACGACACCGTCAAGGGGTCGGACTGGCTGGGCGACCAGGACGCGATCGAATACATGGTCCGCGAAGCTCCGGCCGCGGTCTACGAGCTCGAGCATGCGGGCGTGCCGTTTTCGCGCAATGCCGACGGCACGATCTACCAGCGCCCGTTCGGCGGCCACATGCAGAACATGGGCGAAGGGCCGCCGGTCCAGCGCACCTGCGCCGCGGCCGACCGCACCGGCCACGCGATGCTCCACGCGCTCTACCAGCAGAGCCTGAAGTACGACGCGGACTTCTACATCGAATATTTCGCGATCGACCTGATCATGGACTATTCCGGTGGCGGGGGCGGCAAATGCGTCGGCGTGATCGCGCTGTGCATGGATGACGGCTCGATCCACCGCTTCCGCAGCCAGGCCGTGGTGCTCGCAACCGGCGGGTATGGCCGCAGCTATTTCACCGCCACTTCGGCCCATACCTGCACCGGCGACGGCGGCGGAATGGTGCTGCGCGCGGGCCTGCCGCTGCAGGACATGGAATTCGTCCAGTTCCACCCGACCGGGATCTACGGCGCGGGCGTGCTGATCACCGAAGGCGCGCGGGGCGAGGGCGGTTATCTGACCAATTCCGAAGGCGAGCGTTTCATGGAGCGCTATGCGCCCTCCGCGAAGGACCTTGCCAGCCGCGACGTCGTCAGCCGTTCGATGGCGCTCGAAATCCGCGAAGGCCGCGGCGTCGGCCCGCATAAGGACCACATCTTCCTCCACCTCGACCATATCGATCCGAAGGTGCTGCACGAGCGGCTGCCGGGGATCACCGAGAGCGGCAAGATCTTCGCCGGCGTCGATCTGACGCGCCAGCCGCTGCCGGTGGTGCCGACCGTGCATTACAACATGGGCGGCATCCCGACCAATTATCACGGCGAGGTGATGACCATCGGTGCCGACGGCAATCCGGAAACGGTCGTGCCGGGCCTGTTCGCGGTGGGCGAGGCGGCCTGCGTCTCGGTCCACGGTGCGAACCGCCTCGGCTCGAATTCGCTGATCGACCTCGTGGTGTTCGGCCGCGCGACCGGGCACCGCCTGCAGGAACTGCTCAAGCCCAATGCCGCGCAGCCGGAACTGGCCAAGGACAGTGCCGATTTCGCGCTCGGCCGGCTCGACTTCTTCCGCAACGCCGCCGGCGGTTCCTCCACCGCCGAGATTCGCCTCGAAATGCAGCGCACGATGAGCCAGCACGCCGCGGTGTTCCGCACCGACGAGCTGATGGCCGAAGGCAAGGTCAAGCTCGCGGACACCTATGCCAAGCTGCAGGACGTTCACGTTACCGACCGTTCGCTGATCTGGAACTCGGATCTGGTCGAGACGCTTGAGCTCGACAATCTGATCTCGCAGGCCACGGTCACGATGCACTCCGCCTACAACCGCAAGGAAAGCCGCGGCGCCCACGCGCATGAGGATTTCCCCAACCGTGACGACGCAGTGTGGATGAAGCACACCGCCAGCTGGTTCGACGGCTGGGGCGGGAAGGGCGGCGACGTAAAGCTCGATTACCGCCCGGTGCATGAATACACGCTCACCGACGACGCGGAGTATATCAAGCCGAAGAAGCGGGTTTATTGAGGCGAGGGAGAGGTCACAGCCAGCGCTCGAAATCGCTAGCCAGATGCATCACCCGAATGATCTCGATCCGGTTTTCCAGCACAAGATAGAACACCGCGTGCTTGCCGCTGGTCATGCGGCGCAGGCCCGGACGCGGCTCGAATTCTGGAAATCGCAACGGATAGTCGAGAAGCGATTTGATCGCATTGCGCAGTTCGGTCGAGTATTTCGCCGCTTGTGCCTCCCCCCACGCTGCGCGAGTTTCGCGTTCCAGCCGCCGCATGTCCGCCGAAGCAGCTGTGCGAAATTTGAGGCTTCTCACCGCTTGCCGAAAGCGTCTTCGTACCAGCGGTCGATATCGAAATTCTCGTCGACCGGGCTCGCCAGACCCTCGTCGATCGCTTCAAGCAGTTTCGACTTGAACGCTGCCCGCTCCTCATGAAGCCGCAGGGCGTCGCGGATGACTTCGCTGGTGGAGTCGTAATCGCCTTTTGCGACCTGCGCGCGCGTATAATGCATCCAGCGTTCGCCGAGTGCGATTGAGGTGTTCTTCTTCGCCATGCGCCATCTATACCAAAATTTGGTAACGCGAGCCAGCCTTGCGCGATGGCAAGTAGGTCCGATCCCGATTAGACGGTGGTCATGATCCGGTGTCTGCCTCTCTTACTGCTGCTCGCCGGGAGTGCCGCTTCCGCACAACGGCTGCCCATCGATCCGTTCTACACTCAGCACTTCTCCGCCGACGGCATCCCGGTAATCGCCTCATCAAAACCGCCGGCCAAGGCGCTCAAGGCCGCCAAATCAATGGCCGAAGGCATGCTCAAGCACCGCCCCGATCTCGCCCGCTATCTCGCGAAAAACGGCTACACCATCGCGGTGATCGCTCAGAGCGAAGCATTGCTCGACCTGCCCGAGAACCGCGACTGGGTGAAGCCGCCGCTCGACGATCCGCGGCTGACCCGCTGCGAGAAGAAGCATTACGATGAACGCATCGGCCGCCTGACCGCGCGCCAATATTGGGACGAGCGCGCGCGGGGGATCGGCGGGCAGCACATGGTCGGGGCAGAGGAGGATATTCTTGGCCTGCCCGCGAGCCGCTATTGGGGCGAGACGATCTTCGTCCACGAATTCAGCCACCAGATCCTCGACGCGGTGCGCAATTCTGACAGACCGCTCTATGCCGAACTCGAAGCGGCTTATGCCCATGCGCAGGCGACGGGCCTGTGGCTCGACGAATACAACATGACCACGATCGACGAATATTGGGCGGAAGGCAGCCAGTTCTGGTGGGATTCGAACCGGCTGCAGGTGTTCGCCGGACGACGTATTCTGAACCACCAGGATCTCAAAGCCTACGATCCGGCGCTGTTCGCGGTGCTGGCGAAGGTCTTTGGCACCAAGCACAAGCTCACCGGCGATCCCTTCTGGATGAGTCCTGCGCGCGTCCCGCCCGGTCCGCCCCCGGAGAACACCGCTGAGGTTTGCTAGCGTCGGCGTTCCGAGATAGGTTCAGACCATGATCAAGCGCCTGCTCCTCCTGTCCGCATGCCTGCTGCTCCCGGCGCCGGCCTCCGCCGCGGGTGACGGCGTCACCCTCGGCAAGCTCACCGCGCAGCTCTATTACAAGAACAGTGGCACGCTCTCGCGCGACGTGCTGAACCGCACTCCGCCGGTGTCGTTCTGGAATACCGGCGCGGGCGAGGGCGATGTGCAGGAACCGGCCGAAGACATGGTGGTCAGCGTGACTCTCGCCAATGCGAGCGACGACGGGGTGTTCCTCGACGAGACGCTTGAACTCTGGGTCACCGATGCGAGGGGCAAGCAGATCGCCCGGCGCAATTTCAAGGGCATCCTCGTGCCCTATAATGGCAAGGTCGCGAACCCGCTGTGGCTGCAGGACATCCAGTGTGCCGGCCGGCTTACCTTCCACGCGAAATTCCGCGGCAAGGAAGTGAGGGGGCAAGTCAGCATGGATTGCGGGGAGTAGCTACTTCTCCCGGTGTACGCTGAGGATCTTCACCGGCTGCGCGATCATCTGGCCCTTCATGAAGCCATCGCCCTTGTCCGGATCGATCGGTGCGCCGAAGATCGCCAGCGCGACGTCCATTCCGCTGACGATATGCCCGAAGGCGGCATAGCCGGCCCGCAAATCCGGATCGGTCGCGGCCGGATCGGCATCGAGGCCGGTCACATCGGACACCAGCAACGAGAAATCGCCGGTCGCCGTGCCGGGTTCGAAGCGCGCCATCGAGATTGCGCCCTTCGTGTGGTGCACCCCGGTCAAGTTGGTCGGCTCATGCGCGATCGGCGGCAGCACTTTCGCCGGATCGCCTTGGGGGCCGCCCTGGATCACGCCGTTCGGTTGCGGATCCCACAGCCGCATCACGCGGTAGAAAGTGGTCCCGTCGAGCCGGTGTTCGTCGGCATAGCGCAGGAAATTGGCCGAGGAGATCGGCGCGCGCTCGGTTTCGAGCGCAACCACGATCGGGCCGAGCGAGGTTTCGATCACGACATTGGTGGTAGCCGGCTCGCGGACGGGTTCCGCAGAGGGAGTGGTCGCTTCCTGTGCAAAAGCAGGCGCTGCCAGCGCGAGTGCGACCAGCGCCGCAAGATGTTTCAGCGCCACCGCAAATTCTCCCGGGTAAGATCCGCTACCGATTTCGCCCCCATCAGCTTCATCCCGCGGACGATCTCGCTTTCGAGCAGCCCGACCGCGCGGTCGACACCTTCCTCGCCTGCCGCCGCCAGCGCATAGAGATACAGTCGCCCGCCCGAGACCGCTTTCGCGCCGAGCGACAGTGCTTTCAGCACATGGGTTCCGCGCCGGACCCCGCCGTCGAGGATCACTTCGACCCTGTCGCCCACCGCATCGACGATCTCGGCCAGCTGGTCGAACGGCGCACGGCCGCCGTCGAGCTGGCGGCCACCGTGGTTCGAGATGTAGATCGCATCGACCCCGATCTCGGCCGCGCGCCGCGCATCGCCGACCGACATGATGCCCTTGAGCGCAAACTTGCCGCCCCAGTCTTCGCGCAATTTGTCAGCGGCCTGCCAGTCCATCGACGGGTCGAGCATCGAGTTGAAATAGTCCTGGATCGAGATCGCCTGCCTGCTGCCGGCGCTCACGTGGCTTTCCAGATTGGGCAGCGAAAAGCGTTCGCGCAGCATGTAATCGAGCGCCCAGCGCGGCTTGGCCGCATAGGACAGCACGCTTGCGGGGGTAAATCGGGGCGGGGTGGTGAAGCCGGTGCGCTTGCAGCGTTCGCGGTTGCCCGAAACGATCGTGTCGACCGTCAGCGTCACCGCGTCGAACTTCGCCGCGCGCGCTTTCTCCAGCAGCGCGGCGTTAAGGCCGCGGTCCTTGTGGTAGTAATACTGGAGCATCTTCGGGCCGGAGTAATTCGCGCCGATCTCCTCGATCGAGACGCTCGACAGGCTCGAGATCCCGAACCACAGCCCGTATTTCTCGGCCACATTGGCAACCGCGCGCTCGCCCTTCCAGTGGAACAGCCGCTGGAGCGCGGTGGGCGAGAGCATCAGGGGGAGCGGGGTCGTCTTGCCCATCACAGTCACCGAGGTGTCGATTTTGTCCACGCCGGCAAGAACGTTGGGGACGAGGTCGCATTCGTCGAATGCGGCGGTGTTGCGCGCCTTGGTGATCTCGTCATCGCCCGCGCCGTCGATGTAATGGAACACCGGGAAGGGCAGCTTGCGGTGGGCAAGCAGCCGGAAATCATCGATATTGTGGCAATCGCTCAGGCGCCTCACGGAATGCGGCGCGGTGAGGGTGCGGCTCATGGACGAAGGCTCCTGTTCGGCATCGCCCTGCCTTAGCGCGGCGGGGGCGCTTGGCAAGAATCGGCGATGCCGCGATTGCCATTCATGGGGGCTTCAGTTTACAGATGTAATCGTATATACCGTAATCGCTGGAACCGGGAGGCAGGCATGGCGGAAGACGAGGGCGAAAGCGGCAAGCCGATCAGCGAGGCCGAGCATGCGGTGATGGAAGCGCTGTGGGCGCGCGCACCGCTGACCGCAACCGAAGTGGCCGACGATGTCGAAGCGCGCGGCTGGAGCCTGCCGACGGTCAAGACGCTGCTGTCGCGGCTGGTCGCGAAGCACGCGGTTTCGACCGAGCCCGACGGGCGCCGGTTCCTCTATCGTCCGTTGCTCGAACGCTCCGACTATGTCGAAGGCGAATCGCGGCGGTTGGTCGATCGGCTGTTCGGCGGCCGCGCCGCACCGCTGCTCGCGCATCTGGCCGAAGCCGAGGCGCTGACCGACGAGGATATCGCCGAAATCGAGGCGCTGCTGAAGGGGCTCAAGCAATGATCGCCTGGCTCACCGATACTCTGATCTACACCGGCGCGCTGATCGCGCTGGTACTGGTCCTCCGCCGCCCGGTCGCGCGCCATTTCGGCGCGCAGATGTGCTATGCGCTGTGGGCTCTGCCGCTGCTGCGCTTCGCGATGCCGCCAGTGGTGCTGCCGGCAAGCTTCGCCCCACGGGCCGATGTCAGCCAGACTGCCGCGATCGTCGCCGGCAATTCGGCCGTCATGCCGGCCGGCGTCGTCGCGGCACCGGTCTACGAACCGTCCTTCTGGCAGGTCTGGGGTGGCACGGTCGCCGCGGCTGCCTTTTCGGTCTGGCTGGCCGGCGCGCTGACCTTCCTCGCGTGGCGCGGGTGGACCTATTTCCGGATGCGCGAATGGCTGCTCGGCGGCGCGCGTCCGGTCGGCGAGGCGGGCAAGGTCAGACTGGTCGAGAGCCCGGCGGTCAGTTCGCCGGTCGCTTTCGGGGTCAGCGACAAGGTCGTCGCGCTGCCGCCGGGCTTCATGGCGGCCGAGAACCGCGCGGCGCGCGATCTCGCGATCGAGCATGAGCTGGCCCACCACCGGGGGCACGACCTGCTGGCGAATATCCTCGCGCAGCCGATCCTCGCGCTGCACTGGTTCAACCCGCTGGCGTGGCTGGGCTGGCGCGCGATGCGCCGCGACCAGGAGGCAGCCTGCGACGCGCGCGTGATCGCCGCGCGCGAACCGTGGGAACGCGCCGCTTACGGCCAGGTGATCGCGAGTTTCGCCTCGGGCCAGCGGCTCGCGCTCGCGGCGCCGATGGCCTGCCCGGTGCTGGGCGAGAAATCGATCATCCACCGCCTGCGCAGCCTCGGCATGGACGAGATCTCGCCGCGCCGCCGGGTGATCGGGCGCGCACTGCTGGCCGGCGCGGCGCTGACGCTGCCGGTGACCGCCTCGATCTCCTACGCCGAGGCGAGTGCCGAACCCAAGGCTTCGCCAGCGGCGGACGCGATCACGATCGTCGATGTTCCCGAGGGCGCGGATCGCTCCGATGCGGCGCTGCACACACGGGTGATCGCGCGGGACGGCCAGACCATCATCCTCAAGACCGCGCATCCCGTGACCGATGCCGAGGCGGAGGCGAGTATCGCCCGGGCTCAGGCTTCGATGGCCCGGGCCGAAGCATTTGCCGCGCGCGGGGAAGCCACCAAGGCGCAGCGCGAGGCGCTCGCCCGGATGCGTCAGTCGATGAGCGACAAGCAACGGGCAGAATATGACGCCAAGTGGGCCGAGCGTGGCGACGAATGGGCGCGGCAGGGCGACCAGGCAGCCAAGGATGCGGAGAAATCCGCCGATGCCTGGTCGAAATGGGGCGAGCAATACGGGCAGCGCTGGGCCGACTGGGGCGAGCAACTGGGCAAGCGCATTGCCGCGTCTGTCCCGGCTGAACCCGCCCCGCCTGCTGCGCGAATGAGCGCGGTCGAGGTGCCGGTGCCGTCCTATGGCTGCGACCGCAACGGCAACCTCCTCAAGATCGGCCCGAACGGCCGCAATCCCGCCGCTGGGGATCCGCTTAAATGGTGCGGCAAGGTCGCCGATGCGAATGCCAGCGCGCGCCGCGCACTGATCCAGGCGCGTAGCCGGATCGCGAACGACCGGACGATGGACGAGGACGCCCGCGATCAGGTGCTCGATTCGCTCGATGACGAGATCGAGCGGCTCGACGATATCGCCGAAGCGAACAGCTGACGCGCCAACGCAAAGGGGTGAGCGGCCGTCGCCAGCTTACCCCGCAGCCCTGCTGTTCGTCAGCTTTTCTTGTCTTCCTTCGCCCGTGCGTCTTCGGCCTGCGCCTTCTCGAGATCGGCGGCATATTTCGCGCGGACCTTGGCGTCGGCCGGACGCGCCGGATAGCTGCAGCCGAGCTTGAGTCCCTGGCCCTTGAGGAACGAGCGCCGCATCAGCCCAGCGACGATCGCATCCTGGAAGTCCTGCGCGTGCTTGTTCGCGCCCGAGATCTCGCGGATCACCCCGCGGAACGGGATGAACGATCCGACCACCGACTTGGCGACCGTGCCGAAGGTCATCTTGCGTTCGGCCGGTGTCGCGACATCGAAATCGGGCCCGAGCACATCGTCGAGTTCCTTCACCGCGGTCGCATAATTGGCGCACTTCTTGAGCCCGGCGGTGCTGTAGGGATCGTTCTGCGCGGCGAGCAGCAGCGGCGGGATCTCGTCCTTCTCGAGGTTGAGATCCTGGATCGGAGTCATCCCGACGTCGCGTGCGGTAACCGTCCGGTCGGTCACCGGCTTGGGCTCGTCCGCGGCGGCGAGCGGGGTGGTTACCAGCGCGAGCGCCAGAACCGCGAACAGCGGACTAGTTTTTGAGGTCCGCAAACGTGTCACACTTGTCTTCATCCCCTGTCTCCATTCCGATCCGAAGCCACTTCATGCGTTGGGCGCTGGATCCATGCGTGAATGCAGCCTCAACCGGCTTGCGCCCGGCTTGTTCCATCAGCGTGTCGTCGCCGACGGCGTGGGCTGCGGTGAGTCCCTCTTCCAGATCGCCCGCTTCGATGCGGTCCTTGTTCAAGGCTGCCCAGACCCCGGCATAGCAATCGGCCTGCAATTCCATCCGCACCTGCAGCGCATTGTCCTGCGACGGATCCTGCTGCTGCATCCGGCGAACCTGAGCGGCGATGCCGGTGAGGTTCTGGACGTGGTGGCCGTATTCATGCGCGATCACATAGGCGCGGGCGAAATCGCCTTTCGCGCTCATGCGCTGGGCCATCTCGTCGTAGAAGGCGGTGTCGATATAGATGCCCTCGTCGCTGGGGCAGTAGAACGGACCCATCGCGCTCTGCGCCACGCCGCAACCCGACTGGCCCTGGCTCGAATAGAAATTGAGGAACGGCTGTTCGAACGCGATGCCTTCGGCCTTGAACTTGGGCTCCCAGGTTTTGTTGAGTGAATCGAGATGCGCGCAGGCCTCGGTGCTGTATTCGTTCTCCGCGCAGCTTTCGGCCGCGGTGCGGCCGCCCGCGGCCTGTTCCTGCGGCGCGGACACCTGCGCCTGGTCGAGCCCGCTCAGCAGCTGGCTCGGATCGGCCCCGGTGAAATAGGCGATGCCGAGCACCACCAGCAGCCCGACGCAACCGATCGAACCCTTGCCGCCGGGCATGCCGCCGCCCCCTCCGCGCTGGTCGCGCACGCGGATATTGGCCGGATTGAAATCGTTGAGACGCATCGAACTCCCCGTCGATTGTGCAGTTGCGAAAAAGCGCTGGACGAGCCGCTGGTTCCCGTAACAGTGTCTGGCAAGCCTCAGTGATGGAGTCGAGCATGTTCCTTTCCGGCAAACGCGCATTGGTCACCGGATCGACTTCCGGCATCGGCCTCGGCATCGCGCGCGCGCTGGCGGGTGAGGGGGCGGAAGTGGTCCTTTCGGGTTTCGGCGCGCCCGAAGACATCGCCGCGCTCGAGGACGAACTCGGCGCGAAGCATGTGCCCGCCGATCTGATGACCCAGCAGGGCGTCGAGGCGCTGATGGCCGCCGCCGGGCCGATCGACGTGCTGGTCAACAACGCCGGAATGCAGCACGTCGCGCCGGTCGAGGACTTCCCGCCCGAGAAATGGGACGCGATCATCGGGCTCAATTTGTCGAGCGCGTTCCACACCTGCCGCCTCGCGGTGCCGCATATGAAGGCGGCCGGGTGGGGGCGGATCATCAACACCGCCAGCGCCCATTCGCTCGCCGCCTCGCCGTTCAAGGTCGCCTATGTCGCCGCCAAGCACGGCATCGCCGGGTTGACCAAGACGCTGGCGCTGGAGCTGGCAACCTTCGGCACCACGGTGAACTGCATCAGCCCGGGCTATGTCTGGACCCCTCTGGTCGAAAACCAGATCCCCGACACGATGAAGGCCCGCGGCATGACCCGCGAACAAGTGATCGAGGATGTGCTGCTGACCAAGCAGCCGACCAAGAAATTCGTGCAGGTGGAAGAAGTCGCCGCGCTCGCGTTGTTCCTCTGCCGCCCGGAAGCACAGAACATCAACGGCGCGAACTACCCGATCGATGGGGGGTGGACCGCGGAGTAGCGCTTTCGTTCAGGGGTATTGCCGGCGAGCGTGGACCACGCCGAGCATTTCCACCGTATCCGCGCGGACGCGGTAGATCAGGATGTAATTGGGATGGGCCAGGGCTTCGCGCGTGCCTGGCACCCGGCCTTCGGGAAACATGTAGGGGTAGTCAGACAGGCGCTCGGCGCAGCTCCGCAAGCGGTCACGAAGCCTGACTGCCGCTTCGAAATTGAAATCCGAGATGTAATCGACAATTCGCTCGAGGTCGTGGGCCGCTTCATCGGCCCATTCGAGCTTCATCATTTCTGCCGTTGCTGCTTTTCTTCAAGCAGCCGATCGATCCGCGCCATGACCTCATCGTGCGGAACCCGCGGCTTGTCGCTGGCGAGCGACTTTGCGACCTTTTCCGCGAGCCACTCATGGTAAGCGGCCTCTTCCTCGGCCGACTCGAATTCGGAAATGAGGGGCGAGTATTTGTTCATGAGATGCAGGATACCGCCAAACGTCTTGCAAGGCAAAGCGCGTGCTTGAGATGGTCACCAAGCGCCGCCTGGCCTGGGCCGTTCCGCTCGATTTGCCTCAATTCAAGGCGATGCCCTCGTAGAAGCAACATAATTACCCAAACGCCCAAGCATTTGTTCTCCCGCCCCACTAGCGGATTTACGCCGCTGCGGTTACATGGGCCGCCACGATTCTCCGGAGACAAGCGAGCGGTGGCGATTATGGACATTCCGACGGGCCTGACATTCGACGACGTGTTGTTGCGTCCGGGTCCGAGCGACATCGTCCCCTCGCAGACCAACACTTCGACCTTTCTGACCAGGGCAATCAAGCTCAACATCCCGATCGTTTCCTCGGCGATGGACACCGTCACCGAAGCCGACATGGCGATCGTGATGGCGCAGCTCGGCGGGATCGGGGTGCTTCACCGCAATCTCTCGCTCAAGCAGCAGGTCGCCGCGGTGCGCCAGGTCAAGCGCTTCGAAAGCGGCATGGTGGTCAATCCGATCACGATCACGCCCGATGCGACGCTGGGCGAGGCCCGCGCGATCATGGCCGACAACCGCATCAGCGGGATTCCGGTGGTCGAAGCTTCGGGCAAGCTGGTCGGCATCCTCACCAACCGCGACGTGCGCTTCGCCGACAATCCGAAGCAGCCGGTGCGCGAGCTGATGACCCATGACGATCTCGCGACGGTCAGCACCGCGGTTACGCAGGAAGAGGCGCGCAAGCTGCTTCACCAGCGCCGGATCGAGAAGCTGCTGGTGGTCGACAATGCCTATCGCTGCGTCGGGCTGATCACGGTCAAGGATATCGAGAAGGCCGTTACCTATCCCGAAGCGACCAAGGATGCCGCGGGCCGCCTGCGGGTTGCCGCCGCCAGCACGGTCGGCGACAAGGGCTTCGAGCGCACCGAGCAACTGATCGATGCCGAATGCGACGTGATCGTGATCGACACCGCCCACGGCCACAATATCGACGTTGCCCGCGCGGTCGAACGGGTCAAGAAACTGTCCAACGCGGTGCAGGTGGTGGCCGGCAACGTCGCCACCGCCGAAGCCACGCGCGCGCTGATCGATGCCGGGGCCGATGCGGTCAAGGTCGGGATCGGGCCGGGCTCGATCTGCACCACGCGGATCGTCGCGGGCGTCGGCGTGCCGCAGCTTACCGCGATCATGGAAGCCGCCGAAGAGGCGCAGAAGGCCGGGATCCCGATCATCGGCGACGGCGGGCTGCGCACTTCGGGCGATGCGGCCAAGGCGCTTGCCGCCGGGGCCTCGACCGTGATGATCGGATCGCTGCTGGCCGGGACCGACGAGGCTCCGGGCGAAACCTTCCTGTACCAGGGCCGCTCGTACAAGAGTTACCGCGGGATGGGTTCGGTCGGCGCGATGGCGCGCGGCTCGGCCGACCGGTATTTCCAGCAGGACATCAAGGACCAGATGAAGCTGGTGCCCGAGGGGATCGAAGGCCAGGTGCCGTACAAGGGCCCGGCCAAGGACGTGATCCACCAGCTGGTCGGCGGCGTCCGCGCGGCGATGGGCTACACCGGAGCGGCGACGATCGAGGAATTGCAGCAGCGCGCGCAGTTCGTCCGCATCACCAATTCCGGGCTGGCCGAAAGCCATGTCCACGATGTGTCGATCACGCGGGAAGCGCCGAATTATCCGACGCGGTGAGCGGCCTCACCCCTCTCCAACTCCGGCTAGGCTCTCGCGAGCCAAGCCTCCGTATCCTCTCCCCTCGACGAGGGGAGAGGATAGCGTAGCTTGCTCCGGTAGGAGCTAGCGAAGCTTGGAGAGCGGACCGCGAAAACCACTGTCCTACACGCCGATCTTCTGCCACGGTTTCGCGAATGACCGCGATTTCCACCCTAGCATTCCCGATTGACGCGCATTCGCGGAAGGTCACACAGGGCCTCCCGCGATTGCCGCGTAAGCCCTTGTGGGCAAAGCGAAACCCCGCCGAAGGTCACATAGTTTCGCCCCCCGTTCCATGTCACTCTCAAGGGGCCGTCCGATGACCCCCGCGGCGCGGGTCCAGGCGGCGATCGAGCTGCTCGACCAGATCGTCGCGGCCGCGCGCGCTAACGGCGCGCCTGCCGACCGGATCGTCGCGGACGGGTTGCGCGCCCGCCGCTATGCCGGATCCAAAGATCGCCGCGCGATCCGCGACCTGACCTATGCCGCGATCCGCGCCTGCGGTCCGCTGCCCGAAAGCGGGCGCGCGGCGATGCTGCGGCTGGCCGGGCTCGATGCTCCGATCGGGGAATTGTTCGACGGGTCCGACTATGGTCCGGCGCGGCTTGAGGCCGACGAGCAAGCGGCCGTAGGGGGGATCGCGCCGCGCTGGCTCGAAGCCAGGCTGGCCGCCTCGGGCATCGCGGGCGACGAGGCGCTGGCGCTGCTGTCGCGCGCTCCGCTCGACATCAGGGTCAACCGGCTCAAGGCCAAGCGGGACGAGCTGGAATTGCCGCTGGCCGGCGAATTGCTGCCGGTGCCCGATGGGCTGCGCTATCCCAACGGCACGCAGGTCGAGCAATGGGCGGCCTATCACGCCGGCTGGATCGAGGTGCAGGATTGCGGGAGCCAGATCGCCTGCCTAGCGGCCGGCGCCCAGCCAGGCGAGACGGTGGTCGATCTGTGCGCTGGCGCCGGAGGCAAGACGCTGGCGCTGGCCGCGGCGATGGACAATCGCGGCACGCTGATCGCCGCCGATACCGATCGCTCGCGCCTGTCGCGTATGGGGCCGCGCGCGGAACGGGCAGGCGCGGCGGTGGCGGAGACCGTGCTGCTCGATCCGAAGCGCGAGCGTACGGCGCTGGCGCCGTGGCTCGGCGGCGTAGATCTGGTGCTGGTGGATGCGCCGTGCTCCGGGGTTGGCACCTGGCGGCGCAATCCGGAAGCGCGCTGGCGGCTCGATCCGCAGCAACTGGCACGGCTTACCGACCTGCAGGCCTATCTGCTCGACCTCGCGGCGGATCTCGCCGGACCCAGGGGGCGGATCACCTACATCACCTGTTCCCTGCTCGACGAAGAGGGCAGGGATCAGGTCGAGGGCTTCCTCGCCGCCCATCCCGACTGGCGGGCGGAAGCACCCGAATTGCCGCTCGGCACGCCGCATGGGCAGGGCATCCGCCTGACCCCCCAGCACGACGCGACCGACGGATTTTTCATCGCCTGTTTATTTCGGGCGTGATAGGTCTTGGCCGTCATGCGACACCATGACCGTTCGAATATGACCGCGCTCAAGGAGTTCGCGATGCGTTATTTCCCTGCCGCCCTGGCCCTTTCACTGCTCGTCGCGGTGACCGCGAGCGTGAGCGAAGCCGGCGTCTATGCCGCCGATCCGCGCGCGGTGGCCCTGGTCGCGCAGGGCCGCTCGCTGCTCGACGCCGGCAAGACTGCGGATGCGATCGATTCCTTCGAAGCCGCGCTGGCGGTGGATCCGGGCTATACCGACGTTTACCTCGATCTCGCCGTGGCCGCGCGCAAGGACGGGATGCAGGGCAAGGCGATCCATTATTACCGCGTCGCGCTGGAAACCCAGCCGGACAACCTTGCCGCGATCTCCGGTGAGGGCGAAGCCCTGCTGGAGAAGGGCGCGGTGGAAAAAGCCAAGCGCAATCTCGCGAAGCTCGAAAGCATGTGCGGCGAAAAATGCGCCCAGACCAAGGCCCTTGCGGTCGCGATCCAGCACGCGCCGGCACCCAAGGTCGTGACCGCGGAGGCCGTGACGCCCGACCCCGTGGTGACGCAGAACTGAGCCGTTCCTAAATGAGGCTGCGAAACTCCTCCAGCACCGCGCGGTAGACGCGTTTCTTGAACGGCACGATCAGCTCCGGAAGCAGTTCCGGATCGACCCATTTCCATTCGCAGAATTCGGGCGGATTATGCGCCGCCAGGTCGATCGCGTCGTCCGAGCCGGTAAACCGCATCAGCAGCCAGCTCTGGCGCTGGCCGCGGTATTTGCCCTTCCACAATTTGCCGACCAGCTCGTCGGGCAGGTCGTAGAGCAGCTCTTCCTTGCCCTTCGCGATCAGCGCCGCGTTGGCTTCGGTCACGCCGGTCTCTTCCGCCAGCTCGCGATAGCCGCAGGCGAGCACGTCCTCGCCCTCGTCCATCCCGCCCTGCGGCATCTGCCAGGCGTCGCCTTCCTTGTTGTCGATCCGCTTGCCGACGAAAACCTTGCCGTCCCCGTTTACCAGCATCACCCCCACGCAGGGGCGATAGGGGAGGTCCGAGTTATTTGAAGTCATGCAAGCCTTTCCAGTGTCGCCTTCATCGCCCCGATAATAGCAAGCAGATCGCCCTGCGCGCTAGGGATCGCTTTCCTGATCTGGATCAAGCCATGGATATTTCCGGCGAGTTCCAGATAGGTCACGTCGCAACCCGCCATGATCAGCGCGGCCGCGTAATTCCGGCCCGAATCGCGCAGCGGATCGAGCCCGGCGGTGGCGAGTACCGTCGGCGGGGTTCCGGCGAGCGGACCGAGGACCGGATAGGCGCGGCGGTCGGCGGGATCGAGCGCGTAGCACTCGTCGAAGAACGCGATCACGTCTTTCGTCAGCATGAAGCCGTCGCCGAACTGCGCGTAGGATTCGTGCGGCGCGATCGGATCGGCGATCGGATAAATCGGCACCTGCATCACCACCGGCACCGCCGCGGGCGCGAGCATCAGCGACTGGGTGGTGACGATGGCGAGATTGCCCCCGGCGCTGTCGCCGACCGGGATCAGGCCGGTGACTTCGAAGCCGAGCGCCGTGGGGCTTGCCGCCAGCCAGCGCGCGGCCGCCTCGCAATCCTCGGGTGCGGCGGGGAACGGATGTTCGGGCGCGAGGCGGTATTCGACCGAGACCAGCGGCAGGTCCATTTCCGCCGCGATCTCGCTGCAGGTCGCCTGATAGCTGTCGAGATCGCCGAATACGAAGCCGCCCCCGTGAATGAACACCAGTAGCGGCGAGGGGCCGCGGGCGGTCCGGGTATCATAAAGCCGCAAGCGGATTTCGCCGCCCGGGCCGGGGCAGGAAAGATCCTCGATCCGTGCGAGTTCGCGCGCCGGCAGCTGCACCATCGGCTGCATCGCCGCGGTCATCGTGCGGGTCTGCTCGATCGGAACGGTGCGCATGTCGGGCCGGTTCATGCCGGCAAGCATGCCCAGGAATGCGCGCACATCGTCCCGCACGAAAATTTCACTATCCACCATCGCTCATCCTCTGTCGTCCGTAACGGTGAATAAGTTCGGAACGGAGCGCGATTCCCACGCGCATTTTTGGGTAAGAGACAGAAAAACTTGGTTGCGGCAGGGCAGGGGCGATCATAGGTGCCCTGCCAGAATGGCATTCCGCGCCCCTTGCGCGATAAGGATACGATACATGGCAACTCTCGCAGCCGATAGGCCGGCAGCAGCGACGCACACCCCCGAAGCGGTGGTGGTGCGCTTCGCCGGGGATTCCGGCGACGGCATGCAGCTCACCGGCGGGCAGTTCACGCTGTCGACCGCGCTCGCGGGCAACGATCTCTCGACCTTCCCCGATTTCCCCGCCGAAATCCGCGCGCCGCAAGGCACGCTGTTCGGCGTCTCGGCGTTCCAGATCAACTTCGGTTCGACCCAGATCGAAACCGCCGGCGATGCGCCCGACGTGCTGGTCGCGATGAATCCGGCCGCGCTCAAGGTGAACCTCGCCGCGCTCAAGCCGGGCGGGCTGATCATCGCCGACACTGGCGAGTTCAACAAGCGCAACCTCGAGAAGGCGAAGTACGAGACCAATCCGATCGAGGACGGCAGCCTCGCCAAGTGGGACGTGCTCGCGTTCGACATCTCGGCGCTGACGGTCGAGGCGGTCAAGGAATACGGCCTTGGCAACAAGGATGCGCTGCGCTGCAAGAACATGTGGACGCTCGGCCTCGCGCTGTGGATGTTCGACCGGGATCGCCAACCGCTGATCGACTGGCTCAATGCCAAGTTCAAGAGCAAGCCGGACCTCGCCGGCGCGAACATCGCGGCGCTCAACGCCGGTCACGCCTATGGCGAGACGGCCGAGCTCTCGGGTCCGCTCAAGCAGGTCAGTATTGCTCCGGCGCAGAGTGCACCGGGACTCTACCGCACGATCACCGGCGCCGAGGCGGTTTCGCTCGGCCTCGTCGCGGGCGCGCAGCTTGCCGGCCTGCCGATGTTCTTCGGCGGCTATCCGATCACCCCGGCCTCGGCGATCCTGCACCACCTCGCGCGGCTGAAGGAATTCGGCGTCACCACCTTCCAGGCGGAAGACGAGATCGCCGCGATCTGCGCCGCGATCGGCGCCTCCTACGCCGGCCAGCTGGGCGTAACTTCTTCCTCCGGCCCGGGCATCGCGCTCAAGGGCGAGGCGATGGGCCTTGCGATCATGACCGAGCTGCCGCTCGTCATCGTCAACAGCCAGCGCGGCGGCCCGTCGACCGGCCTGCCGACCAAGACCGAACAGTCGGATCTCTACCAGGCGGTTTATGGCCGCAACGGCGATGCGCCGCTGCCGGTGATCGCCGCGCGCTCGCCCGGCGACGTGTTCGACTGCGCGATCGAGGCCTGCCGCATCGCGGTGCAGTACATGACCCCGGTGATGCTGCTGACCGACGGCTATATCGCCAATGCGGCCGAGCCGTGGAAGGTGCCCGATCCAGCGAGCTACGAGCCGTTCCCGGTCACCTTCCTGGAAGAGAAGAATTCGACCAACACCGCGGGTGAAGAGACGCTGCTCGCCTACAAGCGCGACGAGAAGGGCGCGCGTCCGTGGATCAAGCCCGGCACGCCCGGCCTGATGCACCGCATCGGCGGGATCGAGAAGCATGTCGAGACCGGCAATATCGATTACTCGCCGGCCAACCACCAGGCGATGACCGACGCCCGCAAGGACAAGATCGACGGGATCGCGAAGAGCATTCCGGCGCAGGACGTCGTGCTCGGCGAAACCACCGGCAAGCTCGCCGTGGTCGGCTGGGGCTCGACCTTCGGCCCGATCCATCAGGCGGTGCGCGGCGCGCGCAAGCGCGGCCTCGAAGTCAGTCACATCCATGTCCGCCACGTCTGGCCGCTGCCGGCGAACCTCGGTGAGCTGCTGGCCGGCTTCGACCATGTGCTGGTCCCCGAGATGAACACCGGCCAGTTCAAGACCGTGCTGCGCGATCAGCTGCTGATCGACGCGAAGAGCCTGACCAAGACCAGCGGCCAGCCTTTCAGCATCGGCGAACTCGAAACCGCGATCGCGACCTATTTCGACGCGGTTGCCGATAACGAAGGCGGCGAACTCGCTCCGAACCCTGCGCAATTGCCTGAAGAGGGCTCGGGCTACGACGACGGATCGCTGAGGCATCGAGTTGGGGAAAGTGAGCAGCGATGATCTTTCTTCTAACCCGATACGTGAGACCGGATCATGGCGGGGTAATCGCCGCTCGAAGCGTGGGGCAACTGACCGCTTATGTGGTTGGCGGAGCCGCCGGGGCGTTACTTTCTTCGCCGACTGTTACTTTCGCAATTTGTACGGTGGCGCTGTTGGCGTTGGAGATCGGTCTTGCCAAAAAGCACGGTTTCTTGGCGCGACAAGGAAGTTTGAAGACCGACCTGCTTAAAACAGCTTGGCTGAGGATTTTCGCTGGGGTGTTTGCCGGAGTTACAGCGCTTGCTTTCTTGCCAATGAGCTTTGGTTTGACTGGGCCGATTTCGGTCTTGCCCGCACTTGTGGCATCGACGCTGGCTTATGCTGCGATCGGCGTCAACTTGCCGGGCTCGCTTGTTACAAAGGCGCGCGAACAATGAACGACATGACCCCCATTACCACCACGCTCAAGGACTGGGAATCCGACCAGGAGGTCCGCTGGTGCCCCGGGTGCGGCGATTATGCGATCCTCAAGGCGGTGCAGCGCACGCTGCCGCAGCTCGGCGCTGATCCGAAGAACACCGTGTTCGTCAGCGGCATCGGCTGCTCGAGCCGGTTCCCCTATTATATCGAGAGCTACGGCTTCCACACGATCCACGGCCGCGCACCCGCTTTCGCCACGGGTATCAAGCTGGCGAACCCCGACCTCGACGTGTGGCTCGTCACCGGTGACGGCGACGGGCTGTCGATCGGCGGCAACCATCTGATGCATGTGCTGCGGCGGAATTTGAATTTGCAGATCCTGCTGTTCAACAACGAGATCTATGGCCTGACCAAGGGCCAGGCCTCGCCGACCAGCCGGATCGGGACGCCGTCGCCCTCGACCCCGCTCGGTTCCTACGACCGCCCGGCCAACCCATGCGCCTTTGCGCTCGGCGCCGGCGCGCGCTTCGTCGGCCGCGGGTTCGACGTGTCGAAGAACCTGCCCGAAGTGCTGACTGCGGCGCATGCCCATCAGGGCGCGGCCTTCGTCGAGATCTTCCAGAACTGCATCGTCTACAACAAGGACGTGTTCAACGACTTCGCCGCCCCCAAAGGCGCCGAGGATCGCCAGCTCTGGCTCAAGGACGGCGAGCCGATGCTGTTCGCGGGTGGCCTCAGGGGCATCGCGCTCGATCTCGAGACGCTGTCGCTCAAGGTGGTCGCGGTCATCGACGGCGACTGGCAGGGCGCCGGCGTGTTGGTCCACAACGTCCGGAACCGCGCGGTCGCCCATATGCTGATCGAAATGCCCTTCGGCGAATTTCCGATGGCGCTCGGCGTGATCTACGACGATCCGCGTCCGACCTTCGAAGCCGCGGTCATCGCCGAGCGCGCGAAGGCAAGCGAAGGCAAGACCGCTGACCTCGCCAAGCTGCTCGCGAAGGGCCAGACCTGGACAGTCAGCGGAACGGCGGCGGATCCGGTTTAGGCAATGCGATGGGCGCTGCTGGTCTTGTCAGCTGCCCCATTGGCTTTGCCGACCTGTCTTGCCGCGCAAACGCCTGATGCGAGTTATCAGTCGGGCAAAATTTCCAAGCCGGTATTTCCGGATGATACTAGGCTGAGCCTCGTCACCGGCCATCTGGTAACCCAGCATCCGCAGCGTTCATTTCCGTGTCCTGAGCAAAACATTTGCCTCGATGCTGTGTGGGATGACACGCTTGCGGATTTGAAAACGCAGCTCGGCTCCGCGATCGATTCCTCAGTTCACATTCGCTCCGTGCATGATGCCGGATTGGTGGGCAATCCGATTTTGGCCTACGTCGTCAAGCAAGCCGGTGATGGTCAGCTCTGGGCGATCGACGTTCGCGCTGTCGAACACAACTGGGTATGCTTCGATGATTGGCTGGCGGACGCATGGCCTGAGCTCGCGTCCGATCCGCGAACGACGCGTTCAGGAGATGAAGTTTGCCTACGTCTGAAATAGGACCGGCACGCGGAGCGATCACTCTGAACCCGCTTCGCGCGAGATAATCAGATGGATAACCTCACCCACAGTCTCGCCGGCTGGACGCTTGGACAAACCGGGCTGAAGAAGCGCAGCCGCAAGGGGCTGGCGGCGCTTATCCTCGGGGCGAATGCGCCCGATATCGACGTGTTCCTCGGCTGGGTGCCGTGGGCGCCGCTGGCGACGCATCGCGGGTTCACACACAGTTTTGTCGGTGGGGTGCTGTTGCTGCCGCCGATGCTCGCGGGGCTGTTGTGGCTGCTCGACCGCTGGCAGGTGCGGCGCGGGGCGCAGTTCGCGAGCGGGCTGGAGATGGGCTTCGGCTGGCTGCTGGCGCTGAGCTACATCGGCTGCCTCACCCATCCGCTGCTCGACTGGCAAACCTCCTATGCGATCCAACTGTTCACGCCGTTCGATCGGCGCTGGTATCACAACGATGCGCTGTTCATCATCGACCCATGGCTGCTGCTCGCGATGGGGTGGGGCATCTGGCTGTCGTGGCGGCGGGAGAAGCGAGGCCAGCCGCGCTGGGCCCGGCCCGCGATCGTCTCCGCCGCCGCGGTCATGCTCTACATTTGTGCGAACGGTGCGCTTAGCGCGGCAGTCCGTCATGCGCCGATAGTCCCGGAGCACAATGCGCGGCCCGATGCGATGGTTATTTCCCCGCCGCCGATCGCGTTCTGGCGGCGCTCGGTGATCTGGCGCCAGGATCATGTGATTCATTTCGACGAATATGTGCCCGGCGCGGGCTCGATCCGGAATGCGGACGATCAGCCGCCGATACCCGACGGGATGAGAGATCCGCTTGCCCGGCGCGCATTGCGGGTCCCGGAGATGGTGAGCTTCGCGCGCTGGTCGATCCTGCCGATGGCGCGGGTGACGGCCGAACGCTGCCGCACCGTCGTCGCGTTCCAGGATGCGCGCTTCGGGAAATCGGGCGAGGGCCGGCTCGGGCGCTCGGTGATGCTGCCGCGCCACGCGGCCGGATGTTCAAACGCTCGGTAACCGCCCGCACTTGCCGACTCTTCCCCTCGACGGCATAACGCTTTGTATGTCTGCTGAGGGGATCAGACGCGGGGACCAGCTTCTAGAAGGCGGCCACCGCATTCACACCGGGCCGGCGCCGATCGCGCGCCTGTTTGCCGGTGGCGGACAGACATTGCTCGATCGCGTGGACAAGGGCCTGATGCGTGGCTCGCTCGCGGTGCGCCTGCCCGATGGCTCCACCCGCCTGCTCGGCGGTCGCGCGCCGGGGTTCGAGGCGGACATCCATCTCAAGGACTGGCGTGCGCTGCTGCGGCTCGCGACCGGCGGCTCGGCAGGCTTTTACCAGGCGTGGGAAACGGGCGAATGGGACAGCCGCGACCCGGTCACGCTGTTCGCGCTGGTGATGCAGAACGGCACGACGATGGGCGAGACCGGCCGCGCCAAGGGTCCGTGGCGGCTCGCCGCGCGGCTGCTCCATTGGCTGAACCGCAACACGCGCGAGCAGGCCGAGCGCAACATCCATGCGCATTACGACCTCGGCAACGATTTCTACGGCGCCTGGCTCGATCCGACGATGAGCTATTCGAGCGGGCTGCGCTTCGGCGCGGACGGGCTCGAAGCGTCGCAACATACAAAGTGGGCCAGGCTGGTCGAGCGACTCGCCACGGGCGGCAAGAGCCCCGAAACCCTGCTCGAGATCGGTTGCGGCTGGGGGGCGCTGTCGAACTATTTCGCGTCGCGCGGCAGCAAGGTCACCGGAATCAGCCTGTCCGACGAGCAGCTGCAATGGGCCGCTTCGCGCCAGGCGGGCGCCATCGATTTCCGCCACCAGGATTACCGCGACGTTGAGGGCCAGTTCGATGCGATCGTCAGCGTCGAGATGGTCGAGGCGGTCGGCCGGGAATACTGGCCGAGCTATTTCGATTGCCTCGAACGCTGCCTCAAGCCCGGCGGCCGCGCGGCGATCCAGTTTATCGCGATGCGCGAGGAATTGTTCGATGGCTATGCCCGCAACGCCGATTTCATCCAGGCCTATATCTTTCCGGGCGGATTGCTGATCCGCACCAGCGAATTCCGCAAGCTCGCCGCCGAACGCGGCCTCGTGTGGGAGGATCAGGAGGATTTCGGGCTCGACTATGCCGAGACACTCAAGGCCTGGCGCGCAAATTTCGACCGCGCCTGCGATGAACAGCGCCTGCCGGACGGTTTCGACGAGCGTTTCTGCCGCCTGTGGCGCTTCTATCTGATGTATTGCGAAGGCGGTTTCCGCGGCGGCGGGATCACCGTCAGCCAGGCGACTTTGGTCAAACGCTCCGCCTGATCCCTTCGCCGCGATAGCGTGCGAGGAGGTTGTCGTGGACGATCGGGCTGAGCAGCTTCGAAAAGGCGCAGCCGCACAACGCATCCTGCCACCACACGACTTCGGCCTGCAACGCTTCGAGCCCCGGCAGGGTCAGCCAGCAGGTCGTGCCCGGATGCATCTTGCTGACCGCGGTGGCGGAGAAGCCTGACAGGGAAAGATCGTGGACCATGGTCTGGAACCCGCGTCCGCCGGAAGCGCGCAATTGCGCCGGGAGGGTGATCTTGTAGCGCGGCGCGGAGCGATCCTCCTGCGCGGCGATCTCATAGCGCTCGAAGCGGGTGGTGCCCTGGTTCATCGCGATAGCCTCCCGGTGGCTGATGCTTTCCGCAGGGCTTCCGCCCGTGCTTAGGGAGACTATGGGTTTCCTGCTTTCGCGGGGATTTGCGGAACCGGTTAACCGGCCGCTTCGATCCGTTCACGATGACCGGTGGGGAAGGGCTCCCGCAGCAGGGCGGTGAGCCGCGCGGCGACGTCTTCCGGGGGCTTGACCGTCAGCGGATCCTCGCCGGGGAAGGCGCGGGCGCGCATCGCGGTTCGGGTCGCGCCCGGATCGACGATCGCGACGCGGATTTCGGAGATGCGCTCGACTTCCTGGGCATAGCATTCGAGCAATGTTTCGAACGCCGCCTTGGTCGCGGCATAGGCGCCCCAATAGGCACGGGGCTGGGCGACGACGCTGCTGGTCAGGCCGATCACGCGCGCGCTCGCGCTACGCTTCAGCAGCGGATCGAACGCCGCGAGCAGCGCTTGGGCCGCAAGCAGATTGGTGGTGAGCGCCTGGTTGAAGGCTTTCGGATCGATCTGCGTGACCGGGCCGAGTTGGGTCAGCACCCCGGCGGAGAGGACCATGATGTCGAGCGTGTCCCAGCGGCCCGCGATCGCGGTCGCGAGGCGGGCGATCGCGTCGGGCTCGGCCAGATCGAGCGGGGCGATTGTGGCGCTGCCGCCGGCCTCGTGGATCGCTTCCTCGATCGCTTCGAGGCCCTTGGCGTTGCGCCCGGTGAGGATCACATGCGCCCCGGCTTCGGCCAGCGCCAGCGCGGTCGCCGCGCCGATACCCTTGCTCGCCCCGGTCACGAGCGCGAGCTGCCCGGCGAAGGGCCTGGTTGCGTCTGCGCTTGTCATCAGGCTGCGTCGGGGAAGGTGAGTTGCGCCGCATCCGATTCGCGCCGGGCGAGATCGGTGAGGCTGGTCGGGTAATCGCCGGTGAAGCAGGCGTCGCAATATTGCGGACGACCGCTGTTGCGCTGTTCATGCCCGACCGCGCGGTAAAGCCCGTCGATCGAGACGAAAGCGAGGCTGTCGGCTTGGATGAAATCGCGCATCGCGTCGAGATCCATCCGCCCGGCGAGCAGCTTGGAGCGCTCGGGCGTGTCGACCCCGTAATAGCAGCCATAGCCGGTCGGCGGGCTGGCGACGCGGAAGTGGACTTCCTTGGCCCCGGCATCGCGCATCATCTGCACGATCTTGAGGCTGGTGGTGCCGCGCACGATCGAATCGTCGATCAGCACGATCCGTTTGCCCTCGACCACCAGGCGGTTGGCGTTGTGCTTGCGCTTCACGCCCGAATGGCGCGCGCTGTCCGACGGCTGGATGAAGGTCCGCCCGACATAGTGCGAACGGATGATCCCGAGTTCGAAGGGAATGCCCGATTGCTGCGAGAAGCCGATCGCGGCCGGCACGCCGCTGTCGGGCACCGGCACTACGAGGTCGGCCTCGATCGGGCTTTCGAGCGCGAGCTGGACGCCGATCTGCTTGCGCACGTCATAGACCGCGCGGCCGTCGAAGATCGAATCGGGGCGGCTGAAATAGACATGCTCGAAGATGCAGGGCCGTGCTGGCGGATCGCCGAACGGGCGCAGGCTTTCGATATTGCCGGCGAAATCGACCCGGACCAGTTCGCCCGGTTGGATCTCGCGAACGAAATCGGCGCCGACCACGTCGAGCGCGACCGTCTCGCTGGCGAACACCGTGGCATCGCCGATCTTGCCCATCACCAGCGGGCGAATGCCAAGCGGATCGCGGCAGGCGATCATGCCTTCCACGGTCATGCAGACCAGCGAATAGGCGCCTTCGAGATAGCGCAGCGCGTCGATGAACCGGTCCAGCAGCTTGGGGAAGCGGCTGGTCGCGACGAAATGAATGATGACTTCGGTGTCGCTGGTCGACTGGAAGATCGCCCCGTTGCGCACCAGGGTCTCGCGCAGCGCGCCCGCGTTGGAGATATTGCCGTTATGCGCGATCGCGAAGCCGCCAGAGGCAAGATCGGCATAGAGCGGCTGGATGTTGCGCAGGCCCGATCCGCCGGTGGTGGAATAGCGGACATGGCCCGCGGCCATATGGCCGGGCAATTCGGCCAGCTGCTCGCCGGTCGCGAAATTCTCGGCGACATGGCCGAGGCCCCGGCGCGAATAGAATTCATGGCCGTCGAAGCTGGTGATGCCGGCGGCTTCCTGTCCGCGATGCTGCAGGGCGTGAAGCCCGAGGGCGCAGATCGCGGAGGCGTCGGCCGCGCCGATCACTCCGAACACGCCGCATTCTTCGCGCAATTTATCGTCCCAGATGTCCCAGGGCGTTTCGTCCCGCATCGAAGCAATGGTGTCAGCGCTTTGGATCATAAAATTGGGGGCCTAAGCTTACTGCGCCTGTCGCGGCACCCAATGGCGATGTTACCGGCCGATTACAAGGGGCGGTCGCCGGTGAAACCGGATTCGAGCCCGGTTTTCCGACGAGTTTCCCTGCGGACCCCGATCGCCGGGTCGCCTGGGCGGCTCGCCGTGACGAAGAAGAAAGTTGGTCGGGGAGAGAGGATTCGAACCTCCGGCCCCTGCCTCCCGAAGACAGTGCTCTACCAGGCTGAGCTACTCCCCGACCGGAACCCACTTTAAGCCATGGGTGAGGCAGGAGCGGGCCAATAGCGGCGCGGGGGCGGGGTGGCAAGCAGGGTTTTTCAGGTGTAGCTCAACACGCATGGCCAGCATTGCCCGATCCGTCGATTCTCCCGCCCAACGCCATCCCGAATGGCAGTATCTCGATCTGTTGCGGCAGATCTGGGAGGGGGGCGACGAGCGTGTCGACCGCACCGGAATCGGCACGCGCTCGGTGCTCGGCGCACAGATGCGCTTCGACCTGTCCGATGGGCGGATGCCGCTGATCACCACAAAGCGGGTCTTCTGGAAGACCGCGACGCGCGAAATGCTGTGGTTCCTCACCGGCGAGACCAACATTCGCCCGCTGGTGCTGCAGGGCGTCAAGATCTGGAACGAATGGCCGCACGCGCGCTACGTGAGGGCGACCGGTCAGGACATTCCGCTCGACGACTTCGTCGCGCGGATCGCCGAAGACGAGGCGTTCGCGGCGCAATGGGGCGATCTCGGCCCGGTCTACGGCAAGCAGTGGGTCGACTGGGCGACCTACGAATCGAACGGTGACGGCAGCTACCGCAAGGGGCCGGGAATCAACCAGGTCACGCAGGTGATCGAGAGCCTCAAATCCAGTCCGGGCAGCCGGCGGCATATCATCGAAGGCTGGAACGTTGCCGAGCTGGAGCAGATGGCGCTGCCGCCGTGCCACAAGACCTATCAGTTCCATGTGTCGGGGCAGGGCGAAGGCGCTCGGCTCAACTGCCTGCTTTATCAGCGCAGCTGCGACGTCGCATTGGGCCTGCCGTTCAACCTGTGGTCGGGCGCGCTACTGCAGCGGATGATCGCGCAGCAGGTGGGGATGGAGCCGGGCGAATTCGTATGGGTCGGCGGCGACACGCATCTCTATCTCAACCACGGCGAACTGGTCGAGGAACAGCTGGCGCGCGTACCCTCCGGCGAGCCGCGGCTCGAGATTCTCCGCAAGCCCGCTTCGATCTTCGATTACCGGATCGAGGATTTCGCGGTTCATGGCTACACGCCGGATGGCGCGATCAAGGCTCCGATCGCGGTATGAGCGGGCGCGATCCGCGGATCGACAGCTATATCGCCGCCGCGCCGCCATTCGCCCGACCGATTCTCGCGCGCCTGCGCGATTTCGTCCACGCCGACGCTAACGCCAATGCTTCCAAAAGGCCTAGCGCCCCTAGTGCTTGGGTTAGCGCACGATCGCGCTGTAGGTCATCCGCCCGCTACCGCGTTTGGCTTCGTAGGTGCTGACCGGCCAGCGCAGATGGGTGACATCCTCGGGCGTTGCATAACGGCTGCCGATGCGGAGCGCGCCGAGCGTGCCCCAGTGCCGGCCGCCATCGACCGAAACCTGCAGCGAATCCTGGCTCGCATCTTCGAACGAAATCGTCGCCGGAATTGCGCTGGTGACTGCGAACCCCTGCGCGGTGGGCCGGGCGGCCCATTCGACCATCAGGATCACCCGGTCGCCGCGCTTGAAGGCCTTGGCCGGTTCGATCAGGCGCTGGACACGCCCGTCGCCGGTATGACCAAGCCGCTCGACGAACACCGCGCTTTGCAGCGATACCGCGACGTTTTGTGCGGCCAGCGGTGTGTAAAAAGCCCCGGCGATCAGCGCCGCGATGATGAATTTCCACATTGGATTGCCCCGGTTTGTCGCGGAGATCCTCGCAGCTAAGCACCAAGATATGGTTAATAACCGCCCAAGTTTCGTTGCCGGCGAAAGCTGCGCTTACCGGTGTTGACAGGGGTGCGAGGCTGCCTTAGTGGCGCCTCTCCCAAGAGGCACGCGGGTGTAGCTCAGTTGGTTAGAGTATCGGCCTGTCACGCCGAGGGTCGCGGGTTCAAGTCCCGTCACTCGCGCCACTTGGGGATTTTCTGATATCGCTACAGCGCTCTCCGGACTTGTTCCGGGGGCGCTGGCGAGCGGAAGAACGGGTCCTTACGCAGGCGGGATTTCAGGCCGTGTGATGTCGGATCGCCAGTCCCCCAGCCTTTGCCGCGGTTTGGATCAGCCGAAGCGTCCGGTTTCCATCCAGATGAGGAACCGCTTGAGCGGCAACAGCCACACCGTGCCGAGCACTAGGTAGATCGGCGTCTGCACCAGCACCGGCAGCAGGCCGATCCATTGCGACGCCCACATCACCGCCAGCGCATAGATGCCGAGGGCGACCACGAGGCCGAGGATCCCGAGCGGGATGCGCAGGGTCGGTTCGCGGCGCATCAGGCGAACGGTCCGTAGAATTGCGACGGGGTCACGATCGCGCGCAGCGGAATGTCGTGCGGCTCGGTCGGCAGGTGGTCGACTTTCTGCACATCCCACGCCATGCCGATGGTCACCGCGTCAGGATGCCCGGCAAGCCAGCCGTCATAATGCGCGGCACCCTGGCCCATCCGCTCGCCGGTTTCGGTGAACGCAACCAGCGGCACGAACACGACATCGGGTTCGACTTCGCTATCCCCGGCGATCGGCTGCGGGCCATACGGGCCGTTCTCGAGGTCGCTCTCTCCGAACGGGTCGGACCATTCGCGGAAATGCATCGGCGCCGTCTTGCCCGTGAAGGCGGGCAGGGCGACCGTGTAGCCCAATTCGTGCAGGAAGCGCGCATAGCCGCGGGCGGGGGCTTCCCCCGGAATATCGTAATAGACCCCGACGATCGCGCCGGGCGGCACCAGCTCCATTACCGGGCCGGGCGGGCGGCGGAACAGCAGTGCCCTTGTGCCATCGTCGAGCGAGGCGGCATAGTCGCGCCGCAGCTTGCGCATTTCGCTGCGCAGCGCCTGTTTGCGCTGCTGGACTTCATCGAGCATTGCTTGCTCCGCAGGATGGGTGACGGGACCACCATGGGCCGGTGCCGGGGAAATCCTCCGACGCCTAACGTCAGGTGGGGACCATATGTGCCGGACCAGGGTCCGACCAGGGACAGCCCCCATGGATTGCTTATAGCCTCAGGGATATCTGTCGGCGCGTACCGGGCAGTACCCGTCAGGGCCTATCTAGGGGGCTAGCGCCTAACCCTCAAGGCTTTCGGCAAGTTTTTCGAGCCGCGTGGCCAGCGTCTCGAGCCCGGACGCGATCCCGCTCCCGCCATCCGGCGGAGGCGCGGCCACGGGCGCGCGCTTTCTCAGCTCATCCGCCTCGTCCGCAAGCAGCAGCGCGGCGAACAGCAGCGCGCGGGGTTCGTTCTGGCGGGCGGCGGGGCCGAGGCCTTCGAGTTTGCTCTCGATCGCACGGCCGAGACCCATGATATGTGCTTCCTGCCCATCCTGGCAGGCGATCGTGTAGTTCCGGCCACCGATCCGAAGCGCGACATCAGCCATGTTCGAGCGATCCGATGAGCATATCGAGTTCCTTCAGCGTCGCGCCGACGGTGGCGCGCAGCTGCGCGTGCTTCATCGCCAGCAGCTGATCGTCGCCATGCGATGCGGTAGCGACTGTTTGAATTGCCGGTTGAGCTGCGCGGGCCGCATTCGCGCGGGCGGCAGCCTCAATCCGGGCTGCGGCGGCCTCGATGCGGGCCAGGGCTGTGGCGACCCTTTGCTCCATTTGGACTGGCTAGCGCAAACTTCCGCGCCAGCGCAAAAGCTTGCGTGTGAAAGTTGTGAATTACGGTTGATTGTGTCCGCCGGTAAACTGCCCGGACCCGCGCTTGACGGGGGGCATACTGTCCGCAAAGGAAGCGGCGCGCCGAATCGTCACAAAACCTAACTCTCCGGCGCATCCGCAGGAGCCCGCTATAATGACCCTCGAAGCCGCCCGCCTCGCGCCCATGGCCAATGCCATCCGCGCGCTTTCGATGGATGCGGTGCAGAAGGCCAATATCGGCCATCCCGGCATGCCGATGGGCATGGCCGATGTCGCGACCGTGCTGTGGGGCGAATATCTCAAGTTCGATCCGGTCGCCCCGCAATGGCCCGACCGCGACCGCTTCGTGCTTTCGGCCGGCCACGGCTCGATGTTGATCTATGCGCTGCTCAACCTCACCGGGTTCGCGCGGCCGACGATGGATGACATCCGCAATTTCCGCCAGCTCGGCAGCCCCTGCGCCGGCCACCCCGAGAATTTCCTACTCGATGCGGTCGAAGCGACCACCGGTCCGCTGGGCCAAGGTCTCGCGATGGCGGTCGGCATGGCGATCGCGGAACGGCACCTCAACGCCGGCTTCGGTGACGAGCTGGTCGATCACCGCACCTGGGTGATCGCCGGCGACGGCTGCCTGATGGAAGGCATCAACCACGAAGCGATCGGCCTCGCCGGCCATCTCGGCCTCGGCCGCCTGATCGTGCTGTGGGACGACAACAACGTCACCATCGACGGGACGGTCGAACTCTCGTCGAGCGAGGACGTGCTCGCGCGCTACCGCGCGACCAACTGGCACACCGTCAGCTGCGACGGCCACGATCCGGCTTCGATCCGGAAGGCGCTGGATGAGGCCTTGGCCGATCCGCGTCCGTCGATCGTCGCGTGCAAGACGATCATCGGCAAGGGCGCCCCGAACAAGCAGGGCACCTCGGCGGTTCACGGTTCGCCGCTGGGCGCCGATGAAATCGCCGCCGCCCGCGTCGAGCTGGGCTGGGACTATGCGCCCTTCGAAATTCCGGCCGATATTGCCGCGGACTGGAGGGCGCTTGGTGCAAGGGGCGCCGCTGCTCACGCCGAGTGGGAAAGCCGTCTCGCTGCCAATGCGAAGAAGGGCGTGTTCGAAACGCAACTGACCAGCATCGCCGACAAGGCCGCGCCGACGCTCGAAGCGTTCATCCGGAGCCTCGCGAACGATAAGCCCAAGGTTGCGAGCCGCAAGGCATCGGAAATGGCGCTCGGGCCGCTGACCGAGCATCTGCCGCAGCTGATCGGCGGTTCGGCGGACTTGACCGGTTCGAACAACACCAAAACCTCGTTCACCAAGCCTCTGACCCAAGGCGATTATTCGGGCCGCTATCTCTATTACGGGATCCGCGAGTTCGGCATGGCCGCCGCGATGAACGGCATGGCGCTGCATGGCGGCGTGGTGCCTTACGGCGGGACCTTCCTGATCTTCAGCGACTATTGCCGCAATGCGATCCGCCTTTCAGCGCTGCAGCAAGTCGGGGTGGTCTATGTGCTGACCCACGATTCGATCGGCCTTGGCGAAGACGGCCCAACCCACCAGCCGGTGGAGCAGGTGATGAGCCTGCGGCTGATCCCGAATCTACAGGTGTTCCGCCCGGCTGACGCGATCGAGACCGCCGAATGCTGGGCGCTCGCGCTGCAATCGCCCAAGACCCCGTCGGTTCTCGCGTTGTCGCGCCAGAACCTGCCCGCCGTTCGC
The DNA here is from genome assembly GCA_029202985.1 of Candidatus Andeanibacterium colombiense. Taxonomy (GTDB): domain Bacteria; phylum Pseudomonadota; class Alphaproteobacteria; order Sphingomonadales; family Sphingomonadaceae; genus Andeanibacterium; species Andeanibacterium colombiense. Next base: position 529,424 of record CP119316.1, on the reverse strand, counting down.
GGAGAGGGCGACGAGGCCTGGACCGGTGCCGCGAACCGCTCGGCCAAGGGCGCCTATCGCCTCAAGGCCGCCATCGCCGCGCGCAAGGTCGTGCTGATCGCGACCGGCTCGGAAGTCAGCGTCGCGCTCGACACCGCGGCGGCCCTTGAACAACAGGGGATCGGTGCCGATGTGGTGTCCGCGCCATGCCTCGAGCTGTTCGACAAGCAGGACGAAGCCTATCGCGCCGATGTCCTGCCTGACGACGCGCTGATCGTCTCGATCGAAGCAGGCGTGACCCTCGGCTGGCAGGCCTACACTGGCCGCAAGGGGCTCAACGTCGGGCTCGACCGCTTCGGCGCTTCGGCCCCGGCCGAAGTCCTGTTCGAACATTTCGGTTTCTCGGCAGACAAGATCGTGCCGCGCATCACCGCCAAGCTGGCGAACTAAGGAGCATTCTCATGGCGACCAGGATTGCAATCAACGGCTTCGGGCGCATCGGGCGCAATGTGGCCCGCGCGATCTTCGAACGTGACGATTATGATCTCGAGCTGGTCTCGATCAACGACCTCGGCGATGCGAAGGCCAATGCCCGCCTGTTCAAGCGCGACAGCGTCCACGGCACCTTCGGCGGCACGGTCGAGGCTGACGGCAACGATTTGATCATCAACGGCAAGCGCATCCATGTGACTGCCGAGCGCGATCCGGCGAATTTGCCGCACGCTGCGAACAACGTCGACATCGTGTTCGAATGCACCGGCTTCTTCACCAACAAGGCGGGCGGGCAAAAGCATCTCGATGCCGGCGCGAAGCGCGTGTTGATCTCGGCTCCGGCCAAGGAAGTCGATCTCACCGTCGTGTTCGGCGTGAACCACGACAAGATCACCGCCGAACATACGATCGTCTCGAACGCTTCGTGCACCACCAACTGCCTCGCGCCGTTCGCCAAGGTTCTGCACGAGGCGATCGGGATCGAGCGCGGGTTGATGACCACGATTCACGCCTACACCAACGATCAGAAGATCCTCGACCAGATCCATGACGATCCGCGCCGCGCCCGCGCTGCGGCGATGAACATGATCCCGACCAGCACCGGCGCCGCTGCGGCGGTGGGCCTGGTCCTGCCCGAACTGAAGGGCAAGCTCGACGGTTCCTCGATCCGCGTGCCGACCCCCAACGTCTCGGTGGTCGATCTGACTTTTACGCCGAGCCGTGAGACGACCAAGGAAGAGGTCAATGCGCTGCTCAAGGCCGCTGCTGAAGGGCCGCTCAAGGGCGTGCTGGCCTATACCGACGAACCGCTGGTTTCGATCGACTTCAACCACGACGTCCACAGCTCGACCATCGACAGCCTTGAAACTTCGGTGATCGACGGCAAGCTTGTTCGCGTGCTCAGCTGGTACGACAATGAGTGGGGCTTCTCGAACCGGATGCTCGACACCGCCGGGGTGATGGCGAAGTTTCTGTAAGGTCGCCGGAATGGCCGCGTTCAAAACTCTGGATGATCTGGGCTCCGACCTCGGCGACGTGACCGGCAAGGTCGCGCTCGTCCGGGTCGATCTGAACCTGCCGATGGACGGCGGCCAGGTCACCGACAAGACCCGCATCCGCGCGAGCGCGCCGACGATTCTGGAATTGGCGAACAAGGGGGCCAAGGTCCTGCTGCTCGCCCATTTCGGCCGGCCGAAGGGCGCGCGCAGCTCGACCCAATCGCTGTCGATGGTGATCGATGCGGTGCGGGAGGTGCTCGGCAAGGAAGTGATGTTCGTGCCCGAAGTCGCCGGGCCGGTGGTTGCGCAATCGGTCGGAATCCTGCGCGACGGCGATATCGCGATCCTCGAGAACACCCGTTTCTGGCCGGGCGAGGAAGCCAACGACCCCGAATTCGCGAAGGCAATCGCCGCCAATGGCGATTTCTTCGTCAACGACGCCTTCTCGGCCGCGCACCGCGCCCATGCGACGACCGAGGGCCTGACCCATTTCCTCCCGTCCTATGCCGGCCGTTCGATGGAGGCCGAATTGACCGCGCTGCAGAAGGCGCTCGGCGATCCGGAACGCCCGGTCGCGGCGGTGGTCGGCGGAGCAAAGGTTTCGAGCAAGCTCGCGGTGCTCAAGCATCTGGTGAGCAAGGTCGATCATCTGATCATCGGTGGCGGCATGGCCAACACCTTCCTCGCCGCGCGCGGAGTCGATGTCGGCAGGTCGCTGTGCGAGCATGACCTTGCCGGCACCGCCGAGGAGATCCTGGACTCCGCCGACGCCGCCGGCTGCACTGTTCACCTGCCTTACGACGTGGTGGTGGCGAAGGAATTCGCCGCCAATCCCGCGTCGCTGCGCATTTGCAATGTCCACGAAGTCGCGGGTGACGAGATGATCCTCGATATCGGCCCGCAGGCGGTTGTGGCGCTTGGCGACGTGCTCAAGACCTGCCGCACGCTGGTGTGGAACGGGCCGCTCGGCGCATTCGAGACGCCGCCGTTCGATGAAGCCACCGTGGCGCTGGCCATAACCGCCGCTGCGCTGACTGCGGAAGGCTCGCTCGTCTCGGTCGCGGGCGGGGGCGATACGGTCGCCGCGCTCAACCACGCCGGCGTGGCGGAGGAGTTTAGCTATGTCTCGACGGCCGGAGGGGCGTTCCTCGAATGGATGGAAGGGCGGGAACTGCCCGGCGTCACTGCGCTCGAACGATAATCGGAGAAACCAATGATCGAAGCGGACATGCTTGAGCGGCTCACCACGGGCAAGGGCTTCATCGCCGCGCTCGACCAGAGCGGCGGTTCGACCCCCAAAGCGCTGAAGGGCTATGGGATCGAGGAAGGCGCATGGTCGTCCGACGACGAGATGTTCGACCTGATCCACCAGATGCGCGTGCGGATCATCACTTCGTCTTCTTTCACCGGCGAGAAGGTGCTCGGCGCGATATTGTTCGAAAAGACGATGGACGGCACCGCCGACGGCAAGCCGGTCCCGACCGCCTTGCGCGATCGCGGCGTGGTCCCGATCATCAAGGTCGACAAGGGCGTTGAAGACGAGGTTGACGGCGTCCAGCTGATGAAGCCGATACCCGATCTCGACCTGTTGCTCGCCCGTGCCCGAAATCTCGGCGTGGTCGGCACCAAGATGCGCTCGGTGATCCAGTCGGCGAACCCGCAGGGCATCGCGGCCAACATCGCCCAGCAGTTCGAGGTAGGCAACCAGATCGCCGCAGCCGGGCTGATCCCGATCCTCGAGCCTGAATACAATATCAAGGCGCCGGACCGTGCGGAGGGCGAAAAGATTCTCCGCGACGAAATCCTCAAGGGCCTCGATGCGCTGCCCAAGGGGCGCTTGGTGATGCTCAAATTGTCGCTGCCGGTCGAGCCGGATCTCTACAAGCCGATCGTCGATCATCCCCAGGTTGTGCGCGTGGTCGCGCTGTCGGGCGGCTTCGTCCGGCCAGAGGCCTGCGTCGAACTGGCCAAGAACAGCGGCGTGATCGCGAGCTTCAGCCGCGCGCTGCTCGAGGATTTGCGCGCGCAGATGAACGACGAGGAATTCGACAGGACGCTGGGCACGGCGATCGACGAGATTTACGAGGCCTCGGTCGCATGACTGAGCGGCAGTCGGTCACGGTGAATGACCGGATGCAGCGCGCCTACCACTACGAACGCACCGAGCCCGCGGGCCGGAACTTCGATCCGAGGTTCGAGCCCGAGCTGACCCCGAGGGAAATGCTCGAACTTGGCGTGTTCGGCGGCAAGTATCTGACCGACTGCAGGGAAGAGTTTCCGGCCTCGTGGTTCGAGCGGGCGAAGCTTTCACCCGATGGCGCCAACCCGGACTGCAATTACTTCAACATAATCGCCAGCAAGCCGCTAGCCGAGTGGCGCCGCAAGGGCTGGCTCCATGCCGACGATCCGCGCGGATGGTTCCAGTGGTATTGCCGCTATTACTCGGGCCGGCGGCACGAGGACGATCACCGGCAGATCGGCCGCTGGCGCGCCTTCGCCCGCCATGCGGGGCAGATCAGGAAGAACTGCGAGCCGGGCGATCCCTTCTGCCGTCCGAAGCAGCGCCAGGCGCTGCTGCAATGGGCGTACGACAGCCGGGTAATGTAGCCTAGATGCCGCCGGCGAAGGTGAAGCCGAAGCGGTATTTTTTGGGCTTGGCCTGCTCGCCCGCCATCTTGTCGGGCTGCACCTCGACCAGTGACAACGTGCCGTCGGCGACCTGGATCGGCTGGTCGCTGGCGATCTCACGGGTTTCGCTGCGCGATCCGAGATCGATTCTCACGCTGAGCCGGGTGCGCCCGGCCCAGACGCAGCGGGCATTCATCGGGCAGCGGCTATCTTCCAGCACTGCGAGCGGGGTGACGCGAAGGCCATCGACATAGATGTGCTGGTGGAGGCTCGCACGCGCGATGCCGTCGGCGCCCGCTGGCGGCGGCATGGTCGCGCAGGAACCGAGGGCGAAAGGCAGTAGCAGGGCATAGGCAGTCTTCATCCGTGCGATCATCCAGTGTGGTCCATAAACGGGAACGGACTCGGCCGGGCCGGCCCTTGATCTCATATCATCGCGCGGAGCGCCTGTGCGTCGTGGATCGCCGCGCCCCCTGTGTCGTTGTTGAAATAGGCCCAGACCGTGCGGCCCTTGCGCGCTTCACTCTCGATCCAGACCGCCCAATCCTGCAACGCCTTCTCGGTGTAGCGGCCCCAATACTTCCCTTGTCCGCCGTGGAAGCGAACATAGCCGACCGGGCCGGTCGCGAACCGTGGGCTTGCGAGGCCAGGCATGTCATGTACGCAAAAGCCGGCACCTTGGAGATCGAGCAAGGCGAAGACTTCGTCGGTATACCAGCTCGGATCGCGGAACTCGAACACGCTCGCGACATTTTTCGGAAGGAGAGCGAGAAAGCTTTCGAGCCGTTCGAGGTTCAATTTAAAGTGCGGCGGAAGCTGGTAAAGCACCGGCCCGAGTGCGGGGCGCAATTGGTCGAAAGAGGCCATCATCCGGGCGAGCGGCTCTTCCGCATCCTTCAACTTCTTTGATTGGGTGAGATAGCGATTGGCCTTCAGCGCATAACAGAAGCCGCGGGGCGCCTGATCGCGCCACGCCGCGCAGACTTCGGGTTTGGGCAGGCGATAGAAGCTGTTGTTGATCTCGACCGTGTCGAAAGCGGTGGCGTAATAGGCGAACCAATCCTTGACGGGCAGGCCTTCGGGATAGAACAGCCCCCGCCAGTGCTTGTAAATCCAGCCCGAACAGCCGATCCGCACCGAGCCATGGGTTTGCGCAGTCATACCGGGAAAATGCAGTGACCGACCGTTCGTGCCAGCTTTACCTGATTTCCCCGCTCGAAGTCGGCGGCGCTTTCCCCGAGCGGCTCGTCCGCGCGCTCGATGCGTCCCAGGAATTGGGAGGGCCGGTCGCGGCGTTCCAGTTCCGGGTGAAAAATATCGACGAACATGCCGCTGTGCGGCTCGCCGAACCTTTGCAGCGAATCTGCGCTGAGCGCGACGTGGCCTTTATCGTCAATGACAGCATTTCCCTGGCCAAGCGCCTTGGGGCGGACGGGGTCCATCTCGGTCAGTCGGACGGTGAGGTGCAGGATGCGCGCGAGCGGCTCGGACGCGAGGCGCAGATTGGGGTCACTTGCCACGCAAGCCGTCACATGGCGATGCAGGCGGGCGAGGACGGTGCCGATTACGTCGCTTTCGGCGCGTTCTTCCCGACGACGACCAAGGAGGTCGAGCATCATGCCGAGCCCGAAATTCTCGAATGGTGGCAGGGCCTGTTTGAGCTGCCCTGCGTTGCGATCGGCGGGATTACGCCGGCGAACTGTCCCCCGCTGATCGAAGCCGGGGCGGATTTCCTCGCGGTTTCGGGCGCGGTGTGGGGCAGGGACGAGGTAGAGGCGATAAAAGCCTTCGCCAAGCTGCTGTAAATCCTAGGAGCTTTCGCCTCCCTCCCGCGTTTGACGCGAAAGGGAGTTGTCGATGCACCAAATCCGATTTGCCGCCGTATTCCTGTCCGCGATGCTACTGTGCGCTTGCGGGCAAAACCCGGCCGGCAAGCCCGAGCAAGCCCAGCAGAGTGCCACGCCCGATCCGAATGGCGCGGATTCGATGGCTTCGAACGATAATGCCACCGCAGCCACGCAGGCGACCGATCCCCAATCGGTGACGATGCAGGCGCAGGTCGTGCTCGAACGGCTTGGATTCGGTTCGGGGATCATTGACGGCAAGACCGGCATCTCGACTGAAAATGCGCTAGCGGGATTCCAGGAAGCGCACGATCTGTCCAAGACCGGCAAACTCGACGATGCGACCAGGAGGGCGTTGACGCAATGGTCGAATATTCCTGCTACGCGCTCGGTGACCATTCCGGCCTATTGGGGCCAGGAGTCCTATAGCAAATTGCCCAAGGATCCGGCTGCTCAGGCTAATCTGGGGCGGCTCGGCTACCAAAGCATCGATGAGCGGCTTGCCGAGCGGTTCCACACCACGGTCGATGTGCTCAAGACGCTCAATCCGCGGACCGGTGCGCCAAATGCGACACCGGCCCTCGACCGGCCCTATTTCGCCGCCGGAGAGAAGGTCACCGTACCGAATATCGGTGCTGACTGGATCGACGCGGGCGAGGTAAAGGACCGCGCCTGGTTGGCGACCTTGCAATCGCTCGGCGTGGGCACACGCCAGTCGAAGGCGGCGCGCCTGGTGGTCGACAAATCCTCGGGCTGGCTCAAGGCCTATGACAAGGCCGACAAGCTTATAGCGATGTTCACCGTCACCACCGGCTCAAGCCACGATCCGCTCCCACTCGGCAATTGGAAGGTGAAGGGCGTCAGCCGCAATCCGGACTTCGCCTATAACCCCGAGCTGTTTTGGGATGTGTCGGACAGCAAGAAGGCGCAACGCCTGCCGCCGGGGCCGAACGGTCCGGTCGGGGTGGTGTGGATCGATCTGAACAAGCCGCATTACGGGATTCACGGAACCCCAGAGCCGCAGACTATCGGCAGGGCGGAGAGTCACGGCTGCGTCCGGCTGACAAACTGGGACGCGGCGCGCCTGTCGTTGATGGTCGATGGGTCGACCAAGGTGCTGTTCCAGGCCTGAGCGCCTAGCGCTCCTTCACGCAGCGCAATTTCGTGACCATTCCCTTGTCGTCGATCTGCCGCAGGAAGTGATCGCTCTTCATCGAATAGCGATTGCCCTTCAGCGGGCCGCTGGTGATTGTCACCGTGTCGCCCAGGCGGAGATACTGACCGCGCTCGCCCCTGGCGACATAAGTCGAGGCATTGACCACCTTGAAGCTTTGTTCGGGAACCGCGACTCCCCGCTGGGTTGCCGCGTCGCCCGGCATTTCGCACGCGTAATTCCCACGCTCAAGGGTGTCGAGGCGGCTGTTTTGCGCGCTGGCCGCTGCGGCCCCCGCGAGCAGGGCCAGGCTGAGGAGTTTGAACAGTGGTTGCATCGTCTCTATCCAATCGGCGGCTAGCACGCGCATTCCCAGTTCGCCAGCGCAGCTTGCCGCCCGCCGCTCCACAGGCTAGGGCGCCCGCTTTACACGCAGTTTGACATCGAAAGCTGAACCCAATGAAAATCAGTGGCGTCGATATCCGCCCCGGCAATATCCTGGAATACGAAGGCGGCATCTGGAAGGTCGCGAAGATCCAGCACACCCAGCCGGGCAAGGGCGGGGCGTTCATGCAGGTCGAGATGAAGAACCTGATCGACGGCCGCAAGACCAACGTGCGATTCCGCAGCGCCGACACGGTCGAGCGCGTGCGGCTCGACACCAAGGACTTCCAGTTCCTCTATGAAGAGGGCGCGCAGCTCGTGTTCATGGACAAGGACAATTACGACCAGATCACGCTGGACTCGGATCTGCTCGGCGATGCCAAGGCATTTTTGGCCGATGGGATGGATGTAACGCTCGAATTATACGACGAACGCCCGATTTCCGTTCAGCTTCCGGAACAGGTAGAAGCTCTAATCGTCGAGGCGGATGCCGTCGTGAAGGGCCAGACCGCCAGTTCGAGCTACAAGCCTGCCATTCTCGATAACGGGGTGCGCGTGATGGTGCCGCCGCATATCGGAAGCGGGACGCGTATCGTGGTGGATGTCTACGCCCGCGAATATGTAAGAAAGGCCGACTGACATGAGGAAATCGCACGTTCTTGCCGCCCTGCTTGCCGTTTCTGCTGCGCCTGCCGCGCTGGCCGCCCAGGGCGCCGCTGTTCCGGCCAAACCTGCTGCGGGCGCTCGCGCCGGGGCGAAGATCGATCCGAAGAAGGCTGCTGACGTCCAGCGTGCGGCAATCATCCTGCGGGCTTTCAACCTCGCGTTCGAATCGAAGACCGTGACCCAGCCGGTCAAGGGCGCTTTGATGCTGTGCCTTTACAACAGCAAGCTGTCCGATATTTCGGCCGCGACCGAGCGCGCCCTCGCGGCCAGCCCGGGCGGCCAGAAACCCGACGCGACCGCCATCTACCGCGCCGCGGCAGGGGTATGCGGCGTAACCTTCAAGAAGGCCGATGGCGCGGCCGCCGGCGCCAAGCCGCTGCCGCCGCTGAAGCCCAGCGACGGCAAGCGCTAAACACAAGGGCCACGCTCCGCAAAGGGGTGTGAGCGTGGCCGCACGGAAAGAGATTCATGGCAGCAGTTTCGGGGCTTATTCGCGTGATGGAACGCGCCGCGCGTAAAGCGGGCGGGAAATTGCGCCGCGATTTTCGCGAGGTGGAACACCTCCAGGTCAGCCGCAAGGGCCCGTCGGACTTCGTGTCCAAGGCGGACCAGGCGTCCGAGCGCACGATCTATGACGAACTTCTCCAGGCGCGGCCCGATTGGGGCTTCGTGATGGAAGAGGCCGGCACGATCGAGGGTGATCCGACCAAGCCGCGCTGGATCGTCGATCCGCTCGACGGGACCTCGAACTTTCTCCACGGTATCCCGCAGTTCGCAATTTCGATCGCCGCCCAGGAACCGAGGCTCGACGGTTCGGGCTGGGGCGATGTGGTCGCCGGCGTGGTCTACGCGCCGGTCACCGACGAGACTTTCTGGGCCGAGAAGACCCGCGGCGCCTGGCTGCAGGATGCGCGGCTGCGCGTTTCGTCGCGCAACCGTCTGGCCGACGCACTGATCGCGACCGGGATTCCGTTCCAAGGACATGGCAATTTCGAGGAATGGACCCGGATCTTCCGCGAGATCGGGCCGCAGATTGCCGGGATTCGTCGCTTCGGCGCTGCGTCGCTCGATCTCGCCTGGGTCGCCGCCGGGCGCTTCGACGGCTTTTGGGAGACCGGGCTGTCGTCCTGGGACACCGCAGCCGGCTGCCTTCTGGTGCGTGAGGCCGGTGGTTTCGTCACCGATTTCCGCGGCCGGTCGCAACCGATCTGCGATACCGAAGTGATTGCCGCCAACGATCCGCTGCACTCGCGCCTGCACAAGGCGGTTATCGCGGCGCTGAAGGACTGAGCGGGATAATTCGTCCCTAACGGGCCGCCTACCTGGTTCGCTTACCCCGGATTAGCTATAGCCGCACAATATCGGCGCAGGCAATACGAAGGGGGTCCGGATCACACCGCCGCCGCAGCCGCAGGATCCGTTTCGGTTGCCTTCCGCCGAGGTCTGGCGCGGCAGTTCGGTCCTGCGCAGCAACCCGGTTGGGATGAAGTTCGGGTGGGCGCTCTAGCGCGGTTCGAGAAACATCGGTTGAACCTGCCGCTACCCGCCGCTAAGGCGCGCCACCGGCCCGTGCCCCTGTGGCGGAATGGTAGACGCGAACGACTCAAAATCGTTTGCCGCAAGGCGTGCCCGTTCGAGTCGGGCCAGGGGCACCAGACCTTCCGCGCTTTACCCTGCGCGGTGAGGTGATAGGCTCCGTTCGCGAATCCCGTCCGATCACGAGACCGGGATCACGATGAGGGGACGACGATGCCGGGGCCAGCCTATCCCAAGGTGCAGCTATACCGTTACAACTGGACGCAGTTGAGCGAGGCGGCGATCGGCGCTGCGCTGGGCAAGGTTGCGGCGAGCGGGCCGAAGAGCACCTCGCCGGCCGACAGTTTGCTGGCCGGCACGACGCTGCGGATCGTCACCGACGATGACGGGGCCAACAAGGGCCCGCTGCTCTCTTATCGCTTCACCAGCGCCCACCGCCTGAGCCTGTCAGAGAACGGCGGGACGGAGATCGCGGCAGGTTACGGCGCGCTACGGCTCGACGATCTGGTGCTGTTCGCGCACCTGATCCCCGGAACGCTGCGCGGTTACGCGGTGGTGATCGACGAGCGCACCGGCCTCGCGACCGCGTTCGAGCTGTGGTTCGCGGGACAAGGCGCGAAACGCGAAGTCAGCCGCGCGGTGTGGCAGGGTTATGTCGCGCAGGACGGCGCGGATGCGCCCCCGCTGCGCCATCGGGGGACCAACCGAATCGAGGGCAAGGGGCTCTACTGGAAGACCGACAGCGGCGACGAGACGCTCGATTTCTACCCGTCGATGGCCTATTCGCACTGGGTCGAACTGACCCGGCTCGACGGCAAGCAAGGCTATTGCGCACCGTCCGACTATATTCAGGTCGATGACCGCTTCTATCTTTACACCCGCACCGAGGCCGAGTTCTCGGGCATCTTCACGCTCTATGCGATGGACCTCGACAAGCTCGAGCAGGTCGGGCTGAGGCTCGGTTTCAACGCAGCGGACGAGCTCGAATTTCAGATATTTCGTGGTACTGGCGAATGGCTCGGCCAGATCGCCCAGTTCGAGAAATTCGGCGACATTAGCGGCGGTGCGCCGAAGCCGCGCGCGGGGCCGGGGCAGGGCGCGAATATCGATCCGGACGCCAAGGGCGCGCGCGGAGTCTATCGCCCGCTCGCGACGATGCCCAAGTTGACCAAAGCCCAAGTCGACAAGGCGGTGGCCGAGAATACCCGCGTGTTCGCCCCGCGCACCGGCGCAGGCAGCGGTGCGGCCGGAATGGCCACCAACGGGCTCGCGGCGGTCGGCTGGCTTGCGGGCAAGAATTTCACCCTGCGTTACGACGGCGGGCCCGCGGTCGAATACAAGGTCGTAACTGCCGAGGAGCTGAAATGGCGCAAGGATGGCGGCCGTTGGGTCACCGCGCGCTATCAAGCATGGGAGCCGGCGCCGGGCGTCATCCTGTTCGGTCACGTCCTCGAAGGTGAGGCCAACCATGCCGGCCACTCGATCTGCGCCGATTTCCACCAAGGCCTGGTGACGACCTTCAAGGGTACGCTCAACGGGCCCTATTTTGCCAACGAGGCGGTGGCGGAGACATTGTTCGGCACGATCGAGATGGCCGGGATCAAATCTCCGGGTGCCTTGCGCCACCACCGCACCAATGAGTTGCTCGGGCGCGCGATCACATGGAACTATGCGCCGGGGCTGACCTCGATGCATCTCTATTCCACGCCCGGCACGGTCTCGTGGATCATCTTCACCGACAGCGGCGCGGGCGGGCTCGAATGGAGCGGGCCGGGCGATTTCGTGAAAATCCGCGATCAGCTGTATTTCGCCTATTGGCTGGAAGACGCCTGCAACGGCACGCTCGGCACGATCGTGATCAATCTGCGGACGATGCACGATGCCGGGATCGGCTATCACTGCGGTACCGAGGGACTCAGCATGAGCCAGGTCGGCGCGCATGCGCGCCATGCCGGCAAGTTCGATATCGACCGGTTCTTCAAGCAGTCGGTCTGAGGGGAGGACGGAAAAATGACCGACACATCGATGACTTCGCGCCGCTCGTTCATCAAGGCCGGAGCGATTGTCGCGGTCCCGCTGGCGGCCGCCGCCATACCCGCCGCGGCGGCGCTTGCCGATGACGGGGACAAGGCCCGGCTGGCGCGGATCGAGGACGAGCGCGCGATCGGAGCTCTCAACCGGGCCTTCCTGCGTCGTTTTAACGCCGGAGTGCGGCCGGAGGCCTTTTCCTTAGCGGGCGTGACGGGCCTGTCGCTGGACACTGCGGCGGACGCCGGCGACCTCACGATCGACCAGGGCCGGGCGCAGGCGCGCCTGGCCTGCACTGCCGAGTTCGAGCAGCCGCTAGACGGCGAAGGGACCTTGTTCGAGATGGCGCGCCTGCAAGGCAACAGCCTTGGGCGGCTGAGCGAGGCCCGCAGTCTCGTCGGCAGCTATGTCCAGACCGCGCAAGGCTGGGCGATCGAACGGATCGAACTCGCTTGAAACGGCAGGGCGCATACTGATCGCCGTGTAGCGTTAACCATCGCGGTTGCGGCGAAGCGAAACCTGCGCGCTCGAAAAGCGTTGGAGGCTCATTCTTCAACAGGAGAGCCTTCCGATGACCGAGCAACGCACCGACCGGATCGAGACCCCCGACGGCAACATCCACACCACCACCATCGTCACCGACGAGCCGCGCCGTTCGGGCGTCTCGGGGTGGTTCCTGATGTTCGTGGTCCTGCTCGCGGTGGTGGTCGCGCTGTGGGTGTTCATGAGCCAGAACAATTCCGAGATGGCCAAGGACAATGCCGTGGCGGAGGCGGCCGGCAAGGTCGATACGGCCGCCGAACAGGTCGGCGATGCAGCGGCCAAGGTGGGCGACGCGGCCGGCACCACCGCCGGCGCGGCGAAGGAGGTCGCGCAGGATGCCGCCGGCGAGGTGCAATCCGCGGCGTCCGGGGCGGCACGGTAAACGGACAATCAACCGTCCGACGCGGCTCAACCCACTGAAAACCAGGCGTGTAAAATTTACCGACATTTCATTTCTCGGTCCTAGACCGGCGGGGCTCGCGATTGGCGGGCGTGGCCCGATTTGAACGATGATCCGTCTCTTCAAGCATTACATTCCGCATGCAGTGCTCCTGCTCGGACTGTTCGACCTGCTACTGCTGGTGACGGCGGGCGAACTGGCGTGGAAGCTGCGTTCGAGCCAGATCGGGATTGATGCCGGAGCGTTGGCCGATCGGTTTCCCGCATTGTTCGGCGCGGCATCGGTGGTGCTCGTCGCAATGATCTCGGTTGGGGTCTACGGCCCGGATGCGCTGCGTTCGATGCGCTTTGCCGCCGCGCGCCTGCTGGTCGCGGTCAGTCTCGGGGTGATCGCGCTGACCTTCATCGATTTCCTGATCCCGGGCGAAGCTTTCTGGCGTTCGACCCTGGCCTACGCGATGGGCCTGTCGATCGTGTTGCTGATGCTGAACCGTCTGATCGTGGGCGGGATTCTAGGGGCGTCCGCGTTTCGCCGGCGGGTGCTGGTGCTGGGCAGCGGCAACCGTGCGCAGCGGCTGCGCGCGCTGAGTCTGCGCCCGGAAAGCGGCTTCGTGATCGTCGGCTATATTGCGATGAGCGATACGGCCAAGGTGGTCGAGGAAGCGATCCCGCGCTCGGCGATCCACGATCTCAATCGTTTCGTCGAGAACCTCGGCGCGAGCGAGGTGGTGATGGCGCTGGAAGAGCGGCGCAATGCGCTGCCGCTGAAGGATCTGCTGCGGATCAAGACCGCCGGGGTCCATGTGAACGATTTTTCCAGCTTCATGGAGCGGGAGACCGGGCGGGTCGACCTCGACACGGTCAATCCCTCGTGGCTGATCTTCTCCGACGGCTTTTCCTCGGGCCGCGCAGTGTCGAGCGTGGCCAAGCGGGTGTTCGACGTGCTCGCCAGCCTATTGTTGTTACTGACCACCTTCCCGCTGATCCTGATCTTCGCGCTGCTGGTGAAGCTCGACAGCAAGGGGCCGGCGTTCTTCCGCCAGAGCCGCGTCGGCCTGTTCGGCCAGACGTTCGAGGTGATCAAATTGCGCTCGATGCGCACCGACGCCGAAAAGGACGGGGCGCAATTCGCGCAGAAGGACGATCCACGCGTCACCCGCATCGGCAAATTCATCCGGAAGGTCCGGATCGACGAACTGCCGCAGGCCTGGAGCGTGCTGATGGGCCAGATGAGCTTCGTCGGCCCGCGCCCCGAGCGGCCCGAATTCGTCGAGGACCTGGAGGACAAGCTGCCCTATTATGCCGAGCGTCACATGGTGAAGCCCGGCATCACCGGGTGGGCGCAGATCAACTATCCCTATGGCGCGTCGATCGCGGATTCGCGCAACAAGCTCGAATACGATCTGTATTATGCGAAGAACTACACGCCCTTCCTCGACCTGCTGATCCTGCTTCAGACCCTGCGCGTGGTGCTGTGGCACGAGGGCGCGCGATGACCGGCACCTACCCGATCGACATGTGGTCGACGATCGTCGCCGCGCTGCACCTTGTCGGTGCCGTGGCCTTGCTGGGGATCGCCGGCTGGCTCTTCTCGCGGCGCGAGAAGCTCGGCCCGGCCGGCCAGCCGATCCTCGCCGCGCTCGGCACCACGGCGTTCTGGGGCCTCGCGGTGGCGGCGATCGGGCAGGGCGATACAGGGACGCAGATGTTCCTCAGCCTCAGCTACCTGACCTGGTTCTGGGCGCTCTACCGCCTGTTCGCGAATGACGGGCGCCATCAAAGCGTCCGCCCGATCCGCACCGTCGTCTGGGCGCTGGCCTTCGTCGAGATGCTGCAGTTCGGGCTGATCGCGCTCGCGGCCCGGTTCGGCGCGCTGCCGGGCGCCGCGGCGATGATCTTCGACCTGTCCATGACCTTCCGCCTGCTCTGCGCGGTGGGCGCGCTGGTGCTGGTCCACAATCTTTACGTCGGTGCCTCGTCCGCCGCGCGGCTAAGCCTGCGTTGGCCGGCCGCGGCGCTGGCCGCGATGTGGCTCTACGATCTCAATTTCTACACGGTTGCCTATCTCACCGGCCGCGTTCCGCAGACCCTGGCGGATCTGCGCGCGCTGGTGATGATCGTGATGGCGATCCTGCTGGCGATAGGGACCGCACAGGCGGACGGAGAACTCAGGCTGCGTGCCTCGCGCTCGGTCGCGTTCCAATCCTTCTCGCTGCTGCTGATCGGGGGCTATCTGGTAGGCATGGTGCTGGTCGCGCAGGGCCTTGCCTATGTCGGCTCCGACTTCGCGCGCCTGCTTCAGCTCGGCTTCCTCGTCAGCGCCAGCGTTGCCGCCTTGCTGGTGCTGCCATCGCGGCGGCTGCGCGGATGGATTCGGGTGGTGGTGGCGAAGCACCTGTTCCAGCACCGCTACGACTACCGTGCCGAATGGCTCCGCTTTACCGAAACCATCGCTCGCGGCGGGGAGCAGGTGACGCCGCTGCACGAGCGTGTGGTGCGCGCAATCGCGGACATCACCGACAGCCCCGCCGGCCTGCTACTGACGACGGGCGAAGAGGGTTCGCTCAGCCTGGATTCGCGCTGGCAGTGGCCCGAGATCGCGGTCCCCGGCGAAGCCCTCGATGCGGAAACCGCGCGGTTCTTCGAACGCGAGCGCTTTATCCTCGATCTCGACGACGTTCGCGACGGGCGTGACAACCGGGGCGAAGGCGTGATCGTTCCCGCCTGGCTGCGCGACCATCACCGCGCCTGGGCGATGATCCCCTTGCTCCATTACCAGCGACTCATCGGCATCGTGGTGCTTGCGCGCCCGCCAATCGCGCGGCGGCTCGACTGGGAGGATTTCGACCTGCTGCGCGTGGTGGGCCAGCAGCTCGCCAGCTATCTCGCCGAACAGGCGGGGCAGGAGGCACTGGGCGAGGCGCACCGCTTCGACGAGTTCAACCGCCGGATCGCGTTCGTTATGCACGACATCAAGAATCTCGCGAGCCAGCTCTCGCTGCTCGCACGCAATGCCGAGAAGCATGCGGAGAAGCCGGAATTCCGCGCCGATATGCTGGTTACCCTGCGGAACAGCTCGGACAAGCTGAATGCGTTGCTGGCGCGGCTCGGACGCTATGGTGCTGCAGGTGTCGAACGGCCCGAGGAGATCGACGCGGTCGAATGCGTCACCCGGGTAGTACGGCGTTACGAGGCGCAGCACCCGGTGATGCTGGTGTCGCAGCAGCCTTCCGAAGTACTCGGCAAGGCGGATTCGCTCGAACAAGCGCTGGTCCATCTGGTCCAGAACGCAATCGATGCGAGCGATGCGGATTCGCCGGTCCTGTTGAGCGTCCGAACGGAAGGGCTCGCCTGCATCATCGAAGTGATCGATTCCGGCAGCGGGATGAGCGCGGAATTCATCCGCTCGCGGCTGTTCAAGCCGTTCCATTCATCGAAGCCGGGCGGGTTCGGGATCGGCGCCTTCGAAGCACGCGAACTGATCCGGGCAATGAACGGGCGGCTCGACGTCGAAAGCCGCGAAGGGGTCGGCACCCGCTTTATCCTGCGCCTGCCGCTGGCGACCTCTGCCGGCTTGAGAGCAGGCGCGAACCAAGATCTTTCCAGGGACGTTGCGTAATGGCCGATAAATTCCGCCCCAAGCTCCTCATCGTGGAGGACGATGAAGGCCTGCAGGCGCAGCTCAAATGGGCCTATGACGATTTCGACGTCACCATCGTCGGCGACCGTGCCTCGGCCATCGCCGCGCTGCGGGCCGAGGAGCCGCCGGTGGTCACGCTCGACCTCGGCCTGCCGCCAGATCCAGACGGAACCAGCGAAGGCTTCGCGGTGCTCGAGGAAATCATGGCGGTGAAGCCGGACACCAAGGTCATCGTTGCGACCGGGCACGGCGCGCGCGAAAGCGCGCTGACCGCGATCGCGCGCGGGGCTTACGATTTCTACCAGAAGCCGGTCGATATCGAACAACTCGGTCTGATCGTGCGGCGAGCCAGCAACCTCCACCGGATCGAGCGCGAGAACCGGGCGCTGCAATCGCGCGCCGGCGAGGAAAATACCGTGCTCGGCGGGCTGATCACCGCGGCGCCGGAAATGGTCAAAGTCGCGCGCACGATCGAACGGGTCGCCAACACCAATGTCTCGGTGATGCTGCTCGGCGCGAGCGGGACCGGCAAGGAACTGCTCGCCAAGGGCCTGCACGATGCGAGCGGCCGCCGCGGCGGTGCTTTCGTCGCGATCAACTGCGCGGCAATCCCCGAGAATCTGCTCGAAAGCGAGTTGTTCGGCCATGAGAAAGGCGCCTTCACCGGCGCGGTCAAGACGACCGAGGGCAAGATCGAGCTCGCCAGCGGGGGCACGCTGTTCCTCGACGAGGTCGGCGACATCCCGCTGCCGCTGCAGGTGAAGCTGCTGCGTTTCCTCCAGGAACGCCAGATCGAACGCATCGGCGGGCGCAAGGCGATCGACGTCGATACCCGGATCGTCTGTGCGACTCACCAGGATCTCGAGGCGATGATCGCCGACGGGCGCTTCCGCGAGGATCTGTTCTATCGCCTGGCCGAGATCGTGATCAGGATTCCCTCGCTCGCGGAGCGTCCTGGCGATGCGACCCTGCTGGCGAAGGCCTTCGTCAAGCGGTTCGCGCGCGAGATGAACCCGCAGGTCAAGGGCTTCGCCAGCGACGCGCTCTCGGCGATCGATGCGTGGAAGTGGCCGGGCAATGTGCGCGAGCTGGAGAACCGGGTGAAGCGCGCGGTGATCATGGCCGACGGCAAGCTGATCAACGCGGCCGATCTCGATCTCGATGGGACGGCCGACGACGAGGCGCAGCCGCTCAATCTCAAGAGCGCGCGCGAGCAGGCGGATCGCAAGGTCATCCGCCATGCGCTGGCGCGGAGCGAAGGCAACATCTCGAACACTGCCAAATTGCTCGGGATCAGCCGGCCCACGCTTTACGATCTGCTGAAGCAATACGATCTGCATGCCTGACAGCCGCCGCAGGTTGAGGGGGGCGCTGGCTGCGCTGACCTTGCTTGTGCTCGCCGTACCGCTCAGCGGCGCGGGCGGCGAAGCCGAAGCTGCGTTCAAGGATGGGCGCGCGGCGTTGCTGCGCGGGGACGGTGTCGCGGCCGAAGTGGCACTACGCCGCGCGGTCGATGCCGGTGCTGGGAAGCCGGCGGTAGCCGCATGGATGGGCGAAGCCTATCTCGACCAGGGCAATCTCGATGCGGCGCGGACATGGCTCGGGCCGGGGCAGTTCTCTCCGGCGACGCGCCAGCACGGCTTCCACATGTTGGCCCGGCTGGAACTGGCTGACGACGATCTGGCGGCGGCAGGCCAGGCTTTCGCCAAGGCGCTGGAAGGCAACGGCGGGACCGCCGAAATCTGGGTCGATCTCGGCCGCTTGCACTATCGCGCGGGCGAGCATCACCAGGCGCTGGCTGCGGCGGAGACCGCGTTGCGGCTCGACCGCACCAATATCCGCGCGCTCGAATTCCGCGGCCAGCTGGCGCGCGATGCGCAGGGGCCGATCGCATCCTTGCCTTGGTTCGAGGAAGGGCTCACGCACGCGCCCGACGACATGTCGCTGCTCGGCGAATATGCGGCAACGCTGGGCGAAGCCGGCCGTGCGAAAGACATGCTGCGCGTGACCCGCCAGATGATCGCGCTCGACGGCGAGAACCCGCGCGCGTTTTATCTGCAGGCGGTGCTGGCTGCGCGGGCCGGCAATTTCGGCCTCGCGCGAAAGCTGCTCTATCGCACGGACGACAAGTTCGACCAGATGCCCGCAGCGATGCTGCTCGAAGGTGTGCTGGAGATGGATGCCGGCAACTGGACCCTCGCGGTCGAAGCTTTGGACCAGCTTGCGCGGCTTCAGCCGGACAATGACCGGATCACCCTGCTGCTGGCGCGCGCGATGCTCGAGAACGGGGACGGCAGCGAGGTTATCGCGCGTTACCGCAAGCTGGCCGATGGGCGGGGTGCCTCGCCTTATCTGCTAACGCTTATCGGCCGCGCTTTCGAGCAGGACGGCGACCGCGAAAGTGCGGCGATTTATCTCGACCGGGCGGCGAGGGTGCCGTCCTCGGCAATCCTGGCGTTGCCGGTCGGCGAGACCGGCGAACTCGTGCTGTTCCGCTATGGCGGCGATCCCTACCGGATCGACGCCGCAGTGCCGCGACTGCGGCACATGCTCGCCGCGGGCAGGGTGGCCGAAGCGGCGGGCGTCGCCGCAGCGCTGATGCGGCGCTATCCGGGCTCGGCCGATATCGAGACATTGTCCGGCGATGTCGCACTCGCGCGCGGCGACGGGGCGGAGGCATTGCGGTTCTATTCCTCCGCCGCGCAGATCAGCCGGCCGTTCACGCTCATGACCAGGATGGCCGCGGCGCTTCGCCTTACCGGGGGGGAGGCCGAGGCGCGCAAGCTCGCGGCGGGCTTCCTCGCCCAGCATCCGCAGGACGGTGAGGCCGCCGAGTTCCTGGCGCGCATGGCCATGCAGGCCGGCCAGTGGCAGCGTGCGCGCGTTTTGTATGCCTATGCCCGCACGCGCAACGGAGGGCGCAATCCGCTGCTCTATGCGACCCTGGCCGACGCGCAGTTGCGGCTCGGCAACGATGCCGAGGCGCTGGACGATGCAGACAGCGCCTTCGAAATGCAGCGCGCCAATCCGGCAGTCAGCCGCGTGTTCGCTCGAGCGTTAGAGCGAGCGGGACGGGGGAAAGAGGCGAAAGCCCTGCTGGCGAAGGCACAGCGAACGCCGTTTGCCTGAACGGCCTTCGGGTCAGCCCGCCTCGGCTGCGGCCTGTTTGTTGTGCCGACTCGACCACCAGATTGCGAGGCCGATGAAGAGCGCGCCGATCAGCCCGGTCACCGCTTCCGGGATTTCGAACCGGACCGATGCGAGCATGATCGCTGACAGCGCGAGGATCGCCCAGAACGCGCCGTGTTCGAGGAAATGATATTCGGTCAGTGTGCCCTTCTTGACCAGCATCACCGTCATCGCCCGCACGAACATCGCGCCGATCGACAGGCCGAGCGCGATCACGACCATGTTGTTGGACAGTGCGAAGGCTCCGATCACCGCATCGAAGCTGAACGAGGCGTCGAGCACATTGAGGTAGAGGAACCCGCCGAGCCCGGCATGAACGGCGGTTCCGGCCGCCATCATCCGCTGCTCGCGCAATTTGAGCACCGTGCCGAGTCCGTCGACCGCGATGAAGCAGACGATCCCGAGGATGCCGGCAACCAGCACGATGTGCGAATAATGCTCCGGCAGCATCGTCGAGATGCCCCACAGCGCCAGCAGCAGCACCGCGATCTCAAGTGCCGGAATCGCCGCGAAGCGCGAAAGCCGCTCCTCGATCGCATGGATCCAGTGAATGTCCTTCTCCTCGTCGAAGAAGAATTTCAGTCCGACCATGCCGAGGAAAGCACCGCCGAAGGCGGCGATGCCGACATGGGCGGAGGAAACGATCTGTTCGTAGCGCTCCGGATCCTCGAGCGAGAGCCTGGCGGCTTCGATCGGCCCAAGCCCGGCCGCGATCGCGACGATCGCCAGCGGGAACACGATGTACATGCCATAGACCGCGATCACCATGCCCCAGGTGAGGAAGCGCTTCTGCCATACCGGATCCATGTCTTTGAGCACGGTCGCGTTGACCACCGCATTGTCGAAGCTGAGTGAAACTTCGAGCACCGAGAGCACGACCACGATCCACAGCACCTGGACCATGCCGGCCATCGTCCCGGTGCTGGCATAGCCGTACCACCCCGCCAGCAGCAGGCAGACGATGGCGAAAAGGATCGGTCCGCGGAAGTGACTCAGCAAGGGAAGGGCTTTCTATTCGGGCTGATAGGTCTGCGCGGCACCGGGGAAGGCGCGCGCGCGAACGTCCCTGGCATAGTTTTCGGCCGCAGCCGAGATGGTTGCCGCGATTTCTTCATAGCGTTTCACGAACCGCGGGACGCGTTCGAACATGCCGAGCATGTCTTCGGTCACCAGCACCTGGCCATCGCAATGCGCCGAAGCGCCGATGCCGATGGTCGGGCATTTCACCCCTCGGGTAAGTTCGATGGCGAGCGGTTCGACCACGCCTTCAACCACGATCGCGAAAGCGCCCGCCTCGTCGAGCGTCTTGGCATCGCCGACGATCTTCTCCGCCTCCGCCGCGCTGCGGCCGCGCGGGCCGTAGCCACCGAGTACGTTAACCGCCTGCGGGGTCAGTCCGACATGCCCCATCACCGGCACGCCGCGCTGGACCAGGAAAGCGACGGTCTCCGCCATCGCCGCCCCGCCTTCGAGCTTCACCGCCGCACAGCCGGTCTGCTTGAGCAGGAAGGAGGCGCTTTCGAAGGCCTGCGCCGGGGACTGTTCATAGGAGCCGAACGGCATATCAACCGCGACCACTGCGTGATACGATCCGCGCACCACCGCCGCGCCGTGGTTGGCCATCATGTCGAGCGTCACCGGTACGCTCGACGGCAGGCCGTAAATCACCTGGCCGAGCGAATCCCCGACCAGTAATATGTCGCAGTGCCGGTCGAGCAATTGCGCCTGGCGCGCGGTATAGGCGGTCAGCATCACGATCGGCTCGGCCGTAACCCCATCGACCTTGCGCGCGCGCAATTTGGGAACTGTGAGCCGCCGCATCGGCGCCGGAGTGGGGTTGGCGCGACTGGTCGAGGTGTCGAGCGTGAAGGTGGTGGACATGACGGGGTTCTAGACGCTGGCGAGAGATCGGGGAAGGGTGACCGTAACCCCTTGCCAAAGGCCGGGTTGTCGCTAGCTTCCGGCGTTAACTTCGGGGTTGTGAGGGAATTACTATGTTCGGCCGTGTCAAACCGCTCGATGCGATCCTCGCGACCGCCGAGAAGAAATCGCTCCATCGTTCGCTCGGCTGGTTCCAGCTCACCCTGCTCGGGATCGGCAGCGTGATCGGCACCGGTATCTTCGTGCTGACTTCGGCTGGCGCGCAGAAGGCCGGTCCGGGCCTGATGCTGGCGTTTGCGATCGCAGGGGCGATCTGCGTGGTGGCCGCGCTGTGCTATGCCGAGATCGCCTCGATGATCCCGGTCGCGGGCAGCGCCTATACCTACAGCTACGCGACGCTCGGCGAGCTGCTCGCCTGGACCGTGGGCTGGGCGCTGATCATGGAATATGCGATCGCGGCGGCTGCGGTGTCGGTCGGGTGGTCGGGCTATTTCACCGGCACGATCCTGCACGGCTTTTTACATCTGGACCTACCCGCGGCGCTCGAAGCGGGGCCGCTCGCGCTTGGCGGCGCGGCGGGCGGGGTAATCAACCTTCCGGCCTTCGTGATCGCGCTGCTGGTTACCGGCCTGCTGATCGTCGGCACCAGCGAAAGCGCCAAGGTCAATGCGGTGCTGGTGGTGATCAAAATCGTCGCGCTGACCGCTTTCGTCGCGCTGACCTACACCAGCCCGTCGTTCTCGGCCGCCAATTTCAACCCCTTCCTGCCGGCCGGCGTGTTCGGGGGCTTCGGCACCGGCGTCGGTGCGGTCGGCGCGGCGGCGACGATCTTTTTCGCCTATGTCGGCTTCGATTCCGTCTCGACTGCGGCTGAAGAGACCAAGAACCCGCAACGCAACGTGCCGATCGGCCTGATCGGATCGCTGCTGATCTGTACCGTGTTCTACATCCTCGTCGCCGGCGGCGCGATCGCCACCATCGGCGGGCAGCCGATCATGGGGCCGAACGGCGTGCCGTTTCCGGCCGGTTCGGAAGAACTCGCCCGCCAATGCGCGATGGTCGAACATGCGCAGGCGCTGGTCTGTTCGAACGAAGCGCTGGCCCATGTGCTGCGCACGATCGGCTTTTCGGGCGTGGGTAATATGCTGGGCATCGCGGCCTTCCTTGCGCTGCCTTCGGTAATCCTCGTGCTGCTGTTCGGCCAGACCCGCATCTTCTTCGTGATGAGCCGCGACGGGCTGCTGCCCGAAGTGCTGAGCACGGTACATCCCAAATTCAAGACGCCTCACATTGTCACTGCGATCACCGGCGGGCTGGTGGCCGTAGCGGCCGCGTTCTTCCCCGTCGGGCAGCTTGCGGACATCTCCAATGCCGGAACGCTTTACGCCTTCATGATGGTGGCGATCGCGCTATTGGTGCTGCGCAAGACCGATGCGGCCCGCAAACGTCACTTCAAGGTGCCGGCCGTGTGGATCGTCGGTCCGGCGACGATCCTCGGCTGCGTGTTCCTGTTCTTCAACCTGCCGACGCAGGCAATGCTGTTCCTGCCGATATGGGGTGCGATCGGGCTGGTGATCTATTTCTTCTACAGCCGCGCGCACAGCAATCTCGCTCGCGGGATCGTCGAGGTGCCGGAACTCGATCCGGACGCGCCGCCCGTGGCGGTCGCGCCGATGCCGGGCGCGCCGGCACCGGGTGACGCGCAAGCCTGAGCATGCCGTTCGATCTCGGGGCTTACCTTGCCCGGATCGGGCTCGATAGGATTCGCCCGGGCATCGCCGGGCTGGCAGCGATGCAGCAGGCGCAATTGCGCGCGGTGACGTTCGAGAATTTCGATCCGCTGCTCGGGCGAGTGCCCTTGCTCGGGGTGGAGAATATTTTCGCGAAAGTGGTCGAACGCGGGCGGGGCGGATACTGCTTCGAACTCAACTCGCTGTTCAAGGCGGCGCTCGAAGCCGCGGGGTTCGCGCCGCGGCGGATGCTCGCGCGGGTGCGGATGCGGGGCGGGGAGCAGGCGCCGCGCAGCCATCTGATCCTGCGGGTCGAAGCAGATGGGCAGGAGTCCCTCGCCGATGCCGGCTTCGGCGGGCCGGGCTCGCTGGTTCCGCTCGACCTTGCGGTGCGGGAACCGCAGCAGGCGCCCAACGGCACCTATCGCTTCATCGACACCCCCGCGAGCGGGGAAGTGGTGCTGGAACGGCTCGACGGGGGCGAGTGGCTGCAGCTCTACGGCTTCGACACGGCCTATGTCACCGACGGCGAGGTCGCTGCCGCCCACCACCTCTGCGCGACCTGGAGCGATGCGCCGTTCTCATCGCATCTGCTGCTGAACGCCTATCGCGGTGACACGCGTTATGGATTGTTCGACCGGATGCTGACGGTCGAGCGCACGGATGGCAGCGAGACGTGCGAGATCGCCGGGTTCGAGGAATTCGCGGAACTGATCGGGCGAGTCGGCCCCAAGCTCGATATCGACGATCTGGTGGCGGCTTGGGAGCGGCTTGCCTAGCCCGATTGATTGGAACATAATGAGAACATAATTTCCGGATGTTCCGATTCGTATGACCGCCGTCCCACTTCCTGCCGCTTTTGGGCAAGATGCCCTTGCCGCGATTTCGCATTGGCAACCGGGCCTCCCGGTCGCGCGCCACAGCGAGATTTTCGCTGAGGCAAAGGAAGCCGGCGGAGCGGGGGCGGCGTTGGCCTTTGCGCTCGATGGCATGCGTGTGGCCGGTCTTGCCGAGAATCGGGGCTCGATTCTGTGGGTGCAGGACAGGAATGCGATTCGCCTGAACGGGCGGCCCTACCGTCCGGGGCTTCCGGCGGAACTGCGCGCGCGGGTGATCCATGTCGCGGCGAAAAGCCCCGAGGATGCCTTGTTCGCTTTGGAAGAGGGGCTGCGCTGCCGCGACCTCGCCTGTGTGATCGGGGAGTTGGCGGGCAATCCGAAGGCGCTCGGCCTCACCGCCTCGCGAAGGCTGAGCCTTGCGGCGGAGCGCTATGGGGTGCCGCTGTTCCTCATCCGGCTCGATGCCCAGCGCGATCTGTCCTCGGCGCGGATGCGGTGGGAGGTGCGGTCCTCCGCTTCGCCGCCCAAGCCCTGGAACGCCGAGGCACCAGGAACGCCGAGCTGGCGTGCGGAGCTCTTCCGCGCGCGCGGATGCCGGCAAGGAGAATGGATTTTGCGCGATGACGGTACGAAGCTCGTCGCCAGCACAGCCCACGGCGCGGCGCCGGATCATGGCGATCTGGCTGCCGCGCCTGGCGATCGATCGCTGGCGGCATTCTGAAAACTGCGCCGAGGGCGAAGGGGGCGATGCCGGCCCACTCGCGCTGGTGGCCGAAACCGCGCACGGTCCGCGGCTCGAGGCAGTGAACGCGGCGGCGCTCGCAAGGGGCGTGCGCGCGGAAATGCTGCTCGCCGATGCGCGCAGCGTATGCCCGTCGCTGGCGGTGCGAGTGTCCGATCCCGAAGGGGATGCGGCGTTCCTCGAACGGCTTGCGTTGTGGGCGCAGCGCTGGGGTCCGTGGAGCGCGGTCGATGCACCCGATGGGTTGCTGGTCGACGTGACCGCAGTGGCGCATCTGTTCGGCGGTGAGCGGGCGATGCTGGATGAGGCGCAGGCGTGGCTTGTCTCGCGCGGGCTGGCTGCCCGGCTCGCGATCGCGCCGACCTGCGGGGCGGCCTGGGCGCTGGCGCATTGCGCGCGCCGGCGGCCGATCATGCAGGCTGGGGAAGAGGCGCTGCTCGACCGGCTGCCGGTGGCAGGGCTTCGCCTCAATCCGGATGTCCTGCTGGTTCTTCGCCGCCTCGGCCTCAAACGGATCGGCGACCTCGATTCCATCGGCCGTGACGCGCTTCAGCGCCGCTTCCGCAACCGGCGTGACCCATCAGCCAATCCGCTGATCCGGCTCGACCAATTGCTTGGCCGAATGGCGGAGCCATTGCTGCCGGTGGTGCAGGAGGAAATTCCGCTGGCACAGCGCCGCCTGCTCGAACCGATCCGCCACCGGGAATTGCTCGACACGGTCGTGGCCGATCTCGCAGTCGACATGGCGAAACTGCTCGAAGCGCGGGGTGAAGGTGCCCGCCGGCTTGAAATCGGCCTGTGGCGGGTCGATGGCGAGACCGCGATCCGCCCGCTCGAATTCGCCGCCGCTACGCGCGATCCGGCCCATATCGCGCGGCTGTTCGGCGCCAAGCTCGACGATGTCGATGCCGGCTTCGGGATCGAGCTGGTGCGGATGCGCGCGCCCTGGTGCGAGGTGCTGGCCCTCGAGCAGGGGGATATCGAGGCGGTCGACGCCGAAGGCACCTCGCTTGCCGCCTGCATCGACCGGTTGACGGTGCGGCTCGGCGAAGGCGCGGTGCGGCGCCCGGTCCTCCATGCGAGCCATATCCCCGAGCGCGCCCAGCGCTGGCGCCCGCCGCTGGAGCAGAAATCTTCACAGGAGGAATTCACTTTCCACGAAAGGCCCTTGAAATTGCTCGACCGGCCCGAGGAAATCGCGGTGCTTTATGCAGCCCCCGACGGTACGCCGAAGCGTTTCAGCTGGCGCGGTGCGGTGCACGATATTGCGCGGGTCGAAGGACCCGAACGGATCGCCCCGGAATGGTGGCGCGAACGCTCGACCGCGCGGCTGCGCGACTATTACCGGATCGAGGATGGCGAGGGGCGGAGATACTGGATCTGGCGTCATGGCGTCTTCGGCGATGGCCGTGGCGGGGATCCGCAGTGGTTTTTGCAGGGGTTGTTCGCCTGATGCCCGATATTCCGCTTACGCCGAGCCGCCCCAGAATCGACGTCGATACCGAAGCGCTGGAACAACCTGCGCGCGCACCCTTCGTCGAGCTGGGGCTGGTCAGCTGCTTTTCCTTCCTGCGCGGGGCATCGGAAGCGACAGAACTGGTCAGCACCGCGCGGGCGATGGGCTACGATGCGATCGGCATCGCCGACGGCAATACGATGGCGGGTGTGGTCCGCATTCACAGCGCGGCAAGGCAGGTCAAATTGCGCCCGGTGATCGGCTGCCGGATCGAGACGGTGGAGGGGTTGGCTTTCCTCGCCTATCCGGTCGATCGTGCCGCCTATGGGCGCTTGTGCCGGCTGATCTCTGCCGGGCGGATGGGCAAGCTCGATGGCGCATGGCAGGACAAGGGCGTTTGCGACATTTCACTCGCGATGCTGGCCGAGCACGGGGAAGGGGTGCAGTTGATCCTGCTGCCGCCCGAGGATCTGGCCGCGGAATTCACGATTGCTGTTCCGGGAAATGTGATCCCGTTTCCGGTTTCGGGCTCGCGCGCGTCCGCTCCTCCGCGTGAACTGACCGCTCCATTCTCCGATCTCATTGCCCCTCTGACCGAGCAGCTTCCGGGTCTGGGCAATCTCGCCGCAAGCTATCTGCATCGCGGCGACGACATTGCCCGGATCGAACAACTCGATATGCTGGCCCAAACCAACGGCCTGGTGCTGCTGGCGACCAACGATGTGCATTACCACACGCCCAGGCGCCGTGCGTTGCAGGACGTGATGACCGCGATCCGGCACAAGACCACGGTCGCCGCCGCCGGGCACCTGCTTCACGCCAATGCCGAGCGTTATCTGAAGAGCCCGGCGGAAATGCAGGCGCTGTTCGCCCGTTGGCCGCACGCGATCAAGGCAACGCGCGAGGTGGCGGATTCCTGCAGCTTCAGCCTCGAGGAACTGAAGTACCTCTATCCCGAGACGGTTTATCCCGAGGGCCGAACCCCGCAACAGCACCTTGAAGCGCTGACATGGAAAGGGGCTGAAGGGCGTTACCCCAGCAGCATTCCCAAGGATGTGCGCAAGGCCCTTGCAAGGGAGTTGGAGCTGATCGGGGAGCTCGACCTTTCACGCTATTTCCTGACCATTAAGGAAATCGTCGATTTCGCCCGTTCGCAGAAGCCGCCCATCCTGTGCCAGGGGCGCGGTTCGGCGGCGAATTCGGCGGTCTGCTATTGCCTTGAGATTACGTCGGTGAACCCGGCCACGCAGAAGCTGTTGTTCGACCGTTTTCTGTCCAAGGAGCGCAAGGAGCCGCCCGACATCGACGTCGATTTCGAGCATGCCCGGCGCGAGGAGGTGATCCAGCATATTTATGAGCGATATGGCCGCGATCATGCAGGGCTGTGCGCCACGGTGATCCACTACCGCCCGCGCATGGCCGTACGCGAGGTCGGCAAGGCCATGGGCCTGTCCGAGGACGTGACCAGCCTGATGGCGCGCACCGTATGGGGCAACCATGGAGATGCGGTGAACCAGGAGCATGTGGCACAGGAGACAGGACTGGATTTGTCCGATCCTGAACTGCGCCGGGTAATCGCCCTGACCGATGAAATGATCGGTATGCCCCGCCATCTGTCGCAGCATGTCGGCGGCTTCATCCTCACCAACGACAAGCTCACGGAGACGGTGCCGATCGGCAATGGCGCGATGCCGGCCCGCAGCTTCATCGAGTGGGACAAGGACGACATCGACGAACTCGGCATTTTCAAGGTCGATGTGCTGGCGCTCGGCATGCTGACCTGCATCAGTAAGGCTCTCGATCTGCTGCGGGCGCATCATCGCGAGGACTTTACGCTCGCCACGATCCCGCCCGAGGACCCCGAGGTCTACGACATGCTGTGCAAGGCGGATTCGATCGGCGTATTCCAGGTCGAGAGCCGCGCGCAGATGAGCATGCTGCCGCGCCTGCAGCCGCGCGAATTCTACGATCTGGTGGTCGAAGTCGCGATCGTGCGTCCCGGGCCGATCCAGGGGAACATGGTCCACCCCTATCTCAAACACCGCAAGCTGGCGCGCGAGGGCAAGGCGGGTTTCGATCTTCCGAGTCCCTCGCCGGACAAGGGCCCCGCGGATGAGCTTTCCTCGATCCTCGGGCGGACCTTCGGCGTCCCGATCTTTCAGGAGCAGGCGATGGAGATCGCGATGGTGGCGGCGGAGTTCTCGCCCGACGAGGCGAACCAACTGCGCAAGGCGATGGCGACTTTCCGCTCGCGCGGGATGATGCATGCGCATGAGGAGAAGATGGTCGGGCGGATGATCGAGAGGGGCTATGATCCCGCATTCGCCGAACGCTGCTTCAACCAGATCAAGGGCTTCGGCGAGTACGGCTTTCCCGAAAGCCATGCCTCCAGCTTTGCGCTGCTGGTCTATGCCTCGAGCTGGCTCAAATGCCATTATCCCGCAGCGTTCGCCGCGGCGCTGCTGAACTCGCAGCCGATGGGTTTCTATGCGCCGGCGCAGATCGTGCGCGATGCGCAGGAGCATGGGGTTACCGCATTGCCGGTCGATGTGAATTGCAGCGAATGGGACAACACGCTGGAGGAAGTCGATGGTGAAATCGCCCTTCGCCTCGGCTTGCGGCAAGTCGATGGTTTTCCCGAATATACCGCGGCCGCGCTGGTCAATGCGCGGGCCGAAGGGGGATCGTTCCTCGATCTCGCCGAGCTGCGCGAACGGGCGAAGCTGATAGCATCGCATATCGAGAAGCTCGCGGCCGCCGATTGCTTCGGCTCCCTCGCGCTGCCCAGGCGCAAGGCGCTGTGGAATTCGCGCAGCCTGGTTTCGGCGCCGCCCCTGCCGCTGTTCGACTACGCCAAGGCGCGCGAGGAGGGGCCTGAGCGCAATCTCACCCACTTGCCCGGAATGCCGCTGTCCGAAGAGGTGATCGCCGATTACCAGACCCAGCGCCTCAGCCTGAAGGCGCATCCGCTATCGTTCCTGCGTGGCGATCTCCAGCGGCGCGGTTTCACCCCTTGCGCGGAATTGCGCAGCCGCAAGCAGCGCGCGAATGTCCAGGTCGCCGGCGTGGTGCTGATCCGCCAGCGGCCGGGAAGCGCCAAGGGGGTGTGTTTCGTCACGCTGGAGGACGAGAGCGCGATCGCCAATCTGGTCGTCTGGCCCGACGTGTTCGCGCGGTTTCGCGGCGTGGTGATGGGCGCACGGCTGATCGAGGCGCGCGGACGGGTCGAATATGAGGAGGGGGTGCTGCACGTGATCGTGGATCATCTGGCCGACGCGACCGCCAGCCTCACCGCGCTATCGGGTGACCTGCCCGAAGCGGATGCTTACGATTCCGCGCTCCACCGCCATCCACGCGACATCAGGATCATCCCCAATTCGCGCGACTTCCACTGATCCGTTCGTCTGGAGCGCTACACCGCTTCGAGCGCGTAACCGGCCGAGCGGACCGTGCGGATCGGATCGGGTGCGGCGCCGATCGTGATCGCCTTGCGCAGCCGGCGGATATGCACATCGACCGTGCGTTCCTCGATCTCGCTGCCGGTGCCCCACACGCCGTCGAGCAGCTGCCCGCGGCTGAACACCCGGCCCGGGCTCTCCATGAAGAATTTGAGCAGCCGGTATTCGGTCGGCCCGACCGAGAGCTGGCTGCCGCGCCGCTCGACGCGATGCGCGACCGGATCGAGCTTGAGATCGCCGACTTCGAGCAGTTCCCCGGCCAGCGCCGGGCGCACCCGGCGCAGCACCGCGGAGACGCGGGCGAGCAGCTCGCGCGGGGAGAAGGGCTTGGTGACGTAATCGTCCGCGCCGGTTTCGAGCCCGCGCACGCGGTCGTCTTCCGCCTCGCGCGCGGTCAGCATGATGATCGGGACATGCGCGGTCGCCTTGTCGCGGCGCAGGCGGCGGCAGACCTCTATCCCGCTGGTGCCTTCGATCATCCAGTCGAGGATCACCAGATCGGGCGCGTCCTCATCCGCGAGGATCAGCGCTTCGTCGCCATCCGCGGTGGTGCGCACCGCATAGCCTTCGGCCTGGAAGCGGTATTCGAGCAGTTCCGCCAGGGCGGGATCGTCTTCGACGAGCAAGAGCTTGGGTGCAGCCACGTTCGGTTTCCGTTCTTTGTCGCTTTCCCACACCACGGCTATATTACACCATTACGACAAAGATGCGTTAGTCAGTTGCCGGGGTCGGTTTCCGCATCGACTTCGGGGACATAAGTGCCGGTCGCGGCGAAATAGACCATCTCGGCGACATTGGTCGCATGGTCGCCGATCCGCTCGATACTGCGGGCAACGAACAGCAATTGCGCGGCGCTGCTGATGGTCGCGGGGTTTTCCATCATGTGGCTGACGAGGTTGCGGAAGATGCTTTCGTAGAAGGCGTCGACCTTCTCGTCGCGCGCGATCACCTCGCGTGCGGCCACAGGATCGCGCGCGGCGTAGGCGGTCAACACGTCGTGGACCATTTCGGCCGCGACTTCGCCCATCGCCGGGAGCAGGGTCAGCGGGTCGAACTGTTTGTGGTGCTCGATCGCGGAGGCGCGCTTCGCGATGTTCTTCGCGTAATCGCCGATCCGTTCGACCACACCAGCGATCTTGAGCGCCGCGATCACTTCGCGCAGGTCGTCGGCCATCGGCGCGCGCAGCGCGATCACCCGCACCGCGAGCTTATCGACCTCGATCTCGAGCGCGTCGATCTTCTTGTCCCGCTTCACCACTTCCCGGGCGAGCTTGTCGTCGCCCTTGACCAGCGCGTGGAGCGATTCCTGGATCGCGAGTTCGGCAAGGCCGCCCATTTCCGCGATCAAGCCGCGCAGGCGGGTGATGTCTTCGTCGAATGCCTTGACCGTGTGTTCGGTGTTCATCAGCCGTACCGCCCCGTTATGTAGTCCTTGGTGCGTTCTTCGCGCGGATTGGTGAAGATGTCCGAGGTGTGTCCGTACTCGACCATTTTTCCAAGGTGGAAGAAAGCCGTACGCTGCGAAACGCGCGCAGCCTGCTGCATCGAATGGGTCACGATCACGATCGCGAAGCGGCCTTTCAATTCGTCGATCAGCTCCTCGATCCGCGCGGTGGCGATCGGGTCGAGCGCCGAGCAGGGCTCGTCCATCAGGATCACTTCGGGATCGACCGCGATCGCGCGCGCGATGCACAGACGCTGCTGCTGGCCGCCCGAGAGCGCGGTGCCGCTGTCGGCCAGGCGATCCTTGACCTCGTCCCACAGGCCGGCGCGGCGCAGCGAGCGTTCGACCACCGCGTCCAGATCGGCGCGGCTTTCAGCGAGGCCGTGGATCTTGGGGCCGTAGGCGATGTTCTCGTAGATCGACTTGGGAAATGGGTTGGGCTTCTGGAACACCATCCCGACCCGCGCGCGTAGCTGGACCACGTCCATGCCCGATTTGTAGATATCCTCGCCGTCGAGCATGATCTCGCCTTCGACACGCGCATTGGCGATCGTGTCGTTCATGCGGTTGAGCGTGCGCAGGAAGGTCGATTTGCCGCAGCCCGACGGACCGATGAAGGCGGTGACGAACTCGCTCGGGATCTCGATCGAGACCTCGTCGAGCGCCTTCTTCTCACCGTAATAGACCGAGACCTTGTCGGCGCTCATCTTCATGGTGTTTGCTCGGGTTTCTTCGTTGGTCACCAGGTCTTCTCGAAACGGTTGCGCAGGTAGATGGCGAGGCCATTCATCACCAGCAGGAAGATCAATAGCACGATAATCGCGGCGGATGTCCGCTCGACGAAACCGCGGTCGATTTCGTCGGACCACAGATAGATCTGCACCGGCAGCGCGGTCGCGGGCTCGGTGAAGCTGCCGGGCGGGGTCGCGACGAAGGCGCGCATCCCGATCATCAGCAGCGGCGCGGTTTCGCCCAAGGCGCGGGCCATGCCGATGATGGTACCGGTAAGGATGCCGGGTAGTGCGAGCGGCAACACGTGATGGAACACCACCTGGATCGGCGACGCGCCGATCGCGAGCGCCCCGTCACGGATCGACGGCGGGACAGCCTTGATCGCATTGCGGCCAGAGATCACGATCACCGGCATTGTCATCAGCGCCAGGGTGAGCCCCCCGATCAGCGGGGCTGAGCGGTAATAGGGGAATATCCACAGGAACACCGCGAGGCCGAGCAGGCCGAAGATGATCGAAGGGACCGCGGCTAGGTTGTTGATCGAGACCTCGATCAGATCGGTCCAGCGGTTTTTCGGCGCATATTCCTCGAGATAGACCGCCGCCGCGACCCCGACCGGGAAGGCCACGCCCAGCGTCACCAGCATCGTCAGGATAGAGCCCTTGAGCGCGCCCCAGATGCCGACCTGCTGCGGGCTGGTGGCGTCGGAGCGGGTCAGGAAGCCGATATCGAGCGCGCGGTGGAGTTTGCCCTCCTGCTTCAACTTCCGTGCCAGGAGGCCGAGCTGCGGATCGCCTTCGCCGCGCAGCGCCTTGGCCATCGCGTCGCTCACCGGAACCGACACGTCGAAGCGCCGCGACAGCAGTGTGGGATCGGCAATGATCTGCTGCGCCACTTCGCGCCAAGCAGTGGTGGCCAGCTCGCCCGAAGCCTGTTCGCCGAGCGCTTTCTCGGCCGAAAGCTCGACCACGTCCTTCAGTGCGGCGGTGTCGAGTGCCTGAACCGCATCGGTCCCTTCGATCTGGGCTGACTGGATATTGAGCACGCCGGTGGTCAGGTCGATCGGGAAGCGCAATTCGTTCCGCGTGAAGCCGCCGAGGCCGTTGGAGGTCATTGTGAATAGCAGCAGCGCGAGCACCAGCGCCGACAACACGACCGCGCCGAGGCCGAGTGCGCGGAAGCGGGCTTCGGCGCGATGCCGGGCCTTCAGCCGCGCGGCGATGCGCTCGGCATTCCGGGCCGGGGGGGCTGCGGGAGAAGGCACGGCCTCACTCATAGGCTTCGCGGAACCTCTTGACGACGCGCAGCGCGACGAAGTTCAGCGCCAGGGTGACGATGAACAGCACGAAGCCGAGCGCATAGGCGGAAAGCGTGGCGGGGTGGTCGGGCGTGCCCTCGCTGGTCAGCAGCGCGACGATCTGGGCGGTGACGGTGGTCATGCCGTCGAGCGGATCGAGCGAAAGGCGCGCGGTGCGGCCGGCGGCCATCACGACGATCATCGTCTCGCCGATCGCGCGGCTGACCGCGAGCATGATCCCCGCGACGATGCCGGGGAGGGCGGCGGGCACTATCACCCGGCGGATGGTTTCCGATTTGGTCGCGCCGAGCGCGAGGCTGCCATCGCGCATTGCCTGCGGCACCGCCGCAATGCTGTCGTCCGCCATCGAAGAGACCAACGGAATGATCATGATCCCCATCACGAGGCCCGCCGCGAGCGCGCTTTCGCTCGATGCGCCGGAAATGCCGATCATCTGCGCCGCGTCGCGCACCAGCGGGGCGACGGTCAGCGCGGCGAAATAGCCATAGACCACGGTCGGCACGCCGGCGAGGATCTCAAGCAGCGGCTTCATCCATTTGCGGACCCGCGGGGTCGCATATTGGGTGAGGTAGATCGCGCTCATCAGCCCGAGCGGGATCGCGACGATCATCGCGATCACCACCCCGATATAGACCGTTCCCCAGAACAGAGGGACCGCGCCGTAATTATGCTCGACCCCGCTGGTCGGAGCGGACATCGGATCGGGGCTCCAATTGGTGCCGAACAGGAAATCGAGCGGATTGACGAGGTTGAAGAACCGCAACGTCTCGAACGCGAGCGAGGCGAGGATGCCGAAGGTGGTGAAGATCGCGACCAGCGAGGCGGCGAGCAGCCCAAGCATCGCTGCGCGTTCGACTTTCCCGCGCGCGGCAAAATCCGGGCGAATGCGCGAAAACGCGAAACCGCCGCCCGCCAGCCCCAGCAGGATCGTTGCGGCAAGGCCGATCGTGCCGAAATGGCCGAGCGCCGCGCGATAGGGCGCGACGAGAGGTTTGGAGAGCGGATTGAAGCCGATCTTGATCGTACCGTCGGCCAGCGCGCGGGCTTCGGCGAGGATCGTCTCGCGCTGGAAGCCGAAGGCCGGCAGCTTGGCCGCCGCGGGATCGGCCAGCACGTGGGCAAGCACCAGATCGGGGCTGATTGCGGCCCAGACCGCCGCGAACAGCAGCGCCGGCACCGCGGCCCACAGCGCGACATACCAGCCGTGCTGCTGCGGGAGCGAGGCGAGGCGGCTGCCGGGGAGAGCGCGGCGGAATCCGTCGGCCCGCGCGCGCGCCGCCAGCCATCCGCTCAGGCCCAGCCCAAGGGCGAACAGGATCGGGATGACCGGTGACATCGCGCGGGCTCGCCGTCCTACTTCAGCGCGGCGGGATCGAGCAGTGTCAGGCTGCCAACCACCTTGGCCTGATCGGCCTGCAGCGCGTCCGGCATCGCGATCATCCCGGCCTTGGCCAGCGGACCGTCCTTGCTCCACAGCTTCGGCCAGGTCGAAACGAATTCCTGCAGGCCCGGAACCGCGCCGATGTGGGCCTTCTTGACATAGATGTAGAGCGGGCGCGCGCCGGGATAGCTGCCGTCCGCGATCGCATCATAGGTCGGCAGTACGCCGTTGATGGTCAGGCCGCGCAGCTTGTCGGCGTTTTCCTCGAGATAGGAATAACCGAAGATGCCTACGGCCTTGTCGTTGGCTTCGAGCTTCTGGACGATCAGATTGTAGTTGTCCGCCGTATCGGCATAGGCGCCGTCGGTCCGCAGATCGCCGCAGATCTTGTCGTGTCTGTCTTTGTCGCTGTCGGCCAGCGCCTTGGTTGCGGCATCGCTGTCGCATCCCTTGGTAAGCACCAGTTCCTTCAGCGCGTCGCGGGTCCCGGAGATCGTCGCCGGCCCGTAGACCATGATCGGCAGGTCGGGCAGGGCGGGGTTTACATCGTGCCAGGTCTTCGCGGTGTTGGGCTTGCCGAACGGATTGGCGGCGATCGCCTTGTAGATATCGACCGGCGTCAAGGCCATCGCCGGGCCGCTCTTGGCGTTGGCGAAGGCGATCCCGTCGATCCCGACCTGGATCTCGACGATCTCGGTGACGCCGTTCGCGGCGCAATCCTGATATTCCGACTTCTTCATCCGGCGCGAGGCATCGGCAATATCGGGGTGCTGCGCGCCGACACCGGCGCAGAACAATTTCATCCCGCCGCCGGTGCCGTTGCCTTCGATGATCGGGGCCTTGAAGCCCGAATTGTCCGCGGCGAAGGTTTCGGAGACTAGCTTGGCGAAGGGCAGGACTGTCGAGGAGCCGACCGCGCGAATCGAATCGCGGGTTTCCTGGCCACCGCCGCCGCAGCCGGCAAGGCTGAGAGTGGCGGCAATGAGCGGAAGTGCAAGCAGGGCTTTGGTTTTCATGGTCTGATCCCCGGTTGGGTTACGCCAGCCTGCAGCTGACTGCCTGCGCGATGTTGGACTTATGTGACACAAGTGTGACAAGCCCTACGGCGTCTTGTCGATTGTCGGCAGTCTGATGGTCACAATCGTGCCTTCGCCGAGCTTGCTGGCTATATCCAGCCGCCCGCGATGGCGCTCGACGATATGTTTCACGATTGCCAGGCCGAGCCCGGTGCCGCCCGCCGCACGGCTGCGGCCCGGATCCGTGCGATAGAAGCGGCGGGTGAGGTGGGGGATGTGCTCGGGATCGATCCCTTCGCCGCGGTCGGTCACGGTCAGGACCGCGCGGTCGCCGTCCTCGACCGCGAGCTTCACATCGACATTCTTTTTCGAATCGCCGTATTTCAGCGCATTGTCGGTCAGGTTGCGGACCAGCTGTTCGAGCTGCTGGGTGTCGCCGCGGGCGGCAACCTCGATCTTCGGCACTTCGACGTTGATCCGTACCTTGTCGGCCGGCGTCCCTGCATCCCGGGCCGCCTTGGCTACCAGTTTGGCGAGGTCGATCCGTTCGGACGGCTGTTCGTGCTTCTCCGCCTCGATGCGCGAGAGCGACATCAGATCGCTGACCAGGCTCTGCAGCCGCTTGGCCTCGCGCAGCACCGTGTCCAGGAACCGCGCGGAAGTCTTCGGATCGGCGTCGAGCCCTTCCTCGGTAAGCGTTTCGACATAGCCGATGATCGAGGCGAGCGGCGTGCGCAGCTCGTGGCTGGCGTTCGCGACGAAATCGGTGTGCGCGCGGCTGATATCGGCCTCGGCGGTGCGGTTGTGCAGTTCGATCACCCAATAGCGTTCGTTGATCGCGTGGCGGGTGACTTTCCAGATGCTGCGCGGGGTGGTGAGCCCCTGGATCGTGGCAGAGCCGCCGCGCTTGCGGTCCAGTAGCGCGATCGCCTGCGGATGGCGCAATGCGATGCGCGCGTCCTGGCCAACGATATGCTTGCCGAACACCACGCGGGCGGCGGAATTGGCGATGATCACGCGGTTGCGGTCGAGCAGCAGCAGCGGCAGGCTGAACTGCTCGATCATGTCGCGCATCCCGTCGCGGGTCAGCTGGACGCTGTCGGTCTGGGGTTGGATCACCTGCTCGGTCGGCCGAATCAACCACAGCGAGGCGATCCACAGCAGCATCACCGCCAGCGTCAGCCAGATATCCGCGCCCGCGGCGTACATTGCGATGGCGGTCGCGGCGGCGATCGCGATGCCGGGCCAGGGCAGGGTGCGGGAAGGGAGCATCGGCGACGGATTAGCCGCGCTGCGGCATCACCGCCAGCGGATCGTGTTTTTGTCACATTTGATCGGAAGGAGATTGCAGGAGGGTTCGAATCTGGTGACCCCTACGGGAATCGAACCCGTGTTTCAGCCGTGAGAGGGCCGCGTCCTAACCGCTAGACGAAGGGGCCGGAAATCCGGCAGATCCGAGGCGCCGGGCGCCTGCTGCAAGTTGGTGACCCCTACGGGAATCGAACCCGTGTTTCAGCCGTGAAAGGGCCGCGTCCTAACCGCTAGACGAAGGGGCCACTGCGTTGCAGGCCGCGCACTTAGGGGTGAGGCCCTGCCGGGTCAACCCCTACTGCTTCAATCCGCCCAGGCCGCGTCCTCAAGGTGCAGTTCGGCCTGCGGGGTATTGCCCCAATCGTCGATCTTCGCCCGGCCCGCGAGCCACAGGGAGCGGCCTTTGGCGCCGTGCAGCAGCGCCTGGCCGAGCTCGCTTTCGGCGGCGCGGAACGCGATCGCCTTAAACGATTTTCCGTCGCGCCCGCTGGCGATCAGGCGTACGTGGTCCTTGCCGACCAGATCGGCCTTCACCAGCCGCACCGGGCCGACCGCGACCCGGGGCGCCGGCCAGCCTACTCCGAAGGGGCCTGCACGATCGAGCGTTTCGACCAGCCCCGGGGTCAGGCCACCCGGCGCCAGCGCGAGATCGAGCAGCATCGAGCGTTCTTCCAGCGAGCGCATCACCGCGGCCGAGAGCCGCTCATCGAGCCACTGGGCGAGCGCGTCGAGCCGCGCCGGATCGACCGTCAGCCCCGCCGCCATTGCATGGCCGCCGCCCGCGACCAGCATGCCCAGCTCGCGCGCGGCGATGATCGCCGCGCCGAGATCGACCCCGCTGACCGAACGTCCCGAACCCTTGCCGTTGCCGTGCTCATCGGCGTCGAGCGCGATCACCAGGGTCGGCTTGCCGGTCTTCTCCTTGATCCGCCCGGCGACAATCCCGATCACGCCCGGGTGCCAGCCCTTGCCGGCAAGCACGATCACCGCGCGATTGTGCTGCGCGGCGAGCTGCATTTCCGCCGCTTCCTGGACCTCGGCCTCGATCGCGCGGCGCTCTTCGTTGAGTTGCGAGAGCTGGGCGGAGATACTGCGCGCTTCCTCGGCATCCTCGGTCGTCAGCAGCCGCACGCCCAAGGTCGCCTCGCCGACCCGTCCCCCGGCGTTGATCCGCGGCCCGAGCGCGAAGCCAAGGTCGCTGCAGCTCGGCGCGCGGTTCAGCCGGCTCGCGTCGATCAGTGCCGCCATGCCGGTGTTCTCGCGCCGGGCCATCACCTTCAAGCCCTGCGCGACCATCGCCCGGTTGAGCCCGTGCAGCGCGGCGACGTCCGCCACCGTGCCGAGCGCGACGAGGTCAAGCAGCGAAAGCAGGTCGGGCTCCTTGCGGGTTTCGAAATAGCCCCGCTGGCGCAGGGTCCGCACCGTCGCGATCGCGAGCAGGAACGCCACGCCCACCGCCGCGAGATGGCCGTGTGCGGCGCCGATATCGCCTTCGTCGAGCCGGTTGGGGTTCACCAGCGCCGCCGCGATCGGCAATTCGGACGCGCATTTGTGATGATCGACCACGATCACATCGACCCCGGCCTCATGCGCCATGCGCAGCGCATCGTGTGCCATCGCGCCGCAATCGACGGTGACGATCAGGCTGCTGCCTTCCTCCGCCAGCCGCACCAGGGCAGTGCCGGACGGGCCATAGCCTTCGAGCAGGCGGTCGGGGATGTAATAGCGCGAATTGTGGCCGAGCATCCGCAGCAGCCGGACCAGCAAGGCTGCGCTGGTCGCCCCGTCGACGTCGTAATCGCCGTAAACGGTCACGCTTTCCTGCGCGAGCACCGCTTCGGCCAACCGCTCGGCCGCCGCGTCCATGTCGCGGAAACTGCTCGGATCGGGCAGGAAGCCGCGCAGAGTGGGCGAACGATGGCGCTCCAGATCTTCGCGCGCGACGCCGCGCGCGAGCAGCAACTGGGCCGCGATGTCGTCTTCCAGACCGGCGACGCCGTCATCCATCTGCATATTGCCGCCACGCCAGCGCCAAGCGCGCCCGCCGAGCGAGCGTTCCACTCCGAAGACCGCCTGGGCGTGGTGCGATGCCATGGTGGGCAGGTAGCCGATGCGGCGCGCGATTGACAATCGGTCGCCGGGTGCGAAGCTCCGCCTGTGGACAGAAGCCCATTCCTGATCGTGTGGCATAGCCGCACCGCCGCCGCCGAGATGGCCCGAGCGGCGTTCACGAGTGCGGAGGGGAGGGCTCGGCTGGTGCATGCGGACGAGGCGCAACCGGCGGATTTGCTCGCCGCCGCCGGCTATTTGTTCGCCTGTCCGGAAAACCTTGGCGGCATGTCGGGTGCAATGAAGGAAATGTTCGACCGCTGCTATTACCCGCTGCTGGGCCGGATCGAGGGACGACCCTATGCGACGCTGATCGCCGCCGGATCCGACGGGACCGGTGCGCAGATGCAGATCGACCGGATCGTGACCGGCTGGCGGCTGCGGCGGGTGGCCGAACCGCTTATCGTCAACATGCAAGCCCAGACGGCGGAGGCGATCCTCGCGCCAAAGACCGTGCCCGAAGCCGCGCTCGCCGGATGCCGCGAGCTTGGCGCCACGCTGGCGGAAGGGATCGCGCTCGGCCTGTGGTGATTGATCCGATGCGGATTGGTCCAGCCAGGGAGGGACTCGACGGAGCGCCGCTTTCACGCCACAAACCCGTAACGGACAGATGGGACGGCGGAAATCGCACAGGATGAAGCCCTGAAAGCAGGGATGGGCGGAAGCGCCGCACCCGTGGTGTCGCTGCTGTTCGAAGAGGCGGTGCGGCCCGATGCGCTGGCGATCCATGAACTGGCGGTGCGGTCGAGCGAATTCACGGTCAGCCACGATCCGCTCGAAGACGATGGCGGCAAGGGGGGCGGCAAGGATGGCGGCAATGCGGGCGGCAATTGGCTCGAGCTGCTCGCCAACGGGCTGACCTTCGATCTCAAGGGACTGGCCCCGGGCAGCGCCGGCCCGCCGGAGCGCCATTCCAATCTGTTCGACCTGCCCGCGCGGTTCAACCCGTTCCGCTTCTCGGCGGTCACGCTGACGCCGGGCCCTCATCTGCTGGACGGCGCGGCGATGATGCCGGTGGTCCGCAGCCAGATGTGGCTTACGGCCCAACTGGCACGGTTGCCGGGGTTGCGGGCGATCGGCTGGCTACCGGCGCGCGCGCTCAGCGGGCCAGGCCATTTCCGGCGGAGCATCGGCCGCTGGCTCGAGGGCGGCGCCTTTCCGGGCATCGGTTTGACCGCATTGCTGACCGTGCCGGACGGCGGAATGCAGAGCGAAGGGCTGGCCTTCTTCACCGGCCAGGAATTGCGGATAGAGCCCGAATTGACGGCGGATGGCCCACGCGCCGCCCGCATCGCCCTGCGGCTGATCCACGAGCTGGTCGAACGTGGCCCGGTTGAAGCCCCCGAGTCGATCATCGGCCCCGCCGGCGAAGCGCTCCGGCTCGATCCTTCGCCTAACGGCCGGTTCGTGCGGGTCCGGATCGCGTGATCTTGGAGGGTGCGGCCGCCGCCCGAACGCGATTGCCGTTCCGCTCGGTCAATCGCGGCGACCGGCCCGGCCACCAGCCGGGGATGCAGCGCCATCACCTCCTGCCGCGCCAATTGCTCGGCGCGCGCTGTTACGGCGGGCTGTTCGCGGCGATCGGCCACCACAGCCTCGGCTTCGACGATTTCCGCCTTAACGGTCTGCTGTTGCCGGCCTGCGATACGGCGGCGGAGCGGATCGGCTTGCCGCTCCATTGCGGGCCGCACCGGGCCTATAACGAGCTGGTCGGCGAACGGGTCGGGCGGATCGAGGCCGACTGGTCCGCGCAGCGCCTGCGCGCGCCCGAGGTCGCGCTCGAGCAGGCGCGAATGCGGCTCGCTTTGCTCCAGCGCGCGCTGCGCCGCCGCTTGCTGTCGCCCGCCCGGCGGATGCGGCTCAATTCGCGCGACCGGCTCGGCGCCGGGATCGATTTCAGTGAGCTGGATGCGATGGCCGAGACATTGTGGGGCGGAACTCAGGAAGCGGTCATGCCGGTCTTCGCCGCCAACTGACGCTTGGCCTCTTCGTATTCCGCTGCGAATTGGGCGACCCGCGCGGCGACCGGCTCGACCGCCTTGACCGCGCCGATTCCCTGGCCCGAACCCCAAATGTCCTTCCATGCCTTGGCCTCGCTGCCGGTCACCTGGCTGAAATTCATCTTCGAAGGATCGCTTTCGGGCAGGTGATCGGGATCCATCCCGGCGTGTTCGATCGAACTGCGCAGATAATTCCCGTGGACCCCGGTGAAGAGGTTCGAATAGACGATGTCCTTCGCCTCGCCGTCGACGATCGCCTGCTTGTAGGCCTCGACCGCATTGGCCTCGGTCGTCGCGATCCAGGGGCTGCCGATATAGGCGAAATCCGCACCCATCGCCTGCGCGGCGAGGATCGAACGGCCATGCGCGATCGCGCCCGACAATGCGACCGGCCCGTCGAACCAGGCGCGGATCTCCTGCATCAGTGCAAAGGGCGATTGCGCCCCCGCATGGCCGCCGGCCCCAGCCGCGACGGCGATCAGGCCGTCGGCGCCCTTCTCGATCGCCTTATGGGCAAAGCGCTGGTTGATCACGTCATGCAGCACGATCCCGCCCCATGAATGCGCGCCCTGGTTGATCTCCTCGACCGCGCCGAGCGAGGTGATCACCAGTGGCACCTTCCATTTGGCCAGCACCGCCGCGTCTTCCTGCAGGCGCGGGTTCGAGCGGTGGACGATCAGATTGCAGGCAAAGGGAGCGGACGGACGGTCCGAATGTTCGCGGTCGTGCGCGGCCAGTTCCTCGGTGATGCGGTGGAGCCATTCGTCGAGCATCCCCGAAGGCCGCGCGTTGAGCGTCGGGAAGCTGCCGACGATCCCGGCCTTGCATTGCGCGATCACCAGATCGGGCGTCGAGATGATGAACAAGGGCGAGCCGATTACGGGGAGGCGCAGATTTTGGAGAATCGGGGGGAGGGACATCGGGGGAGTTCCGTCGATCAGGCGGCGAAGTTGACACATTTGACACTGTGCAGGGTTAAGACTCCGGCCGTGCGGCAACCGCGCGCTGGCTGGCTGGAGCGGCGGTTGGATGCGGATGTCATGCAGCGGGGCTAGCAGGTTTCAGGCGTGTAGGAAAATGCGTTACGGCATCCCGCGTCGGGCCTGCGAAGGCGCGTGAGTCCCTTGACGAGACAGCGTTGTCATAGGATGGCCGGTGAAACAGAATTGACCGGGAGGGATCATGCCGAAGCGTGCCGCCACTATCGTTTTCCTGCTCGCGACCACCGTTTGCGCGGCTGTGCCCGCTGCAGCGCAGGTCTCGGGCCAGGCTGCGCTGTGGGGCACGCAGGGCGCCGACTGCACGGCAAAGCCGGGCGAGGCCAAGCCGTGGACCGATATTTCCTACAGCCCCGAATGCCGCGCGCGCTTCGTGCTGCAGCAGTTCAAGACGGTTGAAGAGAAACTCCGTTTCCTCTCGCCGCCGCCGCCCGGGCTCGACGGTGACGAGGCCGCCGAATCCCATGTGCGCGACGTTGCCCGGGAGCTCGGCATCCCGCAGATCGGCGGCTCCGATGGTCCTGCCGGCCTCGTGCGCGGACCGGCCGCGACCGCGCTGCCGTCGCCGCTGGCGGTCGGGGCGAGCTTCGATCCGGCGATGGCGGCCCAATATGGCGATGTGGTCGGCAGCGAATTCCGCGCGGCCGGCCTCGGCACGATCCTCGGCCCAGCCTACGATGTCGCGCGCAGCTGGAAGTTCGGACGCCTGTCCGAAAGCATGGGCGAAGACCCTTTCCTGATGGCGCACATGGCGGCGGCCGAAGTGAAGGCGATCACCGCGCGCAAGGTGCTGGTGCAGATGAAGCACTTCGCCAATTACGCGCAGGAAGCCGGGCGCGTGGGCGACCAGCCTTCGGGCAGCGCGCCGGCTGGCAACAATGCGGTGAGCGAGAAGGCTTTGCGCGAGATCTACCTGCCGAGCTTCGAAGCGGCGGTGAAGCAGGGCGGCGCGGGCGGGGTGATGTGCTCGTTCCCGCGGATCAACGGGGTCTATTCCTGCGAGAACGCGCATCTGTTCGACATCCTCAAGCGCGAATGGCGCTTCGACGGTTTCGTCGGGCCCGATTTCCCGAGCGGCCAGCGCAGCATCACCCGCGCGGTGATGGCCGGGCTCGACAGCGGCTCGTTCGCCGCGAGCAGCTTCAACGCCGCGCTCGCGCATGAGAAAAGCCTGGCCGACGCGGTGCGCGACGGCGAGGTGCCCGAAAGCCGGCTCGACGACATGATCCTGCGGCGGCTGATTCCCTATTACCGGATCGGGATTTTCGACGATCTGCCGCTGAAGACCGGCGACGATGTTTCGACGCAGGCAGCACGCGATACGGCCGCGGAGATCCTCGCGGGCGGCACGGTGCTGCTCAAGAACGAAGGCGGGATCCTGCCCTTCGGCAAGAATGTCCGCTCGGTCGCGGTGATCGGCGTGCAGGCCGGACCCGCGGCCGATGTGGTCGAACTCGGTTCGCCCTTCGTCAATCCGAAGCATCTTGTCCCGGCGCTCGATGCGATCAAGGCGCGGGCAGGGGTCAAGGTGACCTATGCCCCGGGCACGCTGGGCACCGGACCGCTGCCCGAGCCCAAGCCTGGCCTGTTCAGGACCGCCGGGGGCATGGCGGGTTTCACGGCCGAGTATTTCGCCAATCCGAACATGGATTTCGCGGGCAAGCCGCTGGCGAGCGAAGTGGTCGCGGAGCCGTCGCTGGCCAAGTCGCCCGCGATCCCCGGCCTGCCGGAAAACAACCAGTGGTCGGTACGTTATACCGCGAATTTCACGCCCAAAATGAGTGGGCTGCATAAATTCGCGCTGCACGGCTCGGGTTCGGCGCGGCTGTTTGTCGACGGCCAGCTGCGCTCCGAATTCGTGCTGGCCGACTTT
Source organism: Candidatus Andeanibacterium colombiense (assembly GCA_029202985.1). Taxonomy (GTDB): domain Bacteria; phylum Pseudomonadota; class Alphaproteobacteria; order Sphingomonadales; family Sphingomonadaceae; genus Andeanibacterium; species Andeanibacterium colombiense. The sequence continues at coordinate 485,657 of CP119316.1, read as the reverse complement.
GCCAGTGCGATCTTCGCCCCGGTCGAGCTCAAGGCGGGCAGGCCGGTCGATGTGCGGATCGAATACAGCCCTCGCGCGGCGCTGCGGCCCGAGCGGATGACGATGTTCGGGCAGGAGATGGGCCTGACCCTGCGCTTCGGCTACGCACCGCCCGACGATCTGATCGCCAAGGCGGTGGCTGCCGCGAGGAAGGCCGACGTCGCGGTGGTTTTCGCCGGCGAGCGCTTCGGCGAAGGCATGGACCGCGCCTCGCTGTCGCTGCAGAACGATCAGGACGCGCTGATCGCGGCGGTCGCGGCCGCCAATCCGAACACGGTTGTGGTGCTGAGCACCGGCGGGCCGGTCACGATGCCGTGGCTGCCGAAGGTGCGCGGCGTGCTTGAGACCTGGATGGGCGGCGATGCCTATGGCCCGGCCGTCGCGGGCATGCTGTTCGGCGACCGCGAGCCCGGCGGGCGCCTGCCGGTGACTTTCCCGGCCGATGCCACCCAGGGCCCGGCGACCCATCCCTGGCAATTCCCCGGCACGATCGATCCGGCGACCGGGCGGCTCGATACGGCCTATTTCGATGAGGGCGTACTGGTCGGCTATCGTTTTTGGGATGCCCACGGCCAGCAGCCGCTGTTCCCCTTCGGCTACGGACTGTCCTACGGCGAGATCGGCGTCGGCAACGAAAGCGCGCGTTCGCAGACCGATGGCAGCATCGTCGCCACTGCGCGGCTGACCAACAGCGGCAAGCGCCAGGGCAGCGAAGTGCTGCAGCTCTACCTCGGTTTCCCGACAGCTGCGGGTCCTGCGCCGAAGCAGCTCAAGGGCTTCGCCAAGGTCACGCTGAAGCCGGGCGAGACGCGGGACGTGGCGATCACGGTGAAGCCGGAAGATCTGCGCTACTGGAACGAGGACCAGCCGGGCTGGAAGATCGCGCCAGGCGAATATACGGTCTATCTCGCCCGCTCGTCGCGTGACATCGTGTGGCAGGGCAAGGTGACGATTATGCGCTAGGGATATCCTCTCCCCTTGCGGGAGAGGATACTAAGGCTTGCAAGCTCGCTTGCTAGCCGCAGTTGGAGTGGGGTGTCGTGCATCCCCCCCTCTCCAAGCTTCGCTAGCCGCTGGCGCGGCGAGCTCCGCTATCCTCTCCCGCAAGGGGAGAGGAGTAAGGGGAATTGTGCGCAGGCGGTGAATGCGTAGAAAGGCTCCATAACAGGGAGCCTTTTCATGCGACTGCTTATCACCGCCTCCGCGCTGGCGCTCGTCCTTGCGCCCACCGCCGCCTTCGCCCGCCCGATGGTGCCGGAGGACCAGCTCAAGGAACAGCTGGTCGGCGATCCGCAGATCGCGCCGGACGGGTCGGCGGTCGCCTATACGGTCACGAGCTATGATACCGATGCGGACGAGATGGCCTCGCACATCTGGCTTGCGCCGTGGGACGGCTCGGCGCCGCGCCAGCTGACCAGCCGCAAGGGCGAGAGCGAAAGCAGCGCGAAGTTCAGCCCGGACGGCAAGATGCTCGGCTTTATTTCTTCGCGCGCCGACAAGAACGAGAAAGGCGAGAGCAAGCTCTGGCTGCTGCCGATGAACGGCGGCGAGGCGAAGCCGCTAGACGGGATCGCGGGCTCGGTCGACGATTTCGCCTTCTCGCCCGACGGCAAATATCTCGCGCTGATCGTCAGCGACAAGCAGCCCGATCTCGGCAAGACCGCCGATGGCGACGACATCCCGGCGCCGATCGTGGTCGACCGCTATCACTTCAAGGTCGATGACATCGGGATCCTCGACGACCGCCGCCAGCGCCTGTTCCTCTACGATCTCGCAGCCGGCACGATGAAACGGCTGACCGATGGGGATTACGACGAATACCTCCCCGCATGGTCGCCGGATTCGACCCGGGTCGCCTTCGCCTCGAAGCGGGTGGCGGATCAGGACCGGACCTACGACAGCAATATCTTCATCGCCTCGGTTGCCACGCCGGGGAAGGCGCCGTTCCAGCTGACCACTTACGAAGGCGCCGACGTGCCGGAAGATGCGGGCGCCTATCCGGCATGGAGCCCGGACGGCAAGCAGATCGCCTATCTGCGCGGCGGCGATCCCAAGCTGATCTATTACGCAGCCAATACGGTCGCGGTGGTATCTTCCAGCGGGGGCGAGCCGCGGCTGCTGACGAAGGAGCTCGACCGCAATACCTATTTCAGTCCGGTGTGGACGCCCGACGGCAAGGCGGTCCGCTTCGTGCTGGAGGATGACGGCAAGCAGGTGCTTGCTACGGTCTCGCCGAATGGCGGCGCGGTGAGCCGGCTTGCGGAGGGCGAATTCGTGGTCGCCAGTCCGAGCATCGCGAAGAATGGCCGGATCGCGCTGCTGCAGAGTTCGCCGCGCAAACCATTCGAAATCTACGCTTTCGACGCGGGCAAGCTGCGCCCGCTGACCCATCACAACGACGCGTGGCTGAAGGAGATCGACTTCGGCCAGCTAACCTTCAATTCCTGGAAAGGACCGGACGGAACCGAGGTCCACGGCTTCATTCTGATGCCGCCGACCAGCGCGCCGGGCGCAGCCTCCGGGGCGAAGCTCAAGACCATCCTGCATCCGCATGGCGGGCCGGCCGCGCAATACGACTGGTCGTTCGACATGTGGCAGCAGGTCTTCGCCGGGGCCGGCTTCGTGGTGCTGACCCCCAATCCGCGCGGCAGCACCGGGCGCGGTACCGCCTATGCCAATGCGCTCAATGCGGCGTGGGGCGGGGTCGATGTGCCGGAAGATCTCGCGCTGGTCGATCTGGCGGTGAGCAAAGGTATTGCCGATCCGGACAAGCTTGTGGTCGGCGGCTGGTCCTACGGCGGGATGGCGACCAACTATCTGATCGCGTCGGACGCACGCTTCAAGGCGGCGATGGCCGGGGCTTCGATCGGCAATGTCTTTGCCGGTTACGGCACCGACCAGTACGTGCTCGACTACGACACCGAGCTCGGCGTGCCTTGGAAGAACCTCGATGTCTGGATCAGGAACTCCTACCCGTTCCTCCATGCCGACCGGATCAAGACCCCGACGCTCTACATGGTCGGCGGGGCGGATGTGAACGTGCCGACGCTGGCGAGCGAGCAGATGTACCAGGCGCTCAAGAGCCAGGGGATCGACAGCGAGCTGGTGATCTACCCGGACCAGTATCATCACTTCGTGCGGCCGAGCTATATCCTCGACCGGATGAAGCGCTGGCTGGCTTGGTACGACAAATATCTGAAGTAATGCTGCGTCATTACGAGCGTAGCGAAGCAATCCAGGGCGGCGTGAGATAGGCTCTGGATTGCCGCGGGGCTTTGCCCCTCGCAATGACGAGGTTCAGGGGCTTTTCCGCTTCACCTCCGGCTGCGCGCTGATGACCTTGGCCCATTCCTCGGAGGTCGGCGTGACGTTGTAATCGACGCGATGCAGGATCTTCCACGCGCCGTTTTCGCGCACGAATTCGTCCTCATAACGCCCGGCGAGCATTGGGGTTGGCGCACCGCCTTCGCCGCGCATCAAGAGCAGATAGCGCGAGCGCGCTTTCGCATGATCGCCGTCCACATCGACCTCCACATTCGAGGTTAGGTGGTAGGATCCGGTGAAGTCCGTAGTCGTGGTTCCGAAGAAGCGGACCAGCATCTCCATGATTTCGGCCGGCCCGTTGCGGATCGACTTGCCCGTCTGCCATGTGCCGTTTTGCGCGAACAGCGCAGTGTATGCGTTGAAATCCTGCGCATCGAGGAACTTGGCGTAATCGCCGATCACCCGCTCGATCGCGAGCGTGTCCTCGGCCTTCTGCAGCCTGGCTTCGAGCTGCTGGACCCGCTGTTCGAGCGGTGGCTGGTTGTCTGCGGCGTGGGCTGCGATGGGCGTGGCCAGCAACGCGGCAGCCAGAACGGCGCGATAGATCATTTCTCTCTCCCGACTCGATTATCGGGAGAGCTTAGCTATTTCTTCGGCGGAGCGGGAATCAGGCTGATCACCTTGCGGCTCGCGAACTTCCACGCGCCGCCTTCGCGCACCAGCCTGTCCTCATAGCGCGCCATCATAGCCGGGGCCGGGCGGTTGTCCGCGCCCGGTACCAAGTAGAGCGACATCGATGTCGCATGGGCATGGTCGAGATCGTCGAGCGTCACGACTTCGTTGAAGAAGACATGCGCGGCCGGATCCTTGAAGCCGAGCGCATTCTCGGTGAACACCTGTCGCATCATCGCGCCGGCGTCCCTTCCGCTCACCCCCTTGCCGGTCCCGGCGATATAGACCCCGTCCTTTGCGAACAGGTTCGCGAACCCGTCGAAATCGCGCGCGTCGAGCGTGCTGCCGTAGGATACCAGCAGCGCATGGATCCGCGCCCGGTCCTCGCCCTCGTCGGTCTTGCGCAGCTGGCATGCCCCGAGGAGCAGCGCCGGCAGGACGATGAGGGCGAGGAGCCGTTTCATCCCTCGCGCGTCGCGCCGTTGGCGGCGCTGAGGATTGCGCGGACGCTGGCCGAGGCGACGTCTTCGTCGATCCCGACACCCCAGACCACGCGGCCGTCGGGCAATGCGCATTCGAGATAGGCTGCCGCCTGGGCATTGGTGCCGGTGCTGAGCGCGTGTTCGGAATAGTCGCGCACCTCGAGTTCGACCCCGAACGCATCCTTCAGCGTTGCGAGCACCGACGAGATCAGGCCCTTGCCACGGCCCGAGACGCTCTGCGCGACGCCGTCGACCTCGATCGTGCCGGTGAACACCCGATCGCCGTCCGCGGCCCGGCCTTCGTCGTAATCGACCAAGCGGAAGCGGCGCTTGTCGACTTTGATGAAATAGCTCTCGCGGAACACCTGCCAGATGTCGGCGGCATTAAGCTCGCGGCCCAATTCGTCGGCGATGCGCTGGACGTGCTTGGAGAAATCGGCCTGCAGCCGCTTGGGCAGTTTAAGCCCCTGGTCCTGCTCGAGCACCCAGGCGAAGCCGCCTTTGCCGGACTGCGAATTGACCCGGATCACCGCTTCGTAATCGCGCCCCAGATCGTGCGGGTCGATCGGCAGGTACGGCACGCGCCACAATTGGTCGTTGCGCTGGCCCTGTGCTTCGAAGCCCTTCTTGATCGCGTCCTGATGGCTACCCGAGAAGGCGGTAAACACCAGCTCGCCGCCATAGGGATGGCGCTGGTGGACCGGGATCTGGTTGCAATATTCGACCGTCTCGATGATCGCATCGATGTCCGAGAAATCGAGGCCCGGATCGACGCCCTGCGTGTACATATTGAGCCCGACCGTCACCAGGCAGCAATTGCCGGTGCGCTCGCCATTGCCGAACAGGCAGCCTTCGACGCGGTCGGCGCCGGCCATCAGGCCCAGTTCGGCCGCGGCGACCCCGGTGCCGCGGTCGTTATGCGTGTGCAGGCTGACCGCGACCGTGTTGCGGCGCGGCAGGTTGCGGCAGAAATACTCGATCTGGTCGGCATAGATGTTGGGCGTTGCCGCTTCGACCGTCGCCGGCAGGTTGAGGATCAATTTGTGGTCCTCGGTCGGCTGCAGCACATCCATCACCGCTTCGCAGACCTCGAGGCTGAAATCGAGCTCGGCGGTGCTGAAGGTCTCGGGGCTGTATTCGAAATACCAGTCGGTGTCGGGGCGCCTGGCCGCCTCGTCACGCAGCAGCTTGGCGCCGCTGACCGCGATTTCGCGCACTTCGTCGCGGCTCATGCGGAACACGATGTCGCGCCATGCGGGGCTGACCGCATTGTAGAGATGGACGATCGCCTGCTTCGCGCCCTGCAGGCTCTCGAAGCTGGTGCGGATCAGATCCTCGCGCGACTGGGTCAGCACCTGGACGATCACATCGTCCGGGATGCGGCCGCCCTGGACGAGCGACTGGATGAAGTCGAACTCGGTTTTGCCCGCGGCGGGGAAGCCGACTTCGATTTCCTTCAGGCCGACCTCGACCAGCATATCGAAGAAGCGGTTCTTCTTCACCGCGTCCATCGGATCGATGATCGACTGGTTGCCGTCCCGCAGATCGGTCGAGAGCCAGCGCGGCGGTGCGGTGATGGTGCGGGAGGGCCACTGCCGGTCCGTGATCGGGACCTGCGGGAAGGGGCGATATTTCTGGCTCGGATCCTTGAGCATCGACATGGGTATTCGCCTTAGAGACTTGGGCGCGCACGGCAAAGCCTTCGCGCCTGTTGTTTTACCGGTGGTCTGAAGAGCCCTTAGGCGGGGTGCCCTGCGCCGCGCGCATGGCAAAAGACGCGCCTAAGGGCGCGTAAGTCGAAGCAGGATCAGGATCGAGCGGTTCGTCATCGAGACGCCAGATGGCCGATAGCGGGGTAAAAAACAAGTCGTCATTGCGAGGAGGCGGAGCCGACGAAGCAATCCAGGGCGGTTTGACCGGCTCTGGATTGCTTCGCTACGCTCGCAATGACGCGGATTATTACGACTTTTCGAAGCCGACCGTGATCAGCAGATCGACCTTGTCGGCGACCAGCGGCACGGCGTTGCCGAGGCCGAAATCGCTGCGCTTGATCGCGGCGCTGCCCTTGAACGCCACGGTTTCCTTCTTCGAGAACGGGTTGGTGCCCGCAGCGGCGAAGGTCGCGTTGATCGTCGCGGGCTTGGTGATACCCTTGATCGTCAGATTGCCGTCGATCGTCGCCGAGGTGCCGTTGACGGTGACCTTGGTCGATTCGAAATGGGCGGTCGGATAGGTCGCGGCGTCGAACCATGCCTTGGCCTGGAATTCCTCGTCGAGCGCGGCGATGGTGGTGTGGATCGTGGAGATCGGCACATCGACCGAGAGCTTGGCATTGGCCGGAGCCGCCGGATCGAGCGTGAGCGAACCGGTCGCACCCGAAGCGAGGCCCATGTTGCTGGTCAGGCCGAAGTGCTCATAGGTGAAGAGCACCTGGCTGTGGCCGCCGTCGATCGTGTAATTGCCGGCGGTGACCAGCGCGGGATCGGGCTTGCCGGGCGGCTGCGGAGCGGGGCCGCCCTGGGCATAGACGGTGCCGACCGAAAGGAGCGCCGCGCCGACGGTTGCGGCGAGAGCGATAGGAAGCTTACGCATTGTGGGGTCTCCCGAGGTGAAGGAATCTTCGGGAGCCAGTTTGGCGCGGCTGGTTGACGTTGTCTATCGTTAACCCCCGGGCCCCCTCTCCAAGCGTCGCTAGCCGCTGAAGCGGCAAGCCCTGCTATCCTCTCCCCCGCGGGGGAGAGGATACGGAGGGTTGATCCCGCAGGGATCTAGCCGGAGGCGGAGAGGGGGCTGACCCCCACTCTCAGTTCTTCGTCGTGTCGACCAGCTTGTTCGCGCCGATCCACGGCATCATCGCACGCAGGCGGGCGCCGGTCTGTTCGATCGGGTGCGCGGCGGCGGCCTTGCGGGCGGCCTTCAGCTCGGGCTGGCCGGCGCGGTTGTCGAGCACGAAGTTCTTCACGAAGCGACCCGACTGGATGTCTTCGAGGATCTTCTTCATTTCCCACTTGGTCTCTTCGGTGATCACGCGCGGGCCCGAAGTGATGTCGCCATATTCGGCGGTGTTCGAGATCGAGTAGCGCATGTTGGCGATGCCGCCTTCATACAGCAGGTCGACGATCAGCTTGGTTTCGTGGAGGCACTCGAAATAGGCCATTTCGGGGGCGTAGCCGGCTTCGACCAGCGTTTCGAACCCGGCCTGGATCAGGTGGGTGATGCCGCCGCAGAGGACTGCCTGCTCGCCGAACAGATCGGTTTCGCATTCTTCCTTGAAGTTGGTTTCGATCACGCCCGAGCGGCCGCCGCCGACGCCGCTCGCATAGGCGAGGGCCACGTCATGGGCGTTGCCGCTGGCATCCTGATGGACCGCGATCAGGCACGGCACACCGCCACCCTTCACATATTCGCCGCGGACGGTGTGGCCCGGGCCCTTCGGCGCGATCATGATCACGTCGATGTCTTCCGGGGCTTCGATCAGGCCGAAGTGGATGTTGAGCCCGTGGGCGAAGGCGAGCGCGGCGCCCTGCTTCATGTTGCCCTTGAGATCGTTCTCCCAGATCGCGGCCTGGTGCTCGTCCGGCGCGAGGATCATCAATATGTCGGCCCATCCGGCCGCTTCCTTGTTGCTCATCACGGTGAACCCGGCGCCTTCGGCCTTCTTGGCCGAGGCCGAGCCGGGGCGCAGCGCGATCGCGACGTTCTTGACGCCGCTGTCGCGCAAATTCTGCGCATGGGCGTGGCCTTGGCTGCCGTAGCCGACGATCGCGATGTTCTTGCCGGTGACCAGGTTCAGGTCCGCATCGGCGTCGTAATAGACTTTCATTGTTCTTCTTCCTGTCAGTCCGTCGCCCGCAAGCCGCGCGGGCCGTCAAATATGGCCAAAGAATTTGGCAGGGCCTCTGCAACCGCAGAGGCGGTGAGGCAAGCCTTAAAGCCCTTCCGGGCCGCGCAGCATCCCGACCACGCCGGTACGGCCGACCTCGACCAGCCCCAGCTCGCGCATCAGCGTAACGAAGCTGTCGATCTTGTCGGGCGGACCGGTGAGTTCGAAAATGAAGCTCGCGGTGGTGGTATCGACCACCTTGGCGCGGAACACATCGGCCAGGCGCAAGGCCTCGACCCGGTTGTCGCCCTTGCCGGATACCTTGATCAGCGCCAGCTCGCGCTCGACATGCGGGCCGGCTTCGGAAAGGTCGATCACCTTGTGCACCGGCACCAGCCGTTCGAGCTGGGCGTGGATCTGGTCGATCACGGCAGGAGGCCCGTTGGTGACGATGGTGATCCGGCTGATCGCGTGGTTGTCCGAGATATCGGCCACGGTCAGGCTGTCGATATTATAGCCGCGCGCGGTGAACAGGCCGGCGATCTTCGCCAGTATGCCCGCTTCGTTATCGACCAGGATGGTGAGGACGTGCCGTTCGCCGGCTTGCCGTTGGATTTTCATTTTGAGGGCCTTGGTAGATCAATAGTCACGGAATGGGTTGGAAATGGCATCGCCGCCAATATGCCAAAGCATCCTAGCGCGAGTGCCGACCATACGTATTGCTTGCGACGGAAATCACGGATTGCCTGCACGATGCAGTAAAGTGCGACTAGCACCAGTAGCACAAGCCCGATCTCACCCGAGACGGCCATCAGACCAATGCCTTCGCTTCGTCGTCCATCGTGCCCGCGACCATGTCGCCATAGAGCAGCATTTCGGTATGGGCCGCGCCCGAGGGGATCATCGGGAAGCAGTTCGCATCCTGCGCGACCCGGCAATCGACGATCACCGGCCCGTCATAAGCGATCATTTCCTGAATCCCGGCGTCGAGATCCGCCTGGTCTTCGATCCGGATGCCCTTCCAGCCGTAAGCCTCGGCCAGCCGCACGAAATCGGGCAGGCTGTCGGAATAGCTGTTCGAATAGCGGCTTTCATAGGTCAGTTCCTGCCACTGGCGGACCATGCCCATGTATTCGTTGTTGAGGATGAACACCTTCACCGGCAGGCGGAACTGGCTGGCGGTGCCGAGCTCCTGGATGTTCATCTGGATCGAGGCTTCGCCGGCGATGTCGATCACCAGCGTGCCTGGATTGCCGAGCTGCGCGCCGATCGCGGCGGGCAGGCCGTAGCCCATCGTGCCAAGACCGCCGCTCGTGAGCCACTTGTTCGGCTTGTCGAAACCGAAATATTGCGCGGCCCACATCTGGTGCTGGCCGACCTCGGTGGTGATTATCGGGTCATGGCTGCGGGTGAGCGCATGGAGCCGCTCGATCGCGTACTGCGGCATGATCCCGCCGGCTTTGCTCTGCGCCGGATAGGCGAGGCTCTGTTTGCCGCGCCATTCCTCGACCTGCGCCTTCCACGCGGAGATGTCGGCCGGCTTGCGGCTGCCCCAAACGGCGATCAATTGCTCGAGCACGGTCGCGCAATCGCCGACGATGCCGAGATCGACCGGGATGATCTTGTTGATCGACGAGCGATCGATATCGACGTGGATCTTGGTCGAGTCAGGCGAGAATGCATCGAGCCGCCCGGTAACCCGATCGTCGAAGCGCGCACCGATGTTGATCATCACATCGCACCGGTTCATCGCCAGATTGGCCTCATAGGTGCCGTGCATCCCGAGCATCCCGAGCCAGTCGGCATGGTCATGCGGGAAGGCGCCCAGGCCCATCAGCGTGCTGGTGACGGGAGCGCCGGTCAGTTCCTGAAACTGGCGCAGCAGTTCGGTCGCGCGCGGGCCCGAGTTGATGACGCCGCCGCCCGTATAGAACAGCGGCCGCTTGGCATTGGCGATCAGGTCGACCGCCTCGGCGATCTCGTCGATGCTACCGGCCAGGTTCGGCGCGTAGCGGATCTTGCGCTGGATTTCGCCGTCATGCCAGCTGGCGAGGGCGACCTGCACATTCTTGGGAATGTCGACCAAAACCGGGCCCGGACGGCCGGTGGTGGCGATCTGGAACGCCTCGTCGAGCGTCGCGGCGAGTTCCTGAGGATCCTTCACCAGATAGTTGTGCTTGGTGCAGTGGCGGGTGATGCCGATCGTATCGGCTTCCTGGAACGCGTCCGAGCCGATCAGATTGGTCGCGACCTGGCCGGTGATGACGACCATCGGAATCGAATCCATGAAGGCATCTGCAATGCCGGTGACGGCATTGGTCGCACCCGGGCCAGAGGTGACCAGCACGACGCCGGGCTTGCCGGTCGAACGGGCATAGCCTTCGGCCGCATGGGCCGCGCCGGCTTCGTGCCGGACGAGGATGTGGCGGATGCGCTGGTCGGTGAACAGCTCGTCATAGATCGGCAGCACCGCGCCGCCGGGATAGCCGAACACATATTCGACACCCTGGCGAACCAGACTTTCGACCAAGATTGCCGCGCCGCTTTTTTCTTCGGCCACGTTGAATTCCTTCGTTCCTCGACCGGCCGCTATGCGGCTTCGGTCCTCCTGCGTATCGATGCTGGGCGGGGGCTTTTAAGCCTTCCTGCCTCCTTAAAAAACCGACCCGGCGCAGTAGGCTGCGCCGGCCAGTTGCCTTAAAAAAACCGACCCGGCGCAGTAGGCTGCGCCGGGTCGCCTCTCCAAACTTGCGCGGGTCGTTACGACCTCGGCTTGGGGAGGCTGCTACGGGATCGTTTGTAACGCGTCAACGGTTAAATGAGTAATAATCTTTCAAAATAGGTCGAAATATCGGAATCGTGTGATGCAAACCGGTTCCAATCGCCCGAAAACTGGTGCCGCGCCCAGGTATATTGCCGCTTGGCGTAATTTCGTGTCGCCTGCGCGCCGCGTCCGATCGCCTGTTCGCGGGTGATTTCTCCGCGGATCAGCGCGGCGATCTCGGGCACCCCGATCGCGCGCATGACGGGCAGGGCGGGATCGAGATCGCGGGCGAGCAGCGCTTCGACTTCCCCGACCGCGCCCGTGTCGAGCATCCGGGCGAAACGTGCATCGCAGCGGCGGTAGATTTCTTCGCGCGGCGGGAGGAGCACCGCCGGATGGAGCGCCACCTCGCCACCGATCCCGCCTTCGCGCTGCTCCTGCCAGTAAGCGAGCGGCTTGCCGGTGGAGCGCACCACTTCGAGCGAACGGGCGATGCGGGTGGTGTCGGCGGGATTGAGTGCGGCCGCGCGGTCGGGATCCTCGGCCTGCAGGGCGGCATAGGCTTCGGCGACGGGCAGGGCGCGCACAGCGTCGCGCACGGCGGGATCGATCGCCGGCACCGGCGCGATCCCGTCGAGCAAGGTGCGGATATAGAGGCCGGTTCCGCCGACCAGGATCGGCACCGCGCCTTCGGCCTGGATCGCCGCGATTGCGTGCTTCGCCGCGGCTGCCCAATCGGCCGCGGAGCAGCTTTCCGCGCCGTCCCATGCGCCGAATAGGCGGTGTTCGACCCCGCGCATCTCGGCTTCGGACGGCCGCGCGCTCAGCACCGCGAGGTCGGCGTAGACCTGCGCGCTGTCGGCATTGACTACCACGCCCCGGCGGCCGCGCTGTTCCAGCGCAAGCGCGAGCCGGACCGCCAGATCGCTCTTGCCGCTCGCGGTCGGCCCTGCGATGAGCGCGAGCTCTTTCGTTGGAGTTTCCCCGTTGCTCATTGCCCGCCTGATAGCAGACCCCGCCACGCTTTCGGCAAGACTTGATGCCGCGACCGCCGCGCTGGAAGCCGAAGGGCTGCGGATCGCGCAGGCCGAGATGCTCGAATTCTGCAGCCAGGTGCTCGAACTGATGCTGCCAGCAGGCGACGCGGCGACGCTCGCGCGGGTGCTCGACGTGCATTTCCAGCCGTCCGACCTGATCGTCTCCGACGCCACTTTCGGCATCCCGCATCTGTTCGTGTCGGACATGGATTCAACCATGATCGGCCAGGAATGCATCGATGAACTCGCCGATTTCGCCGGCCTCAAGCCGCAGATCGCCGCGATCACCGAACGGGCGATGCAGGGTGAACTCGATTTCGAAAGTGCGCTCCGCGAACGGGTGCTGCTGCTGAAGGATCTGTCCGACAGCAAGATCGCCGAATGCCTCGCCACTCGGATCAAGCCGATGGCCGGCGCGAAGACGCTGGTCGAGACGCTCAAGAGCAAGGGCTGCAAGACCGTGCTGGTTACCGGCGGGTTCCATCAGTTTGCCGATCCGGTGGCCGAAATGCTCGGCTTTGAACGCGTGGTCGCGAACCGGCTCGAAGTCGTCGAGAGCACGCTGACCGGCGGGCTGGTCGGCCCGATCACGGACAGCAGCGTTAAGCGGGCGGTACTGCTGGAGGAACTGGAGCAACTCGGCGCCGACGCGATCTCACTCGCGACCGGGGACGGCGCCAACGACATCCCGATGCTCGAGGCGGCCACTTACGGCGTCGCCTATCGCGCGAAGCCCAAGGCGCGCGCCGCCGCCAATGGCTGGATCGACCGGGGGGATCTGACCGCGATCCTCGAACTGCTCGGCATCCCGCAGAGCGAATGGGTAAAAGGCTGATGGTTCTTGCCGCCCTGCTGATCCTGGCCGCGCAGGAAGCACCGGCGCAGGCGCCGCCCTGCCTGCCGAGCTTGCCCAATGCGACGCTGAAACAGTCGGCCTGGGGCAAGAGCTGGTATCTCCATGCCGAGAGCATCGAGATGTTCGATCACACCTACGTGAAATACGGTCTGCCGCGCAATCTGCGCCCGGGCGATCTCGATTATGCCGCGGAGTACATGGGCGTGGCGGTCGCGCTCGACCGGCAGGCGGTCAATCGCGACGTCATCTATCTGCTGACCAATGCGGAGACCTGTGAGTTCCAGCCGTTCCAGATCAAGAGCGCGGATCCCGGCTGACGCTTATTGACATCAATGTCAGTAGTTGCGATATCCCCTGCATGGACATGCTATCCTTTTCCCGTGAGATCGCGACCGCGCCGGCGTTTGAAACCCATGCTCGTTCCACCCTGGAACTGCCGGTGATGGACCCGCGCCGCGATCGCACGCGCTATCGTCCGCTCAAGGCGTGGCGCCATTTCCGTGAGCTGGTGAAGGACAAGGAAAACACCGGCGAGGTGTTCCACATCTTCGAATCGCTTCCGTGGAAAGGCATGCCGGCCGCCGCCAACGCGTTCCTCGCGGGCGAACGCGGCCAACGGATCATCGCCAGCGAGCCGTCGCTGCCGGCGATCCTCGACGATCACGCGGCGCTTCGGCGGATGCCGGAGGGCAGCGTTGCCCACGCCTATTGCGATTTCATGGAAAGCGAAGAGCTGACCGCACAGGGGCTGGTCGACGAATTCGAGGGCTTCCTGGCCGATCGACCGCGCTATGAGGACCAGTTCGGCCTCTATCTCCACCGTATCCGCGACACGCACGATCTGCTGCACGTCCTCACCGGCTACGGCCGCGACGCGCTCGGCGAACAATGCGTGCTCGCTTTCACCTACAGTCAGCAGCCGTCGCCCGCGCATCTGCTGATCGCCTATGCCGGCGCGTGGGAAATCCGCAAGGAAGCCCCCAAGTCGCCGATCTTCGCGGCGGTGCGGGAAGGGCAGCGGCTCGGCAAGGCGTGCCCGCGGTTGGCGGAACTGGCGGTGCGCGAAATCCTGCCGCTGCCGTTGGCGGAGGTGCGGGCGAAGCTCAATATCACCCCGGCGCGGCACTATCAGGACGTCCACCGCATCTGGCGCGCACACGGCGTCGATCCCTACGATATTCTCGGGCAACAGGCGGCAGCCTAAACCGTGCCGTCACCCCGGGAACAGGTCCGGGGCGTCCAGCTTGAGTTCAGCCTTCCATCCAGTCGCGGAAGAAGCTGACGCTCGCTTCGCGCAGGGCTGCGAGCGGGACGTCGGCGACCGGACTATCCTCGCCGTCGGTCCACAGGATCCGGTTGCCACCGGTTCCGCCGATCCAGGATGCAACGACCCCAGCAGCGTCGGCTTCGGCCTTGAACGCATCCCAGCTTGCGCCGTCCAGCCACGGCAGGGTCACGATGTAGCGGCCCTGATCTTCCCCGAACGCGTCGAGCGTGGCGTTCCCGACCGTGAGAACGGTCGCGCCGAGGTTTCCGGCCAGCGCCATTTCGGCCAATGCGACCGCGGCTCCGCCATCGGAAATGTCGTGGACCGCGGTGACGCTGCCCTGGTCGATCAAGCGGCGGACGAATTCGCCATTGGCGCGCTCGCGCTGAAGATCGACCACCGGAGGAAGGCCGGCTTCGAGCCCGCCGATCTCGCGCAGCCACAGCGACTGCCCGAGGGCGCCGCCGATCTCGCCGACCGAATCGTCCCGATCGACGGTTTCGACCGGATTGCTGCCGAGCACCACGATCGCCTGGCCCTCGGCCTTGAACGCGATCGTCGCCATCTTGCTTGAATCGTCGAGGATCCCGACCCCGCCGATCGCCGGAGTCGGGAGGATCGCCGAGCCGCCACCGGTCGCCTTGCTCTCGTTGTAGAGCGACACGTTTCCGCTCACGATCGGGAAGTCGAGCGCGATGCAGGCCTCGCTCATGCCTTCGAGGCAGCCGGTGAACTGGGCCATGATCTCGGGCCGTTCGGGATTGCCGAAATTAAGGCAATTGGTCACCGCGAGCGGCCGCGCGCCGACCGCACAGAGGTTGCGCCAGGCTTCGGCGATCGCCTGCTTGCCGCCTTCATAGGGATTGGCATAGCAATAGCGCGGGGTGCAATCGGTGGTGATCGCGAGCGCCTTGGGCGTCCCGTGGACCCGCACCACCGCCGCATCGCCGCCCGACAGCTGGAGCGTGTCGGCACCGACCTGGCTGTCGTATTGCTGCCAGATCCATGCGCGGCTCGCGAGATCGGGCGAACCCATGAGCTTGAGCAGATCTGCGCCGATATCGGTGCTTTCGGGCACGTCGATCAGCGGGGCGATCTTCGCCCAGGCGCGGTATTCGTCCTTCGGCATCGACGGGCGGTCGTATTCGGGCGCATCGTCTGCCAGCGGGCCGAGCGGAATGTCGCACACCACTTCGCCGTCGAATTCGAGTACCATGTGGCCGGTGTCAGTGACTTCGCCGATCACCGCGAAATCGAGTTCCCACTTGGTGAAGATCGCTTCAGCCATCGGCTCCTTGCCGGGCTTGAGCACCATCAGCATCCGCTCCTGCGATTCCGACAGCATCATCTCGTAAGGAGTCATGCCGGTCTCGCGGCAGGGCACCATGTTCATGTTTAGCCGGATGCCGGCGCCGCCCTTGCTCGCCATCTCGACCGAGCTCGAGGTCAAGCCGGCCGCGCCCATGTCCTGGATCGCGACGATCGCGTCGGTCGCCATCAGTTCGAGGCAGGCCTCGATCAGCAGCTTCTCGGTAAACGGATCGCCCACCTGAACCGTCGGGCGCTTGGCATCGGAATCCTCGCCGAAATCGGCCGAGGCCATCGTCGCACCGTGGATCCCGTCGCGGCCGGTCTTCGAGCCGACATAGACGATCGGATTGCCGAGTCCGGTCGCGGCCGAATAGAAGATCTTGTTCTGCTCGGCTACGCCCACGGTCATCGCGTTGACCAGGATGTTGCCGTCATAAGCCTTGTGGAAATTGGTCTCGCCGCCGACCGTCGGCACGCCGACGCAATTGCCGTAGCCGCCGATCCCCTCCACCACACCCTTCACGAGGTGCTTCATCTTCGGATGATCGGGCCGCCCGAAGCGCAGCGCGTTCATATTGGCCACCGGCCGCGCGCCCATCGTGAACACGTCACGCAGGATTCCGCCGACGCCGGTCGCCGCGCCCTGGTAGGGTTCGATGTAGCTCGGGTGGTTGTGGCTCTCCATCTTGAAGATCGCCGCCTGCCCGTCGCCGATATCGATCACGCCCGCGTTCTCGCCCGGGCCGCAGATCACCCACGGCGCCTTGGTCGGCAGCTTCTTCAGATGCAGACGCGAGCTCTTGTACGAACAATGCTCGCTCCACATCACCGAGAAGATGCCGAGTTCCACCAGATTGGGCTCGCGGCCCATCCGGTCGAGGATGGTCTGGTATTCGGACGGGCTGAGGCCATGCTCAGCCACGATTTCGGGAGTGATCTGGGACATGAGCGGCCCTTAGCGGGGGCTTGCGCGCATCGCTAGCCCCCCAAGGGCTTTGGCATGCTTGACCCTGCGGCTTGTCCCCGCCATTGCTTGGCCCGATGGACGAAACCGCCGAAAACATTGCCGCGATGAACTTCGAAGATGCGCTGCGCGCGCTCGAGGATGTGGTCCGCAGGCTCGAAGGGGGCGAAGTGCCGCTCGACGAATCGCTTACGCTCTACGAGCGGGGCGAAGCACTGCGGAAGCACTGCCAGGCCCGGCTCGATGCGGCACAGGCGCGGATCGAGAAGATCGTCGCCGGCAATGACGGCAAGCCTGCGGGCGCCGTGCCGCTCGACCCCGACCGGGACAATTGAGCGAAATGGCGATCACCGGCGTCGTCGATGGTGTGCTTGCGCGCGGCATGGACCGCATCGCCGAGGATATTGACGCTGCGTTCGACAATCTGCTGCCGGTCCCCGAGGATGCCCGCAGGCGGCTCGTCGAGGCGATGCGCTATGCGACGATCGGGGCGGGCAAGCGCCTGCGCCCGCTGCTGCTGGCCGCGACCGCCGAGCTTTACGGGGTCGATCGCGCGCTCGCGGTGCGCGCCGGCACCGCGATCGAATCGATCCACGTCTATTCGCTGATCCACGACGATCTCCCTTGCATGGACGACGACGATCTGCGCCGGGGCAAGCCCACCGTTCACAAGGCCTTCGACGAGGCGACCGCGGTGCTCGCCGGGGATTCGCTCCACGCGCTGGCGTTCGAAATCCTCTCCGATCCCAACATGGGCGGGGATCCGTTCACCCGCGCCGAACTGGTCGCGACGCTGGCCAGGGCGAGCGGGCACGAAGGCATGGCCGGCGGTCAGATGATGGACATCGTCGCCGAGGCCGAGACCTTCGACCTGCACACAATCACCCGGCTGCAACAGCTCAAGACCGGGGCCCTGCTCGGCGCGGCGGTCGAGATGGGCGCGATCCTCGGCCATGTCGCGCAGGAGGGCAGGGTCCATTTGCGCAATTATGCCCGCGACATCGGCCTTGCGTTCCAGATCGCCGACGATCTGCTCGACCATGAAGGCGACGAGGCGCTCGCCGGCAAGGCGCTGCGCAAGGACGATGCGCAGGGCAAACAGACCTTCGTCTCATTGCTCGGCCCCGACCGGGCGCGCGGCCAGGCACAGGCGCTGGTGGAGCAGGCGGTGGGTCACCTCGCCAGTCACGGGCCCGAGGCCGATTTGCTCCGCGCGATCGCGCACTATATCGTCGAGCGGGACCACTAAGGGGGCCTTATGTCGGAACGCATCGGCATCTATCCAGGCACGTTCGACCCGATCACGCTCGGCCATGCCGACATCATCCGGCGCGGGGCGAAGCTGGTCGATCGCCTGATCGTGGGCGTCACCACCAATCCGGCGAAAGACCCGATGTTCGCGCCCGACGAGCGCCTCGCGATGGTCGCGCGGGAAGTCGCGGCGCTTGGCCTCACCAATGTCGAGGTGGTCGGGTTCAACGCGCTGCTGATGAAATTCGCCGAAAACCAGCGCGCGGCGGTGATCGTGCGGGGCCTGCGCGCGGTGGCGGACTTCGAATACGAATTCCAGATGGCCGGCATGAACCAGCAGCTCAATCCCAATATCGAGACCGTGTTCCTGATGGCCGACGTGGGGTTGCAGCCGATCGCTTCGAAGCTGGTCAAGGAAATCGCGCTGTTCGGCGGTGACATCGCGCCTTTTGTCAGCCCGGCGGTCCGCGACGAAGTGATCGCGCGGGTCGAGCGGCTCGGACGCCGCGGCGATTTCTGAACCCTTCCGTCAGCACCTGACCAGTTCGGCGTGGCCGAACCCTTTGGTATAGTCGAGCACCGAGATCATGATCGGGGTTACTTTGAACACCCGCACCTGCTCGGGCGTCGGCATCGGGAAGGGCGGCGCCGCGGCAGCCTCCGGGTATTTCCCCGGCAACCGCCCGATGACCCGGGCCGCTTCAGCGGAATCGCGCACCTCCACCGCATGCGCGGCCAGCGAAAGGCCGGTGATCGCGAGCATGTCGGGCGTATCGTGGTCGATCGTGATCGACACCCGGCTGTCGCGCAGCAGGTTCACCGCCTTCTGGCTGTCGAGCCCACACAGGAACCATAACGTCAGCCCCTCGCTGACGTAGCCGACAGTCGTCGCCTGGGGCCAGCCGTCGGCGCGCAGGGTCGCGATGGTCATGATGCGATGCTGGTCGAGCAGCGCGAGGATCTTCGCCTCGATTTCGGGTGTCATTTCGGTTCTCCGCGGGATTCGGCGCGGCCTCGCACGCGGCGGGCGGTTTCGCCTTGATTCCGGTCAAGGATACGGCTTAGCCCTGCGCGTCAGAGCACTCCGCCGCGGGCTGAGTGCGATCGTTCATTGAACCGACAGTCCGGCGCGGCTACACGGCGGCCCGAAAAGATCGAAAGAACTGCATCTTCCATGAAGAAACGCCTGATTGTCGCGGTGCTTGCCCTGACGCTCGTTAGCCAGCCCGCCTTCGCGCAGCAGCAGCCGTCCGGCCCGCCGCCGAAGCAAGAGAACGCGCAGGCGGAAAAGACCGCGGCCGCGGCCTTGGCCGCGACCCAGGAAGCCGCCCCGGCGCGGCTCTACAAGCCGGTCGATTTCAACCTCGCCAACGATCCGGAGGACGAGCTGGTGCTCGATCTGTCGAATGGCAAACGGGTGATCATTCGCCTGATGCCGGACTGGGCGCCCAACCATATCGAGCGGATCAAGACGCTGACCAGGCAGGGCTTCTATGACGGGGTGATCTTCCACCGCGTGATCGACGGCTTCATGGCGCAGACCGGCGACCCGACCGGAACCGGGCAGGGCGGATCGCAGCTGCCGGATCTCAAGCAGGAATTCAATCCGATGCCGCATGTGCGCGGTACGGTCTCGATGGCGCGCGCGCAGGGCGAGGATTCGGCCAACAGCCAGTTCTTCATCGTGTTCTATCCGCGCCTCGGACTCGACCGGAAATATACCAACATGGGCCGCGTGATCGCCGGGATGGACGCGGTCGATGCGATCGAGCGCGGCGAGCCGCCTACGAACCCGACCAAGATCCTTCAGGCGTCGATGGCGTCGGACCACAAGGCCCCGCCGCCGATGCCGGCTCCGGTCGCCGACAGCAAGCCGATCTCGCTCGACGATCTCAAGGCGGCCGGCAACTAAAGCTGGCAGGCATGGCGCCACGGGCGCTAGGGGCTATGCGCGTCGACCTCTTCGATTTCGAGCTTCCGCCTGAGCGGATTGCCCTGCGTCCAGTGCGTCCGCGCGATTCGGCGCGATTGTTGCTGGCCGCTGGTGATGCGCCGTTCGAAGACCGGCTCGTTCGCGATCTGCCGAACTTGCTTCGCGCGGACGACGTGCTGGTGTTCAACGATACGCGGGTGATCCCGGCGCAGCTCGAAGGCATACGGGGCGAAGCCCGGATCGGTGCGACACTCCACAAGCGGATCGACCTCAGGCGTTGGCAGGCCTTCATCCGCAACGGAAGGCGGCTGCACGAGGGCGATGAGATCGCGTTCGCGAACGGCGTCTCGGCCATCTCCGAGCAACGCCATCCCGATGGCAGCTGGACGCTCGCCTTCGCCGGCGCGGAGCCGGTTGAAATGCTGCTGGAACGCGCGGGCCGGATGCCGCTGCCGCCCTATATCGCCGGCAAGCGCCCGACGGACGAAGCGGACAAGGCCGATTACCAGACGATGTTTGCGGATAAGGATGGCGCGGTCGCCGCTCCGACCGCTGCGCTCCACTTCACGCCGGAGCTGATCGCCGCACTCGACGAAGCGGGCGTAAAGCGCGAGACGCTGACCCTCCATGTCGGCGCTGGCACATTCCTGCCGGTGAAGGCCGAGGACACGCTCGACCATGCGATGCATGCGGAATGGGGCGAGATCGACCCGGACACCGCCAGGCGCCTCAACGCGGCGCGCGCGGCCGGCGGGCGGATAATCGCGGTCGGCACCACCTCGCTCCGCCTGCTCGAAAGCGCCGCTGATGACAGTGGCAAGATCCACGCCTTCGCCGGCGACACCTCGATCTTCATCACCCCCGGCTATCGCTTCAGGGCGGTCGACGGGCTAATGACCAATTTCCATCTGCCCAAATCGACCCTGTTCATGCTGGTAAGCGCGCTGATGGGGCTGGAGCGGATGCAGGCGGTCTATGCGCATGCGATCACGAAGGAATACCGGTTCTATTCCTACGGGGATTCGTCGCTCCTGCTGCCGGGAAAAAATTCTTAGCGGGGTACCGGCTTGCAATCCCGGCTTGGGCAACCGATCTCCCACCCCGTGAGTGATACGATTGTCGACATCAGGGGGCTGTCGAAGACCTACAAGAGCGGCCTCAAGGCGCTCGACGGGGTCGATCTTCAGATCCGCAAGGGTGAAATTTTCGCGCTGCTCGGGCCCAATGGCGCGGGCAAGACCACGCTGATCGGCGCGGTCTGCGGATTGCTGCGGCCGAGCGGCGGAACGATCGAGGCCTTCGGCGTCGATACGCAGCGCCAGTGGCGCAAGGTCCGCCGGCGGATCGGGCTGGTGCCGCAGGAACTGAGCTTCGACATGTTCGCCCAGGTCGAGCATTCGGTGAAATATTCGCGCGGCATGTTCGGCTGTGCACCCGATCCGAAGCGGATC
The DNA here is from genome assembly GCA_029202985.1 of Candidatus Andeanibacterium colombiense. Lineage (GTDB taxonomy): Bacteria > Pseudomonadota > Alphaproteobacteria > Sphingomonadales > Sphingomonadaceae > Andeanibacterium > Andeanibacterium colombiense. Next base: position 464,543 of record CP119316.1, on the reverse strand, counting down.
GAGGAAGTGCTGCGCTCGCTGTCGCTGTGGGACAAGCGCGACGCGAAAATCCGTGAGCTTTCGGGCGGGATGAAGCGCCGCGTGATGATCGCCAAGGCGCTGAGTCACGATCCCGAGCTGCTGTTCCTCGACGAGCCGACCGCCGGGGTCGATGTCGAATTGCGGCGCGATATGTGGAAGCAGATCGGCGCGTTGCGCGATGCGGGGACCACGATCATCCTGACCACCCATTACATCGAGGAGGCCCAGGAAATGGCTGACCGGGTAGGGGTGATCAACAAGGGCAAACTGCTGCTGGTGGACGACAAGGACGCGATCATGGCCAAGCTCGGGCGGAGCGAGGCGCGCATCACGCTGAGCGAGCCGCTCGCCGAAATTCCGTCCTCGCTGGCGCAATGGCACCTGGTGCTGGAAGAGGAAAACCGCACGCTGGTCTATCGCGGGGCGGAAGGCGAAGGAAAGCGCGCCGCCGCCGATCTGGTCAAGGCGGTGGTCGCCGCCGGGATCGGCTTCGAAGGGATCGTCACGAGGGAATCGAGCCTCGAGGACATCTTTGTCGATCTGGTCGAAGGCCGCGAAGGGATCGTTGCATGAATCTTCGGGGTGCCTGGTCGATCCTGACCAACGAATTGATGCGGTTCTTCCGCACGGTGTTCGGCTCGATCCTCTCGCCGGTGCTGACGACCTCGCTCTACATTGTGGTGTTCGGCGCCGCGATCGGCAGCCGGATGGACCCGAGCCAGTTCGGCGGAGCGTCCTACGGGGCGTTCATCGTCCCCGGGCTGATCATGCTGACGCTGCTCAGCGAAAGCACCTCTAACGCCAGCTTCGGCATTTACATGCCGCGCTTCACCGGCGCGATCTATGAGCTGCTGAGCGCGCCGGTGGGCGTGGCCGAGACGCTGATTGGCTTCGTCGGCGCGGCGGCAATGAAATCGCTGATCATCGCGTCGATCATCCTGATCACCGCGCGCGTGTTCGTCGATTATTCGATCGCCCATCCGGTCTATGCCGCTGGCTATGTCGTGCTGGTCGCGGCGGCCTTCTCGCTGTTCGGCTTCATTCTCGGAATCTGGGCCGACGGGTTCGAGAAGCTCTCGATCATCCCGATGCTGATCCTTACCCCGCTGACCTTCCTTGGCGGGACCTTCTACTCGGTGAAGATGCTGGCCGAGCCCTGGCGCACGGTCGCCCAGTTCAACCCGGTGTTCTATCTGATCAACGGGTTGCGCTGGTGCTTCACCGGCAGCTCGGACGTGCCGATCGCGCTCTCGCTCGCCTGCACCCTCGGTTTCGTCGTGCTCTGCGTCGCGGTCATCGCATTCATCTTCCGTACCGGGTGGCGCCTGCGCGACTGAGCGGCTAGGCGTTCTCTGTCATGAAGGACGCTGGCAGATACTTCGCTGTATTCGCGGCTGTTTTGGCCGCCGGTTCGTCGCCCGCGCTGGCGGAACTGCCGCAGCCGGTGCGCGCGATGGTCGATGCCGCGATCGCCACAGGCGATGCCAAGAAGGTCGCGACGGTGATCGAGATCGCGAAAAGCACCAATCCGGATGATGGCGACGAACTCGATGCTTTGAAGGCCGATTTCGACGGCGGCCTGAGGCGGCTTGCCGAAGAAGCAGCGAAGAAGCGCGAGGCCCAGGTCCGCTCGGCCGGGTTGTTCCGGAACTGGTCGGGGAAGGGCGAGGTCGGCGCGTTCCAGTCCTCCGGCAACAGCAACAATACGGGCATCGCGATTGGCCTCGAGCTCAACCGCAAGGGGATCGACTGGAGCCACAAATTGCGAGCCAGCCTCGACTACCAGCGCTCCAACGGCGTCACTTCGCGCGAACAGGTCTTCGCGTCCTATGAGCCGCGTTTCCAGATCGACGATGGTCTGTTCGCCTATGGCCTTGCGCAATACGACCGCGACCGGTTTCAGGGTTTCCTCGACCGCTATGCGATATCGGGTGGGCTCGGTTACAAGCTGATCGACCGCAAGCGCATCAGCCTCTCGGCGCAGCTCGGCCCCGCCTATCGCAGCACGGTCAATGTCGATGGCAGCAGCGATAGCCGGCTTGCGGGCTTGGCCGCGCTCGATTTCGACTGGCAGATCACCGACCGGCTCAAGCTGACGCAGGACACCAACATGGTCGCCGAAACCGGCAGTCGGGCGGCGGTGCTGGTCGATGCCAACAACACCACGGTGACGCTCACCACCGGGCTCGAGGCGAAGGTCAGCAAGCATCTCTCGACCCGCTTCTCGTTCAAGCTCGATTACGACAGCGATCCGCTCGCCCGCTCGGTGTCGACCGATACGCTGTCGCGCTTCACGCTGCTCTATGGCTTCTGACGCTCGACTTTGACCCGCCTCGTCGGCAAGGGGACGCGATGACCCGCTTCTCCTTCACCATCTCCGCCACCGACGGCAAGGCGCGCACCGGCACCATCGCGATGCAGCGCGGCGCAATCCGCACGCCTGCGTTCATGCCGGTCGGCACCGCCGCCACGGTCAAGGCGATGAAGCCGGAAGCAGTGCGGGCGACCGGGGCCGACATCATCCTCGGCAACACCTATCATCTGATGCTCCGCCCGGGCGCGGAGCGGATGGCGCGGCTCGGCGGGCTTCACAAATTCATGAACTGGGACCGCCCGATCCTGACCGACAGCGGCGGCTATCAGGTGATGAGCCTGTCGGATCTGCGCAAGATCACCGAGGAAGGCGTCGCCTTCGCCAGCCATATCGACGGTTCGCGCCACATGCTCACGCCGGAGCGTTCGATGGAGATCCAGCGTCTGCTCGGCTCCAGCATCGTGATGGCCTTCGACGAATGCCCGCGCGCCGACCAGAGCCGCGACGCGATCGCCAAGTCGATGGAGATGAGCATGCGCTGGGCGAAGCGCAGCCGCGACGGCTTCGACAGTGGGCATGAGCATGCCTCGGTCGCGGCATTGTTCGGGATCCAGCAGGGCGCGCTCGACCAGGACCTGCGGCTCCACAGCGCGCAGGCCCTGCGCGAAATCGGCTTCGACGGCTATGCGATCGGCGGGCTCGCGGTGGGCGAGGGGCAGGAGGCGATGTTCGCCACGCTCGATTTCGCGCCCGGGCAACTGCCGGTAGACGCGCCCCGCTACCTGATGGGCGTCGGCAAGCCCGACGATCTGGTCGGCGCGGTCGAGCGCGGGGTCGATATGTTCGACTGCGTGCTGCCGACCCGCTCGGGCCGTAACGGGCAGGCCTTCACCTGGAACGGCCCGCTGAACCTGCGTAACGCAAAACACGCGGAAGACACCGGCCCGGTCGATCCGCGCTGCGCCTGCCCGACCTGTGCGACCTATTCGCGCGCCTATCTCCACCATTTGATCAAGGCAGGCGAGATCCTTGGCGCGGTGTTGCTGACCGAGCACAATCTAAGCTTCTACCAGCAACTGATGGCGGGCATGCGCGACGCGATCGCGGAAGGGCGGTTTGCGAATTTCGCGGGCGACTTCCGCCGCGACTATCTCTAAACGAAAAGGGCGGCCCTTCGCGCGAAGGACCGCCCTTTCGTATCTCGAATTCGGCGAACCGATCAGCGCGAGTAGAACTCGACGACCAGGTTTGGTTCCATCGTGACCGGGTAGGGCACTTCGTCGAGCTTCGGGACGCGGGCGAAGGTCACCTTGTCGGTGCCATCGGTCGCTACGTAGTCCGGAATGTCGCGCTCGGGAAGGCTCTGGGCTTCGGCGATCAGGGCCATATCCTTGGCCTTGGCGCCGAGGCTGATGATGTCGCCCACAACCACGCGGCGCGAGGCGATGTTGCACTTCACGCCGTTGACGCGGATGTGGCCGTGGCTGACGATCTGGCGCGCGGCGAAGATGGTCGGCGCGAACTTGGCGCGGTAGACCACCATGTCGAGGCGCTGCTCGAGCAGGCCGATCAGGTTCTGGCCTGTATCGCCCTTCATGCTCGCGGCGGCCTTGTAGGTCGCCTTGAACTGCTTCTCGGTCACGTCGCCGTAATAGCCCTTGAGCTTCTGCTTCGCGCGCAGCTGCAGGCCGAAGTCGGACATTTTGCCCTTGCGGCGCTGGCCGTGCTGGCCCGGCCCGTAGGAACGGCGGTTGACGGGGCTCGACGGGCGGCCCCAGATGTTCTCGCCCATGCGGCGGTCGAGTTTGTGCTTGGCGCTTTTACGCTTCGACATAAGTCGTCTCCAATTTGCTGCATCGCCCCCGAACAATTCGAATGGCTGACGCTTGAACCCGGGTCGCACCGATGGATCTTTCATCCATCGCGGCCGCCGCTTCACCGGGGTGCGGGGCCAATCGAAAACCGCCGGAGAATCCCCGGCGGCTTCAAAGTGAGCCGCGCCATTGGCCGCTCATCGGCAGAAAGTCAATGGCGGAGAGGACGGACTTCCTAGCCCGGGCCGTTCGAGGGATTCCAGGCAGAGTTGGTTCCGCCCGCCGCCGAACCGTTGAACTCGTCGAGGCCCTTCTTGGTCTTGGCTGCCAGATCGTCCCATTGAGCACGGGTCATGCAGGTGCGACGGACCCGGGTGCGGGAACCGGTCATTTTATCGGTCCTGCAGATCACCTTGTCCTTCTTGTCCACCGGTGCTTTCTCGTCCGCTGCGGAAACGCTCACTGTCGTCGTCAACAGCAATACGGCAAGTGTGGCGGTAAGTCTCATGGTCCTCTCCAATCCCAATTTACACCGAAAGATAACGGATTGTCGGGAGAGTTCAAATAAGGCCCTGTACTAATTTGTATCAGTCCCGGGGCTTTCTTCCAGTCCGCGCCAGCGCGGACAGTACCCCGCGCATGGTCCGCACTTCGAGATGGTTCCAGCCGGGCTTGGTCAGGACATTTCGCAAGGTCAGCCGCGCGGTTTCGGCTCGGCTGTGGGGGAAGAAGTAGTCTCTCGGTTCAAGCAATTGCTCGAAATGGCCGATCAGCCCTTCGAGTTCTTCCTGCGGAGCGGGCGGCAGCAGTTCCTCGCGCGGCGGCATCGCGAGGTCGCGGTGCTTCGACCATTCGTAGGCGACCAGGATCACCGCCTGGGCGAGGTTGAGCGAGGCGAATGCGGGATTGATCGGCACGGTCAGAATCGCGCGGGCGAGGGCGACGTCTTCGGTCTCAAGCCCCGAACGCTCGGGTCCGAACAGGATCGCGCTGCGCGCCGGATTGCCGGCGATCTCGCGCGCGGCGACCTCGGGCGTCAGCACCGGCTTGGTCACTCCGCGCTTGCGCACGGTGGTCGCATAGACATGCGCGCAGTCGGCGACCGCTTCGGCGACCGTCTCGAACACGCGGGCCTGTTCGAGCACACCGTCCGCGCCCGAGGCGGCCGGGCCGGCCGACGGATTGGGCCAACCGTCGCGCGGGGAGACCAGGCGCATCTCGGTCAGCCCGAAATTGAGCATTGCGCGCGCGGCCTTGCCGATGTTCTCGCCCAGCTGGGGGCGCACGAGCACGATCACCGGTGTGCCGGGGTTTGCGTCAGTCCCGGGCAATGTCCCGCACCGAACTGGCGAATTCCTCGAAGTCCCGCGCTTCGGAGAAGTCGCGATAGACCGAGGCAAAGCGGATATAGGCGACGCTGTCGAGCTGGCGCAGCCCGTCCATCACCATTTCGCCGATCCGCGCCGAGGGGATCTCGCCGTCGCCGAGGGTTTCGACCTGGCGCTGGATACCCGAGACCAACTGGTCGAGCCTTTCCTGCGCGACGCCGCGCTTGCGGCAGGCGAGGGCGACCGAGCGTTCGATCTTGTCGCGGTCGAAGGCCTCGCGGCTGTCGTCGCTCTTGACCACGGTGATGTCGCGCAGCTGCACCCGCTCGAAAGTGGTGAAGCGCGCGCCGCAGCTTTCGCACTGGCGGCGGCGGCGGATCGCGGTGTTGTCTTCCGTCGGGCGCGAGTCCTTGACCTGCGAATCGTCATGGGCGCAAAACGGGCAGCGCATCGAAGCTTACTTCTTGTTCCGGTGCCACAACATGAAGCCCACGCCCGCGATCAGGCCGAGCGGCCAGGTCACGACCGGCAGGACCATGCCCGCCGCCGCGCCGACCAGACCGCCGGTGATCACCTGCTTGCTACCGGGATGGCCGAGGCCTTCCCTGGCCATGTCCTTCACATCGGCAGTGATGTTGTCGATCAGATCATCGCCTTTATCCGGTCCGCTCATCGCTTACCTCCCTGGATACACTGGAAATGCCTCGCACAATTCCTCGACGCGGCGGCGGACGGCTGCTTCCACCTGCGCATCGCCTTCGTCGCCATTGCGGCGCATGCCTTCGATCACTTGCGCGATCAACTCGCCGACCACGCGGAACTCGGCCGGGCCGAACCCGCGGGTGGTGCCCGCCGGCGTGCCGAGGCGCACGCCCGAAGTCTTGGTCGGCGGCAGCGGATCGAACGGGATCGCATTCTTGTTGCAGGTCAACGAGGCACGGTCGAGCCCGACCTCGGCGGCCTTGCCGGTCACGCCAGCGGCAGTCAGATCGACCAGCATCAGATGGTTGTCCGTCCCGCCCGAAACGCAGCGCAAGCCGTTCTCGGCGAGGCTGGCGGCAAGCGCCTTGGCATTCTCGACGATCCGCGCGGCATAGGTACGGAATTCGGGGCGCAGCGCCTCTTGGAACGCGACCGCCTTGGCGGCGATCACATGCATCAGCGGTCCACCCTGAAGGCCGGGAAACACCGCCATGTTGAATTTCTTGGTCAGGTCCTCGTCGTTCCACAGGATAACGCCCGACCGCGGGCCGCGCAGGCTCTTGTGAGTGGTCGTGGTCACGACATGGGCGTGGGGGAAGGGGTGCGGATGCGCACCGCCGGCAACCAGGCCGGAAAAGTGCGACATGTCCACCAGCAGATAGGCGCCGACCTCGTCCGCGATCGCGCGGAAGGCGGCGAAGTCCCAATGGCGGGGATAGGCGGTCGCGCCGGCGATGATCAGCTTCGGCTTGTGCTCGCGCGCGAGGCGGGCGATCTCGTCCATATCGAGCAGCTGGTCTTCCTCGCGCACGCCATAAGGCACGACATTGAACCACTTGCCGCTCATGTTGACCGGCGAACCGTGGGTCAAATGGCCGCCCGCGGCGAGGCTGAGGCCCATGAAGGTGTCGCCCGGATTGAGCAGCGCGAGGAACACCGCCTGGTTCATCTGGCTGCCGCTGTTGGGCTGGACGTTGGCGAACTGGCAGCCGAACAGTTTCTTCGCCCGCTCGATCGCGAGGTTCTCGACGATGTCGGCGTATTCGCAGCCGCCGTAATAGCGGCGGCCAGGATAGCCCTCGGCATATTTGTTGGTGAACACCGACCCGGTCGCCTCGAGTACCGCCGGCGACACGATGTTCTCGCTCGCGATCAGCTCAATCTTGTGGCGCTGGCGGCCCAGTTCCTGCTGGATCGCCGAGAATATCTCGGGATCGGCCTGTTCCAGCGTATCGTGCCAGAAGTGCTGCAGGGCGTCGGACGCGTTATCGGCGGGCGCGGTGCTCATTGTTCGGGATCAGTCCTGCGGTGGGTTGGAGAGTTTCTCGACCCGCCGGGCATGACGGTCGCCCGCGAAGGGCGTCGAGAGGAAGGTTTCGACACAGGCCTTGGCCATGTCGATGCCGGTCAGCCGCGCGCCGAGCGCGATCACATTGGCATCGTTGTGCTCGCGCGACAGTTTCGCCGAGAGCGGTTCAGACACCAGCGCGCAGCGGACATGCGGATTGCGGTTGACCGCGATCGAGATGCCGATACCCGATCCGCACAATGCGATCCCGCGCTCGGCCTTGCCGGCAGCGAGATGCTCGGCCAGCTTGTAGCCGAAATCGGGATAATCGACCGACGCGGTGCTGTCGGGGCCGAGGTCCGACACATCGTGACCCAGCTCGCGCAGCCAGCCCGCAAGCTGTCCCTTGAGTTCAAAAGCCGCGTGGTCCGAGGCGATGGCGATCTTCATGGCGCGCACATAGGCACTTGGTCCCCAAGGTGCCACCGCAAAAGCGCTTTGATCCCCAAGAGAGAGGCTTTAGTGACCTCGCGCATGACCGAAGCCGATTATCACCGCTACATCCAAGCCTTCAACGCGCGCGACTACGACACGCTGGAGAGTTTCTTCGCCGACGATTTCGCGTTGGAGAACGCCGGCTTCCGCGTCCAGGGCAAGCCCGCCTTCCGCGCGTTCTATGCGTTCTTCCACGAATATTGCCGCGAGGAAGTGATCTTCAAGGGCTTCTTTCCGGGCGAGGGCGGCTTCGTTTCGAACGTCGTGATCCGCTTCACCGGTATAAAAGCGCTGTCGCAGGAAGTGCTGGATGATAAAGGCTATTCAGGCATGACCCCGGTGCCGGTCGGCGTGAGTGTGGATGTGGAATTCTACATTCACTACATCCTGAATGTCGATGGACTGATCCAGTATATCAAGGGCGCGGTGTGGATTCCCGAGGCGCGCTGAGCCTCTACGGAAAAGCCCCGACGCCTTGATAGCTGTCGGGGCTCTTTCAAAACCTGCCTTCTATTCGGCTGGATGTCCGTGGATTTCGACCTCCGGCTCTCCCGCGAGGTATTTGCGGAAGGTCCGCCGGAGCAGCCAGGGCTCGAGGATACGGCCGATGACGTACATCGCGGCGAAGATGCCCGCGTAGATGTACGCGATGGTCGGCGTGCCCTTGCCGCCCTTGCCGCCGCCTTTGCCGCCGCCCTTGCCCTGGCCGTCGTCGTCCTTCGGCTTTTCGGGGGCGGGCGCGCCGAGGAATTTGTCGACCGGGTTCATCGGCGTCTTGTAGTGAGCCTCGTCGAGCCTCTTCTGCTCCGCCTTCGCCTTGGCGGCTTCCGCGGGGGTGGGCTTCATATAGGCGTCGTGCTTCACCATGATCTGGCTGAACGCGAGGAACAGCAGAGGCGCGAGCAGGCAGAACAGCAGAGCCGGGCTGCTTGCATCGTACAGCAGCCTCGAACCGTCATCGGCAACCCGCAGCGTGCCGCGGTTGAACGTCGCGAGCTTGTTCTGCGGGTTGGGGTTCTTGTTGATGTAGGTCAGCGTGTCACCGTCGATGGTATAGCTCGTGCTGTCCGCGCCGACCTTGGCGCCGAACAGCGGGGTTAGCTTTCCGAAGACTTCCTGGGCGGACTGCGGGGTTTCGAGCGGCAGCGATCCCTTAACGCGCCAGATCCGGTCGATGTAGGGCAGGTTCGGCAGCTTCACTTGTATTCTCCAGAATGATGTCCGGTCCCGGCAGGCGCAGAGTTCCTCTCCTCGCCCCGGGGATGGGGCGAGGGAAGACGGTCGGGTCGAGGGACGAAGTCCCGGTTGAAGCCAGGTATTCGGACTACTCGGCCGGCACGGCGGTCGGCTGGGTCTGCAGGCGCTTGCGCAGCCGGCGGACCCTGCGGCGCACCGCCTTGTAGCCCTCCGAGAAGGTGTAGTGCATTGTCTCGTGGACCGGCATCCGGCGGCCGCCTTCGATGCCCAACTTTTCCGCTTCGCCATCGACGCAGGTGCCGAACATGCGATCGATGATGATCCAGGTCCCGGCGAAGTTGCTGCGGGTCGCTTCATAGTCCTGCGAATGGTGCAGGCTGTGATGCTCGGTGGTGTTGAACAGGAAGCGCCACCAGCGCGGCGAGTTGAAGCGCACGTTGATATGCTGATAGGTGCCGACCGCGAGGCCGAGTGTGCCGGCGATCAGTGCGGCGCGCGGCAGGAAGTCGAAGAACCCGCCGATGCCGAGGCCGATCAGGAACAGTTCGACCGGGTTGCCGACCGCGCCCTTCTGGATGTTGAGCTGGGTGATGTAGTGATGCGGCGCATGGGCGAGCCACAGCGGGTACCAGTTGTGCATCCCGCGATGCATCCAGTACTGGCCGAAATCGAAAATGAACGAGAGCAGGAACGCCTGGACGAGCAGCGGCATGGTGGTGAACCAGGCGAACTTGTCCCACAGGAAGAAGTTCTGGACCGCTTCGACCATCGGCCCGCTGCCGATGTGGCTGCTGACGATCCGGAGCATCGTGGCGCCGAGCCCGACATAGAACAGGTCGCTGATCAGTTCCTTCCAGGTGAGGCGCCAGCTCTTGTAGCGCGGGCTTACCCATTCGAGGCTCAGGAAGATGATCTTCGTGCCGAAGGCGATCATGAAGCCGGTCGAGGCCTTGGCGACGGAATCGGGCACGTAGTACCAGAACAGCAATGCCGCGAAGAACAGCGTGGGCTGAAACCAGGTGAAGATGAACCGCTTTACCGGCCCGCCTTCGACACGGCCGATGTTCTCCCAGCCGATCGTGACCGGCGCCTCGGTGCCGATCATCCTCTTGCCTACTCGAACTCCGGTCAATTCCATGGACAGTCTCCCTCGCTCCGGGCCGCCCATCGGCCCAAACTTTCAGAGTCTCTCCTGGTCGCGTGTTTTAGCTGTTGCCGAGAGCTTATGGATATTAACGAATGGGTCAAGCGTAATAATCGGATTTCCTGTCCATTTTTGGTATCCGACGATAGCTGCGCACATCTTGCCTCACGCCTGGCCCACTCCTAGACGCGCGGCATGAGCGACGATCACGGTTTTCCTGCCTTTTCCGGCTTCGACATCGACTCGTTCCTGCGCGACTATTGGCAGAAGCAGCCGCTCCTGATCCGCAATCCGTGGCGTGAATGGACCAATCCGCTCGAACCCGAAGAGCTTGCCGGGCTCGCTTGCGAGGAAGACGTCGAATCGCGCCTGGTGACTCAGGATCGCGGCGCATGGGCAGTGGAGCAGGGACCGCTTCCCGAACGGCGTTTCGGGCAGCTGGGCCCGCGGAACTGGACGCTGCTGGTGCAGGCGGTGGATCAGCACGTGCCGGAGGTTGCCGCGCTGATCGAGCCGTTCCGCTTCGTGCCCGACTGGCGGATCGACGATGTGATGGTCAGCTATGCCGCCGATGGGGGCGGCGTGGGGCCGCATTTCGACCGCTACGACGTGTTCCTGGTGCAGGGGCTCGGGCGGCGGCGCTGGCGGATCGGCGGGCATTGCGATGCCTCGAGCCCGCTGATGCGGAACGACGGATTGCGCCTGCTGGCCGATTTCGAGGAGCGCGAGGACTGGGTGCTCGAGCCGGGCGACATGCTCTACCTGCCGCCGGGCATCGCGCATGACGGGATCGCGGTGGGCGGTGACTGTATGACCTATTCGGTCGGCTTCCGCGCGCCTTCGCGGGCGGAGCTGCTGGCGGGCTGGGCCGAAGCGTCGCAAGACCTGCCCGCGGAGGACGAGCGCTACGAAGACCCCGACCTGGTGCGGCAGGCCAATCCCGGAGAGATTTCGGCGTCGGCGCTGGACCGGCTGCACGCGCTGGCCGGGAATTTCGGCCACCGCGACGAATTTGCCCGCTGGTTCGGCGAATACAGCAGCACGCCCAAATATCCCGAGATCGACTGGCGGCCCGAAGAACCGGTGGATGTGCGCGAGCTGGTCGCGGACGGAGTGCCGTTGCAACGAAATCCCGCGAGCCGCTTCTGCTTCATCCGCGAAGGGGCGGGGGTCGTCCTGTTCGCCGATGGTGTCGGCTCGGATTGCACCGGCGACTGCGCCGCTTTCGCCGAGCGCCTGTGCGCCGAGACCCGCCTCACGGTCGATCCGGCGGCGTCCCCCGAGGTGATCGCACTGGTGACCGAGCTGGCCAGCCAGGGCTGCGTCGCCTTCGACCCGGAAGACTAGACCGCCAGTTCGCGCCATTCGCCCGGCGCGATCCCGTCCAGCGTCCACTCGCCGATGCGCCAGCGCACGAGCCGCAAGGTGGGCAGGCCGACCGCCGCCGTCATGCGCCGAACCTGGCGGTTGCGGCCCTCGGCGATCGTCAGTGCGATCCAGGCGTCGGGAATGCTTTGGCGCACCCGGATCGGCGGGTCGCGTGGCCATAGCTGTGGATCCTCGATACGTTCGGCCTGTGCCGGGCGGGTCGGGCCGTCCTTGAGCAGCACGCCCGCGCGCAGCTTCGCGAGCTCCTCCTCGCCGGCGTTGCCTTCGACCTGGGCCCAATAAGTCTTCGGCAGCTTGAACTTCGGATCTGCGATCCGCGCCTGCAGCCGCCCGTCGTCGGTCAGCAGCAGCAGCCCTTCGCTGTCGCGGTCGAGCCGCCCGGCGGGATAGACGCCGGGCACGGCGATGAACCCGGACAGCGTCTGCCGGGCCGTTTCGGTGCCGCGATCGGTGAATTGCGAGAGCACGCCATAGGGCTTGTTGAACAGGATCAGCCGGGCCATCCTCGCGCGATACAGCAAAACGAGAGGCTTGCCACGATGACCGACCTCACGATCTGGACCTATGACTGGGTGCCCGAAGGCCCGCGCGGCTTCGTGCGCGATTTGCGGCTGCGCTGGGCCTGCGAGGAAGCTGGGCTCGATTATCAGGTGCGGACCGTGCCGTTCGAGGGCCGCGCGACCAACCATCTCGAACGTCAGCCGTTCGGCCAGGTCCCCTATCTCAACGATGGGAACATCAAGATATTCGAAAGCGGCGCCTGCCTGCTGCACCTCGCGCGGAAAAGCGAAATCCTGATGCCGCTCGATCCGGTCGGTGAAGCCGAAACGCTCGAATGGACGATGGCCGCGCTCAACTCGATCGAGATCGTCACCCTGCCGTGGTGGTTCCTGAATTTGTCGGACGAGGGCAAGAACGGCTTCGACGGATGGACCGACATGCGCCTGGACCAACTGGAGCGCGTGCTGGGGACGCGCGAATGGCTCGCGGCCGGGCGCTTCACCGTCGCCGACCTGCTGATGGCGGACGTGCTGCGGATCCCCTCGATCCGCGCATTGGGCGACAGGCCGGAAAGCGAGGCCTATGTCGCGCGGGTGACGGAGAGGCCGGCCTTCAGGAAGGCCCGCGCCGATCAGGTCGCGCTGTTCGAGGCAGCGGACGGGGCGAGGGCGGCCTAGCGCGCAACAAAAAAGGGCGGGGAAATCCCCGCCCTTTCAGTGTCTCAGCTCAGCCGGCGGGCCGTCACTGATCCAGGAAGCTGCGCATCTTGCGGCTGCGGCTCGGGTGCTTGAGCTTGCGCAGCGCCTTCGCCTCGATCTGGCGGATGCGTTCGCGGGTGACCGAGAACTGCTGGCCGACTTCCTCGAGTGTGTGATCGGTGTTCATGCCGATGCCGAAGCGCATGCGCAGCACGCGTTCCTCGCGCGGGGTGAGGCTGGCGAGCACGCGGGTGACGGTTTCCTTGAGGTTCGACTGGATCGCCGCATCCACCGGGATGACCGCGTTCTTGTCCTCGATGAAATCGCCGAGGTGACTGTCTTCCTCGTCGCCGATCGGCGTTTCGAGGGAGATCGGCTCCTTGGCGATCTTCATCACCTTGCGGACCTTCTCGAGCGGCATGCTCAGCCGCTCGGCCATTTCCTCGGGCGTGGGCTCACGGCCCTGCTCGTGGAGGAACTGGCGGCTCGTGCGGACCAGCTTGTTGATCGTCTCGATCATATGGACCGGGATGCGGATCGTGCGGGCCTGATCGGCGATCGAACGGGTGATCGCCTGACGGATCCACCAGGTGGCGTAAGTGCTGAACTTGTAGCCGCGGCGGTATTCGAACTTGTCGACCGCCTTCATCAGCCCGATGTTGCCTTCCTGAATGAGATCCAGGAACTGCAGCCCGCGGTTGGTGTATTTCTTCGCGATCGAGATCACCAGGCGGAGGTTGGCTTCCACCATCTCCTTCTTCGCGATACGCGCCTCGCGCTCGCCCTTCTGGACCATGTTCACGATCCGGCGGAACTCGTTCAGGCTCATACCGGTCTGGCCGGCGATGTCGGCGATCTCGGCCCGGATGCGTTCGACGCCTTCGGCTTCCTTCTCGACGAACAGGGCCCAGTACTTGTCCTTCTTCGCCATGCCGGCGAGCCAGGCTTCGTCGAGTTCGTGCCCGACATATTCGTCGAGGAACACACCGCGCTTGACCTTGTGACGCTCGGCAAGCCGCAGCATCTGGCCGCCCAGCGCGGTCAGGCGCCGGTTGAAGGCATAGAGATTGTCGACCAGATATTCGATCTTGGTCGCGTGGAACTGCACGCTCTCGACCTCGGCCGTGAGCTGTTCGCGCAGCGCCTCGTACTTCTTTTCCTTGGCGGCGGGGAAGTCTTCGGCGTTGCCCTGCGCATCGACGCGCTCGGCCTGGAGCTTTTCGAACTTCTTGAACAGCTGGGTGATATTCGCGAATTTCTCGAGCGCGGCCGGCTTCAGCTGCGCTTCCATCTGCGCGAGGGAGAGGGTGTTGTCCTCCTCTTCCTCCTCTTCGCGGCGGCGGGGGCGGCCTTCGCCGTCCTCATCGTCCTCGTCGGTTTCCTCTTCGGCTTCCTCGACGTCTTCCTCTTCCTTGTAGGAAGGGCCGGCGGTGGCTTCGCTGATTTCGCCGTTGTCCTCGCCTTCGGCGCCTTCGACCATCGTCTCGGCGGGCGGCTCCTTCGAAAGCATCGCATCGAGATCGAGGATCTCGCGCAGTTGCATCTCTTCCTTGTTGAGCGCGTCGGACCACTGGATGATCGCGTGGAAGGTGATCGGGCTTTCGCACAGGCCGAGGATCATCGTGTCGCGGCCGGCTTCGATGCGCTTCGCGATCGCGATCTCGCCTTCGCGGCTGAGCAGCTCGACCGCACCCATCTCGCGCAGGTACATCCGCACCGGATCGTCGGTGCGCTCGGTCGTGGTCGCCTTCTTGGGCGACTCGGGCATCGCCCGGCCTTCGTCTTCCTGCGCCTCGGTGTCGTCGGCGTTGTTGTCTTCTTCGTCCTTCTCGGCGTCCTCGTCGCTCTCGACGATCTGCACGCCCATCTCGGCGATCGCGGCCTGGATATCCTCGATCTGGTCGGACGACATCTCACCCTGCGGGAGGGCGTCGTTCAACTCGTCATAGGTGATATAGCCCCGGCGCTTGGCCTTCGAGATCAGCTTCTTGATCGATGCATCGTTGAGGTCGATCAGCGGCGCATCATCACTGCCGTCGCTGCCACCATTCTTTTTTTCTGACGCCATAGGTCGCTCAATCCAATTCTTCCGCGTCCGGAGCCGTGTCGAAAGGCTCGGCGGGTACTGTTTCCTTAGCCGGTAGGGCGGCACGTTTGCTGGCCATTTGCCCGAGTCGCCGTTCAAATTCCAGCTTTCGTTTCAGCAGCCTCTGCTGCTCTTCGAAAGCTGCCGGCTCGAACGTCTGTTCGAACCTTTGTGTGGCGTCCCTGAGCGCGGCTTCGAGTGCCGGCCTTTCGACCAGCAGGCTAACCGCTTCAGCCAGATCTTCGCGCGCGCCTTGCGGATCGGAGCCTTCCGACAGGAAGGAATAGAGTGCCTTGTCCGACTGCGGTGCGAAGCTGTCAGGGGGCGATATGGTCATTTCGCCCGGGGAATCAAGCCTGTCGGAGAATTCCAGCAGTGCATCGATCGAAGCGGCGAACGCGAGGTCGTCGGGCGTGAGCCGCGCAAGCCCTTCGGCATGGCGGGCGATCATCTCCGGGTGGCGCACAAGGCCGGCGACGACCGCTGCCGCGAGCCGGTCGCGCGACCCTCCGGAAACGAAGGCCTGGAGCCGGTCCCTGGCCTGCGGATCGAGCGACGGGTGCGGGGCGGGGCCAGGCGCGAACCTGCCGCCGCCCCTGGCCGGGCGGGGCTGGAATTCGCGCTTGGGGAACGCGAAGCCGTAGAATTTGTCGAGCAATTCGCGGCGGTAGAGCGACTTGATGTCCTTGTCGGCGATCAGCTCGACCTGCTCGATCAGCCGCGCGCGCAGGCCGGCCTTGTCCTCCGGCGTCTTGAGCGGCAGCGCATCGCGCTCGTGCTCCCAGATCGTCTCGAGCAATGTGTGCGGGGCGGCGAGCAGCTTCTCCATCGCCGCCGCGCCCCGCTGCTTGATCAGATCGTCGGGATCGAGCCCGGCCGGCAGGCGCACGATGCCGAGCGAATGGCCGGGGCGGAGCAGGGGCAGGGCGCGCGAAATGGCGCGCATTGCGGCGCGCTGGCCCGCAGCGTCGCCATCGAAGCACAGCACCGGCACCTCGACCATCCGCCACAGCAGTTCCAGCTGGCGCTCGGTCAGCGCGGTGCCCATCGGCGCGACCGCTTCGCCGATCCCGGCGGCAGCGAGCGCGATCACGTCCATATAGCCCTCGACCACCACGATCCGGCCCGACTGGCGCGCAATCGGCCCGGCGCGGTTGAGGTTGTAGAGTGTGCGGCCCTTGTCGAACAACGCCGTGTCGGGCGAATTCAGATATTTGGGCGCATCCTTCTTCGCATTGTCGAGAATGCGACCGCCGAAGCCGACGATCCGCCCGCGCGGATCCTCGATCGGCAGCATCAGGCGGCCGCGGAACCGGTCATAGGGCTCCTTGCCCTCGACCTCGATCCGCAGACCGGCATCGATCAGCACCCGCTCTTCATAGCGCTCGCCGATCGCCGCTTTCAGCGCCTGCCGCCCCTCGGGCGCATAGCCGAAGCCGAACCGCTCGATCGTATGCGCATCGAACCCGCGCTGCTTCAGATAGGCGCGCGCCTGATCGCCCTCCGGCGCCATCAGGCAGGCCTTGAACCATTCCTGGGTCGCGCTCATCACATCGTGAAGGCCCGACTGGCGCTCGGCCCGTTCGGCCGCGCGCGGATCGGGGGCGGGGACCTCCAGCCCGGCTTCCGACGCCAGCTCCTTCACCGCATCCATGAAACTGAGCCCGCGCTGGTCGGTCATCCAGCGGATCACGTCACCATGCGCGCCGCAGCCGAAGCAATGATAGAAGCCCTTCTCGTCATTGACGGTGAAACTGGGGCTTTTCTCATTGTGGAATGGACAGCACGCCTTCCACTCGCGCCCGGCCTTGATGAGCTTGGTCGTGCGCTGGATCACGCTGGACAGCGTGACGCGCGCGCGCAGTTCATCGAGCCATTGCGGAGACAGCATAGCCTGCCAGTCTATCGAAAAGCCCGGAGTCGGGTCCAGTGGGGGCGGGCGGTTATCCTAGCAATTGCCCACGGCAGTTTAGCCGAAACTCGCCTTCACCAGCCCGCTCGCCCTCGACATGTCGATCTCGGTCCCGTGGCGCTCTTTCAGCAGCGCCATCACCTTGCCCATGTCCTTGAGGCTTTCCGCGCCGGTTTCGGCCTTGATCCCGTCGATCAGGCTCGCAACCTCGGCGTCGGCCAATTGGGCGGGGAGGAATTCCTCGATCACCGCCAACTCGCCCTTTTCCTGCTCGGCCAGTTCGGTGCGGCCGCCCTGTTCGAACATCTGGATCGATTCGCGGCGCTGCTTGGCCATTTTCTGCAGCACGTCGATCACCAGCGCATCGTCGTCCGTCGCCGCCGTGCCGGTGCGCAACTCGATATCGCGGTCCTTGATCTTGGCCAGGATCAGGCGGACCGCGGCGCTGCGGTCCTTCTCGCCGCCCTTCATCGCGGCGATCTGTGCGGCCTTGATTGTATCGCGGAGCATGCGTGCCTACTTTCCTGTGGATGTTTCGCGCCCCAGATGGGGAAGCGGCACGATGATGGCAACATTCTTTCCCCCAAAGGTTGACGGGGGCGGGATGCATGTCTAGCCGCCGAGCCTTAGCGAACATCGCCGAAAACCTTTCACACGGAGCGCCTCATGGCCGACCCCGCCTCTTCGTCTGCGCCACAACCAAAAGGCGCGACGGGAGTCCTCGTGCTTGCCGACGGAACCCTGGTCTGGGGCCGCGGCTTTGGTGCCACCGGCAGCGCGGTCGGCGAAGTCTGTTTCAACACCGCGATGACCGGCTATCAGGAGTCGATGACCGACCCGTCCTATGCCGGGCAGATCATCACCTTCACCTTCCCGCATATCGGCAATGTCGGCGCGAATGACGAGGACGTGGAATCGATCGTCGAAGGCGCGGTCGGCTGCGTGGTGCGCGAGGATGTGACCGACCCGTCGAATTTCCGCTCCGCCGGCACCTTCGGCGACTGGCTCAATGTGCAGGGCAAGATCGGCCTCGCCGGGGTCGATACCCGCGCGCTGACCCGCCGCATCCGCCTGCAGGGCGCGCCCAACGCGGTGATCGCGCATGAGCCGTCGGGCAAGTTCGACATTCCCGCGCTGATCGAGCGCGCGCGCAATTGGCCGGGGCTGGAGGGCATGGACCTCGCCAAGCTGGTCAGCCGCGCGCATGGCGAAGGCTGGGAAGGCGGCGTGTGGAAGCTCGGCGCGGGCTACGGCCGTTCGCCCTATGACGAGCGCCCGCATGTGGTCGCGGTCGATTACGGCGCAAAGGACAACATCTTCCGCAACCTGGTGAAGGCCGGTGCGAAGGTGACGGTGGTCCCTGCCGAGACCGCGCTCGACGATATCCTCGCGCTCGATCCGAAGGGTGTGTTCCTGTCGAACGGTCCGGGCGATCCGGCTGCGACCGGGGTCTATGCGGTGCCGGTGATCCAGGGCCTGCTGGAGCGCGATGTGCCGGTGTTCGGGATCTGCCTCGGCCACCAGATGCTCGGCCTCGCGGCGGGCGCGAAAACCTCGAAGATGCACCAGGGCCACCGCGGCGCGAACCATCCGGTCAAGCGCCTCAGCGATGGCGTGGTCGAGATCACCAGCATGAACCACGGCTTCGCGGTCGATAATGCGTCGCTGCCGGACACGGTCGAGGAGACGCATGTCTCGCTGTTCGATGGCTCGAACTGCGGGATATCGATCAAGGGCAAGCAGGCGTTCGGGGTGCAGTACCATCCGGAGGCGAGCCCCGGGCCGCAGGACAGCTTCTATCTATTCGAGAAGTTCGTGGGGATGCTCCAGTGACGCGAGCCCTTACTTTCCCCTCACCCCCTTCAGGGGGAGAGGGTCGGCGCGTAAGCGCCGGGGAGAGGGGGGCCGCGCTCAGGTCATTCAAAATCTCTTCCCAAAGCGATCAGGATCGCCCGAGCGACACCGTCGGGGTTGCTCATCACCTCATTGTTGGGAATGCGCAGAACCCGCCAGCCCTGATCTTCAAGCAGGGCAGTTCGCCGTGCGTCATAGGCTTCCGCGCCGGGAGCGAAGTGGGTGTCGCCATCCAGTTCGACAATCAGCCGCTCGGCACGCGCTGCAAAGTCGGGAATGAACGGCGCGCGTACTGTCTGTCGGACGAATTTGACCCCGCCAAGGCGCTTCGCCCGGACGATGGCCCACAGCGCCTGCTCGGGCGCCGTCATGTTTTTTCGCAGCTCTTTCGCGCGTTCTCGCGTGGGTCCGTGACGTTTCGCCATTCGCAAGCGTCCCCCCTCTCCCCAACCCCTCTCCCCCTGAAGGGGGTGAGGGGCCTTATGGCAGCGGTTATCTAAATGCCCAAACGCACTGACATCTCCTCGATCCTCGTTATCGGTGCCGGCCCGATCATCATCGGCCAGGCCTGCGAGTTCGACTATTCCGGCACCCAGGCGATCAAGGCGCTGAAGGAGGAGGGCTACCGCGTGGTCCTCGTGAACTCCAACCCCGCGACGATCATGACCGACCCGGAAATGGCCGACGCCACTTACGTGGAGCCGATCACGCCCGAGATCGTCGCCAAGATCATCGCGAAGGAGCGCCCCGATGCGCTGCTGCCGACGATGGGCGGGCAGACCGCGCTGAACTGCGCGCTGGCTCTGTTCGAGAACGGCACGCTTGAGAAATACGGCGTCCAGATGATCGGCGCCGATGCCGATGCGATCGACAAGGCGGAAGACCGCCAGCGGTTCCGCGAGGCGATGGACAAGATCGGGCTCGAAAGCGCGCGCAGCGGCGTCGCGCATACGGTCGATGAGGCCTATGCGGTGCTCGAACGCACCGGGCTGCCGTCGATCATCCGCCCGAGCTTCACCCTCGGCGGCACCGGCGGCGGGATCGCCTACAACCGCGGCGAATTCGAAGCGATCGTGCGCTCGGGCCTCGATGCATCGCCGACCACCGAGGTCCTGATCGAGGAATCGCTCCTCGGGTGGAAAGAATACGAGATGGAGGTGGTCCGCGACCGCGCGGACAATTGCATCATCATCTGCTCGATCGAGAACGTCGATCCGATGGGCGTCCACACCGGCGATTCCATCACCGTCGCGCCGGCGCTGACGCTGACCGACAAGGAATACCAGATCATGCGCAACGCCAGCATCGCGGTGCTGCGCGAGATCGGCGTGGAAACAGGCGGTTCGAACGTACAGTTCGCGGTCAATCCGAAGGATGGCCGCCTGATCGTGATCGAGATGAACCCGCGCGTGTCGCGGTCTTCCGCCCTCGCTTCGAAGGCGACCGGCTTCCCGATCGCGCGCGTCGCGGCCAAGCTGGCGGTCGGCTACACGCTCGACGAATTGCTCAACGAGATCACCGGGGCGACCCCGGCGAGCTTCGAGCCGACGATCGATTACGTGGTGACCAAGATCCCGCGCTTCGCATTCGAGAAGTTCAAGGGCGCCGAACCGACCCTGTCGACCGCGATGAAATCGGTCGGCGAAGTGATGGCGATCGGCCGTAGCTTCAAGGAAAGCCTGCAGAAGGCGCTGCGCGGGCTCGAAACCGGGCTCGACGGTTTCAACCGCGTGCTCGAGCTCGAAGGCGCCGGGCGCGACCAGATCACCGCCGCGCTTTCGCGCCAGACGCCCGACCGCATCCTCCAGATCGCGCAGGCCTTCCGCGAAGGCTTCACGGTCGACGAAGTGAACGCGATTACCCATTTCGACCCGTGGTTCCTGCGTCATATCTTCGAGATCATCGCGGAGGAAAAGCGCGTCTGCCACGACGGTCTGCCGGTCGATGCGGCTGGCCTGCGCCGCCTGAAAGCGATGGGCTTTTCGGACAAGCGCCTTGCGACCCTGGCGGTCCAGTCGGTCCATGTCGCGGGCGGGCTGGGCGAGACCCAGGCAACCCGGTCCGGCCTGCTGCACGATGCGGTGCGGGCGATGGCCGGCGCGACCAGCGAAGAGGAAGTCCGCAAGCTCCGCCACAAGCTTGGCGTCTATCCGGTGTTCAAGCGGATCGACAGCTGCGCGGCCGAGTTCGAGGCGGTCACGCCCTATATGTATTCGACCTACGAAGCGCCGAGCTTCGGCGCGCCGGAGGATGAGGCGCAGCCTTCGGACCGGCGGAAGATCGTGATCCTCGGCGGCGGGCCGAACCGGATCGGGCAGGGGATCGAATTCGATTACTGCTGCTGCCACGCATGTTTTGCGCTGGCCGAAGATGGCTTCGAAACCATCATGATAAACTGCAATCCGGAGACCGTTTCTACGGATTACGACACGTCCGACCGGCTCTATTTCGAGCCGCTGACCGCCGAGGACGTGCTCGAGATCCTGCGGGTCGAACAGCAGAACGGCACGCTGGTGGGTGTGATCGTGCAGTTCGGCGGGCAGACCCCGCTCAAGCTGGCGCAGGCGCTGGAAGATGCCGGGATTCCAATCCTCGGCACGTCGCCCGATGCGATCGACCTCGCGGAAGACCGCGAGCGTTTCGCCAAGCTGGTCAACCAGCTCAAGCTGCTCCAGCCCGCCAACGGAATCGCGCGCAGCCGCGACGAGGCGGTCGCGGTGGCCAACCGCATCGGCTATCCGGTGCTGATGCGCCCGAGCTACGTGCTTGGCGGGCGCGCGATGCAGATCGTGGATAGCGAAGCGCAGCTCGACGACTACATCGCCACCGCGGTCAACGTCTCGGGCGACAGCCCGGTGCTGATCGACCAGTATCTGCGCGATGCGATCGAATGCGACGTCGATGCGCTGTGCGACGGCGAGCAGGTCGTGATCGCGGGCGTCATGCAGCATATCGAGGAAGCCGGCGTCCATTCAGGCGACAGCGCCTGCACCTTGCCCCCCTACAGCCTGCCGCGGGAAATCGTCGCGGAGATGGAGCGCCAGGCCGAAGCGCTGGCGATCGCGTTGGGCGTGAAGGGGCTGATGAACATCCAGTTCGCGGTGAAGGACGGCAAGGTCTATCTGATCGAGGTCAATCCGCGGGCGAGCCGCACGGTGCCGTTCGTCGCGAAGGCGATCGGGCAGCCGGTCGCGAAGATGGCCGCGCGGGTGATGGCGGGCACGAAGCTGGCCGAGCTCGATCCGATCAAGCGCGATGTGCCCTACATGGCGGTGAAAGAAGCGGTTTTCCCGTTCGCGCGCTTCCCCGGCACCGATCCGGTGCTCGGCCCCGAGATGAAATCGACCGGCGAGGTGATGGGGATCGATGCCGATTTCCCGATCGCCTTCGCCAAGGCGCAATTGGGGGCGGGGATGGTCCTGCCGACGGGCGGCACCGTGTTCGTCTCGGTCAAGAACAGCGACAAGCAGGTGATCCTGCCGGGCGTGAGATTGCTGGTCGAACAGGGCTTCACGATCATCGCAACCGGTGGCACCGCGCAATTCCTCACCGAAAGCGGGATCCCGGTCGAACGGGTCAACAAGGTTGCCGAGGGCCGTCCGCATGTGGTCGACAAGATCGTCGATGGCGAGGTCGCGCTGATCTTCAACACCACCGAAGGGTGGCAGAGCCTGAAGGACTCCCAATCGATCCGCGCTTCGGCGTTGAAGATGAAACTGCCTTATTACACCACCGCCGCCGCATCCGATGCGGTGGCGAGGGCGATCGCCGCCCTGAAAGCGAGCCAACTTGAAGTGCGCTCGCTTCAGGACTATTACAGTTCCTGAACGCGCGTCCTCCCACTATTCGAGCGCCGAACCCGGCCGGTTTTCGCAAAACCTCGCGAAAACCGGAAGGCAAGGTTTTCTCGAACGGCGGGGCGCCCCTTTGATAGACGCCACGGGGTTGTAGAATGGAAAAATTCCCGATGCTGGCGGAAGGCTATGAAATGCTGACCGCCGAGCTGAATGCACTGCGCCAGGAGCGCCCGCTGATCGTCGATGCGATCGAGGAAGCGCGCGCGCACGGCGATCTGTCGGAAAACGCCGAGTACCACGCGGCGAAAGAACGTCAGGGCCAGGTCGAGGCGAGCATCGCCGATCTCGAGGACAAGGTCAGCCGCGCGCAGATCATCGATCCGGCCTCGCTTTCGGGCGACCGGATCATCTTCGGCGCCACGGTCACCTTGCTGGACGAGGAGGACAAGCCCAACCGCTACCAGATCGTCGGCGTAACCGAGTCTGACGCGCGCAAGGGCCGCATCTCCTACAGCTCGCCGCTCGGCAAGGCGCTGATCGGGCGCAAGGTCGGCGAAGACGTCGAAGTGACGGTGCCTTCGGGCGACCGCTTCTACCTCGTCGACAAGATCGAATTCATCTGAACGGAGCGGGTTCGCCCCCTCTCCAACTCCGGCCAGGCAACAAGTTGCCAACCCTTCGTATCCTCTCCCCCGTGAGGGAGAGGATAGAGGAGCTTGTCGCGATAGCGACTAGCGAAGCTTGGAGAGGGGGAATTCGCCAACCTCAAGCGAACTTCAGCTCAGCGGCAAATCCGGCTCGAGCAGCTTGTGCAGGTGGACGATGACATATTTCATCTCGGCATCATCGACCGTGCGCTGCGCCCACGCGCGCCATGCCTCTTCGGCTTCCGCGCGCGAGTTGTAGAAGCCCACCACGTGGATGTCCTTGAGGTCCTGGAACTCGACCGTCCGCGGATCGGTGACCCGCCCGCCCATCACCAGGTGCAACAATTGATTGGCCATCGGTTCCGCCTTGTGCAGTGCAATATCGCCTCTGCCATAACGGTTCGGGGCGGGGTGGCAAGCCCCGCCGGGCCCGCTAGTCGCGGGTCGCCGCAAGCCTGTCCTTCAATTTGCCCGCGCTATCGAGCAGCGAGCCGCCAAAATCGCCGAGCCGCTCGCGAGTGGGCTGGCTGGCATCGTCCGCGGCATCCAGCGCCTGCCGCCCATAGGCGATCCCTAGCTCCGCCACGGTGGTCAGGAAACCGAGCGCATTCCTGCTCAGCCGGCGCGTGGGCGAGCGCGGGATCAGCGTGGAGACCGCGACCCCGACCGCGATCCCGCCCAGCACCACCAGCAGCGGATGCTCCTTCGCGACCGCGGTCAATTTGTCGATCGGGCCGCTCGCGGGCCCGGTGCGCTTCGCCTGCCGGGCCTGTCCGGCCTCGATCCGCTCGCGCAGGGTGGTTCGCTTGGCATCACTCATCTCGGGTTTTCCTCACCTTCTTCCCCATCCCCTGCATCTCTTCCGAGCCATTCGCGGAGCTTTTCCGCGATCGGCTTGCGCGCGAACCACAGCCCCGCCGCCGCGAGCGCGCCGATCGCCGCGGCTGTGATCGTCCTGCCATGACTGCCGGCGAAATCGACCGCCGCGTCGCTCGCCGCGTCGGCCTTCGCGCCGACCCGGTTGGCGAGCCGCTCGCCGATCGCGCCCGGCCGCGCTTCGCGCCGCACATGCGCCAGCTCCCGCCGGAACAGGTCGCGCGCCGTGTTCCTGAGCGCGCGGTCATCTTTCAGCTGCTGTTCGAGATCAGCCATCGCTCTCGCTTTCGAACGCGCGTTTGATCCCGCGCATCGCGCGCTGCGCGAACATTCCGAGCAGGCCCGCGACCAGCAGCAGCCCGAACATCGTCACCATCGTCGCGGCAATCGGCGTCATCACCTGCATCAGCGAAATCAGGATCCCGACCACCAGTACGACGATCGCGAGCACCACCAGCACCAGCGCGATACCGCTGAACAGGGCGGCCCGCTTTGCATGATCCAGAATATAGGCGAGCCGGGTCTTCTGGAAGGCCAGCTCGGCCTCGGCGTAAGTCCGCCCGTCCTCGATCAGTGCGCCGACATCGTCGAACAGCGAACCGGGGCTTTCACCGTCGGTCTCCGGATCGCTTTCGAGAACGGGTTCGGATTCTTCGGAGCGGTCAGCGGCCATGGAGCCGGGTGAACCGTCCACGGCCGCCTGTGTCAAGGGACGTTACGCCTTGTTCGAACCGGAAAACAGCCGCGCGAGGAAGAAGCCCGCGACCGCTGCGATCCCGACCGCGAGGGCAGGGCTCTTCCGCACGAATTCACGCGCATCCTCGCCCAGTTCGTCGATCTCCTTCGCGTCGATCCTGGCCGCGGTTTCCTGCAGCTTGCGCGATGCGGTGCGGGCATAGTCGCCGTATTTCTCGCCGAAGCGATCGTCGATCGTGACCGCATTGTCGGACACCAGCTTGCCGAAGCCCGACAGCGCATCGCTCGCCCGGGTCTTGCCTTCGACCGCCAGCTCGCCGGCCTTCTTCTTCGCCTGTTCGCCATAGACCTTGGCCTCGTCGACCCAGTCGCTCGACTTGGCGACCGCCTGGTCGCGATAGGCTTCGGCGCGGGTGCGGGCCTCCGAGCCGAGTGCGGCGGCGCCGGCCTTGGCATCGTCGAGCGCCTTGCTGAACTTCTCCTTGGCCGCCGCGGTGTTGACGGACTTGATCGGGGCCTTGGCGGCGGAAGCTTTCGCGCGCGGCGCGGCGGGCTTCTTCGGGGCGGCTTTTGCAGGAGTTTTGGCCATGCGATTCTTCCTTTCACCCTCCGGGAAGGAGGCAGTCGATAGCGGGCGGGAATATCCCGCCCCTGGGGTAGATAGGAAACGTGGCTTGCTTGCCAATGTTCCGGTGATTAGGGCGTCCACATTTCCCGGTAACAGCGTAATTCCTGCCGGGTCATTACCATCGGGAGTTCCATTTCACCATGACCGCAATCATTGACATCCATGGCCGCGAAGTTCTCGACAGCCGCGGCAACCCGACGGTGGAAGTCGATGTGCTGCTCGAAGACGGCAGCTTCGGCCGCGCGATGGTGCCCTCGGGCGCCTCGACCGGGGCGCATGAGGCGGTCGAACTGCGCGATGGCGACAAGGCCCGCTATCTCGGCAAGGGCGTGCTCAAGGCGGTCGATTCGGTCAACGGCGAGATCACCGACCTGCTGCTCGGCCTCGATGCGGAAGATCAGCGCGAGATCGATCTCGGGATGATCGCGCTCGACGGGACCGAGAACAAGGGCCGGCTCGGCGCCAATGCGATCCTCGGGGTCAGCCTCGCGGTCGCCAAGGCCGCGGCCAGCGCGCGCGGCCTGCCGCTCTATTCCTACGTCGGCGGCGTCTCGGCGCATGTCCTGCCGGTGCCGATGATGAACATCATCAACGGCGGCGAACATGCCGACAATCCGATCGACTTCCAGGAATTCATGATCATGCCGGTCGGCGCCGAGAGCATCGCCGAAGCGGTGCGCTATGGCTCCGAGATCTTCCACACGCTGAAGAAGACCCTGCACGACAAGGGCCTGTCGACCGGCGTGGGTGACGAGGGCGGCTTCGCCCCCGACATCGCCAGCACCACCGACGCGCTCGATTACATCATGCAGGCGATCGAGACCGCCGGCTACCGTCCCGGCGAGGATGTCATGCTCGCGCTCGATCCGGCCTCGACCGAGTTCTTCAAGGACGGAAAGTACCATATTTCGGGCGAGGGCAAGATCCTCACCCCGCACGAGATGGCCGCCTATTACGCCGACCTCTGCGCGAAGTATCCGATCCGCTCGATCGAGGACGGCATGGCCGAGGACGATTTCGAAGGCTGGAAGGCGCTGACCGAGCTGATCGGCGAAAAGGTCCAGTTGGTCGGCGACGATCTGTTCGTCACCAATCCGGCGCGCCTCGCGCTGGGGATCGAGAAGGGCCTCGCCAATTCGATCCTGATCAAGGTCAACCAGATCGGCACGCTCACCGAAACGCTCGAGGCGGTCAGCCTCGCGAACCGCAACGCCTATACCGCGGTGATGAGCCACCGTTCCGGCGAGACCGAGGATTCGACCATCGCCGACCTCGCGGTCGCGACCAATTGCGGGATGATCAAGACCGGCTCGCTCGCCCGCTCGGACCGGCTCGCGAAGTACAACCAGCTGATCCGGATCGAGGAAGAACTGGGCGACAGCGCGGTCTACGCGGGGGCGGATTGCTTCGGATAGTTGGGTAAGCGGGTAGCTGCTACCCATCCAACACCGTCATCCTGAACTTGTTTCAGGATCCATCGCGCCTGAAGCGCAAAGGCTTGCCGGCTTGGCGGCGGCCATCGGTTTGCATCCGTTTGAACCGGGCAAACCGAAGAATGGATCCTGAAACAAGTTCAGGATGACGAGGGTGGAATTTCCATTTTCCTACATCGCGACCGCTTGCCATAATCCGGCGATGGCCTCGATTCCGCTTCGACACTCCTCATATCCGCGCATTCCCCGCGCGAAGGGAGGGCGCTGCGGAAATGCACGGATGTGTCACCCCAACCGCATATTCCATAATAATAACAATGGCTTGATATGGGTTACACCTAAAGGGACAAGTGTCACATGTGTAACCCTCAGGCTGCGGCCCCATCGACCAACATCATCGCTTTATCGACGAGCGGAATTTGCCTTCTCACTCGCGCGGCCTATCAGTTGCGTTTGAAACCGGCCACGCGGATCGACGCGCTTCAGGCCGCGCATAAAAAGGGACTGACATGAGCAAATCCATCCTGGCCGCACTGCTGCTCGGCACCGCCACCATCGTGGCCGGGCCGATCGGCTGCACCCAGAAGGGCACCGAAGTCGCCCCCGCGGCCGGTACCGGGCTCGGCATCCAGAAGGGCTGGATGGATACCGCGGTCAGGCCGGGCGACGACTTCTATGCCTATGCCGACGGTATCTGGATGAAGAACACTCCGATTCCGGCCGACCGCGCGAGCATCGGCGGCTTTGTCGTCGCATCGGACGAGACCGAAAAGCAGCTCGGCGGCCTGATCGCGGACATCGCCAAGTCCGATGCGGCCGACGACACGCCGCAGGGCCGCATCCGCAATCTCTATGACGGCTTCCTCGATACCGCCGCGATCGAGCAGGCGGGGCTCGCCCCGATCCAGCCGGATCTGAACCGCTTCGCCGCGATCAAGGACAAGAAAGAGCTTTCGTCGGTACTCGGCAGCCAGATCCGCGCCGATGTCGATCCGCTCAATGCGACCAATTTCTTCACCGAGAATTTGTTCGGGATTTTCGTGACCCAGGCGCTCTCGGGCAAGGACGTGGTGCCCTATATCCTCCAGGGCGGGCTCGGCCTGCCCGAGCGCGAATATTACCTCTCGGCCGACCCCGAGATGGTCAAGATTCGCGGCGCCTACAAGAAATACATCGCCGACATGCTCGCCGCCGCCGGCGATCCGGATGCGCAGGCCAAGGCGCAGACGATCTTCGATCTCGAGACCAAGATCGCCAAGGCGCATGCAACCCGGGCCGAGAGCGAGGACTTCACCAGGTCGGCGGTGCTGTGGAGCCGCGCCGATCTGGAAAAGAAGGCGCCGGGGATCGACTGGGCCGCGCTGCTCGATGCGGCGCAGCTCGGCAAGCAGGGCCAGTTCGCAGCCTATCATGCCGCCGCGATCCCCAAGCTCGCCGCACTGGTCCAGTCGGAACCGCTCGATGCATGGAAGGACTGGCTCGAATTCCACCAGATCAACAAGAGCGCGTCGTTCCTGCCGAAGAAGTTCGATGATCTCAGCTTCGCCTTCAACGGCACGATGCTCAACGGCACCCCGCAGCAGCGCCCGCGCGCCAAGCGCGCGCTGGCGGCGGTGAACCAGCTGCTGGGCGACGATCTCGGCCAGATTTACGTGCAGAAATATTTCCCCGCCTCGGCCAAGGCCGAGATCGAGGGGATCGTCGGCAACATCAAGACCGCCTTCGGAACGCGGGTCAAGGCGATCGACTGGCTCGCGCCGGCGACCAAGGAAGAGGCGCTCAAGAAGGTCGAGACGATCCAGGTCGGGGTCGGCTATCCGGAGACCTGGCGCGATTTCTCGGCTCTCTCGATCCCCAAGGGCAATCCCTATGCGGCGTTGCAGGCGGCCGAAAAGGCGGAATACGCCCACCAGCTCGCCAAGATCGGCAAGCCGCTCGACAAGGCGGAATGGTGGATGACGCCGCAGACGATCAACGCGGTGAATTTGCCGGTCCAGAACGCGCTCAACTTCCCGGCGGCGATCCTGCAGCGCCCGTTCTTCGATCCGGCGGCCGACGCCGCCTTCAACTATGGCGCGATCGGCGCGGTGATCGGGCACGAGATCAGCCACAGCTTCGACAACAACGGCGCGATGTTCGATTCCACCGGCGCGTTGCACAATTGGTGGACGCCCGAAGACCTCGAGAAGTTCGAAGCTTCGGGCAAGGCGCTGGCGGACCAGTACGACAGCTACGAGCCGTTCCCCGGCCTGCATGTGAAGGGCGAGCTGACCTTGGGCGAGAACATCGCCGATGTCGCCGGCCTCTCCGCGGCCTACGATGCCTATCACGCCTCGCTCGGCGGCAAGGAAGCCCCGGTGATCGACGGTTTCACCGGGGACCAGCGGTTCTTCATCGCCTTTGCCCAGACCTGGGCGACCAAGATGCGCGAAGCCGCCCTGCGCCAGCGGATCGCCACCGATGGCCACGCGCCGGGCCAGTATCGTGCGCTGACCGTGCGCAACCTCGATGCATGGTACAAGGCGTTCGATGTGAAGCCGGGCGACAAGCTCTATCTGCCGCCCGAGAAGCGCGTCAGGGTGTGGTAAGCGGTTTACGCTGAGCCCCCGCGCAGGCGGGGGCCCAGGCCGATCAGTGCTATTTCTGCATGAGACCCCGCCTGCGCGGGGGCTCGGGGAGGGGAGAGCCGGTTATGAAACTTGCTGCGATATTGGCGGCCACCGCGCTGTTTTGTTCGGCGCCTGCATTCGCGGAGAAGTCTCCGCTGCTGGGCAGTTGGTCGGTCGATACGGCAAGCTTGCCGGTGCCTGAGGAGCAGCGCCCGAAAAGCGTGATCATCAGTTTCTCCGAAGCCGAAGGCGGCAAGTGGCACATGGATGTCGAGATCACGCTGGCGGACGGAACCTACAGCCACGGGATTACCACCTTCGCGCTGGACGGCACTCTGTCACCCGCCTCAGGCAATCCCGAGGCGGATCTCGCGGCGGCGCGGCTGCCGGCGCCCGGGGTGCTGATCGTGGGGCTGAGCAAGGGCGGGGTGCCGGGCTCGTTCCGCGTCTATGCGATCCAGCCCGACGGCGACCACCAGATCGAGACCGCATCCTATTTCAACCCGGACGGGACGCCCTACACGCGCTTCAATTATTTCATCCGGGTAAAATAATCACGGCGCCGCGACGAGGATCACCGCACCCGCGGCGATGATCGCGGCGCTGACGGCGCGAGCTTTCGTGACTTTCTCGTGCAGCACGACAGCCGCCAGGATCACGCCGAACACGATCGAGGTTTCGCGCAGTGCAGCCAGACGCGGAACGTCGCCGAGCCGGTAGGACCATAGCGCGGCGCCGTAGGAGACGATCGACAGCGCGCCCGCCAGAACGCCCGGTTTCCACTGCCGCTTCGCTTCGACGAAAAATGCCTTGCCGCGCCACACCGCGAAGATCGTCCCGATCCCGCTGCCGAGAAACAGGAAGCCCCATACGATGTAGCTCGCGGCGCTCGGCGCCGCGCGGGCGCCCTTGGCGTCGACCACGGTATAGGCCGCGATGGTTGCGCCGGTCAGCAGGGCCCAGCCCAGCGCGGTGCGGCTCGGAGGTCGCCAGAAGGCGATCGCCATCGTGCCGAGGCTCACCAGCAGGATCCCGGCGACGATCCCCGCGCTGACCGGGTCGCCCAGGGCCAGCACCGCAACCGCCGCGGCGAGGGCAGGGGCGACGCCGCGCATGATCGGGTAGACCGCGTTCATCTCGGCCCCTTCGAAGGCTTTAATCAACGAGACGAGATAGAGCAGATGGATCACCATCGATGCGCCGAGCCACTGCCACGCGCCGTGCGGCAGCGGCACGAAGAACGCGAACGGCAGCACGATCAGCGCACTCGAGCCGTCGATCAGCGCGCGGCCGGCCATCTTGTCGCCGCCCGACTTCAGGATCGTGTTGACCACCGCGTGCGCCGCTCCCGAAAGGAGCATCAGCAGCGCGGCGAAGGGGATCATGCCCCTTCGGTCAGCTGCGCAAGCTGTTCTTCGGTCAGCTTGAGGTCGACCGCCTCCAGCAGCGCATCGAGCTGTTCGGGTACGCGGGCGCTGGCGATCGGGGCGGCGATCCCGGGCTGCGCGTTGATCCAGGCGAGGGCGATCGCCGGATGGCTCGCGCCGGTTTCGCTGGCGATCACATCCATCACGCCGAGCACCGGCAGGCCCTTCTCGAAGAAACGGTCCATCCCGCCGCCGCGCGCCGATTGCGCGAAGTCCGCGGTGGTGCGGTACTTGCCGGTGAGGAAGCCGGAGGCTAGTCCGAAGAACGGCAGATGCGCGATGTCACGCTTGACGCAGAGCTGCTGGAGGTCCGCGCCGTATTCGCCGCGGTTCACGAGGTTGAATTCGTTCTGCAGCACCGAATAGGGCGTGAACCCGCCGGCCTCGGCGGCCGCGAGGGCGGCGGAAAGCCGCTCCGCGGTGAAGTTGGAAGCGCCGACTTCGCGGACCTTGCCGGCCTTGACCAGCGCATCGAACCCGCCCGCGATCTCGTCGAGCGGAGTGGCGGCGTCATCGCGGTGGGCGTAATAGATATCGACGTAATCGGTCTGCAGCCGCTCGAGCGATTTCTCCAGCTCTTCGGCGAGTTTCGCCGGGGCGAGATCGCCGGGCTGGCCCATCATCCCGGTCTTGGTCGCGATCTTCATTTCGGCGCGGTTGCCGCGCGCGGCCAGCCACTTGCCGATCACGGTCTCGCTCTCGCCGCCGACATGGCCAGGGGCCCAGACCGAATAGCCCTGCGCGGTATCGACCATCCGCCCGCCGGCGGCGTAGAACTTGTCGAGCACCGCGAAGCTCGCATCCTCGTCGGCGGTCCAGCCGAACACATTGCCGCCGAGGCACAGCCGGATTCCGCCGATCGCTGCATGGGTCATGCGTATTTCTCCCGTATAGCCAGCAGCGCCAGTGCCGCCTTGGCCGCTTCGCCGCCCTTGTCTTTCTGGCTCGGATCGGCGCGCACCAGCGCCTGCTCCTCGTTCTCTACGGTAAGCACCCCGTTGCCGATCGCAAGCCCATCCATCGTCAGGGCCATGATCCCGCGCGCGCTTTCACCCGCAACTATCTCGAAGTGATAGGTCTCGCCGCGGATCACCACGCCGATCGCGACATAGCCGTCATAGCGGCCGCTTTCGGAGACGGTCGCGATCGCGCCGGGGATTTCGAGCGCTCCGGGGACCGTCAGCACGTCGGCCGCGTGGCCCGCCGCTTCGAGCGCCGCCCTGGCGCCGGCGATCAGCATGTCGTTGAGATGGTCGTAGAAGCGGGCTTCGACGATCAGGAAATTGGCCATTATTCGGCTCCTGCACAAGGGATTGACCGCTCGCCGACGATCGAGAGGTCGTAACCCTCGAGGCCGACCAGCGAATGTTGGGTGTTGGTCAGCAGGACCATGTCGTGCACGCCGAGTTCCGCGAGGATCTGCGCGCCGACACCGTAGTCGCGCTGTTCCTGCGCCATGTCGCCGGGCGCCTCGCTGCGTTCGGGGCGCTTCTCGCGGCCGCGGATCGCGCGGGTCGCGTAATCGCCGCCGGGGCGGCTGATCAGCACGACCACGCCGGCGCCTTCTTCGCCGATCGCCCGCATCGCGCCTTCGAGGAGCCCGTGGCGGCCGCTTTCATCGCCGAAGATGTCGTCGAAGATCGACATCGCATGCATCCGGACCAGGGTGGGTCTGGCCGGGTCGATCTTGCCCTTGACCAGTGCCATGGTCTCTTCCTTGGTCGCCTTGTTGTAGAAGCTCATCGCGCTCCATTCGCCGCCCCAGCGGCTGCTGAAGCGGGTTTCGGCGATCTTCTCGACCAGATGGTCGTGGCGGCGGCGATAGGCGATCAAATCGCGGATGGTCGCCATCTTGAGGCCGTGGAGGCGGGCGAAGCGGATCAGATCATCCATCCGCGCCATCGAGCCGTCCTCGTTCATGATCTCGCAGATCACGCCCGAGGGATTGAGGCCGGCAAGGCGCGAAATATCGACCGACGCTTCGGTGTGCCCGGCGCGCACGAGCACGCCGCCGTCGCGCGCGACCAGCGGGAACACATGGCCCGGGGTGACTATATCGTCGGCGCCCTTGGACGCGTCGATCGCGACCGAGATCGTGCGCGCGCGGTCGGCCGCGCTGATCCCGGTGGTGACGCCCTCGCGCGCCTCGATCGAGGTGGTGAAGGCGGTTTCGTGGCGGGTGCGGTTGTTGCGGCTCATCAGCTCGAGCCCGAGCTGGTCGATCCGCGCGGCGGGCAGGGCGAGGCAGATCAGCCCGCGTCCGTGGGTCGCCATGAAGTTGATCGCATCGGGGGTGGCCATCTGCGCCGGAATGATCAGATCGCCTTCGTTCTCGCGGTCCTCGTCATCGACCAGAATGAACATCCGCCCGTTGCGCGCCTCGTCGATGATCTGTTCGATCGGGACCAGCACCGGAGCGTCGTCATTGGCGGAGAGGAAACGTTCGAGCTTGGCGAGAGTATCGCTGGTCGGGTTCCAGCCAGGATCGGTGCAATCACGCAAGGTGTTCGCATGAAGCCCGGCGGCGCGGGCGAGACCGGCGCGCGACATGGTGCCGTCGTTGACGATGTCACGGACTCGGTCGATGGTTGAGTTGCTCATGATGCGGATGTAATCACATTAAAATGTGATGACAAGATATGCAGATCACATTCTTCTAGCGGTTGGCGAGGTGCGTGATAGAGTGGGCGCATACGGAGATTCCATGAGCGACCAGGCCCTTCTCGACACTTTCCGCCTCTCCCTGCGGCACATTGCCGCCACCGTTTACGCGATCACCACCGGCCACGGCGGCGAGCGCTTCGGGATCATCGCGACCGCGGTCAACTCGCTCAGCTTCGATCCACCCTCGCTGCTGGTCTGCGTCAACCACTCGGCCTCGCTCCACGATCCGCTGCAAACCGCCGAGATGTTCTGCGTCAACGTACTCGGGATCGGCAACCGGGGGGTGGCGGACTGTTTCGCGAAGGGCGGGAGCGAGCGGTTTGCCGTCGGCGAATGGGAAGAAGAGCTCGGCGTGCCGGTGCTCGCCAGCGCGCAATCGAGCCTGATCTGCCGGGTCGCGCGGCGCGAGACCTTCGGCACCCACACGATCTTCATCGGCGAGCTGGTCGCCGCGCGCCACCGAGCCAATGCGAAACCGCTGACATATTACGACGGACGCTATATCGATATCACCGAGGCGCCAGACCAATAGGCGCTCGGGAGAGATTCGCATGCGCAGATACTGGTTTGCGGCGGCAGCGGCCATGACGGTCGCGACCCCGGCGGTGGCACATCATTCCTTCGCCGCCTTTTTCGATCCCGACAGGATTGTGAAGGTGAAAGGCACCGTCACCGCCTTCCGCTTCACCAATCCCCACGGCACGATCGCCTTCGACGTTACCGGCACGGACGGAAAGATCGTCCACTGGCGCGCCGAGACCAACGCCCCGGTGGTGCTGGTGCGGCGTGGGTGGACGCGCGATATCCTCAAGCCGGGCGAGGTGATCACGATCGAAGGCTGGATGTCGCGCGAAGGCAAGCCCTACATGCGGCTGCGCCAGGCCTTCGATGCGAACGGAAAGCTGATCGGCACCGCGCCATTCGGCGTGACGGACAAGGGGTGATGCGGCGGCTCGTTCTGGCGCTCGCGCTGTTCGCCTCGCCCGCCTTGGCCGAACATCCCGACCTCACCGGTTTCTGGAACCTCGATTTTGGCCCACCGGCCGCTGTTTCGAAGGAGATGACCGACGCTCTGCCCCCGAACACCGTCGTGATCCAGGATACCGGCGTGGTCGAATTCCCACAGAACGAATATGGCGGGCTCAAACTCAAGCCCGCCGCGCTCGCCCATGCGCAAGCGTGGAAGCCGACCGACGAGATGACCCTTACGCGGGTCTGTGCAGCGCCTTCCATCGTCTATGCGATCCAGGGGCCGTTCCCGTTCGAGGTCTATCAGACCGACGGGATGATCGTGTTCAAATACGAATATTTCGATCAGACGCGGGTGATCTTCATGGACGGGCGCGGCCATCCGCCGGCCGATGCGCCGCATTCGAAGATGGGCCATTCGATCGGCCATTGGGAAGGCGACGAGCTGGTGATCGATACGACCCATCTCGAACCCTCCACGATCACCAACAATGGCCTCGATCACAGCGCGAACATCCACATGATCGAACGCTACCGCAAGGTCGGCGACACGCTGGTCGCGACCGAATGGTTCGAGGATCCGGAAGTGCTCGACAACAACGGCGCACGCCTGATCCAGTGGAAGAAGCACCCGGGCGAATACGTGCTGCCCTATGATTGCGATCCGAGCATCGCCGAGGAATATCGCGAAACCGGCGGAGCGGACGGCGAGTGAACCGCCGGCCGGCCTAGCCGCGGTCTATTTCGAATAGGCATCGATGAAGGGCTGCAGGAACTCGCGATAGGGCCGCGCCGCGCCGATCCCGTCGCGGTTGATCGGCCGGCGCACCTGCATCGTGCTGGCGGTGGTGACCACGCGTTCGGTCTTATGCGGGGTGAACACCTGCGGTTCCTCTGGCAGCCCGCAATGGGCGAGGATGCGCCGGATCCATTCGCCCGGATCGTCGACCAGATTCTCGTAGCGGACGACCAGCAGGCGATCGCCGAGAATGTCCTGCCAATGTCGCAGCAGCTCGTCCTGCAGCCGAAAATGGCAGGCGATGTCGTCCAGATCGTAGGTCCATTGCAGGTTGACCGGGAAGAAGGTGCGAAAGCACGACCAGGCGCAATCGAGCGGATCGCGCACCACCCAGATCAGCGGCGCCTCGGGCAACAGCGCCGCCGCTAGGCCGAGGAGGCGCGTGGTGCCGAGGGTCTTGTCGACGATCTGCCCTTGCCCGGGTAGCCGCTCGTCGACCAGATGGTTCCAGAACCTCGCGATCCCGGCCACGCCATGCGTGCCGACATAGGTGCTCAGCGCGGGCCAGGAGATGCCGCGTATCTCGTTCGCCAGCAGCCGCAGCCGGTCGATCTCGCCGCCAGCCCCGACCGCGCTGTGGCTGACGAGGATTTGCTCGACCAGCGTGGTGCCCGAACGCGGCAGGCCGGTGACAAAGATCGAGCGCCCGGTGGGTTCGCGTTGGGCGGCGCCGATTTTTGCGAGGTTTTCCGCGTCGTAGCCGCGTAGCGATTCCTCCGCTTCCCCGCGATCCCATGCCCGGTCGTAAGGCTTGAGGCGCTTAACTTCGCTTGCTCCGCGCGCAAAGGCGATAAACGCCTGCCGGTGCTCGCCGCGCTCTGCGTAAACCTTGCCCTGCGCGTAGAAATATGCCGCCCGCTGCGGAGCGGGGGCGTCGTCGATCCCGCGTTCGGCGGAAAGAATGCGGTCGGCAAGCTCGGGATCGGAGGCGAGATTGCCCGACATCGCAAGCGACAGCCATGCGGCGCCCGCCTGGGGCTGAAGCAAAACCGCGCGCTCGAGCTGCGCCCGCGCCTCTTCGCTCTCGCGGAGGAACAGAGCGGCCGTTCCGCGGCCATAGGCAAGTGCGAAGGGGTCGAGCAGGTTCGCGGGCAGGCTGCCGATCAAATCGAAGGCTTCGCGGAGCGCGCCCGCCTGTTCCAGCAGGGAGGCCTTGCGGTAGATTGCCCCGGCGGCCCCGCCGGATGCCTCGACGAACAAATCGATCGCCCGGCGGGCCAGGCCGATCTCGCCATTGTTGAGCGCCAGGTCCGCCAGCCTTTCCCACTGGTCGCCGAGCGGCGCGTGCAGCGCGATTAGCTCGGCGACAATCCGGTTCTGCTGCACGCGGTCGCCC
The DNA here is from genome assembly GCA_029202985.1 of Candidatus Andeanibacterium colombiense. Taxonomy (GTDB): domain Bacteria; phylum Pseudomonadota; class Alphaproteobacteria; order Sphingomonadales; family Sphingomonadaceae; genus Andeanibacterium; species Andeanibacterium colombiense. The sequence continues at coordinate 427,919 of CP119316.1, read as the reverse complement.
TGAGCCAGCGCAGGCCGGAGCTGGTTGAGCAGGACCAAAGCAGCGGACAGGTCGCGGTCGGCATCGCCGCGTGTCCCAGGAGGGATGGGCACTTGTTCAAACCGTCGAGTAGGGGGTGGACGACGATCCGTGAGACGCGTTTAGAGAGGCGGCTTCAATCCCGAAAATGTCGCAAATTGTATCTGCCTGGCTATGCGGCGGAATGCGCTCAAGCCGGCTGCCCTGAAGCGGGCATCCGCCGACAGCGTCTTCGAAATTCTCGGGGGGGAAGGGTAAAATGGTGGACGCACTTGGGCTCGAACCAAGGACCCGCTGATTAAGAGTCAGCTGCTCTACCAACTGAGCTATGCGTCCGTCCGGCATGGATTTTGCCGCGCCCCGCGAATCGCGGGAGGGCTCCATATAGGCCCTGTTTCGAATGAGGGAAGGGGGTTTAGGCCCTTTATTCAGCTCCGTGGCCTGGCCCGGTAGAGTTCCGCCATCCGGCGCGCCGCTTCGCTCGAAAGCGCGAGGTAAAAATCGCCGCGCGGATCGGCATCCTGGTAAAGCTCGATGAGTTTCGCCTCGGCCAGCGTATCGACATAACGGCGGATGTCGATGCCGGGCGCATGCGCAGCCGCGCCGAGTTCGCCGATTTTCATTTCGCGTGCATCGACCCGGGCGATCATCAGTTCGAGCATGATGTCCCACGCGGGTTCGCCGACCAGATCGCTGCCGAAATAGCGGTCGCGGGCGCGGCACTGGCGCAGCAGCGCCTCGAAATAGTCGCGCGGCGAAATGGCCTGGATCGGGGAGGGCAGTTCGCCGGAGTTATCGCCCTTAGCGTGATCCTCGGCATCGCGAGCGGCGGACATCTGGACCGCCCGGGCGAGTTCCTCGGCCAACTGGGCCAGGCCCTTGTGGAGGTTGCGCAACGTGAGCTGCTCTTCCTGCGCGTCGTCCGCGCTGGAATCGATATGCGAATTCATCTGCAGACCTTTCGCCCGCCAGGGGGAGCGGGATTGCGCGAACTCGGCCGGGAACGCCGGGCTACGAGGGCGCAATCGGAGCAAACCGATTTCCACCGCAACCCGGCCCCGGGAGAACTCGCGTTCGAAATTGGGTCGCCCGGCCGCATCAGGGGGGGAGGGAGGCGCGGCCGGGCTGGATCGGATCACTCCGATTTAACCGCGCAGTTAAGACTTGAGGTTTTCTTTGGCAACCCTTTTTTCAGGGCGCGCGCGACCGGGTGTGCCGCGGATGGGTCCACCGGCGGGATGGCGGAGTTAGAATGTTGCCGGTACATCCAGCCAGTGCGAAGATTTCTTTCGTGGCCCGCCGCGAAGGTTTCAAACTATCGCTTTGAGGGGTCCAGCTGGCATTGAAATTTTTCAGGAGAACGAATTCGCAGAACCGCCCTGCATGGTCCAACGATCGACCATCATGATCGTCCCCACGCAGATCATGTTGGTCATCATCGAAGAACCGCCGTGGCTCATGAAGGGCAGCGGAATGCCGACAACCGGGGCGAGGCCGGTGACCATCATCAGATTGATCATCACGTAGAAGAAGATCGTCGCGGTCATCCCGGCGGCGAGGAGCTGCGAGAAACGATCGGGCGCCCGCCGGGCCACGCCGAGGCCCCAGCGCATCACGATCCCGAATACCAGCAACACCGCCAGCCCGCCTACCAGGCCCCATTCCTCCGACATGGTCGCGAAGACGAAGTCGGTATGCGCTTCGGGCAGATAATTGAGATGGCTCTGCGATCCGTTGCCGAAGCCCTTGCCGAAGATCCCGCCCGAGCCGATCGCGATCTTGGATTGGGTGATATGGTAGCCGGTGCCGAGCGGATCGCTCTCGGGATCGAGGAACACCAGCACCCGGTTGCGCTGATAATCGTGGAGCCCGAAGAAAAACGCCAGCGGCGCGATCACCGCCACCGCCAGCCCGCCGCCGACGAACCAGCGCATCGGCAGGCCGGCAAGGAAGATCATGCAGGCGCCGCCGAAGCAGATCGCCAGCGCCGTCCCGAGGTCGGGCTGGATAATCACCAGGCCGGCCGGGACCGCGATCAATCCGGCCGCCGGCACGATCGAGCGCCACCCGCCGATCTCCCCCGCGGGCAGCGCATTGTAGAAGCTGGCGAGCACCAGCACGACCGTCGGCTTCATCAGTTCCGAGGGCTGCAACACCAGCGGGCCGAGGTTCAGCCAGCGCTGGCTCCCGCCGCCGATAGCCCCGAGCGCTTCGACGCCCATCAGCAGCAGCACCACCCCGGCATAGGCAGGGAAGGCGGCCCAGCGCACGATTTCCTTGGGGAAGCAGCGGATCACCAGCGCCATCGCCATGAACATCGCGAAGCGGGTCAGGTGCGATGCGGCATAGGCGCTGAAGTTTCCGCCCGCGGCCGAATAGAGCACCGTTGCGCCGAAACAGGTGAGGGCGGTCAGGGGCAGGATCACCTGCCACGGCAATTGGGCGATCGGCACAGGGATGAGACTGCGGGCCATTATTGCGCGCCCCCGGCGGCCGGCGCCGCGCTCGGAGCCGTAGCAGGCGCTGGCTGCCCGCCGGTCGCGGCATTGGCCTCGCCGCTCTCGGCGCCGGTGACCACCCCATTGGTCGGGGTGGGGACGTCGCTGTTCTCGGACCGGGTAACCGCCGCCGCGACCGCGGTATCCCCCTCCACCTTGGGGGCGGACGCACCGTATTGCGCGGCGTAGATCTTGTATTTCTCGGCCATGCGCAGGGCGGGTGGGCCGCCCCAGGTCTTCTCCATCGCGATCAGATCGGCCCAGGCCTTCTGCGGATCGAACAGGCAGGTCATCACATCCTTGGCGATCGGCGCGGCCGCGCTCGCGCCGAACCCGCCGTGCTCGACCATGACCGCCATCGCATAGCGCGGCGCTTCGGACGGCGCGAAGCAGATGAACCACGAATGGTCGCGCCCCTTCCAGTCGCCGCCGCCGCCGCGGGCGACCAGCTTGCGGACCTGCGCGGTTCCGGTCTTGCCCGACATGGTGATGCCGTTGCCAACGGTGAGCCGGCTCCTCGCGCCGGTGCCCGAACCGTTGACCACCCGGAACATCCCGTCGCGCGTGACCGCGAGCTGTTCGGGGGTAACGGGGAGCGGGGGGCCGGGGGGGCGTGCCTGTCCGAACAGCAACGACGGCGTCAGCGAGCGCCCGCTGGCGATCCGCGATGTCATCAGCGCGAGTTGCAGCGGAGAAACCAGCACGTAACCCTGGCCGATAACCGCATTGAGCGCGTCCGACGCGACCCACTCCTGCTTGTAGCGGCGCATTTTCCATTCGGGATCGGGAACCGTGCCGTAACGCTGGTTGATGCCCGGCAGGTCGAATTCCTGGCCCAGCCCGAACTCGCGCGCGATCGGCGCGACCTTATCGTAGCCCACCCGGTGGACCATGCTCCAGAAATAGGTGTTGCAGCTGTGCTCGATCGCGCCGCGCATATCGAGCACGCCGTGGGTCGCGTCGCAGCGGAAGAAGCGATTGCCGAGCTGGTAGCCGCCCGGGCAATTGACCTTTTCGTCGGGCGACACGCCGGCCACCTGCAGCGCCAGGCTCGCAAGCGGTTTCACCGTCGAGCCCGGCGGATAGAGCCCGCGCACCGCCTTGTTCAGCAAGGGGATGTGGTCGTCATCGTTGAGCATCTTCCACTCGATCCGCCCGATGCCGTTGGCAAAGGTGTTCGGATCGAAGCAGGGCATGGACGCGAGGGTGAGAATGCCGCCCGTCAGACAGTCGATCACCACCACCGCGGCCGACTGGAGCCCGATCCGGCGCGAGGCGAAATCCTGCAGCGCGCCGTCGATCGTCAGCTTGATCGGATGGCCGGGAACATCCTCGCGCGTATCGAGGTCGCGCACGATCTCGCCGCTGGCGGTCACTTCGACCCGGCGTGCGCCGGGCGTGCCGCGCAGGGTCTGTTCGTATTGCTTCTCCAGCCCGTCCTTGCCCAGTTTGAAACCGGGCGTGACCAGCAGCGGGATATGCTCGGCGTCGTATTCCTTGGCCGATGCCGCGCCAACATAGCCGATCAGATGGCCGACGCTCGGCCCGGCGGGGTAGAAACGCGAGAAGCCGCGCTGCGGCACCACGCCCGGCAAGTCGGGCAGGCGCACGCTGACCGCGGCGAACTTGTCGTAATCGAGTCCACTCGCGACTTCGACCGGCTGAAAGCCCTTGGCGTCGGCCAGCTTGTCCTTGAGATCCTGCACCTGCACCGCGGTGAGCTCGAGCAGCTGGCCGAGTTCGTCGACTTCGCGTTCGGCATCCTGCAGCCGTTCGGGCACGATATCGACCCGGAAGTCGGCCCGGTTGGAGGCGAGCGGCTGCCCGGCGCGGTCGAGGATCCAGCCCCTGCGCGGCGGTATCAGGCTGAGGTTCACCCGGTTGGATTCCGCCAGCGTCTTGTATTTTTCGTTTTCCGCGACCGCGAGATAGCCCATCCGGGCCGCCAGCAGCAGGCCGATCCCGCCCTGGACCCCGCCGATCAGGAAGCTGCGGCGCTGGAACGAATGCTTGAGCGTCGCGGTAGTGTTCTGGCCCATCAGTCGACGTGCCTGATGCGGATCAGGCGCACACGGTCGAAGAACGCGACCATTCGCGCAACCAGCGGGAACAGCAGGATGCCGAGCAGAATTTGCGGCGCCACCAGCGGCACGCGCCAGAAATCGATCTGCCCGCCGGCCACGATCGCGCCGATCACCAGATAGGCTGCGATCAGCCCGGCTGCGGTCAGCCAGTCCTGCCAGAAGCCACGCCACGGAAAGCGCGTCTCGATCGCCTCGAGCGCGAGCAGCGCGAGCGACCACAGCATGATCGCGCTGCCGAAGGGCTGGCCGCTGAACAGATCGTCGAATGTGCCGAGCGGCAGGCCGATCCACATCGGCAACACGCCGGGGCGCTGGATGCGCCACGCGAGCAGCACCATGAAGCCGAACGGCGGGACCACCGGCCCGGCCGCCATGATCGGCAGCAGCGGGGTCAGCGAACCGAGCAGGATGGTCAGCAGCGGCACGCCCTGCGCCAGCAACGGCGAGTGTTCGCGGTTGATCGTCCGCCCGAACCGGTCGCGGTGGGTCGCGGTCATGTGCGGCTCGACACTCACTTGTCGTCACCGCCCGTGGTGGTCGGATTCGCGGCGGGGGCGGGGCGGTCGATCAGCGTCTGCGCCTCGGGCACATAGGCAGGGTCGATCGCGACGTGGATCGTTGCCGCGGGATTGGCAGTGGGCAGGGCGATCGCGCCATCGCGGGTCACGCGCTCGACCACCGCCACCGCGATCCCCGGGCGGAACAATCCGCCCGAGCCCGAGGTGACGAAGACGTCGCCTTTCTTCAGCGGATTTATCCCGAGGTTGATCAGCCGCAGGTTGAGCGAACCGTCCGCCCGGCCTTCCGCGAAAGCGACCACGTCGTCCTTCGCGCGGCGCACCGGAACCATGCTGGCCCCGTCGGTCAGGAGCAGCACGCGCGAGGCGCTGTCGCCGACCTCGAGCACCCGACCGACGAGGCCGAGCTGGGAGCGCACCGGCATGCCCGGGCGAACCCCGCGGTCGCTTCCGGCCGAGAGATAGGCGAGCCGGCGGGTGCTGGCGGAGCTCGATCCGATCAGCCGGGCGTAGGCGACCGGCTTGACGTCGCCGTCCTGCAGCCCGAGCAGCGCCTTGAGCCGGGCGTTCTCGGCCGCGAGCGCGTTTTCCTGCGCAAGCCGGACATGCGCTTCCTTGACCTCGCGTTCGAGCTGCGCATTGCGGTAACCCGCCTGCCAGTAGCCCGAGACCGATTGCCACAGCGACTGGCCGCCGTTGCGCACCAGCGCGCTGCCTTCGCCGACCGGCGCGACGATGTCGGTCGCCTCGCCGCGGATGCCGTTCATCGCATCGGGCTTCCAGAACGACAACAGCAGGAGCACGGCACCGAGAGCCGCGCCGAGCGCGGCCACGAGATAGCCGGTGAAGACGCTGAATTGCGCCTTCTTCGAATAGGTAGAGCGGCGATGTGTCGGCGGCGGCATGCCCACTCCCCTTAGGGCCAACGGCCGATCGGGATTGGCTGCCCCCGGCCGGTTTGCATCAAGCGGTCATCAACACGCCGCGGTAGATCGGGTCTTCCATCGCCCGCCCTGTACCCAGCGCCACACAGGAGAGCGGGTCTTCCGCCACGCTGACCGGCAGGCCGGTCTCGTCGCGCAGATGCTCGTCCAGACGGCGGATCAGCGCGCCGCCGCCGGTCAGCACGATGCCCTGGTCGACGATGTCGGCGGCCAGCTCGGGCGCGGTGTTCTCCAGCGCGATGCGCACGCCTTCGACGATCGCCCCGATCGGTTCCGACAGCGCCTCGGCGATGTTCGCCTGGTTGATCGTGATTTCCTTGGGCACGCCGTTGACCAGGTCGCGACCCTTGAGCGTGATCGGTTCGCCCGCGCCGTCTTCCGGCACCACGGCGACGCCGTAATCCTTCTTGATCCGCTCCGCGGTCGCATCGCCAATGAGTAAATTGTGGTGGCGGCGAACATAGGAGACGATCGCTTCGTCCATCTTGTCACCCCCGGTGCGGACCGAGGTGGTATAGGCGAGGCCGCGCAGCGACAGCACCGCGACTTCGGTCGTCCCGCCGCCGATATCCACGACCATGCTGCCGACCGGTTCGGTGACCGGCATGTCGGCACCGATCGCCGCGGCCATCGGCTCGAGAATCAGGAATACTTCGGAAGCGCCCGCGTTGGAGGCCGCGTCGCGGATCGCGCGGCGTTCGACCGAAGTCGAGCCCGATGGAACGCAGACCACGATTTCCGGATAGCGGAACAGGGTCTTTTTCCCGTGGACCTTCTGGATGAAGTACTTGATCATCTCTTCGGCGATTTCGATGTCGGCGATCACGCCGTCGCGCAGCGGGCGGATCGCCTCGATGTTGTCCGGGGTCTTGCCCATCATCATCTTCGCATCGTCGCCCACCGCCTTGACGCGCTTGTTGCCGTTGATCGTCTCGATCGCCACCACCGAGGGTTCGTTGAGCACGATGCCGCGATCCTGGACGTAGACCAGCGTATTGGCGGTACCTAGGTCGATCGCCATGTTCTGCGAGCCGAACCGGAACAATTTCGAGAACTTCATCGGGAATCCGTATCTTTTCCAAGCCGTTAAACGGCTCTGTTATGTTTAGCGTTGCGTGGATGCAACAGCAGGTGCCGGGTGCTTAACGCAAGCCTTGTGCAAAGGCCAAAATTTTGTGCGGAAAGCCACCGATAATTGGGCGGCTTAGCTCGAATTGGAACCCTTTCACCGTTAGGGGTGCATGCATGCCGACAATCCGTCGCCTTCCCGAGACATTGGTTAACCGCATCGCCGCCGGCGAAGTGGTCGAGCGGCCGGCCGCCGCGCTCAAGGAACTGGTCGAGAACGCGATCGACGCGGGCGCGACGCGGATCGATGTGAGCATCGCGGAGGGCGGTCTCGCGAAAATCGAGGTGACCGACGACGGCTGCGGAATGAGGCCCGACGAGATGGCGCTGGCCCTGGAACGGCATGCGACTTCGAAGCTGCCGGACGAGGCGATCGAACGGGTCTCGACGCTTGGTTTTCGCGGCGAAGCACTACCCTCGATCGCCAGTGTAGCCCGGCTGACCCTCGAAAGCCGGGTGCGCGGCGCGGAGCAGGGCTGGAAGCGCGTGATCGATCACGGCGCGGTGGCCGAGGAAGGGCCGGCCGCGCTTCCGCCCGGAACAAGGGTCCGGGTGGAGCAATTGTTCGCCAGGGTGCCCGCGCGGCGCAAGTTCCTGCGCGGCGAGCGCAGCGAATATGCGGCCTGCCTCGACGTGGTCCGGCGGCTCGCCATGGCGCGGCCCGACATAGCGTTCAGCTTCGAGCACAGCGGGCGGCGGATCTTCGCGGTGCAGGGCGGGGAGAGCGCCGAGGCACGCGTCGCGCAGATCGTCGCGCGCGAGCTGGCGGACAATGCGGTGCTGCTCGACATGGAGCGCAGCCTTGAACACGGCGTGATGCGCCTGACCGGGGTGGCCGGCCTGCCGACCTACAACCGCGGGGTCGCCGATCACCAGTATCTGTTCGTCAACGGCCGCCCGGTAAAGGACCGGCTGCTGACCGGGGCGGTGCGCGGCGCCTATGCCGACATGCTCGCGCGCGACCGGCATGCGGTGCTGGCGCTGTTTTTGTCGGTTCCGCCCGAGGACGTCGACGTCAATGTCCATCCGGCCAAGACGGAGGTGCGGTTCCGCGATTCGCAGGGTGTGCGCGGCTTCATCGTCTCGGGCCTGCGGCAGGCTCTGGCGACCGGCGACCGCCGCAGCGCGCAGGCGCCCGATGGCGCTGCGATGGGGCGGTGGCGGCAGGAGCCGGTGCGGGAGGACATGCACCCAAGCAGCGAAGCGATGGCGCGAGAGAATGTCGCGCCCGCGCTACGCTCGATTTTCGCCAACCGCGACTGGACCGCGCCGCAATCGCGCGTGAGCGAGGCGGGGCGTGAATGGCGGTCTTACGAAAGCCAGGTCATGGCCGCGCCGATGGGCCGCGCGGAAGAAGCCGCTCAGGCTGTCGAAAACACCGAGAGCTTCCCGCTCGGGATCGCGCGCGGGCAAGTCGCCAACACCTATATCGTCGCCGAGACGTCCGACGGGCTGGTGCTGGTCGACCAGCATGCGGCGCATGAGCGGTTGGTGCTCGAACGGCTGCGCGCGGCAGGAGCGGGGGACAAGGTCGCCGCGAGCCAGGCGCTACTGATACCCGATGTCGTCGAACTCGACGAACCGGCCTGCGACCGGCTTGAGGAAAATGCGGAAAAGTTCGCCGCGCTCGGTCTTGCGATCGAGCGGTTCGGCCCCGGAGCGATGCTCGTCCGGGCGCTGCCGGGGGCGCTGGCCAAGGCCGATCCGCAGGCGCTGCTGCAGGATCTGGCGGACGACCTGGCGCTGAACGGCGACGCGCTGCTGCTGGACGAGAAGCTCGAGCATGTCCTCGCGACGATGGCTTGCCACGGTTCAGTACGGGCCGGGCGGGTGCTGTCGGTCGCCGAGATGAACGCGCTGCTGCGCGAGATGGAACGCACTCCGCGTTCGGGCCAATGCAACCATGGGCGGCCTACGTGGGTTAAGCTATCCATGACCGACGTCGAAAAACTCTTCGGGCGCCATTGATGCGCGGTTTTGCAACCATACTGGGCGTGCTTGCACTGGCCGGCTGCGGCAGCGGCGACACCAGCGGGGGCGGCGAGCCTGCCGGCAAGCTGAGCAACAAGGACGCGACCGCGATCGTCAAGCAGGTCAACGACGCCTCGGTCCCCATCCAGCCCGAACCGATCCTCGAACATGAGATCAAGCGCCTGCGTTTCCGCAGCGCGGGATGCGTGTTCTCGCCGGGCACCGGCGGGCACGGCGCGATGGTGCTCGCGATGAAGGAAGCCGGTTACATCAAGGTCGATGGCGAAATGGTCCGCTTCGCCGCCGACAGCGGAAGCCCCGAGATCCTCCCGGGCGTGCGCTCGCGCTATTTCGGCACGTCGCACTGGTTCCGCCTCGCCTTCACCGACAGCGACGGCGGCGCGCATCTGACGATCGGCGATCATGCGGACAACATCGTGTTCGATTCCGAAGGCACGGTGTGGTGCGATGATGAGGCCCCCTCGGCTAGCCCGTCGCCATCTGCCGCGCGCGGATCAAAGTGATCGGCTTCATCGTCAGCACCGGCTCCTCGTGCTGGTTGAAGGTGGTCATGGTGAGATTGAGTATGCCGGTGCCGGGTTTGGACTTGCTCAGGCGCTTGCCGGTCAGTTCCATTTCGCAGCTCAGCACGTCGCCCGGATAGACCGGACGCAGCCAGCGCAATTCGTCGATGCCGAGCGCGCCGAGCATCGCGCGCGGTTCGACCGCGTGGCGTGCGACCATCATCGACATGGTCATCGAACAAGTGTGCCAGCCGCTTGCCGCGAGCTTGCCGAAATGGGTCCGGGCCGCCGCCGCATCGTCGAGATGGAACGGCTGCGGATCGTATTTACCGGCGAACTCCAGCACTTCCTCGCGGGTCACTTCATAGTGGCCGAAGCGCGTGGTCGCGCCGACTTCCAGATCTTCGAAGAACAGCAGCTGCGCCATCAGCGACCCAAAGCAAGTTTCGCGAAGACCGTAAAGCCCAGCGGGTGATCGCCGTACCACGGGTCGAGCGCGGCGGGCTTGGCATAGGCCGATCCGCTGGCACCGAGGGTCAGGCGGAATAGCTCGCCGAGCGGGATATGGCGGGCATAGCCGGCCTGGAACTTGGTCACCCGAAATGGCTGGTCGTGCAGCGGATCGAGATGGTCGGGGAAGAGCTCGTCATTGTTCACGTTCTCGATCCGGCCGAACAGCGAATTGTCCTTGTCCAGGTTCCAATTCACCTCGCCGAGCCACGCGGTGAGGGTTCTGCCCGGCACGCGGTCCTTGGCGCTGAACGCTGCCATCGCCGAGAATGCGCCGGTGGAATATTGGGCGGAGGCGGTGAAGCGGTGCTCGTCCTCGCCCGGATGGAGCGCTTCGGGCTGGTGCATCTCGCCATAGCTGGCCTGGATCGACCAGCGCGGGGTCGGGTTCCAGGTGCCTCGGACCGCCCAGCTATCGAGTTTCGGAGTCTCGATGTCCCAACGATCCTCGTCGGGCTCGGCCCCGCGGAAGGCCGAGGTTTCGAGCTGGAAATGGCTCGTCGAGAGGCCGGCGGTGACCACACCATAGGTGATGTGGGTCGAATCGAACCAGTGGTGGGTGATCGGCGGCTCGGGATTATTCTCGGCCGAGGCGCGGTGCATGAAGGCGCTCGGGCCCAGGGCCGGTTCGCCCACCGGTCCACCGTAGAGGAACAGGCTCGTCCCCTCGGCCACATTCACATCGACCCGTCCGGCCAGTTCCATGAACAGATCGTGCGGATGCTGGCGGTCGACCAAGGCCTCGCCGCCGGCGGTCTCGCCGGTCGCGAACAGATTGGGATAGCCGCGCGCATCCATCGCCGGCTCTGCGCTCATCATCGAGCGCAATTGGATCCGGCCCCAGCCGGTGTCGTGCCGGGCCGAGAGCATCGCCATCGAGGTCGAATAGAGCTTGTCGTCGCCGCGCGGGCCGGAGACGTCGGTGTATTGTCCGGTGACGTAGCCATGCAGCATCACCATCCAGTCGCCGGTCGCCAGGTGGAGGCCGCGCATCATTCCGTCCTCGCCGGGCACGCGCGCGGTGCCCGAGCCTTCGCCATAGGACGCGGGAGCGGCGCCCATGTCCATGCCGGGCATGTCCATCGAGCCGTGGTCCATGCCTGGCATGTCCATCGAGCCGTGATCCATCCCGGCATGCTCGTCCTGCGCGAAGGCGGGCGCGGAGAGCGCGCCAAGGGCGAGGGCGGCGGAGCCGGCGGCGAGCAGCAGTTTCATCGTCATTCCTCCTGGGCGTTCAATGCGCCGGAACCAGCATCCAGATCGCCATTCCGGCCATCAGCACGTTCTCGAGCAGCGATACGGGCCCGAGCGGCACCCTGCCCGAGCCGCCGACGCAGGCGCATTCAAGGTCGCGCTTCTGGATGTAGACCGCATAAAATACCGAGACCGCGCCGACCGAGCCGATGAAGGCCGCGAGCGGGATCGACAGCCACGGCAGCAGGTGCCCGGCCATCAGCACCCCGGCGAGCGCCTCCGCGAAGGGATAGATATAGGCATAGGGCAGCCAGCGCTTGGCGAGCAGGTCGTAGCCGAGGAACATCGTCGCGAAGCGGTCGACGTCCTGCAGTTTGAGCATCGCGAGCAGCGCCATCGAGAAGGCGATGAACCATTCGGCGGTGCGCATCGTCAGCGCGCCGAAGACCGACAGGCTCACCGCAGTCGCCAGTGCGGCCGCCACCGCAAACACCGCGATCACCGGGCGATAGCTCTTTGCGTTCGGATCGCGCACGGCCAACCCGAGATAGCGACGCAAATCCTCGTAACCGCCAATCCGTTCGCCGCCGATGAATGTTTGCGGCGTGGTCTTTACGCCATGTTGCTGCTTGAAAGCGTCGGTCGCGGCGTGGGTTTCGAGGTGGTGATCCTCGACTATATAGCCCCGGCGTTCGAGCAGATACTTCGCTTTCACACCCCACGGGCAGGTGTGTTTGGGCATCACCATCCGGTAGAGCGAAGCGGTTTTGGCTGGCTGGTTTTCCATGATGGAACCGCTATAGCTTCCGTACCGTGGTACGGAGTCAAGCGATGGCAATGACGATTTCGGAGCTGGCCCGCGCTTCGGGCGTAGGGGTGGAAACGGTCCGCTTCTACCAGCGCAAGGGCCTGCTGTTCGATCCGCGGCCCGCGCGGCTCGGCGGGGCGCGGGGTGCGCGGCATTACGGTCCGGACGAGGCGCGGCGGCTGCATTTCATTCGCTCGGCGCAGGAGGCAGGTTTCGCGCTGAAGGAGATCGCCGAACTGCTGGAGCTGGATCGCAGCAACGACCGGCCGCGGGCGCGCGAGATGGCGCGGGCGCGGATCGAAGATCTCGACGCGAAGATCGAGACGCTGACCAAGGCGCGTGACAATCTGCGCAAACTGGCAAAGGAATGTGCGAATTCGGATAAGGGGCCGTGCCCGATTATCGCGAGTTTCGATTAGGCCGCTTCGTCATTGCGAGGGGCGAAGCCCCGCGGCAATCCAGAGCCCGGTTGAGCCGCCCTGGATTGCTTCGCTTCGCTCGCAATGACGAGGTTGGTGTTGGACTGACCCTAGACGTTGAACTTGAACAGCATCACGTCGCCGTCCTGCACCACATATTCCTTGCCTTCCTGGCGCAGCTTCCCGGCCTCGCGCGCACCCGCTTCGCCGCCCAGCGCGATGTAGTCGGCAAAGGCGGTGGTTTCCGCGCGGATGAAGCCTTTTTCGAAATCGGTGTGGATCTCGCCGGCGGCCTGCGGGGCCTTGGCGCCCTTGTGGACGGTCCAGGCGCGCGCTTCCTTCGGGCCGACGGTGAAGAAGGTCTGCAGCCCGAGCAATTCGTAGCCGGCGCGGATCACGCGGGCGAGGCCGGATTCCTCAAGGCCGAGCGATTCGAGGAATTCGCCGCGATCCTCGATCGGCATGGTCACCAGATCGGCTTCGATCGCGGCGGAGACAATCACCGCCTGCGCGCCTTCGGCCTTGGCCTTCGCGAACACCAGCTCGGTCAGCGCATTGCCGCTCGCCGCGTCGTCTTCGGAAACGTTGCAGACGTAAAGCACCGGCTTGGCGGTGAGCAGCTGCGCCTGAGCGAACACGCGCTCTTCCTCCTCGTCCTTCGGCTCGGTCAGCCGCGCGGGCTTGCCTTCGCGCAGCAGTTCGAGCGCTTGGCCGAGCACGCTGGCGATCAGCTTCGATTCCTTGTCGCCGGTGGTCGCGCGCTTGGCGGCGGCCGGGACGCGCTTCTCGAGGCTTTCGAGATCGGCCAGCAGCAGCTCGGTCTCGACCACTTCGGCGTCGGCGATCGGATCGACCTTGTTCGCGACATGCTGGATGTCGTCATCCTCGAAGCAGCGCAGCACATGCACGATCGCATCGACTTCGCGGATATTGCCGAGGAACTGGTTTCCGAGCCCTTCGCCCTTGCTCGCGCCCTTCACCAAGCCCGCGATGTCGACGAAACCGAGCTGGGTCTCGATGATCTTCTGCGATCCGGCGATCTTCGCCAGCTGCTGCAGCCGCGGATCGGGCACCGCGACGTTGCCGACGTTCGGCTCGATCGTGCAGAACGGATAATTCGCCGCCTGCGCCGCCTGCGTCTCGGTCAGAGCGTTGAACAGAGTCGACTTGCCGACATTGGGCAGGCCCACGATCCCGCAACGGAAACCCATTTTATTGTACCTCGAAAAGAATGTGCGGCGCCCTTAACCGGCGAAGGGGTGAAAGACCATCCCGCATCAATCCTTCGTGGTCCCGGCGATCTCGCGCGGGCGCAGCATGACCAGCGCGGCCAGCCCCGCCAGCGCCGCCGCGCAGGCCGCGGCCAGCACCGCCCGGTCGAAGGCCTTTTCCAGCGCCGGGCCCGATGCGGCGAGCACCGCGCCGACCAGCGCGGTCGCGATCATCCCGCCGGTGCGGGCGACCGCGCTGTTGAAGCCGTTGGCCGCGCCGACATGCCTTCCATCGACGGAGGCCATTACCGCGGTGGTCAGCGGGGCGACCGCGCCGGCCATCCCGAGCGCGATGACCACCAGCGCCGGAAACAGCGTTGTCCAGTAGGATGCTTCGGGCGCGGTTCGCGCGGCGAGGGCGAAGCCGATCCCCGCCACCACCGGCCCGATCGTCAGCGGCCAACGCGGGCCGATCCGGGCGGCGATCCCGCCCATGAAGCGCGAGCAGGCGCCGAGGATCACCGGGATCGGCAGCAGCGCGGCGCCCGCGTGGACCGGCGAATAGCCGTAATTCTCGATCAGCAGATAGGGGATGAGCACGAAGGCCGCGCCGAGGGCCCCGTAGAGCAGGAAGGTCAGCACGGTGAGTCCGCCGAAGCTGAGCGTGCCGAACAGGGCCAGCGGCATCCCGGCATGCGGGCCCTCGCGCGCCTCGATCGCGACGAACAGCGCGAGGCCCGCGAGGCCGGCGGCGATCTCGGGGATGCCCTGCCAGCCGATCGCGCTTGCGCCGCTCGCCACGGTCAGCCCCCAGGTCAGCGCGCCGAGCGACAGCGTTGCCATGCCGACCCCGAGCCAGTCGAGCCGTTCCTTGCCGCGCACCGGCGGATCCTCGACCCGCAGCAGCCCGACCGCGAAGGCCGCGGCGGCGAGCGGCAAATTGACGTAGAAGACCGCCCGCCAGCCGATCGCGTCGATCAGCCAGCCGCCGATCAGCGGGCCGATCGCGGCGGTGATCGCCCCGGCCGCCGCCCAGGTGCCGATCGCCCGGCCGCGCTCGTCGCCCGAAAAGGCGATGCCGAGCAGCGACAGGCTGTTGGGCATCAATATCGCCGCCGCCGCGCCTTGCGCGAAGCGGGCGATGAACAGCACTTCCAGCGACGGGGCGAGCGCGCAGGCGAGCGAGGCCGCCGCGAACCCGGCCAGTCCGGCCAGGAAGATCCGCCGCCGCCCGAAGCGGTCGCCCGCCGCGCCGCCCAGCAGCAGCAGCGCGCTGAGCGGCAGCAGATAGGTGTTGATCACCCACTGCAGGTCGGCCGCGCCGGCATGGAGGTCCGCGCGGATCGCGGGCAGCGCGACATTGGTTACCGAACTGTCGACGAAGGCGAGGCTCGACGCGAGGATCGAGGCGGCCAGCGTCCAGTTTGGCGAAGCGCGGCTCACCCGTGGTCCTGCATCCGCAGCGCGACTTCGTTCATGAAGCGCGCGTCGTCGCCCTTGGCGAGCCAGTCCGCCTCGGCGCCGATCGAGCCGAGCATGTCGGCCAGATCGTCGCCTTCGCTCTTGGCGTAATTGCCGAGGACATAGCCGTGGACCCGGTCCTTGTGGCCCGGATGGCCGATCCCGAGCCTTACCCGGCGGAAATCGGGGCCGAGGTGCTGGTCGATCGAGCGCAGTCCGTTATGTCCGGCGGTGCCGCCGCCGGTCTTCACCTTGAGCTTGAACGGCGCGAGGTCGAGCTCGTCGTGGAACACGGTCAGCGCGCCGGTATCGAGCTTGTAGAAGCGCAGCGCCTCGCCCACCGCGCGGCCGCTTTCGTTCATATAGGTCGCGGGCTTGAGCAGCACGATCTTGTCCCCGCCGATCCGGCCTTCCTGGGTCCAGCCCTGGAACTTCTTCTGGACCGGGCCGAATTCATGCATGTCGGCGATCACGTCCATGGCCATGAAGCCGACATTGTGCCGGTTCATCGCATATTGCGGTCCGGGATTTCCTAGGCCGACCCAGAGTTGCATGGCGGTTCCTTACGTGCGGCGCGGTAAAATACAAAGCGCACAAAAACAAAGCGCCGGCAGTGCGGATGCACGGCCGGCGCCTCGTATTCGCTAACGGCGGGATTACTCGCCCGAGGCTTCGCCTTCGGCCGCCTCGCCGTCGCCTTCGCTCGAGCGCAGGGCCGACGGGGCAACGATCGTCGCGATGGTGAAATCGCGGTCGGTGATCGCGCTGACCGCGCCCGCGGGCAGGTTGACGTTATGGATGTGGATCGAATCGCCGATATCGAGGCCGGTCACGTCGATCTGGATGTCGTCGGGGATCTTGTCCGATTCGCAGATCAGGTCGAGTTCGTGACGCACGATGTTGAGCACGCCGCCCTTCTTCAGGCCGGGCGAGTCTTCCTCGTTGATGAACACGACGGGGACCAGCACTTCGACCTTCGAGTCCTTCGAAAGGCGCAGGAAGTCGACATGGACCGGACGTTCGCTGACCGGGTGGAACGCGACATCCTTGGGCAGGGCGCGAACCGACTTGCCGGCAACGTCGATCATCACGATCGAGTTGAGGAAGTGGCCGGTGCCGAGCTGGCGGCGCAGTTCCTTCTCTTCGACGTGAATCGTCAGGGGTTCTTCCTTGCCGCCATAGATGACGGCGGGTACCCGGCCTTCGCGGCGCAATTGACGGGAGGCTCCCTTGCCAGCCCGATCGCGCGCTTCAGCGGGCAGAGTCAGAGCATCGCTCATGATACGTGCCTTTCGAAATGCAGTTACACAGTTCCCGCCACGCCTCCAGGGATGACCATGGCCGGGAAGGGGGCGCCCCTATGGGAAAAGCCGCGGAAAGGCAAGCTTTGGATGGATTGGCGGCCGTCGCGCGTCACTGAGTCCTGCGCAGGCAGGGACCTCGGGCGGGCCGACCCCGCGTTTGACCGCCTGGGACCCCTGCCTGCACAGGGGATCAAGCATGCCGGGGATGGCTATTGCACCCGCTTCACCGCGAAGCCCTTCGCCTCGAGCAGTGCCGCGAGTCCATCGGGCCCGACCGTGTGCGCGGCGCCGACCGCGACGAACACGGTCTTGCCGCCCGCCGCTTCCCGCGCGATCCGCTCGGCCCAGGCGTTGTTGCGTGCGACCAGCAGCGCCTGGCGCAGTTCGGGATCGGCGAGCATGCCTTCGTGGGTCTCCTTGACCAGCGCGTTGACGTCGCCCCGCAGCCAGCTCTGCAACCGGGCGTCACTCTTGCCGTCGCCCTCAAGCGCTTCGCGGGCGACGGCGGCGAGGAGCTCGCGCTGGTCCTTCTCGCGCAGGCTGTCGAACATCCGCAGCTGCGGCTCGGCGCCTTCCAGCTCGACGATCCGCTTGCCCTTCGAGGCCTTGAGCAGAGCGAGATCAACCCCGTTGCCGGAGGATTCCTCATAGGCCTGCGACAGCGCGATCGCCGCGGCCCAGCTTTCGGTGTCACGGAAATCCGCTTCGTCCAGCCCCTTGGCGGCGAGCGCCTGTTCCAGTGCCGCGCGGTCCTTGCCCGCCAGGCGCGCGGTCAGCGGCGGCAAATTGGCGGAATGCGCGAGGCGGTCGAAGATCCCGGCGATCGTGTCGCCCTGCGCGGCGAGATCGACCTCGACCAGCAGTTCGGTGGAGCCGGCGAAGGCCTGCTCGAGCGCCGGAGTGGTCCATTCATAGCCGTCGGGCAGCGCATGGACCGTGCCGAAGATGAACGCGTGGCTGCCGTCCGCGGCGGTCGCTTCCCACAACGCCGGGGCGGGCTTGGCCATCGGCGCGGGCTTGCACGAGGCGGCGAGCGCAACGCACGCCAGCGCAGCCGCGATACGCCGGCCTGAAATCAATGGACGCGCTTGGTCTTGAGGCCGAGCTTCCTGAGCTGATCCTGCACGCTGCCCTTGCCGGCGAGGTGCCCGGCGCCGACCGCGATGAACACGGTGCCCGGCTGCGCCATCCGCGCCTTGATCCACTTGGCCCACATCGCGTTCCGGTCGGTCAATATGTGCTTGTAGATCGCCGGATCGGATTCCTCGCTGTTGATCAGCGCGGCGAGGCCCTTCGCATTGCCGGCGCGCCACTGTTCCAGCATCGACGAAAGATCCTGCTTCAGCGTCGGGGCGGAGGCGACGATCTGGTTGAGATAGGTGAGCTGTTCGTCAGCGGACAGGCCGTTGAACAATTCGATCTGGAACTGCACGGTTTCGAGCGCCGAGCGCCGGATCCCGTCGGGCACCGTATCCTCGACCACCTGCTCCACCCCCTGGTCCGGATCGAAGCCGGAGAGCTTGGTCATCAGCACCGAAAGATAGAGCCCGGCGGTCCACGGCTTGTAACGGTCGAACTGCTCGATCGGAATCCCGAGCGAGACCAGCAGTGCCTCGAACGCCATGCGATCGGCCGGGGCGAGCTTGTCGCGCAGGTTTTCGCCCGCCGGGAGATAGCCTTTCTCCGCCATTAGCCCGCTGAGATCGCCGTCCTTGGTCGGATCCAGTTCGGTCACCAGCTCGTCCGAGCTTTGCAGCGTATGGCGCAGATCGTCGTCGAGCCACTGGACGTCCTGCGGCAGGAAGTGGATCGTGCCGAACAGGTAGATCGTGGTGTCCTTGTCGCTGACCTGCCACACCGCCGGGCCGCCGTGGATTTTCATCCCGGCTTCGGGCGTGGACGACGCACTCGCGGCCGACACACCGAGCAGCAGCGCGAAAGCGCAGGCAAGCAAAGCGGCGATTCGGCGGAGCCCCGTGATCATTGCGCCTTGTTGCGGCCAAGCGTGTGAACGGCAAGTTATGCTGAAGGAAGATTTTGCATCGCCCGCCCGCTGTTGCGCTTTAGCCGCGCATCCGCCATTGGCGCGCGCATGACCGGAACGCCGCTATCGTTTCAGGAAATGATCCTCGCGCTCCATGATTACTGGAGCGCGCATGGCTGCCTGATCCTGCAACCCTATGACATGCGGATGGGGGCGGGCACGTTCCATCCGGCAACCACCCTGCGCGCGCTCGGCCCGCAGCCGTGGAAGGCCGCCTATGTCCAGCCGAGCCGCCGCCCGACCGACGGGCGCTATGGCGAAAACCCCAACCGGCTGCAGCATTATTACCAGTATCAGGTGATCCTGAAGCCGAACCCGGCGAATTTGCAGGAACTCTATCTCGCCAGCCTCGCGCGGATCGGGATCGACCCGCTCAGGCACGATATCCGCTTCGTCGAGGACGACTGGGAAAGCCCCACCCTGGGCGCCTGGGGGCTCGGCTGGGAAGTGTGGTGCGACGGGATGGAAGTGACCCAGTTCACCTATTTCCAGCAGATCGGCGGCTATGACTGCAAGCCGGTCGCTGGCGAACTGACCTACGGGCTCGAACGCCTCGCGATGTATCTGCAGGGCGTCGACAACGTCTACGACCTCGCGTTCAACTCCTCCGGCGTTTCCTATGGCGACGTGTTCCTCGAAAACGAGCGCGAGCTGTCGAAATACAACTTCGAGATTGCCGACACCGATGCGCTGTTCGACGGTTTCGCCAAGGCCGAGGCCGAGAACCGCCGCTGCATCGAAGCCGGCATCCCGCTCGCCGCCTACGACCAGGCGATCGAGGCGAGCCATCTGTTCAACCTGCTCCAGGCCCGCGGCGTGATCAGCGTGCAGGAACGCGCGAGCTACATCGGCCGGGTGCGCGATCTGGCCAAGGGATCGTGCACCGCGTGGATCGAGAAGAACCAGGCGCAATGGGAAGCGGACTTCCCGGGGTGGACGGTATGATTTCCCTCCAACATCAAGTGGCTCGTGCTCCTGCGAAAGCAGGAGCCCAGGGCGGTGTAGCGCTGGTTTGCCCTAGGCTCCTGCTTTCGCGGGAGCACAAACTACCGGGTAAACGCGCATGACCGATTTCCTCCTCGAACTCCGCTCCGAAGAAATCCCCGCACGGATGCAGGCCGGCGCGCGCGCCGATCTGGAGAAACTGTTCCGCGCCGAGCTGAACGCCGCGGGCGTGACGCCGGGCGCCATCGCCGTGTGGTCCACCCCGCGCCGCCTCGCGCTGATCGCCAAAGACCTGCCGCAGCAGACGCAAGCCGTCAGCGAAGAAGTCAAAGGCCCGAAGACCGGCGCCCCGCCCCAGGCGCTCGAAGGCTTCCTGCGCAAGACCGGCCTGACGCAGGACCGGCTGACCGAGCGTGACGGCGTGTATTTCGCGATCACCGAAAAACCGGGCCGGGCGCTCAATGCCGTGCTGGCCGAGGCAATCCCGGCGATCGTCGCGAAGTTTCCCTGGCCCAAGTCGATGCGCTGGGGCGCCGGTTCGATCTCGACCGAAAGCACCCGCTGGGTCCGCCCGCTCTCGGGGATCGTCGCGATCTTCGGCGAGGATCTGGTCGAATGCGAAGCCGGCGGCGTGACCTCGGGCTACGCCACGATGGGCCACCGCTTCCACCACCCGGGTGAAATCACCATCGGCGGGGCGCACGATTATCAGGAAAAATTGCGCGCCTGCCATGTGATCGTCGATCACGCCGAGCGCCAGGACATCATCCGCTCGGGCGCGGCCAAGGCCGCCGCCGACGCGGGCCTGACTTTGGTCGAGGACGAAGGGCTGGTGATCGAGAACGCCGGCCTCACCGAATGGCCGGTGCCGCTGCTCGGCCGGTTCGACGAGGCGTTTCTCGAAGTGCCGCCCGAAGTGATCCAGCTGACCGCGCGGGTGAACCAGAAGTATTTCGTGTGCGAGTCGTCTAACGGTAAGTTAGCGAACGCCTTCATCTGCACCGCCAACGTGGTCGCCGAAGACGGCGGCGCGGCGATCGTCGACGGCAACCGCAAGGTCCTCGCCGCGCGGCTGTCGGATGCGCGGTTCTTCTGGGAGCAGGATCTCAAGACCCCGCTGGCCGAGCAGGCGAAGAAGCTCGAGCGGATTACCTTCCATGAGAAGCTGGGCACCGTGGCCGACAAGGTCGAGCGCGTTGCCAGGCTGGCGCGCTGGCTGGTGGAAGAGGGTATCGTCACTTCCAGTGCCCCAGCGAAGGCTGGGGCCTCAGGCGGTAGTGCGCAACCGCACGAGATCCCCGCCTCCGCGGGGACTCGGGAAGAACTGGCCGATCAGGCCGAACTTGCCGCCCGCCTTTGCAAAGCCGACCTCGTCACCGAAATGGTCGGCGAGTTCCCCGAACTGCAGGGCCTGATGGGCGGCTATTACGCCCGGGCCGAAGGACTGCCGGATGCCGTCGCCGATGCGATCCGCGATCACTACAAGCCGGTCGGGCAGGGCGATGAGGTTCCGAACGCGCCGGTGACGGTGGCGGTGAGCTTGGCGGACAAGCTGGATAACGTGGTTTCATTCTTTCTAATCGATGAGGCTCCCACGGGATCTAAAGATCCATTCGCACTTCGGCGCGCGGCGTTAGCAATTATCAAGATTCTGTCGGGAACAGGCGTTCGCCTAAACCTCACACGGGCGTTTTGTCTGACCATCGCAAGCTACGTAAAACATCGGTCGAAGCAAATGCTCCGCGAAGAGCTCAGATCACGTGCTCAGATGGTCGCTCAGGGCTATGAGAAGATGCCCGGACCAACATTTCTATATTACGCACCCGGCGATGCTCTAGACGGTTTTGTAACGCAAGCAGCTGAAATCACTCAAATCGTTGAGCGAATGACTCAGCGCGAGGATGGCTCGTACTATAGCGACCGGGCAAAAGAGTTCGCAGATGACTACTTTGAGTGGATCATTAATTGCGAAGATGTTGATGAATTCTTCGCCGACCGCCTCAAAGTCCAGCAACGCGAAGCGGGTGTCCGCCACGACCTGATCGACGCGGTTTTCGCGCTCGGCAACGAAGACGACCTCGTCCGTCTCCTCGCCCGCGTAAAAGCCCTCCAGTCCTTCATCGCCACCGAAGACGGCGCGAACCTCCACGCCGGCTACAAGCGCGCGGCCAACATCCTCAAGAAGGAGGACTGGCAGGGCATCGAGGGCGAGATCGCGCAGACCGGCGAGGAAGATCCGCTGTCCGAGGTCGACGATCCGGATCTGGCCGCGGTGGTTGCGGCCAAGCTGGCCGAGCGCCACGCGAAAAAACTTTCCTACACGCCCGAGACTGCCGAAAAGGCTCTGATCGATGCGCTCGATTCCGCCGAGCCGAAGGCCGCCCAAGCGGTCGAGGCGGAGGATTTCGAGGGCGCGATGGCCGCGCTGGCTTCGCTGCGCGCACCGATCGACACTTTCTTCGATGAGGTAACCGTCAATGCCGACGAACAGGAAAAGCGCCATGCCCGGCTCGACCTGCTTGCGCGGTTCCGTGCTGCAGTGCACAAAGTCGCGGATTTCTCGAAGATCGAAGGGTAGTTTTCGTGTACGGCGGCTCCTGTCACTCTCGGCAGGAAACGTCCCTTTTTTCAACGCGCTAAAAGGCGGACAGCAGGGTGTTACACGTGTCACTTGTGTAACCCTCAGGCGTGCAGGGTGGGTTTGAATGAATAACTCGGTTTACACTTTCGGCGGCGGCGCCAGCAGCGGCGATCCGCGTTCGAAGGACAAGACGATCGTTGGCGGCAAGGGCGCCAACCTGGCCGAAATGGCCGGGATCGGCCTGCCGGTGCCGCCGGGCTTCACGATCACGACCGAGGAATGCGTGCGCTACCTCGCGACCGGTTCGGACTTCTCGGCCGAGTTGCGCGCCGAAGTCGCGGCCGCGCTGACCCATATCGAGAAAAGCGTCGGCAAGGATTTCGGCGATGCCGCCGATCCGCTGCTGGTCTCGGTCCGCTCCGGCGCGCGGGTGTCGATGCCGGGGATGATGGACACCGTGCTCAACCTGGGGCTTAACGATGCGACCGTCGCCGGCCTTTCGGCCGTCTCGGGCGACGAGCGCTTCGCGTGGGACAGCTACCGCCGCTTCATCCAGATGTATTCCGACGTGGTGCTCGGGCTCGATCACGGGCTGTTCGAGGAAGCGCTCGAAAAGGCCAAGGAAGACAACGACTTCTACGCCGATGTCGATATGCAGGCCGAGCACTGGAAGAAACTCGTCGCCGAATACAAGGGCATCGTCGAGCAGGAATGGGGCAAGCCGTTCCCGCAGGATGTGCATGAGCAGCTGTGGGGCGCGATCTCCGCGGTGTTCGACAGCTGGGATTCGGACCGCGCGAAGGTCTATCGCCGGCTGAACGACATTCCGGGCGACTGGGGCACCGCGGTCAATGTCCAGGCGATGGTGTTCGGCAATATGGGCGACACCTCCGCCACCGGCGTCGCCTTCACCCGCGATCCGGCGACCGGCGAGAAGGCCTATTACGGCGAATGGCTGGTCAATGCGCAGGGCGAGGATGTGGTCGCGGGCATCCGTACGCCGCAGTACCTGACCCTGCGCGCGCGTGAACTCGCCGGGGCCAAGCCGCTGAGCATGGAAGAGGCGATGCCCGAGGCTTATGGCGAGCTGGCCCGGGTGTTCGAGCTGCTCGAGCAGCATTACCGCGATATGCAGGACATCGAATTCACCGTCGAACGCGGCAAGTTGTGGATGCTCCAGACCCGCAGCGGCAAGCGCACCGCGAAGGCCGCGCTCAAGATGGCGGTCGATATGGTCGGCGAAGGCCTGATCGACGAGAAGACCGCGATCCTCCGGATCGATCCGATGGCGCTGGACCAGCTGCTGCATCCGATGCTCGATCCCAAGGCGGTGCGCGACATCATGACCACCGGCCTGCCGGCATCCCCCGGCGCGGCTTCGGGCGCGATCGTGCTCGATGCCGATACGGCCGAAGTCCGCGCGGCGCGCGGCGAGGCGGTGGTGCTG
Source organism: Candidatus Andeanibacterium colombiense (assembly GCA_029202985.1). Classification (GTDB taxonomy): domain Bacteria; phylum Pseudomonadota; class Alphaproteobacteria; order Sphingomonadales; family Sphingomonadaceae; genus Andeanibacterium; species Andeanibacterium colombiense. Next base: position 404,310 of record CP119316.1, on the reverse strand, counting down.
GTGCGGGTCGAGACTTCGCCCGAGGACATCCACGGCATGCATGCGGCCAAGGGCATCCTGACCGCGCGCGGCGGCATGACCAGCCACGCGGCGGTGGTCGCCCGCGGCATGGGCCGCCCCTGCGTCTCCGGCGCTTCGGGGGTCCAGATCGACATGGCGGCGCGCACGCTCAAGATCGGCGGGCGCGCGCTCAAGGAAGGCGACATCATCACGCTCGACGGTTCGACCGGCCAGGTGATCGCGGGCGAGGTCCCGACGATCGAGCCCGAGCTGGTCGGCGATTTCGCGGTGCTGATGGCCTGGGCCGACGCGCATCGGCGGATGAAAATCCGCACCAATGCCGAGACCCCCAACGATTGCCGGATGGCGCGCCAGTTCGGCGCCGAAGGCATCGGCCTGTGCCGCACCGAGCATATGTTCTTCGACGATGCGCGGATCACCGCGGTGCGCCAGATGATCATGGCCGAGGACGAGAAGGGCCGCCGCGCGGCGCTCGCCAAGCTGCTGCCCGAACAGCGCAGCGATTTCGTCGAGATCTTCGAAGTGATGCGCGGGCTGCCGGTGACGATCCGCCTGCTCGATCCGCCGCTCCACGAATTCCTGCCCCATGCCGAGCGCGACTATGTCGAGCTGGCCGACGTCACCGGGCTCGGGCTTGACCATCTCAAGCGCCGGGCCGAGGAACTGCAGGAATTCAATCCGATGCTCGGCCATCGCGGTTGTCGCCTCGGGATCACTTTTCCCGAGATCTACGAGATGCAGGCCCGCGCGATCTTCGAAGCGGCCTGCGACGTCGTCGCCGGCGGCGGGGACCCGATCGTACCGGAGATCATGATCCCGCTCGCCGCGACCAAGCGCGAGCTCGATATCCTCAAGGCGCTGATCGACAAGACGGCGGTCGAGGTGTTTGCCGAGAAGGGCCGGACGCTCGACTATATCGTCGGCACGATGATCGAATTGCCGCGCGCGGCGCTGATGGCGGGCGAGCTGGCCGAGACGGCCGAGTTCTTCAGCTTCGGCACCAACGATCTGACCCAGACCACGCTGGGCCTGAGCCGCGACGACAGCTCGCGCTTCCTCGCGCAATATGTCGAAAAGGGCATCTTCCCGCGCGACCCCTTCGTCAGCCTCGATATCGACGGGGTCGGCCAACTGGTCCGCATCGGCGCGGAGCGCGGGCGGGCCACGCGCGACGGGCTCAAGCTCGGCATCTGCGGCGAACACGGCGGCGATCCGGCGAGCATCGGCTTCTGCGAGGAAGTCGGGCTCGATTACGTCTCGGCCTCGCCCTACCGCGTGCCGATCGCAAGGCTGGCGGCGGCGCAGGCGGCTTTAAAATAGCATTTTCCTACATCGTCTTCGCTCGGTAGGCCTGCTTCGGCTCTTTCCCAGCGTAGGCGAATCAGGCTTTCCATCCGCTGAGGGTGAGGATTTCGAAGCGCTCGGTCACGCGCTCCTCGCCGTCCATGAAGGTGGCCTCCGCCTTGGCGAGCATCGCGCGGGTCAAGGGCGGCGCGGGCGAGGCGAGGGCGCTGGTGAGCCCCTGTCCCCTGAGATCGCTCACCAATGCGCGGAGTGAGGAATAGCGCACGTCGAGATGGCGCGAATCCGCTACCGGATCGGCAAACCCGCAACGCTGGAGCAATTGCGCGCCAGCCCGGACATCGACTGCCGGATGCATTCTCGCCGCGGGCCGGTCGCCATCGGCAGCCAGCATCGCGGCCCGTAGCCGGGGCAAGCTTCCCGCCCCCGGAAATTGCGCGATGAACAGCCCGCCGGGGTTGAGCGCGTCGCGCATATGGATCAGCGCGCCGGGAAGGTCATTTACGGTGTCAAGCAATCCGAAGCAGGCGATCAGGTCGTAAGGGCCGTGAGGAACGGGTTGTTCCAGGTCGATCGCGGGGTGATCGAAATAGCGGCGGATGTCCGCCTCGTGAATCGACCCGCCATCGGGGTCCAGCTGATAGGCGAGCGGGAATTTTCCTGCTTTGCAGATGCTTGTATCCCCGACGATGAGCGAGCGCTTCGGCTCATGTCGAAGAAAGGCCAACCGCTCGATGACATCTTCCACCATGTCGTAGAGCAGGAAATGCTCAGGGTCCGCCCGCATCAGCATCCGGTTCCGGATCGCCATGCGGCGCTTGTTGGCGAAGATCGTGGGCGGGGCGGACGACATAGGCATTCCCCCTGCCGCGCTTGCCCCGGCCGCGCAAGCGAGGCAGCATGGTGCGATGGGGGTTTCCGAGACGGTTTCAGGCGCGCTGGCGCCGCTGGTCGATTTCCTGTTCCCGCCGCGCTGCCCGCTCTGCGGCGACGGGCTGGCGGCGCAGACCGGCCTGTGCGCGGCCTGCTGGTCGCAGCTCGCGCTGCCCGGGGAACCGGCCTGCACCCGCTGCCAGCGCCCGTTCGGCAAGGAGGGACGGGCCGGGACGATCTGCGCGCCCTGTCTTGCGGCACCGCCCAGGCACGACGGGATCGCCGCTGGCACACTCTACAACGATGCGTCGCGCCGCTTGGTCCTCGCCTTCAAGCACGGGCGGCGAATCGCGCTGGCGCCGATGCTCGCCCGGCTGATCGCGGCGCGGCTGCCCGAGTTGGACGGGGAGTGGCTGATCGTTCCGGTGCCGCTCCACCGGATGCGGCTGTGGTCGCGGGGCTTCAACCAGTCGGCCCTGCTGGCGCGCGAACTGGCGAAGCTGACCGGCGGAACGCTGCTGGTCGACGGCCTGGTGCGGCGCAAGCAGACCCCGGTGCTCGGCGGGCTAAGCCGCAAGGCGCGCGCCCGGGCGCTGCAGGGCGCGATCGCCGTCAATCCCGCGCGCGCGGTGCGGCTGCGCGGGGCGAAGCTGCTGCTGGTCGACGATGTGCTGACCAGCGGTGCGACCAGCGGCGCCTGTGTCGGCGCGTTGAAACGTGCCGGTGCGGAGAAGGTGGTGATCGCCTGTTTCGCCCGGGTGCTCGACGAAGCGCTCGATGCCGCGGGGGCAAATGGGTGAGCCCAAACGCAAGACGCCCGGAGCAAGCCCCGGGCGTCCACGTGACGATATTCTCGGGCCGGTCTCGGTGCCATTTGCGGCACGACGATTACCAGCCCAATTCCCTCATGTTCCGGCAAACCCTCTCGCCCGAGATGTTTGCCGAGACCCCCCATTGACCTTGGCGCTTACAACCACGCTGCCGGTTCGGCGGGCGACCTCGTGGGCCGCAGGGCGTTAATCTCATCGAAAGGTGGGATTCGAAAGCGGCATCACGCGAGTGCGTGGATTTTGGCGCCAATCTGTGTTTATCGTGCAACAAATCAGCCTCCTATGCTCGCGCAGGGCGCAATAACGACAAGGATCGACATCATTTCCGCCTCTCCAGACACGGCCGAACGCGAAAGCGGCTCGGCCTTCATGCCCAGATTCGATTCCCGCGGCCTGCTCACCGCGGTCGTCACCGATTACGCGAGCGGCGCGGTGCTGATGGTCGCCTTCATGGACGAGGAGGCACTGGCAAAGACCCGCGAGACCGGGTTCGCCCACTTCCATTCGCGCAGCCGCGGCCGGCTGTGGATGAAGGGCGAGACCAGCGGCCACACCCTCAAGGTCGAGGAAATCCTCGTCGATTGCGACCAGGACGCGCTGATCCTGCGCGCGACGCCGGCCGGCCCGGCGTGCCACACGGGCGCGCTCAGCTGCTTCTACCGCAAGCTCGACGGCGACCGCCTCGCCTCTTCCGTTAGTTGACGTTTACGTAAAGGGAATATACGTCGGGAGGCATGCCGACCGCAGCCGCCCGCAAGCCAAAGTTCGATGCGTCTTCAGGGGCGCACCTCGATCGCCCCGACAGTGCCCGGCGCGAGCGTTTCACGATCAGCGACCTCACCCGCGAATTCGGCGTCACGGCCCGTGCCTTGCGGTTCTACGAGGACGAAGGCCTGATCGCGCCGGCCCGCATCGGCCTGTCGCGGATCTATTCGAAGCGCGATCGCGCGCGGCTCGCGTGGATCATGCGGGCCAAGAACGTCGGCTTCAGCCTGGTCGAGATCCGCGAGATGATCGACCTCTACGATCTTGGCGACGGTCGGGTCGAGCAGCGCCGGGTAACCCTGCAGCGCTGCCAGGAGAAGATCGCCAAGCTCAAGCAGCAACGGGCGGATATCGAGAGTTCGATCAGGGAATTATCGGAATTCGTCGACCACATCGAGAAACTGGAACTGGGCAAGCCGGCCAGCTAGACCGCGCCGACGCCACCCGCAGGAGAGAACCATGCCGACCTACAAGGCGCCGACGCGCGACACGCGCTTCGTGATCAACGAGCTGCTCGAACTCGAAAGTTACGGCAATCTCGCGGGCTTCGAGAGCGCAACGCCTGACTTGACCGACGCGATCATCGAGGAAGGCGGCAAGTTCGCGGCCGAAGTGCTCGCACCGCTCAACCAGATCGGCGACAAGGAAGGCTGCATCCGGCACGACGACGGCTCGGTCACCACCCCGACCGGATTCAAGGAAGCCTACAAGCAATATTGCGAAGCGGGCTGGGGCACGCTGTCGCTGCCGGCCGATTTCGGCGGGCAGGGCCTGCCGCATGTGCTCGGGATCGCGATGGAGGAATATCTCGCCGCCGCGAACCATGCTTTCGCGATGTATCCAGGATTGACCAACGGCGCAGTCTCGGCACTGCTCGCGACCGGCTCCGAGGAGTTGAAGGCCAAGTATGTCGCCAACATGATCTCGGGCAAATGGCTCGGGACGATGAATCTGACCGAGCCCCATGCCGGTACCGATCTCGGCCTGATCAAGACCAAGGCCGAACCGCAGGCGGACGGCACCTATGCTATCAGCGGGACCAAGATTTTTATCTCGGCCGGCGAGCACGACCTCAGCGAGAACATCATCCACCTCGTGCTCGCCAAGACCCCGGGCGCGCCAGACAGCTCGAAGGGTATTTCGCTGTTCCTGGTGCCCAAGTTCCTCGTCAACGACGACGAGTCGCTGGGCGAACGCAACGCGGTCTCATGCGGTTCGATCGAGCACAAAATGGGCATCCACGGCAATGCGACCTGCGTGATGAATTACGACGGCGCCAAGGGCTGGATCGTCGGCGAGGAGATGAAAGGCCTCGCCGCGATGTTCATCATGATGAACGCCGCGCGCCTGGGCGTCGGCGTGCAGGGCCTGTCGCAGGCCGAAGTGGCCTATCAGAACGCGGTGATCTATGCGCAAGAGCGGCGCCAGGGGAAGGGCATCGCCGGCCGGGCGGATCCGGACAAGCCGGCCGATCCGATCATCGTCCACCCGGACGTGCGGCGGATGCTGATGGACGCGAAGGCGTTCAACGAAGGCATGCGCGCGCTGATCCTGTGGGGCGCGCTCCAGGTCGATCTCAGCCACAAGGGAGCCGACGAGGCCGCGCGCCAGGAAGCGGACGACATGATCAGCCTGCTGACACCGGTGATCAAGGGCTACGGCACCGACAAGGGTTATGATGTCGCGACCAACATGCAGCAGGTGTTCGGCGGTCACGGCTATATCTGGGAAACCGGGGTCGAGCAGTTCGTGCGCGATGCGCGGATCGCGATGATTTACGAAGGCACCAACGGAGTGCAGGCGATGGATCTGTGCGGTCGCAAGCTGCCGGCCAACGGCGGACGCGCGATCCAGGAATTCTTCAAGCTGGTCGATGCGGAAATCGCGGCGGGCAAGGCCGATCCGCGGCTCGAAGCGATCGCGACCCGGGTCGAGAAGGCACTCGGCGAGCAGAAGGCGGCGACGCTGTGGTTTGTCCAGAACGCGCTTGCCGCGCCGAACAACCTCGGCGCCGGCGCGCATCACTACATGCACATCATGGGGATCGTGTCGCTCGGGTGGATGTGGCTGCGGATGGCCAAGGTCGCCGCCGCCAAGCTTGCTGCGGGCACGGACGACAGAGCGTTCTACGAGACCAAGCTGGTCACCGCGCGCTATTTCGCCGAGCGCTTTACCCCGGATGCCGGCGCGCTTCGCCGCAAGATCGAGGCGGGCAGCGAAGCGATGATGGCGCTCGCACCGGACCAGTTCGAGACCGCCTGACGGTCGGCCTGGCGGGCGTCAGCGGCAGGTGGGCGTATCCGCTCTGGCGTTTCCGAAAGGCTTTCCCAGAGTCTGAAAGCGGCGGGAGGTTGCCTGGAAGGAACAATTCCTGCCCTTTATCCGCACATCCCTGCTCATCGGCGGCATGATCGCGCTGGCTCTGCCAGCGGCCGCATGGTCGGCGCCCACGCCCGGCTTGCCGGCATCGCAGCCGCCCGCTCCCGGCACCCCGACGAATATCCCCAAGCCGGTCGAGCCGGCGCTGCCGCAGCCAGGAGCGCCGCAGCCCAAGGGTGGTCCGGATCTTCCGGGCGAGCCCGACGATGCCGCGGCCCCTCCGGCCGTCGCGCCGCAGCCGTCGGCCACACTGGACAGCAACGGAGATGGCAAGCCCGATGCGTGGGACAGAGACGGCGACGGCATAGCGGACGCGTGGGATCTTAACGGCAATGGGACGCCGGACGCATGGGACACCAACAAGGACGGCAAGCCCGACGCTTACGACAATGACGGTGACGGCGCGCCTGACGCCGGTGCGACCGCCCCCGGTTCAACCAGGCCGCTCTAGCTCAGCCTCTCGTTCATAGATCCCGCGGGCGCGTAAGCGTGCGGAAGTGCTCATGCGAAGACCTCGCCAAACAGGGAATGCATCGCGGCCCAGCTCTGGCGATCAGCGCTGGCATCGTAGCCGAGCGCCGGGCTGTCCTTGGGCGATCCGGGATTGGTGAAGCCGTGTTTGACGCGGCTATACGAGTGGAAATGCCAGTTGGCGCCGGCTTCGTCCATTTCTTCCCAGAACGCGACGACCTGGCTGCGCGGTACGAGTGGGTCGGCATCGCCGTGGCACACCAGGATTCGGGCCGTAACGGCGCCGGGTTCGGCCGCGAGGTCGGTCATCAACAAGCCGTGGAAGCTCACCACCGCTTCGAGCGGAGCGCCTTCGCGCGCCAGTTCGAGCACCGCGCCGCCACCCATGCAGAAGCCGATCGCGGCAAGCGGCAGATCCTTCGCCTCGCCGAGCGAGACCATTGCCCTGATCGCCGCCCTCAGCCGCGCGCGATAGGCGTGAACGTCACGCCGGATCTCGCCCGCGAAGTCGCGCGATTCTTCCATGCTAGCGGGCGCCTTGCCGTAGAAATCGGCGATCAGCGCGAGATAGCCGGCATCGGCCAGCGCGCGCGCCTTGTCCTCGACCGCCTGGGTCGTGTTCATGATCGTCGGGTAGACGACGATCCCGGCCCTGGGTGTGCCGGCGGGACGCGCCAGCAACCCGCTGAGCGCGGTATCGCCGTCGGAATAGGCGAGCGGTTCGAGGCCCGTGGTCATTTCTGGCATCAAGCCTCCGGCAGGAAGTAGGGCACCGAGAGATAACGCTCGCCGGTGTCGTAATTGAAGCCGATCACCCGGGCGCCGGCGTCGAGCTCTGGCAGCTTCTGTGCAATCGCAGCGAGGGTCGCACCCGAGGAGATGCCGACCAGCAACCCTTCCTCCCTGGCGGAGCGGCGGGCCCACTCCTTCGCGGCTTCCGGCTCCACCTGGATCGCGCCGTCGATCGACTGGGTGTGGAGATTGGTTGGCACGAAGCCGGCGCCGATGCCCTGGATCGGGTGCGGGCCGGGCTGGCCGCCCGAGATCACCGGGGACAGCGTCGGCTCGACCGCATAGGCCTTGAGGTTCGGCCAGATCTTCTTCAGTTCCTCGGCCGAGGCGGTCAGGTGGCCGCCGGTGCCGACCCCGGTGATCAGCACATCGATCGGGAGGTCGGAGAAATCGCTGATGATTTCCTGCGCGGTGGTCTTCGCGTGGATCGCGATATTGGCCGGGTTCTCGAACTGTTGCGGCATCCACGAACCGGGCGTGGCGGAGACGATCTCCTGCGCACGGGCGAGGGCGCCCTTCATGCCCAGCTCGCGCGGGGTGAGGTCGAAACTCGCGCCATAGGCGAGCATCAGGCGGCGCCGCTCGAGGCTCATGCTCTCGGGCATCACCAGCACCAGCTTGTAGCCCTTGACCGCGGCGACCATCGCGAGGCCGATCCCGGTGTTGCCGCTGGTCGGCTCGACGATCGTGCCGCCCGGTTGGAGCGCGCCGCTCTGCTCGGCCGCCTCGACCATTGCCAGTGCGATGCGGTCCTTGATCGAGCCGCCCGGGTTGGAGCGCTCGGACTTGATCCATACTTCGTGGTTGGGGAACAGCCGCGACAGGCGGATGTGCGGGGTGTTGCCGATCGTGGCGAGAACGTTGGATGCTTTCATGGTCGTATCTCCATCAGTCCGGCTCTCCCCCCGTGGGGTCGGGCTGGCGGTATTGCGGTTCGAAAGTCTTCGCCCGAGGTAGTTCGGGGAAGATAAAGGTCCAGAGCAGGGTGATGATTATCGCACCCGCGCCGCCGAATACAACCGCGCCCGTCGCGCCCAGCAGCGCCGCGGCGAGGCCTGACTGCATTTCGCCGAGTTCGTTGGACGCGGAAACCGCGAGGCCGGAGATCGATGAGACCCGCCCGCGCATGGTATCGGGTGTGCTGAGCTGTTCGAGCGTGCCGCGCACGAAGACCGAAACCATGTCCGCACCACCGAGCACCGCGAGCAGGCCGAGCGACAGGAACAGGTTGCGCGACAGGCCAAACGCAAGGGTAGCGGCGCCGAACACCGCCACCGCCCACAGCATCTTGACCCCGACATTATGCGCGAAGGGCCTGAACGAAAGATAGAGCGCGACCGAGCCCGCGCCGACCGCCGGCGCGGCGCGCATGATGCCGAGCCCCTCCGGCCCGACGTGGAGGATGTCGCGCGCATAGACCGGCAGCAGGGCGGTCGCGCCGGCGAACAGCACCGCGAACAGATCGAGCGAGACGCAGCCCAGCAGAAAGCGGCTGCGCCAGACGAAGGTGAAGCCCTCGATCATCTGCCGCACCGGGTGAAGATCGCTGCGGTGGCTGGAGCGGATCGGACGAATCGAGAGCACCAGCACCGCACAGATCGCCATCAGGACCGCCGACAGCGCATAGGGCAGGGTTGGGTTCGCCGCGAACAGCAGTCCGCCCACCGCGGGGCCGAACACCTGCCCGCCGGTGAAGCCGATCGAGCTTAGTGCAATCGCGCGCGGCAGCAGCGGGGTCGGCACGACATTGGGCGTGATCGCACTCATCGACGGGCCGCTGAACACGCGCGCCGCGCCGTGCGACGCCGCAAGGAGGAAACACAGCGGCAAGGTCAGCGAACCGGTCCAGGTGAACCACGCGATCGCGACGGCGATGCAGAAATCGATCGAGAGCGAGATGCACGCGACATAGCGCCGGTCGAAGCGATCGGCCGCGACTCCGGCCACCGGGGTCAGCAGGAAGAACGGCACGAATTGGGCCAGCCCGAGCAGACCGAGCTGGAACGCCGCCTGCGGCCGGCTCATGCCGTAATCGGCGCGCGCGATGTCGTAGGTCTGGTAGCCGATCAGCACGACCATCGACAGGGTCGCGCAGACGAGCAGGAACCTCGCAACCCAGAAACGGCGATAATCGGGAATTTGCAGCGGGGAGGTCGGCTCGCTCACGCCAAGCGCCTTGGCAGGGGTCGCGGAGGTTGCCAAGATATTAGGTCTTCACCAGCCTCAAGTCGTCATTGCGCGGGGCGAGGCCCCGCGGCAATCCAAGGCGATTGTCAGGGCGCCCTGGATTGTTGTGCCTTCGGCCCGCTTCGCTTCGCTTCGCCTACGCTCGCAATGACGAGGAGCGAAAATCAGCGCCCGCGGCGCAAGCGCGGATTGGGCTGGAGCACGTCCATCATGCGGGTGAAGTCGTCGAGCCGGATGATCCGTTCGAACTGCAGCCCCGCGCGCTCCTCGCGCACCCAGATGACGTAGGCTTCGATCCGGCCGATCTCGGGCAGGCGGATGATCACCCGCTCGCCACGGTCGAGACCCTCGGAATTGTCGACCATGAACCCATGCGCCGAGATATTTGCGATGTGCAGCGACAGATCGCCGCGGTCGCGGTGCTCCGCGATCACGGGAAAATCGACAGGATGTCGCGCCGCCCGGCGCATTTCCGGCACGGAAAGTTGTGCTCCAGACACGGAGAGCCCTCCACTCAAGACCTATTGAGCCACGGTTTTGCCAGCAATTCGCTGCCAAATCGTAAAGGCCCCGTTAGGACAAAGGCTTCACCTCACGCCTCGTCTCAAGCAGGGCGCAGCACACCGTGCTTTTTCTTGCCGAGGCTCAATTTCTTTTCGGAGCCGGCTGTAAGAATAATCGTGAGGGAGACGTCGCTCACTGGAGCATCGTCTATTTTGACCGCGCCCTCGGCGATCTTGCGCTTCGCTTCGCCATTTGAGGCGGTGAAGCCGATCGCGGTCAGCGCGGCGGTGAGCGAAATGCCTTCGGCCGGAACCTCCAGCACCGGGAGATCGTCGCCGAGCCCGCCAGCACCGAAGGTTGCCGCGGCGGTGGCTTCGGCCGCTTTGGCCGCTTCCTCGCCGCGCACCAGCCTGGTTACTTCGTTGGCGAGCACGATTTTGGCCGCGTTGATCTCGCTGCCTTCGAGTTGCTCGAGCCGTTCGATCTCGGCAATCGACAAGTCAGTAAACAGGCGCAGGAACTTGCCGACGTCGCGGTCGTCCGCATTGCGCCAGTACTGCCAGAAATCGTAGGCTGGCAACTGGTCCTCGTTGAGCCACACCGCGCCCGACGCGGTCTTGCCCATCTTGCCGCCATCGGCGGTTGTCAGCAACGGCGTGGTCAGTCCGAAGAGCTCCGCGCCGTCCATTCGCCGCCCGAGCTCCAACCCGTTGACGATATTCCCCCACTGGTCCGATCCGCCCATTTGCAGCCGTACGCCCATTGCGCGGGAGAGGTGGCGGAAGTCGTAGCCCTGCAGGATCATGTAGTTGAATTCGAGGAAGGTCATCGGCTGCTCGCGGTCGAGCCGCAACCTGACCGAATCGAACGTCAGCATCCGGTTGATCGTGAAATGCGTACCGACTTCCTGCAGCAGCTGGATGTAGCCGAGCTTGCCGAGCCAATCGTGGTTGTTGACCATGACCGCGTCGGTCGGCCCGTCGCCGAACTTGAGCAATTTCTCGAACACCGTGCGGATCGAGGCGATGTTGTCCTCGATCGTCCGGTCGGTCAGCATCTTGCGGCTTTCGTCGCGTCCGGTCGGGTCGCCGATCCGCGTGGTCCCGCCGCCCATCACCACCACCGGCTTGTGCCCGGTCTGCTGGAGGCGGCGCAGCATCATGATCTGGACCAGGCTGCCGACATGCAGCGATGGCGCTGTTGCATCGAAACCGATATAGCCGGGCACGACTTGGCTTGCTGCGAGGGCGTCCAGACCCTCGGCGTCGGTTAACTGGTGGATATAGCCGCGCTCTTCGAGCAAGCGCAGCAGGTCGGATTTGTGATCGCTCATCGTGCCCTCAATTCAGGGCGCGCGGTTAGCATCGGGGGGGCGCACATGCAAAACTATCCTTTGAGCGCACATCCCGCTCATCCGCCGCTGGCGGTGCGGAGTATCGAGGCGCGGGTGATCGGCTTCGATGCCAACTGGCTGCGGCTGCGCTGGCGGATCGAGGGGGCGACGAAGCTGGTCGTGCCGGCTTTCGCGGGCCGGGGCAGGGCCGACGAGCTGTGGCGGACGACCTGCTTCGAAGCGTTTCTGAAGCCCGTGGGCGGATCGGCCTATGTCGAGCTGAACATGTCGCCGTCCGAGCGCTGGGCCGCCTACGACCTCACGTCCTACCGAGAGGGCATGAGCGAGCGGCCGTTCCCGCACGAGCCGCAATGCGCGATCCGGGTCGGAACCGATCTGACGATCTTCGACGCCGCGGTGCCGAGCGCGGGGCTCCCGCCGGTGCCTGCCGCTCTTGGGCTGAGCGCGGTGATCGAGGAAGAGGGCGGGGTTAAAAGCTACTGGGCGATGGCTCATCTCTCGGAGAAGCCGGATTTCCACGACGCGGCTTGCTTTGCCGCCAAGCTTGAGTCACCCGACCAGACATGAAATTCGGAATCGACCGCCTGCTCGCCGAGCCGGAACTGCGCCAGCCGCTTCACGGAAAACGTGTCGCGCTGATCGCCCATCCTGCCTCGGTTACCGCCGACCTGACCCATTCGCTCGACGCGCTGATGGCGCTGGGCGAGTTGAACGTCACCGCCGCTTTCGGACCGCAGCACGGGCTCAAGGGCGACAAGCAGGACAATATGGTCGAGACCGCGGACGAGACCGATCCGCTCTACGGCATCCCGGTGTTCAGCCTTTATGGCGAAGTCCGCCGGCCGACCCCGCAGATGATGGCGAGTGCCGACGTATTCCTGTTCGATTTGCAGGATCTCGGCTGCCGGATCTATACCTTCGTCACCACGCTGCTCTATCTGCTTGAGGCCGCGAGTGGGACGGGCAAGTCGGTGTGGGTGCTTGACCGGCCCAATCCGGCGGGACGCCCGGCCGAAGGCACGTTGCTGGTGCCAGGGCAGGAAAGCTTCGTCGGCGCGGGGCCGATGCCGATGCGCCACGGGCTGACCTTGGGCGAAATGGGCCGCTGGTTCATCGAGCATTTCAAGCTCGACGTCGACTATCGGGTGATCGAGATGCAGGGCTGGGAGCCCGAGGGTCCCGGCTTCGGTTGGCCCGAGAGCCGCATCTGGATCAACCCGAGCCCCAATGCGGCGAACCTCAACATGGCCCGCGCCTATGCCGGGACGGTGATGATCGAGGGCGCGACCTTGAGCGAGGGGAGGGGCACCACCCGGCCGCTCGAAGTGCTGTTCGGTGCCCCCGATATCGATGCGGCGGCGGTGAAGGCGTGGATGGAGGATTTCGCGCCGCAGTGGCTGGAAGGCTGCGCGATACGCGAATGCTGGTTCACGCCGACCTTCCACAAGCATCAGGGCGAGTTGTGCAGCGCGCTGATGATCCATGCCGAGGGCCCGTTTTACGACCATGCGAAATTCCGCCCGTGGCGGCTGCAGGCGCTGGTGTTCAAGGCGATCCGCGCGCTCTATCCGGATTACGAAATCTGGCGCGATTTCCCGTACGAATACGAATTCGACCGCCTCGCGATCGACGTGATCAACGGCGGACCGGCGATGCGCGAATGGGTCGATAATCGGTCCGCCAAGCCGGACGATCTCGACCGGGTCGCGCTGGCCGACGAAGCCGCGTGGCGCGAGGAGACCGCGCGGTTGCTACTCTACTGAGGCGCCTTGCGGTGCCGCGGCGAACTTTCCTTCGCCAGCAGCATCGCAACCAACCCGATCGTTGCGACACCAGTGAGGTAGATCGCGATCGATAGCGGATTGCCGGTGTGTTCGAGCAGCCAGGCGATGAAGGGTTGGGTCGTCCCGCCGAGCACCGCGACCGGGATGGCATAGATCAGCGCGAAGGCGCGGGCGCGGACCGGGCGGGGCAGGCTCTCGTTGATCAGCGTGTAGATCGCCGGATCGCGCATCGAGGCGATGCCGTTCAGCACCAGCGTGCCGAGGATGAAGGCGAAGGCCGAAAGCGTGGTCGTGATCCACAGGAACACTGGAATCAGCAGCAGGATGAAGCAGATTTGCGGGATCAGGATCACCCGCTTGCGCCCCCACCGGTCACTCGCCCGTCCCCCCCACAGCATCGTCAGCACCGCCGAAAAGTTGAGCCCCGCCTGCGCGAACAGAGAAGTCCGGGTGGAGAAGTGCAGCGTATGCTGGCCGAAGGTGGCCATGTAATTGAACATGTAGGTGCCGATCGTGCCGCTGCCGATCATGATGCAGCCGAGCACGATGATGCCGACATAGCCGCGAAAGCTCGCATGGGTCGCTTCGTCGGGCTCGGGTTCCTTGTGCAGCGTCTCGGGTAGCGAGGTACGGATCCAGATCGCGAAGGGCACGATCGTCGCACCGAGCAGCAGCGCGATTCGCCAGCCATAAAGCGAAAGCTCGCTGTCGGAGAGCTTCAGGCTGAGCAGAAAGCCGACCAGCGAGCCGAGCGTCGCGGCGATCTGCTGACTCGCCCCCTGCCACGAAACCGCCGCGCCGCGGTGATGGGTATCCGCCGATTCGACGAGATAGGCCGTGGCCGAACCGACTTCGCCGCCGAGTGCGAAGCCCTGGATCAGCCGTGCGATCACCGCGATCACCGGGGCGGCGATGCCGATCGTGGTGTAACCCGGGGTCAGCGCCAGCAGCAGGATCCCGGCGCCCATCAGCGACATGCTGAGCAGCATCGCCGGCTTGCGCCCGTGGCGATCGGCATAGCGGCCGAGCACGAATGCGCCGAGCGGACGGGTCGCGAAGCCCGCGCCAAAGGTCGCGAGCGAGGCCATCAGGCTGAGGAACGGATCGTCGGGGAAGGGGAAGAAGGTTTTGCCGATCTGGATCGCGAAGAAGGCGAAGGTGATGAAGTCGTAGAATTCCAGCCCGTTGCCGACGGTCGCGGCAAGGATCGCACGCCTTTGCTGCGACGGCGTCAATACGACACCCCTGGTTCCTTTTGCCAAATTCCGTTCCCCCCGGATCGCTTCAGCGTTTGCGCGACAATTCCTTCATCGCATCGTCGAGACCTTCGATGGTGAGAGGGTACATCCGATCGTCCAGCAAGTCGCGGATCATCTTCGTCGATTGGGAATAGTCCCAATATTGCTCGGCGACCGGATTGAGCCATACGGCAGAAGGCCAGGCCGACACGATCCGCTCCAGCCAGACCGCGCCCGTCTCTTCGTTGAAATGCTCGACCGAGCCGCCCGGATGCGAAATCTCGAACGGGCTCATCGAGGCATCGCCGACAAACACCACCTTATAATCGCCGGCATATTTGTGGAGCAGATCCATCGTCGGGATGCGCTGCTCGAAGCGGCGGCGGTTCTCCTTCCACAGGCCCTCGTAAGGGCAATTGTGGAAGTAGTAGAATTCGAGGTTCTTGAACTCGGCGGTCGCCGCGCTGAACAATTCCTCGCACGCGCGGATATGCGGATCCATCGAGCAACAGCAGCAGCTTGACCGCATTATGCCGTTCGGGCCGCATCTTGATGTCGAGCCAGCCCTGCCGCGCGGTGCCGTCCACCGTCGCATCGAGATCGAGTTCGTCCGCCGCGCCTTCGCGGGCAAACCGCCGCAACCGGCGCAGCGCGAGCTTTATGTTGCGCGTGCCGAGTTCTCTCGTGTGGTCGAGGTCGCGGAACTGGCGCTGCTCCCACACCTTGATCGCGCGCTGGTGGGTACTCTCGCCGCCGATCCGCACACCTTCGGGGTTATAACCGCTGTTGCCGAACGGGGAGGTGCCGCGCGTGCCGATCCAGCGGTTGCCGCCTTCGTGCCGGCCCTGCTGTTCCTCAAACAGCTCCTTCAACGCAGCCATGATTTCGTCCCATGAGCCGAGTGCCTGGATTTTTGCCCTCTCCTCGTCGCTGAGGAACCGCTGGGCAATCGCCTTGAGCCACTCTTCCGGGATCGCGGGTTGCCCGTCGCCCTCGCGGACCAGTCCCTTGAAGACCTTGCCGAACACCTGATCGAACCGGTCGAGCAGCGCCTCGTCCTTCACGAAGACGGCGCGGGCGAGGTAGTAGAATTCTTCGGGCGAGCGCGCGATCACCTGACGGTCCAGCGCTTCGAGCAGCACGAGATGCTCCTTGGCCGAGGCGGCAATCCCGGCGGCGCGCAATTCTTCGACGAAGTGGAAGAACATCGCCGGTCAGCGGCCTGAGGGTGACGCAGAACGGGTAGTGAAACTATGTGACCTTTCGTAGATTTTAGTTTCAATTCCACGGGTTGGCGGCGTTATCCGAAAACCGCGTGTGACCTTTAGAACAGGCCGCCTCCGAACCGCCGGATCTGTCGCCTTGCGTGTTTCGAGCGGGTTCATGAGTCACGGCCTAGCGCATCGTATCGATGTAGGAAAATCATTGATCTCCCTCATTCCAAATTGACTTTATCCGCTTTTCATAAGCGCACCGCCGCCTTAAACCGCCCAGCAAAGAGAGGATATTCGCAATGCTCAAACTCTACAGCTTCGGACCGGGCGCCAATTCCCTGAAGCCCATGCTCACGCTCTACGAAAAGGGCCTTGAGTATGAGCAGGTCCAGCTCAACCCGGCGAAGTTCGAGCATCACTCCGACGGGTTCAAGGCGATCAACCCGCGCGGGCAGGTTCCGGCGTTGTGGGACGATGGCAAGGTCGTGACCGAGTCGACCGTGATCTGCGAATATCTCGAAGACGCGCACCCGACCGCGGTGAAGCTCCGCCCCGAGGATCCCTTCGCGCGTGCCGAGATGCGGGTGTGGACCAAGTGGGTCGACGAATATTTCTGCTGGTGCGTCTCGACCATTGGCTGGCACCGTTATGTCGGCAAGATGGTCCAGAGCCTTTCGGACGAGGAGTTCGAGGAGAAGGTCGCCGGCATCCCGATCTACGAACAGCAGGTCAAATGGCGCCGCGCCCGCGCGGGCTTCCCGCAGGAGATGCTCGACGAGGAAATGCGCAAGATCGAATTCTCGGTCCGCAAGCTCGACGACCATCTCCGCGACAATGAATGGCTGGTGCCGGGCCAATACACGCTGGCCGACATCTGCAACTTCGCGATCGCCAACGGCATGCAGCACGGCTTCGCCGAACTGGTGAACAGGGACGATACTCCCGGCCTGCTCCGCTGGATCGAGCAGATCAACGAGCGGCCCGCCGCGAAAGCCATGTTCGGCGAAGTCGAGCGCGAAATCGTCCACGAGAAGAAAGAGCTGAACGTCTAGGCGTCCGACTCTCTCGGCGGGTTCACCTGCCCATTCAGGCCGGGCCTCGGCTCGAACTGCTCGAGCCGCGTCCGGATCGCGGCGAAACGGGTGAGCACGGGGTTGCTCACCGCGCGCGGACCGAGGCGCTGGCGCAAAAATCGGCCGCCGGCAAAAGCCTCAGCTCCCGCGCCGGTTCATGAACGCCAGCCGTTCGAACAGCATCACATCGGCCTCGTTCTTCAGCAGCGCGCCGTGCAGCGGCGGGATCGCCTTGCTCGGATCGCGGCTCTGCAGAACTTCCAGCGGGATGTCCTCGTTCAGCAGCAGCTTGAGCCAGTCGAGCAGTTCCGATGTGCTCGGCTTCTTCTTCATTCCCGGCACCGCGCGGATGTCGTAGAAGATGTCGAGCGCTTCCTTGACCAGCCTCTGGGTGATGCCGGGGAAATGGACGTCGATTATCGCCTGCATCGTCGCCCGGTCGGGGAAGGCGATGTAGTGGAAGAAGCAGCGGCGCAGGAACGCGTCGGGCAGTTCCTTTTCGTTGTTCGAGGTGATGATCACGATCGGGCGTTCCCGCGCCTCGATCCGCTCACCGGTCTCGTAGACGTCGAAGCTCATCCGATCGAGTTCCTGCAGCAGATCGTTCGGAAACTCGATGTCGGCCTTGTCGATCTCGTCGATCAGCAGCACCGGGAGGCGTTCCGAAGTGAACGCGTCCCACAATTTGCCGCGGCGGATATAGTTCGAAATATCGTGTACCCGCGCGTCGCCAAGCTGCCCGTCGCGCAGGCGGGCGACCGCGTCATATTCGTAAAGGCCCTGGTGCGCCTTGGTGGTCGACTTGATGTTCCATTCGATCAGCGGTGCATCCAGCGCGGCGGCGATCTCATGCGCCAGTACGGTTTTGCCGGTGCCGGGTTCGCCTTTCACCAGCAGCGGGCGGCGGAGCAGGGCCGCCGCATTGACCGCGACCTTGAGGTCTTCGGTGGCGATGTAGTGGGATGTGCCTTCGAAACGCGTCGTCATGGATGGAGCATAGCAAGCATCCGCGCGGCGAGCGCGGCAAAAGCGCTCTCGTCGATCGGTTTTGCCGGATCGTTCCAGCTGGCCGCGACCACGAACCAGCGGCCGTCCTTGTCCCTCAGCAGCCAAGAGAGATTGATCACCCCCGGCTCGGAACCGCCTTTGTAGCCGACATAGTTCCAATAGTCGGTTTCCTGCGGTGCCGCCTGCGGATGAATTGCCAATATGTCCAGCACCACCGGATCGCCGAGATCGCGCAGCCGGGCATAGATATTCGCGATGTCCTGCGCCGAGGCGAACCATTCGATGCTGTCGATCGCGACTGGTCTGGTCATCGAGGAAATATCGGGCTTGAGCGATGGCGCCCACTGATCGAGCAGCTTCGCCTCCCCCGCATCGTCTGCCGCAGCATAAGCCTTGATCCGCGACGGATCGCCGGACTTGAGCGCGAAGAGCTCGGCCGTCGTCAGCAGCGGCAGCATCTTCGCCGGATCGGCATGGCCCGAAGCCTTCACCTCCGCCGCCAGCGCATCGCGGCCGAGCAGGCGCATCAGCGTGTCGGTCGCGGTGTTGTCGCTGATCGAGATCATCATCGTCGCGAGGGTCTGGAGCGTGACCGGCGTGCCGATCGGCCAATCCTGCATCTGCCCGCTCGGGACCGAATGCGCGTCGAGCGTGACCACGTCGCTCCAGTGCCGCCGGCCCGCCCTGATCTCGCGCCCGAGCGCCGAGAGCACATAAAGCTTGAAGGTCGATCCGATCGCGAATTGCTGCGTGGGCCGGTCGGTCACCACCGGCTGCGGTCCGCCTTCGCCAAGCTGATAGATGCCGAAACCGTGAATGCCGGGGAGGACAGCGAGCTCGGCCGTGATTTTCTGCGGCGTATCGTCGATCCGCTTGACCCCCGTGATTCGGAACAACACCGCCTGATGCGGCGCTTCATCGGCCAGCTGCATGACCGCTTGCGCGCGGGCCCGTTCGTATACGAGTTCGAAGCTGACCATACCGTCGCCGGTGTAATGGAGTTCGTCCACGCTCAGCAGCCTGCCGTTCTGCGCGGTGAGTTGATCGGCAATCGTCCTGAGCTGGCTTTCGGGCACCGCGGCAAGGAAGCTGGGCGCGAACAGCTCGGCCGCGGGGACGGTGCCGAGCAGCACATATTGGACCTGCGACGCGCGGCTATAGCTCGCCTGCTCGATCGCCTCGGAATTCTCCTGTGCCAAAGCCGCGCTCGGCACGGCGGCGAGCAACAGGAGCGGGAACAGCGCGCGGATCATCATGGCATCCTTCCACGCGCGAAGCTGCGCGAGTGACCGGGCGGAAGCAAGGGAAGGGTGCCGATCGATCGCCCTCCGACCGGTCGAATGTAAGGTCGAAGGCGTCAGGGATTTCTTACCGGCGCTGGTTTATGCGTCGATCAAATCCCGATCCACCTCGCCCGCGCGGTTCTGGATGAAGTTGAAGCGGTGCTCCGGGTTGCGGCCCATCAGCTGGTCGACCAGTTCCTTCACCGCGTAGCGCTGCTCATGCTCCTGCGGCAGGGTTATGCGGATCAGCGCGCGGCTTTCGGGGCTCATCGTGGTTTCGCGCAATTGCTGGGGGTTCATCTCGCCGAGGCCCTTGAAGCGGCTGACGTCGACCTTCTTGCCCTTGAACTTCGTCTCTTCGAGCTCCGCGCGGTGGGCGTCGTCGCGGGCGTAGACGCTCTCCTTGCCGGCCGTGAGTTTGTAGAGCGGCGGCTGCGCGAGGAACAGGTGCCCGCGCTTCACCACCTCGGGCATTTCCTGGAAGAAATAGCTCATCAGCAGCGTCGCGATATGCGCGCCGTCGACATCGGCGTCGGTCATGATCACGATACGGTCGTAGCGGAGCTGTTCGGGGTTGCAGTCCTTGCGGATGCCACACCCTAAAGCGAGGTTGAGGTCGGCGATTTCCTGGTTCCCGCGGATCTTGTCGGCGGTGGCGGAGACGACGTTGAGGATCTTGCCGCGGATCGGGAGGATCGCCTGGGTCTTGCGGTCGCGCGCCTGCTTGGCCGAGCCGCCGGCGCTGTCGCCTTCGACGATGAACAGCTCGGTCTCGCCCTTGCCCTCGCCGGAGCAGTCGGTGAGCTTGCCGGGCAGGCGGACTTTCTTGGCGTTGGTGGCGGTCTTGCGCTTGATCTCGCGTTCAGCCTTGCGCTTGAGGCGCTCGTCCATCCGCTCCATCACCGCGCCGAGCAGCGCGCGGCCGCGTTCCATATTGTCGGTCAGGAAGTGGTCGAAGTGATCGCGTACCGCATTCTCGACCATGCGCGCGGCTTCGGGCGAAGTCAGGCGGTCCTTGGTCTGGCTCTGGAAATGCGGGTCGCGGATGAACAGCGATAGCATGACCTCGCTGCCGGTCACGATATCGTCGGCGGTGATGTCCTTCGCCTTCTTCTGCCCGACCAGCTCGCCGAAGGCACGGATGCCGCGGGTGATCGCGGTGCGCAGCCCTTGCTCGTGCGTGCCGCCATCGGGCGTCGGGACCGTGTTGCAATACCAGCTGTAGGAGCCGTCGGACCACAGCGGCCAGGCGATCGCCCATTCGACGCGGCCCATCTGTTCGCCTGCCTCGTTGTTTGGGAAATCCTGCTTGCCGGAGAAGAACTGCGCGGTCACGCATTCGCGCTCGCCGAGCTGTTCCCTGAGGTGATCGGCGAGGCCGCCGGGGAACTGGAACACCGCTTCCTGCGGCACTTCCTCACTGGTGAGCGAAGGCGCGCATTTCCAGCGGATCTCGACCCCGGCGAACAGATAGGCCTTCGAGCGGACCAGCTTGAACAGCCGGGCGGGCTTGAAGTTCTGGTCGCCGAAGATCTCGGTGTCCGGGATGAAGCTCACCGAAGTGCCGCGCCGGTTCGGGGTTGCGCCGAGGTGCTGCAGCGGGCCCTGGGTGATCCCGCGGGAGAATTCCTGCGCATAGAGCATCTTGTCGCGCGCGACCTCGATCCGGGTGAAGCTCGACAGCGCGTTGACCACGCTGACGCCGACTCCGTGGAGGCCGCCCGAGGTCGCATAGGCCTTGCCCGAGAACTTGCCGCCGGAATGGAGGGTGGAGAGGATCACCTCGAGCGAGGATTTGCCCGGGAACTTCGGATGCTCGTCCACCGGAATGCCGCGGCCGTTGTCGACGATCGTCAGCCGGTTGCCTTCGTCGAGCATCACCTCGATCCGGTTCGCATGGCCGGCGACCGCTTCGTCCATCGCATTGTCGAGCACCTCGGCGGCGAGATGGTGCAGCGCGCGCTCGTCCGTGCCGCCGATATACATGCCCGGGCGGCGGCGGACCGGTTCGAGCCCTTCGAGCACCTCGATCGAGGAAGCGTTATAGTCGCCGCTGCCGGCGGGGGCATTCTCGAACAGATCGTCAGACATGATGCGGCTATAAGGCGCGGAATCGCGCGCTTACAAGGCGTTTGCGGCGGTTATCGTCAGTCGTCGAACTTGGCGGGGGCGGGCGAGACCACGTCGATCCGCCCCTTGCCGACCTGGCGCACTTCCATTGCCCGCTCGATCACCCCGTTGGAGCGGAAGCGGAACGCGCCATCCACCCCGAGGAACGCATCGCTCTGGACCAGGCGCTCGGTCGGCAGGGTGGTGCCCGGCTTCCAATTGCGCGCGAGGCGGATCGTCAGCAGCACCGCGTCATAGCCGAGGGTCGCGATACGGTGCGGGGCGGTGCCGAAGCGCGAGCGGTAGGATTCGGCGAACTGGCCGAAGCGGCCGTCCGACACGCTGGAGAACAGCGCACCGCGCAGCGCCGCCGAACTCGCGATGCTGGCGTCGCCGCTCCACAATTCGGTGCCGAGCAGCTGCGGCGTCGCCGCGCCCGCTGCCCGCACCGCGCCGGCCGCCTGGATCGACAGGCGCGCGCTCTCGGCCAGCAGGATCGTGTCGAACCCGCCCTTCTTCTTCAGCCGCTGGGCCGCGCTGATGATCGAGGTATTGCCGCGATCGTAGGTATCGCGCGCGACGATCGTACCGCCGCTGCGCGACACCGCGCTGCGATAGGCGGCCTCGGCCCGCACGCCGTAATCGCCGGCCGGGACCAGGATCGCGAATTTGCGCGAACTGCGCTTGGCCGCATAATCAACCGTCTGCGCGATCGAGGCGTCGGGGCTGATGCCCATCACGAACACATCGCGCGCGGCGACCGAGCTGTCGTTGGAGAAGGTGATGATCGGGACGCCGGCCGGGCGGGCGCGGGCGAGCACCGGAGTGACATCGTCCGACATCAACGGCCCGAGGATAAGCTTGTTGCCATCCGACAGCGCGCGGGCGGCGGCGCTGTCGGCCCCGGTCGCGGTGTCGTAGGTGGTGATGCGGATGCTGTCGGCGCTGGTATCGAGCAGCGCCATCGTCGCGGCATTGGCGATCGCCTGGCCGACATCGGAGTTCGGGCCGGAGAGCGGCACCAGCAGCGCGACCCGGTGGCGGCCCTGGTCGCTCGGCAATCCGGTGGCGCTGGGGGAAGGCGTCGGGCGCGGCTGCGGCTCCACCCGGGGGACCACCTGACAGCCCGCCAGCAGCGTCACCGCCGCCATCGCCATCATCCGGCGCCGATTGATCCTGCCACCCAACATCTTGCTGCTCCCGGCAATCCTGTCCAAAGAACCCATTCGATCGGGCTTGAACCATTTAGGGGCACACCATGTCAGACGCGCCGCTTCAACCGGGTCTCTATATTGTCGCGACGCCGATTGGCAATCTCGGCGACATCACGATGCGATCAGCCGATGTGCTCGCCCGCTGCGACCTGGTCGCCTGCGAGGACACGAGGGTTACCGCCAAATTGCTCAAGCACCTCGGCCTGCACAAGAAGATGTGGCGGTACGACGATCACAGCGACGAAGCCGCGCGCGAGCGGTTGGTCGATGCGATGCGGGGCGAGGCGGTCGCGCTGGTGAGCGATGCAGGCACGCCGCTGATCTCCGACCCGGGCTACCGCTTGGTTCGGCGCGCGCGGGAGGAAGGCTTGATGGTCACCAGCCTGCCCGGAGCGAGCGCGGCGGTGATGGCGCTCACCCTCTCGGGCCTGCCGAACGACCGCTTCCTGTTCGCCGGCTTCCTGCCGGTGAAGGAAAAGGCGCGCGTCGACGCGCTGGCTGAACTGGCCTCGATTCCGGCGACGCTGATCTTCTACGAGACCGCGCCGCGACTGGTGAAATCGCTCGCCGCGATCGCCGAGGTGTTGCCGGGGCGTGAGATTTCGGTCGCCCGCGAACTTACCAAATTGCATGAGGAATGCCGTACAAGTGACGGCAGAACCTTGATCGATCACTACTCCGCCCATCCGCCCAAGGGAGAGATCGTGCTGCTGGTAGCGCCGCCGGGCGAGGAACCGGCCGGCGAATACGATATCGATGCATTGCTGATCGCCGCGCTCGAACACGACAAGCCCTCGCAGGCCGCCGGGCAAGTTGCCAAGGCGACCGGGCATGACCGCAAGGAACTTTACGCTCGCGCGATGGAGTTGAAGGCTCGATGAGACGCCAGGCCGCCGAAAAGCGCGGCCGCAGCGGCGAGACTCGCGCGGCACTGTGGCTCCGCCTCCATGGCTGGCGCATCCTTGCCGGGCGCGTGAAGACTCCGCGCGGCGAGATCGATCTGATCGCCCGGAGGGGCCGGATCGTCGCCTTCGTCGAAGTAAAATGGCGCAATTCTGCCGCAGACCTCGATCACGCAATCGACGAATATCGCCTGCGCCGGGTGGCTGCCGCGGCCGAGGCGGTCGCCCACCGTTACCTGCGACAGGGTGACGATATGCGGATCGACGTGCTGCTCCTTGCGCCGCGCTGCTTCCCGCGCCACATCGTCAACGCCTGGATGCCGTAGCCCCCTCGTCATTGCGAGCGGAGCGAAGCAATCCAGGGCGTTTGCACAGACGCTCTGGATTGCTTCGGACCTGCGGCCCTCGCAATGACGAAGAAAGAGAGACACATGAGCTTACGCGTCGCGGTCCAGATGGACCCAATCGAAGGCATCAACATCGCCGGGGATTCGACTTTCGCGCTGATGCTCAGCGCGCAGGCGCGCGGGCATGAATTGTTCCATTACGATGTCGGGTCGCTGACGCTGGACGAGAACGACCGGCTGCACGCGCGTGCCCGCCCGGTGGTGGTGCGCCCCGAAGCCGGCAATCATTTCGAGGCGGGCGAGCCGGTGCGGCTCGATCTCGGCAAGGATGCCGACGTGGTGCTGATGCGCCAGGATCCGCCGTTCGACATGGGCTATATCACCGCGACCCATCTGCTCGAACGGATCGAAAAGGAAACGCTGGTGGTGAACAACCCGGCCAGCGTCCGCAACGCGCCCGAGAAAGTGTTCGTGCTCGATTACCGGCATTTCATGCCGCCGACGATGGTCACCCGCAGCGTTGAGGACGTGCGTGACTTTCAGAAGGCCCACGGCGCGGTGGTGGTCAAGCCGATCCACGGCAATGGCGGCAAGGCGATCTTCCGCGTGAACGAGGAAGGGGAGAACCTCTCGGCGCTGTTCGAGGTGTTCAACCAGACCTGGCCCGAACCGCATATGGTCCAGCCGTTCCTCCCCGAAGTGTCCGAAGGCGACAAACGCATCGTGCTGGTCGATGGCGAATATGCCGGGGCGATCAACCGCCGGCCGGGCGAGGGTGAATTCCGTTCGAACCTTGCCCGCGGCGGCTCGGCCGAGAAATCCGACCTGACCCCGCGCGAGCAGGAAATCTGCGCCGCGCTGGCGCCGGAACTGAAGCGCCTCGGCCTGATCTTCGTCGGGATCGACGTGATCGGCGGCAAGTGGCTGACCGAGATCAACGTGACTTCGCCGACCGGGATCGTCGCGATCGACAAGTTCAACGGGACCGATACGGCCGCAATGATCTGGGATGCGGTGGAGGGCCGGCTCTAACTATCTCGTCATTGCGAGCGTAGCGAAGCAATCCAGGGCGGCAGTGCAAGGCGCTCTGGATTGCCGCGGGACCTTCGGTCCCTCGCAATGACGAAGTAAGGATTGGAGCGTTGAGGCCCCATGAACCAGTTCATCCTCCAGACCATCGAGCAGGGCGGTTACCTCGGCATCTTCTTGCTGATGGTGATCGAGAACGTGTTCCCGCCGATCCCGTCGGAGCTGATCATGGGGCTGGGCGGGGTCGCTGTGGCGAAGGGGCGGATGGAGTTCTGGCCGCTGATGGCGGCGGGGACCATCGGCTCGACGCTCGGGAATTACGTGTGGTTCCTCGCCGGCCACAGGCTGGGTTACGAGCGCCTCAGGCCGATTGCCGACCGCTGGGGCCGCTGGCTGACCTTCGACTGGCACGACATCGAACGCGCAAGCCATTTCTTCCGCCGTCACGGCCAATGGGTGGTGTTCGTGATGCGCTTCTCGCCCTTCCTGCGCACGATGATCTCCTTGCCCGCCGGCCTCGCCCATATGAAGCAGTGGAAGTTCCTCGCCTTCACCTTTGCCGGAGCCGGGGTGTGGAACGTGCTGCTGGTGATGGGCGGGGGGTGGCTGGGGAAATATTTCGACGAATCGCAGGTGCTGCTGGACTGGCTTGTAATCGGCGGGCTTGCGCTCGGGGTGCTGGTCTATGTGTGGCGGGTGGTCAGGTGGAAGCCGCGTTCGCGGCCGTGATGCCCCGATTCCAACCTCACCCCCATCGTCATCCTACCCGTCATCCCAACCGTCATCCTGAACTCGTTTCAGGATCCATCGGGGCTGAAGCGCGGAGGCTCGCAAGTCTGGTGGGCAGGTTGCGGCATGAGCCGATCGAACTGGGGCAATCGGCCTAATGGATCCTGAAACAAGTTCAGGATGACGGGGTGTGAGAGGATGACGGGGTGTGGTGTGCGTGAGTGGGTGTGGCTCGTCTTCGTCGTGCCGCTCAAACCACCCACTCATGCACCGGCATCCCGCTGCGCTGGTGCTCCAGGTAATCCGCTGTCAGCTTGAACACATCGTCATGCTTGCGGAAATGCGCGAGCTGCCACGCCGCGCCGTTCTGGCCGCTGGCGATGCGCTGTTCGATCACTTCGAGATAGCGGTCGGTCAGATCGGCCGAGACCTCCTGTGCTTCGAGGCCCTCGCGCGCCAGCGGCAGAAGCGACTTCAGCACCTCACGCGCCGACATCCGCTTGCCGCCGAACCAGGTGAATTCCGCGTCCATCCCATGCTTGGCGGCCGCATAGAATTGTCCCGCGCCGCTTCGAACGGCAATTCGGGCACCTTGCAGCGCTCGGCCAGCATGAACACCGTGCCGTAATAGAAGGCGGCGTTGGCGATCATGTCGATCACGCTCGGCCCGGCGGGCATCACCCGCTGTTCGATCCGCAGATGGGGCGTGCCGTCGTCGTCGAACCCGACCAGCGGGCGGTTCCACCGCCAGATCGTGCCGTTGTGGAGCCGCAGGCACGGGAATTCGTCCTCGTTCTCGCCCGCGATCGGCAGCAGCGCCGGATAGTTCGCGAGGTTCTCGGCGAAGATCGCGGTCGGGTCCTCCCCGGCATAGCCAGTGCCGAAAGTCACCCGGTGAAGCGCCGCATCGTCGCCCGCCTGCTCGATCGCCTGCTCGAAGATCGCGATCCGGGTCTCATGCCACAAAGGCTGGCCGAACAGGAACGGCGCATTGGCGGACAATGCCACCAGCGGCGCGCTGAGGATCATCGAGGCGTTGAGATTGCCCGCAAGCTCCTCGGGTGGGACC
Organism: Candidatus Andeanibacterium colombiense; assembly: GCA_029202985.1. GTDB lineage: Bacteria > Pseudomonadota > Alphaproteobacteria > Sphingomonadales > Sphingomonadaceae > Andeanibacterium > Andeanibacterium colombiense. The sequence continues at coordinate 377,833 of CP119316.1, read as the reverse complement.
TGCAAATGCAACTGGAACGAGGTGGTCGCGGCTTCGAGCATGCAGTCGAGATGCTCGGTCTTCAGATGCGGCCAATCCGCGTGATGGCTGTCGATGTCGATCCGCAGCGGCCGGTTCTCGCGCAGCTTCACCAGTTCGGTGTTGAGCGCGGCATAACGGTTCGACGGGGTCATGTTGGCGAGCGAGAGGTCGCTTTCGCGGAGGGTCGGGAGCGTACCGATCGCGATCACCGTGTCGACATCCTCATGCGCGTTGGCGACGCAGCGGCTCCAGGTCGCCGCGAGATGCTCTTCGAGCTCGCGCAGACCGTCGCCCGCCAGACCCGCCGGCTGCGCGTTTACCTCGATATTGAAGCGCGACAGTTCGGGCACCACGAAGGGATCGCCGAGCCGGTGGAGGAAGCTCTGGTTGTGCGGCGCGGGCCAGGCATTGCGGTCGATCAGCCAGGCTTCGAGTTCGAGCCCGATCCGCGGACCCTCGCCCGAAAGGCGACCATTGGCGTGGTGATCGCGCAACGCGGCGGTTTCGCGCGCAAGCTGGTCGGTGAAGTTCTGGAAATCGGCCTCGTCGAAGCCGGTAGCGCTGATTTCCTGGCCCAATTCGATTCCCCCTGAATCGGGAACGAGCTATGCCGCATCCGGCCGCAATCCGGAAGGGTCAGCGCCCCCGCGGATGCGCATTGCGATACGTCTCCAACAGCACCGCCTGGTCGACCTTGGTGTAAATCTGGGTCGAGCCGAGGCTCGCATGGCCGAGCAATTCCTGCAGCGAGCGCAAATCCGCGCCGGCGCTGAGCAGATGGGTAGCAAAGCTGTGGCGCAGCGCATGCGGGGTCGCGGTCTCGGGCAGCCCAAGCGCGATGCGGGCGGCGGCCATCGCCTTCTGCACCATCCCCTGATTGAGCGGCCCGCCCTTGGCGCCGCGGAACAGCGGTTCCTCCTTAGGCAAGGGGTAGGGGCATTTGGCGACGTAGGCAGCGACGCCATCGCGCACGATCGGCAGCAGCGGCGCGATACGCTGCTTGTTGCCCTTGCCGGTGACCAGCAGCGTCTCGCCCAGCGGCAGCGCCGCGCCGGTTAGCGATAGCGCTTCGGCGATCCGAAGCCCCGCGCCGTAGAGCAGCAGCAGCACCGCCCGGTCGCGCGCGCCGATCCAGTCTTCGGCGGCCATGCTCCCTACCGCGTCGGCGACATTGAGCGCGTCGTCGGGCGTGATCGGGCGTGGCAGACCCTTCTTGATCCGCGGGCCGCGCAGCCGGGGCGGGGCGGTGTCGGCGATCCCGGCCTGTTCGCGGGCAAAGGCGATGAAGCTCTTGAGCGCGGACAATTCGCGCGCGGCGGAGACGTTGCCGATCCCGTCGCCGCGGCGTGCCGCAAGCTGGCGGCGCAGCGCGAGGCCGTCGAGCCGGGCGAGGGCGGGCCAGTCGCTATCGGGCAAGGTGTCGAGCAGCCGCGCGGCGCTGGCGACATAGGCGCGGACGGTGTGTTTCGAGCGGCGGCGGGCCTGCGCCAGATGCGCGCCCCAGCTTTCGAGGATGTCGGCGCGCGTGTTCACGCCGCGACGAGGTCCGCCGGAACCAGTTCGCCGAGCAAGGCGTCGAGCAGCGGCGTTCCGGCGTCGGTAACGATGATCCGGCTGCCTTCCTCTCGCACCAGTCCCTGTTTTTCGTAAAACGCGAGGCGGGTGCGGTCGATCAGCGAGGCGATTGCGAAGCGGGCCGAGAGCGCGGCCAGATCGATCCCTTCGCCCAGCCGCAGCCCCATCAGCAAAGCCTCGCTCGCCTGCTCGCTCCGCGGGAGCGCGCGCTGCTCCGAAAGGCCGTGCCCGGTGGCATCGACCGCAGCGAGCCAGTTCTCGGGCTTCTTGTGGCGCACCGTCGCACAGCCGCCGCGCCTTCCATGCGCTCCGGGGCCGATCCCGGCGTAATCCTGGTAGCGCCAATAGGTGAGGTTGTGGCGGCTCTCCTCGCCGGGGCGGGCGTGGTTGGAGATTTCGTAGGCCGGAAGACCGGCGGTGGCGGTCAACTCGCGGGTGAAGGCGAACAGATCGGCCGCCGCATCGTCGTCGAGCGGATCGAACTCGCCTCGCCGGACCATTGACGCGAAGCGCGTGCCGGGTTCGATCGTCAGCTGATATAGAGAGAGGTGCGAAGTGCCGAAACCGAGCGCGGTATCCAGCTGTGCGCGCCATGCCTCGGGGGTCTGGCCGGGAAGGGCGTAGATCAGGTCGAAAGACACGCGTTGGAATGCCTTGAGTGCCGTCTGCAGGGCGTTGAGCCCCTCTTGCACCCCGTGTAGCCGGCCCAGAAACCTCAGTGCATCATCGTCCAGCGATTGCAGCCCGAGCGAGGTGCGGTTGACCCCGGCCAGCGCCAGATCCCTGAATTTACTTGCCTCGACCGAGGACGGATTGGCCTCCAGCGTGATCTCAATGCCGTCAGCGAAGCCCCACCGTTTCTCGGCCTCGTTCAACAAGGCTTCGACCGTCGCCGGCGGCATAAGCGAGGGTGTGCCGCCGCCGAAGAAGATGCTGTCGAGTGCCTCGCCGCCTGCCAGTTCCGCCTCATGCCGCAGGTCGGAAAGCAGCGCATTGCGCCAGATTGCCTGATCGACGCCGTCGCGGACGTGCGAGTTGAAGTCGCAATAGGGGCACTTGGCGAGGCAGAAGGGCCAGTGAATGTAGAGCGCGCGGGCCATGCAAGGCCTTTAGGCAATTCCCTTCGTCATTGCGAGGACCGAAGGTCCGCGGCAATCCAGAGCCTTTCTCAAGCCGCCCTGGATTGCTTCGCTACGCCCGCAATGACGAGAAAGTCAGCGGTCGAACTGCTCCGCGACCAGCTTCGCGAAAGCATCGGCGCGGTGGCTGATGCGGTGTTTCTCTTCCGGGTCGAGTTCCGCAAAGGTCTCGGTATGGCCGTTCGGCACGAACATCGGATCGTAGCCGAAGCCCAGCGTGCCGCGCGGCGGCCAGGTCAGCGACCCGGCGCATTTGCCTTCATAGACAGCGCTTTCGCCATCGGGCCACGCCAATGCGAGAACGCAGTGAAACGCCGCGTCGCGCGGGTTATCGGGGCCAAGCCCGGCCAGCAGCCCCTCGACCTTGCCCATCGCCATGTACCAGTCGCGGCCCGGTTCGCCTTCGAAGCGCTGCCGCTCGGCCCAGTCGGCGGTGTAGACGCCCGGCCTGCCGCCCAACGCCTCGACCGACAATCCGCTGTCGTCGGCGAGCGACACGATCCCGCTCGCCTCCGCCGAGGCCCGCGCCTTGAGCAGCGCATTTTCGACGAAGCTGGTCCCGGTCTCGTCCGGTTCCGGCAGGCCCAGCGAACCCGCGGAAATGCATTCGACGCCATAGGGCGCCAGCAAAGCCGCGATTTCCTTCAGCTTGCCCGCATTATGCGTGGCGATCACCAATTTCTGCGAAGCCAGTTTGCGCATCCTCGCCCTTCCTGCTTCCCCGCGCAGGCGGGGACCTCGTGCCGTTGCAGCGAGGCGCCCGCCTGCCCGAGACCCCCGCCTGCGCGGGGGATCGGGTCACTTGCCGATCGCGGCTTCCTGTGCGGCATAGATTCGGTCGCAGCCAATCCGGGCGAGGCGAAGCAGGCGCAGCAGGCCTTCCTCGTCATAGGTCGCGCCTTCGGCGGTAGCCTGGACTTCGGCGATCTGGCCGCCTTCGATCAGCATGAAGTTCGCGTCGGCATCTGCCGAGCTATCCTCGATATAATCGAGATCCAGCACCGGCACGCCGTTGCAGATCCCGCAGCTCACGGCCGCTATCTTGGAGGTAAGCGGGTCCTCGGTAATCAGGCCCTTGGCCATCAGCCCGTTTACCGCGAGCCGCAGCGCGACCCACGCGCCCGAGATCGCCGCGGTGCGCGTGCCGCCGTCAGCCTGGATCACGTCGCAATCGAGGGTGATCTGGCGCTCGCCGAGCTTCTTGAGATCGGTCACCGAGCGCAAAGCTCGCCCGATCAGCCGCTGGATTTCCTGCGTCCGCCCCGACTGCTTGCCGCGCGCGGCCTCGCGCTGGCCGCGTGTGTGCGTGGCGCGCGGGAGCATCGAATACTCTCCGGTCACCCAGCCTTCGCCCTTGCCCTTGAGCCATGGCGGCAGGCGCTCCTCGACGCTGGCGGTGACCAGCACCTTGGTATCGCCGAAGGAAACCAGTACCGAGCCTTCCGCATGCTTGGTGAAGCCGGTAATGATTTCGATGGCGCGCATTTCGTCGGGCGCGCGGCCAGATGGTCGCATGGGGAATCTCCGCTATAGGTGGAACTGCCCCTAGCCAGCACGGGTTCACGATACCACCGCCATTTTTCAGCCGGAACATTGAACATGATGCGTTTGATCGCCGTACTCGCCGCCGCATTGCTCGCCGGCTGCGCCACAACCCCGGGCGCGGATACCGCCCCGCCGCAAAGCGTCCGCTTCGAAACCACGCCGTGCTTCGGCAGCTGCCCGGTGTTCGTGGTGACGATCTCGGCCGACGGCCACGGAACCTATGAAGGCGGGCGGTTCGTGAAGACCAAGGGCACGCACGAATTCACCGCCACGCCGGCACAGGTGCAGGCATTCTTCGAGCGCATCCGCCCGTTCCGCCCGAAAGGGGAAATGCGGTACGATTACGGCCACTGTCCGGTCCCGGTCGCGACCGACAGTTCCAGCGTCGATGTCCGCTGGAGTTCGCCGCGCGGGGAGGATTCGCTCAACTGGTATCTCGGCTGCCGGGTGCCCGCGCTGAACGCGATCGAGCCCGATCTGAGGAATGCGTGGCAGGAGCTTCCGCTCGACGATCTCGTCGGCCGGGCCGAGAACCGCTTTGAATATGACCAGCGCGGGGGCTAGCTAGCCCGATATGGCCAATCCCCCCGTCAACGAACTCACGACCCGTGCCCGCGAGATATTTCGCCTGGTGGTGGAAGGCTATCTCGGCACCGGGCAACCGGTCGGCTCGAAGACGCTGGCGGGGGAGGCGGGGCTGAACCTTTCGCCGGCTTCGATCCGTTCGGTACTGTCCGACCTCGAAAGCCTCGGTCTGCTTGCCGCGCCGCATACCAGCGCGGGGCGCATGCCGACCGATCTGGGCCTGCGGCTGTTTGTCGACGGGATGATGCAGGTTGCCGAGCCGACTTTGGAAGAGCGCACCGCGATCGAGCGGCGCCTGTCCCAGCCGGGCCCGATCGAGCAGGCGCTGGAGGCGACCACCGCGATCCTGTCGGACATTTCCGCCGCGGCGGGTGTCGTCATGGTCCCCAGCCGCGAGCCGCGCCTCAGCCAGATGACCCTCGTTCCGCTTTCGCCCGTCAGTGCGCTGGCGGTGCTGGTCGGCGAGGATGGCCATGTCGAGAACCGGGTGCTCGCGCTGCCGGTCGGTATTCCCGCCTCGGTGCTGGAGCAGGCGAGCAACTATATCACCGCGCGCCTTGCCGGGCGCACGCTTGCCGATGCGGCCAAAGCGATGCGGCTGGAGATTTCCTCGGGCCATACCGCGCTCGACGAAGCGAGCCGCGACCTGGTCGAGCGCGGGCTCGCGATGTGGAGCGAAGACGCGACCCGCCGCCCGGTGCTGATCGTGCGCGGCCAGGCCAAGCTGCTCGACGAGGACGCGCTCGGCGATATCGAGCGGGTCCGCCAGCTACTCGACGATCTGGAGAACAAGCAGTCGATCGCGCAATTGCTCGAAAGCGCACGCGAGGCGGATTCGACGCGAATCTTCATCGGATCGGAGAACCGGCTGTTCGCGCTTTCGGGCTCTTCGGTGATCGCCTCGCCCTATCGCGACCGCGACGGCCGGGTGGTCGGCGTGGTCGGCGTCATCGGCCCGACACGGTTGAATTACGCGCGCGTCGTCCCCATGGTGGATTTCACCGCGCAATCGCTGGGTAAATTGCTCGGCTAGACAAAAAGATAGGCATGATGAACGACGATAAAAAGCAGACTCTGGAAGACGCCGCCGCCGCCGAACTGGCGGGCGTCCCCGAGGAACTGCTCGATCAGACGAATGAGGGCGAATCGATCCTCGAAGAACTCGGCAAGCTGCAGGAAGAGCTCGCATCGGCGCAGCAGGGCGTGCTCTATGCGCAGGCCGAAACGCAGAATGTCCGCCGCCGGCTCGAGAAGGATATCGCCGACGCCCGCACCTACGCGGTGACAGGCTTCGCGCGCGAAATCGTCTCGGTCGCCGACAATCTCGCCCGCGCGCTCGATGCGGTTTCGCCCGAGATGCGCGAGGACGAGAAGCTCAAAAGCTTCATTGCCGGGATCGAGGCGACCCAGCGTGAGGTCGACAAGGTCTTCGCCGCGCACGGCATCAGCCGCATCGCCGCGACCGGCATGCCTTTGGACCCGAACCAGCACCAGGCAATGATGGAGGTGCCGAGCGCCGATGTGCCTCCCGGCACCATCGTGCAGGAAATGCAGGCGGGTTACATGCTCAAGGACCGCCTGCTGCGCCCCGCGATGGTCGTGGTTGCGAAGAAGCCGGACTGAGACAGGCAAAAGGGGAGGGGCGCATCAACCAGATCGTCGGCCTGACAGCCGGAGTTGTGCTGCTTTCTTCCCTCGCGCTGTTTTTACGATCGCGCAGACGGAGGATCGCGGCGGACGATCCGGAGCGCCCCTATTCGGTCTATTCGCGTGAATTCGATGTCGAGTGTCGCGGCAGTCAGGTTGTGCCGCTGCTCGAACGCGACGGCACGCGTTTCGAATATCCAGCCCGGCTGACCGTCAAAGACGAAGCCGCCCGCCGCACAATAGCGCTCACAGCCGAGGCGGAAGCCGCACCGGTTTTCGCAGCGCGCGCCGAAGCCTGGGGGGCGCTCGACTGGAGCGTCGCCTTCCTGATCGACCAATCCGGCTCGATGGCTGATCGGATGCCGACTGTCGCCGGGCAACTCAAGGCGCTGACGGCTTGCCTGACGCAGCTCGCGATTCCGTCGGCCCTGTTCGGCTATACCTCGCGCGGCTGGAGAGGCGGAAAGGCGCGCCAGCTGTGGGTCAGCAACGGGCGCCCGCGCTATCCCGGTCGCCTGTGCGCCTTGCTGCATATCACCTACAAGAAGTTCGATGCTCCGCTGCAGGATGAAGATTGGCAGGCTCTGCTGCTGCCTGACGTCCTGCGCGAGAATATCGACGGCGAAGCAATCGAATGGGCCGCTAACCTGTTGGAAGGGCGCGGCGAGAAAAGGCGTCTGCTGGTGGTATGCTCGGACGGCGCGCCGGTTGATGATTCGACCTTGGCCGAAAACGGCGCTGGCATTCTTTCGCGCCATTTGCAGGCTGTCGTTGAGAGAATTGCCAACGAAAATACGATCTCGCTTGGCGCCATCGGGATAGCGCACCGCGTAGAGACGATCTATCCGATAGTGCGCCGGGCTGACGATCCGGGCGAGTTGCCCCAAGCTTTGGCCGATGTACTGGACTCGTTGCTCCGTGACGGGAAGCCTTCCGTGTCTGCTATCGCGAGCTGAGGGGTGGGGCAGCTGCGTCGGGCGGTGAAACCAAACTTCCTGCCACCGGGTTTCTTCAGTGAATATATATGGAGCTTCCCGATGAAACACGGTTTAATGACGATAGCCCTGATGGGTTCCGCCCTCACCTTAGGCGCCTGTGCCAGCAATCACGCCGGCGAGGGCGCGCTGGCGGGCGGCGCTTTGGGCGCGGGCGTTGGCCTGGTGACCGGCGGCAGTGTCGCCGAAGGCGCTGCGATCGGTGCGGCGGCGGGCGCCGTTGGCGGGGCGCTGATCAAGAAAGATGGCAAATGCTACCGCCGCGACCGCGACGGCCGTGAGCACAAGGTCCGCTGCGACTGATTCACCCAGCTCCTGGGAAGGCGACGATCGCGTCATAGGCGCGCCGCTCGCTACCTGGGGCGCTCGCGCCGCTCCGTCGCAAGAACGCATGACGGACGATCTCTGCCTGCTGCTCGATTCCGTAGGCGCGGAGCGGCTTGCCGGGCTTCAGCCGGTAAGTATAGCGACTGAACGGCAGGCGCCGCAGGGGCAGGGATATGCCTTGCTGGTGCTGCCACACATGGACCATTTCGTGGATGAACAGCCCTTGCAAGCCAAGCGGGGCCGCACCGAAATCGTCGCAGTAATGTGTGCTGCCGGGATGGAAATGCAGATGCCCCCGCGGCGCCATGATGGTGTCGCGCGGCTGAAACGGAAACCACTTGCGGCGCCTGATCCGGATTTTCTCGTAGTCGATCGCGGTGCCGAACATCGAACGGGCGAGGGCCACTTCGCCCGGCGTTAGCGGCCGCTCCCCTCCGGCCGGGCAGGCTGCGCTCAGCGCGCGTCCCCGGCGGCGAGCACCTTGGCCTGGAAGCTGACCTTGTCGCCGCTGGCTAGAGTCACGGTCACCTCGGTGGTGCCCCCGGCAGTGAGCGCCGGATCGAGATTTATCGCCATCACGTGATTGCCGCCCGGCGCGAAGCTGACCGTCGCGCCCTTGGCGAGCGGGATCTGGTCCATGTCTTGCATCGAACTCATCCCCCCGCTCATCACCGAAGTGTGCAGCATCGCGCTCTTCGCCCCATCGACGAAGGCACCGGCGATCGCGGTATCCTTGTCGCCATTGTTGGTGATGTCGAAATAGACCGCACCCGGGTTCCCCTTTACCGCCGGCAGCACCAGCCGGCCGTCCGCCGCCGAAATCCCGGCGGGCGCTTCGGGCGCCGATTGTGAAGGCTGCGCGCCGCCATCCTTGCAGGAAGCGAGCCCGCCACCCGCAATAGTAAGGGCGAGGGCGGCAAGAATGGCGGATTTCATGGGTGTTCCTTTGGAAAACTTCGGAATTTCTAGTCGTCGACAAACCTTGTGCCAAGGGAAACCGCACCTATATCGCGCTTCAGTAATGCGTTACCCGAGCCGCCGATCCGTTTCGCCAGAGACTGGGAAGCGAAAGTGCGGTGTCCAACATTTTTGAAGCACAGGATGGGAAGTAATGGCCAAAGTAATCGGTATCGACCTCGGAACCACCAACAGCTGCGTGGCTGTGATGGATGGGGGCAAGCCCAAGGTCATCGAGAATTCGGAAGGGGCGCGCACCACCCCCTCGATCGTCGCCTTCACCAAGGATGGTGAGCGCCTGATCGGCCAGCCGGCCAAGCGCCAGGCGGTTACCAATGGTGACAACACGATTTTCGCGGTGAAGCGCCTGATCGGCCGCCGCTTCGACGACCCGGTGACCAAGAAGGACACCGAGTTGGTTCCGTACCACATCGTGAAGGGCAAGAACGGCGATGCCTGGGTCTCGGCCGGCGGCGAAGATTATTCGCCCAGCCAGATCTCGGCCTTCATCCTGCAGAAGATGAAGGAAACCGCCGAGAGCTATCTCGGCGAGACGGTCACCCAGGCGGTCATCACCGTTCCGGCCTACTTCAACGACGCGCAACGCCAGGCGACCAAGGACGCCGGGCAGATCGCGGGCCTCGAAGTGCTCCGCATCATCAACGAGCCGACCGCGGCCGCGCTCGCCTATGGCCTCGAGAAGGCCGACGGCAAGACCATCGCGGTCTACGATCTTGGCGGCGGCACTTTCGACGTCTCGATCCTCGAGATCGGCGACGGCGTGTTCGAGGTGAAGTCAACCAATGGCGACACCTTCCTCGGCGGTGAGGATTTCGACAGCGCGATCGTCGAATATCTCGCCGACTCCTTCAAGAAGAAGGAAAACATGGACCTGACGACCGACAAGCTGGCCCTCCAGCGGCTCAAGGAAGCCGCCGAGAAGGCGAAGATCGAGCTGTCGAGCGCGCAGACGACCGAGATCAACCTGCCGTTCATCACCGCGCGCATGGAAGGCGGCAGCACCACGCCGCTGCACCTGGTCGAAACGATCACCCGCTCGGATCTCGAGAAAATGGTTTCGAAGCTGATCGAGCGCACCAAGGAGCCGATGAAGAAGGCGTTGGCCGATGCCGGCCTGACCGCCAAGGACATCGACGAGGTCGTGCTGGTCGGCGGCATGACCCGCATGCCCAAGGTGCGCGAAGCGGTGAAGGACTTCTTCGGCAAGGAACCGCACACCGGCGTGAACCCCGACGAAGTCGTCGCGATGGGCGCCGCGATCCAGGCGGGCGTGCTGCAGGGGGACGTCAAGGACGTGCTGCTGCTCGACGTGACTCCGCTGTCGCTCGGCATCGAGACGCTCGGCGGCGTGTTCACCCGCATGATCGACCGCAACACCACGATCCCGACCAAGAAGACGCAGGTCTATTCGACCGCCGAGGACAACCAGCAGGCGGTGACCATCCGCGTGTTCCAGGGCGAGCGCGAAATGGCCGCGGACAACAAGCTGCTCGGCCAGTTCGACCTGGTCGGTATCCCGTCCGCTCCGCGCGGCGTGCCGCAAATCGAGGTGACCTTCGACATCGACGCGAACGGGCTCGTGAATGTCAGTGCCAAGGACAAGGGCACCGGCAAGGAACAGCAGATCCGCATCCAGGCCTCTGGCGGGCTCTCTGACAACGACATCGACCAGATGGTTCGCGATGCCGAGAAGTTCGCCGAAGAAGACAAGAAGCGGCGCGCCGGGGCCGAGGCGAAGAACAACGCTGACAGCCTCGTCCATGCCACCGAGAAGCAGCTCTCCGAGAACGGCGACAAGATCGACGCCGAGCTCAAGGGCCAGATCGAAGCGGCGATCGCCGAAGCCAAGACCGCGCTCGACAGCGGCGACACCGACGCGATCAACACCAAGACCCAGGCGTTGACCGAGCTCGCGATGAAGATGGGCCAGGCGATCTACGAGAAGGAGCAGGCTTCGGGCGGTTCCTCCGACGGCGCCGAAGAAGCGGCTCCGCAGGAAGATGTGGTCGACGCCGAGTTCTCCGAAGTCGACGAAGACAACAAGGGCTGAGCCCGCGATGGAAAACCAGGCCGCCGCCGGTGCTTCGCGCTCCGGCGGCGGACTAGTTTAGGGACGGCACAGTGAGCACCCAGATCGACTATTACGAACTGCTCGAAGTAGAGCGGACGGCCGACGACAAGACGATCAAGACGTCTTACCGGCGGCTGGCGATGCAATGTCACCCGGATCGCAACCCGGGGGATCAAGAGGCCGAAGCCAAGTTCAAGGCGATCAGCGAAGCCTATGATTGCCTGAAGGATCCGCAGAAGCGCGCGGCTTACGACCGCTTCGGCCATGCCGCGTTCCAGAACGGCGGCGGCGGCGGCGGTTACGGCGGCGCGCAGGACTTCGGCGATATCGGCGACATCTTCGAAACGATCTTCGGCAACGCATTCGGGGGCGGCGCGCGCCAGCGGCCCCGGCGCGGCGCCGATCTGCGCTACGACATGCAGATCAGCCTCGAGGAAGCATTCCACGGCAAGGATACCGAGATCGAGGTCGAAATCTCGGTCGCGTGCCAGCCTTGCGACGGCACCGGCGCCGAACCCGGCACCGGCCGGCGCACCTGCAACCTCTGCGGCGGGCGCGGGAAGGTCCGCGCGCAGCAGGGCTTGTTCGTGATCGAACGCCCGTGCCCGACCTGCCACGGCAGCGGCCAGGTGATCGAAAACCCGTGCCGCAAATGCCGCGGCGAAGGCCGGGTGGATGAATTGCAGAAGCTCGAGGTCGCGATCCCGCCGGGCGTCGACAACGGCACCCGCATCCGCCTGTCGGGCAAGGGCGAGGCCGGGCCGCACGGTGCGCCTCCGGGCGATCTCTACATCTTCATCCATGTTAAGCAGCATGCGGTGTTCGAACGCGAAGGCACCGACCTGTTCACCCGCATCCCGATCAGCTTCACCAACGCGGCGCTGGGCGGCAAGGTCGAGATTCCGGGGCTCGATGGAGCGATCAGCACGATCGAGATCCCGGCCGGTATCCAGTCGGGCAAGCAATTGCGCAAGCGCGGCACCGGCATGCCGGTTCTGCAAGGACGCGGGCGCGGCGATCTGGTGGTCGAAATCATGGTCGAGACCCCGACCAGGCTGACCGCCCGCCAGAAGGAAATCCTGCGCGAATTCCAGGATACCGAGACCGGCGAGGAATGCCCCGAAAGCGCCGGCTTCTTCGCCAAGCTCAAGCACGCGTGGAACGATCTCACCGACTGACCGTCTAGCGTGCGTGAAGCCCGCGCTGCTGTTCGTCTGCCTTGGTAACATCATCCGGTCTCCACTCGCGGAGGCAGCGATGCGGCGCGCGGCCGCTCAGGCGGGACTGGTTCTCGAAATCGATTCCGCTGCGACCTCGTCCTACCACATCGGCAAGGTGCCCGACCTGCGCGCCTTCGCGGCGGCCGAGCGCCACGGACTCGACATCTCCGGCTGCCGCTCGCGCCAGATCGGGCCGGACGATTTCCTGCGCTTTACCCATATCTTCGCGGCGGACCGCGGGGTGCTCAAATCGGTCCGGCAGGTGGTGCCCCATGGGTCGATCGCCGAGATCGCGCTGATGCTGGACTGTGTAGCGGGCCGGGCGGGCCAGTCGGTCGCCGATCCCTATTTCGCCAAAGAGAGCGCATTCGACAAGACCGTGGCCGATGTCACCGCGATCGCCGACGCATTGGTGAAGCGCTTCAACCGCTGAGCTTCATCGCCAGCACTTCCTTGCGGATCCCCTGAACTAGGGTCTTGTCCGCCAACAGTCGTGGCTCCTCCTCGTCAAGGATCGCGAGGAAGATGCGCTGCTTGAACCGCGCGATCTCCTCGTCGGCGAGCGCGCCATCGACCGTCGAGCAGACCAGATCGACCATCCGCTCCGCCCCGTGGAGCCGACCCCAAAGATAGTCGTTCTCGCGATAGGCGCGGCTGAAGAATGCGCCGAAATTGTAAAATTCCACCCCGCGCAAAGTTGCCAGCGTACCGCCCGAACGGATCGAGGTCGCATCGTGGGGCGAGATCCGATCGACCTTGATCGGATCGAATTCAGTCAGGCCCTCGTTGCGCAGCAGCGGAAGGGTCGCGACGTCGTAGAACGGAAAGCCGAGATAGGCGAACAGGATGCGGCGGCGCAGCGGCTTGGGCATCCGCGCGAGCGCTTCGGCCAGCATCCGGTCGATCTCGGTGTCGAGCGCGATCAGCCCGCGCATCTCCGCCAGCACATCGAGCACCGCCCCCGGATCGTCGAGCACCTTTTCGGCCAGCGGCTTGAACTCGTCGCCCAGCGTCGCGGGACCTTCGCGCGCAAAGCACAGCGCGAGGCCCTTGTAGATCATCTCGCGCGCCGCGTCGCGGTCGGCATCGGCGATGTCCGGATCGTCTTCCCAGTCGCGCGACAGGCGCCGGGCGAGCAGGCGCAGCCGGCGGATGCGGAAGCCGATGTCGTGCTCGCGGTAGAACTGCATCGCGGCCGGAGTGGCGCCGCCGAGCGGTTCGACCAAAGTGCCGAGCCCGCGCGCCTCCAGCTCTTCGCGCAGCCGTTCCGCGATCGCGGAGGCATCGTGCAGCAGCAGGCCCGGCGCGTGGTGGAACACGATCTCCGCGAGGCGCTCGATCACCCCGGCGAACTTGGTCTGGGCATAGGAATGGAACGCATAGCCGGCGCGCTCGGCCGCCTCCTGCTGCGCCTTGTTGCGCCAGTTGGCGAGGCGCCTGGCGCTCGGGTGATCGATGAAGAAGGTCCGCCCGAAGATTCGATCGACCGTGCGTTCGACCTCGGGGCGCAAGGCGGCGGCGATCAGCGCCAACCGCTCGGCCTCGCGCGATTGCGCGGCAAGGATTTCGAGGTTGTCGCGGATCGGCTGCTCGCGCGGGATCGCCGAGATCGAACCGAAGATCGCGCGGAAAAAGCCGATCTCCTCGTCGTCGTCGGGCCGGATGCGCCCGCGCCGGTCGGGCCGCGGATCGATATAGACGAACCGCCGGTCGGTCTCGCGCTGGGCCGGGCGGCCCTTGAGCGCCCCCATCGCTTCAGAGAACGGCGCGTTGACCAGCACCGATCCGTCGATCAGCGAGACCTTGTCGACATCCTTGTTGCGGACATGGGCGGGCATGATCCGTTCGAGGAATGCATCGCGCCCGGGCCAGGCGAGCTTGCGTTGTGCCGCCAGCGCATCGATCTCTTCGACCTTCATCGGCGGAAATGCGCCCGGGAAGCTCGCGGTCGACCGCGCGGCGAACACCAGTTCAAGCGGATGGGCGAGCGGCTTGCCGGGTTCCAGCGGGGTCCGCGAGCGGAAGCCGAGCGGCAGGCGGTGCTCGCTTTCCTGCACGATCGGCGGGCTGTTGAGCCGCAGCAATTCGATATAGCCGCCGAAATCGGTAGAGGTCACGAACAGGTCGAGCGGATGGCCGGGCGGCAGCAGCGGCGCGCCGAGCTGCGCCTTCGACATCGCCTGCAATGCATCGGCGATCAGCCCCGCGAAACCGATCCCGGAGAAGGGCGGGGCGAACCAGCGCGACTTCACGAAGCTGCCGAGCTTCTTTCTGACCTGCTCGCGGGTCTCGGGCGCGACGCTTTCGTTGACCGCATTGCCCGGCCGGCTGAACATGAATTCGACCACCGAAGGCGCCCAGAACTTCGCCATCCGGGTCAGCTTGTGCGCCTCGGGATCGAGCAGCTTGTCGACATCCGCATGATCGAGCCATAATTCGGTCAATGGTTCGAGCGACTGGCCCGAATGAATCGCCTGGGCGAGGAACACCGCGTTGATTCCACCCGCGCTCGCCCCGGTGAGAATATCCGGCAGCACCCGCAGGATCAGCTCGCGCCGCTCGCGCAGGTGCTGCAGCAACTCGAAATAGACCGTCTCGCTGCCTTCGGCGCAATCGGTCTCCGCATGGATCGCCCGGCTCGCGCGGGTGAGCTTCCACAGCTCCTTCGTCACCCCGTGCATGTAGACGGCAAGGCTCACCCCGCCGTAACAGATGAGCGCGATGCGAAGTTCTTTCTGGCGCATGGTGAGGGTGTTTGACGCTTCGGCAGCGGCTTGGCAATTAACCCTTTTCGTGATCGCGTGATGCAGCGCGATCCCCCCCCGCAAAGGACAAACGTTCGCCCTCGCGGGTGTGGCGGTATTCAGGTCCGGTGCCGATGGGGCTCCGGAGCGCAGTTTGCTTGGACCGCGTTAACCGGCAGCAACCATCTGCGCGCGGGCGTGGCGGATATCGCGGGCAGGCGGTTGCCCGAACATGCGGCCATATTCGCGCGTGAACTGCGGCACGCTCTCGTAACCCACGCCATAAGCGGCATTGCCGATGGTTTCACCCGACGCGAGCATTCGACGCCTCGCCTCGATCAGGCGAAGCTGCTTTTGAAATTGGAGCGGCGACATCGAGGTGATGCCGCGAAAATGAACGTGGAAGGCGGAGAGGCTCATGCCTGCCGCTTCGGCCAGCGTCTCGACTTTCACCGGTTCCGCATAATGGTCCCGCAGCATGGCCACCGCACGGCCGATACGCTGCGCATGGCTGTCGGTGACGCCGAGCGCGCGGATGGCACCCCCATGTCGCCCGTTCAACAGCCAATAGTGCAGCTCACGGCTGAGCTGCGGTCCCAGCACCGCGAGCGTGCCGGGCCGATCGAGCAAGCGAAGCAGCCGCAAGGCCGCGTCCGCGACCTCGGTCGCGGTTGGATCGACCCGCACCGGCTGATCCGTTTCGAACGGCACCGCGCCGACCTCGTCCACCAGACCGGCGATGATGGCCGGGTCGAGTTCGAGGACCAGCGAATAATAAGGCAACGCCCTGCTGGCGCTCGTGATCTGGCTGACGGTCGGCACGTCGGTGGTGATGAGGAGCGATTCGCCTGCCCCGAAGTCGAACGTCCGGCTGCCCATCGTCACGCGCTTGCCGCCTTGCAGCACCAGTGCCACCAGGGGTTTCGACACGGCATATTGCAACATGGTCGGCGCCGTTTCCCGCAAGATCGCCAAACCCTCGACCGGCGTCGTCGCGATCCCGCTGCGATCGGCGTGGGCATCGGCATAGCGCCGGGCATGATCGAGAAGCTGGTCGTGCATGCGTCCTTGATATGGGTGCCGCGCCATCTTGACAACGCGGCAGGACAATCAGGCAAGCCTTACGGACAATCGCGCAACACCTGCAGGGACACCCGAGGCATAAGGTCGGCTTCATCAACCGGAGGCATCCATGACTACCATCTCTCTCGTGACCGGCGGCAGCCGCGGCCTCGGCCGCAACACCGCGATCAGCATCGCCCGTCATGGCGGCGACGTGATTCTCACCTATCGTAGCGGCAAGGACAATGCCGATGCGGTCGTCGCCGAGATCGAGGCGCTTGGTCGCAAGGCCGTCGCGTTGCGGCTCGACACCGGCCAGATCCCGACCTTTCCCACCTTCGTCGAGGCGCTGCGCGGCGCACTGACCACCATTTGGGGCCGGGATACGCTCGACCATCTCGTCAACAATGCCGGCCACGGCGAAATGGCGGACTTTGCCGCCACCACCGAAGCGCAGTTCGACAGCTTGTTCGCCGTCCACGTGAAAGGAGTATTCTTCCTGACCCAGGCTCTGTTGCCGATGCTGGCCGATGGCGGCCGCATCATCAATTTCTCGTCGGGCCTGACCCGCGTGTCATTCCCCGGCTTCTCGGCCTATTCGGCCGCCAAGGGCGCGGTGGAAATCCTCACCGTCTACATGGCGAGGGAACTCGGCGCGCGTGGCATTACCGCCAACACGGTCGCACCGGGCGCGATCGAGACCGACTTCCTCGGCGGCGCGGTTCGCGACATCCCCGACTATAACAGCACCTTCGCCGGCATGACGGCGCTCGGCCGCGTCGGCCTGCCCGACGATATCGGTCCGATGGTGGCGAGCCTGCTCGGCCCCGACAGTCGCTGGGTCAACGGCCAGCGCATCGAAATATCCGGCGGCCAGACCATTTGACGCATCATGGCAGCGGCACCCGTAGGCCTCGCGCCGAAACGCCGTGCCATGCCGAAGCTCATCAACCCTTCGTGGCAGGCTCGCCGACGCAGGGACGCCATGATGACCCATGCCTGGTCCATGTCGGGCGGGGCAGGGAGAGCATGGTTGCGTTCCACTTATGTTCCCTATACTGGAACGCCGATGGCCAAAGCGAAACGCCGATATGTCTGCCAGGCTTGCGGGAGCGTGACGCACCGCTGGCAAGGGCAATGCGCCGACTGTGCGGAATGGAACACGCTGACCGAGGAAGCGCCGGCGACGGTGTTTTCGGCCAAGCACGACCTGTCCGGCGGCGGGCGGCCGTTCGCCTTCGTCAACATGAATGCGCCGGGCGAGATGCCGGTGCGGCGACCGACCGGCCTGGCAGAGTTCGACCGGGCGCTCGGCGGCGGGCTGGTGCCGGGCTCGGCGGTGCTGATGGGCGGCGATCCGGGGATCGGCAAATCGACGCTGCTACTCCAGGCCGCGGCGCAGATCGCGCGCTCGGGCGCGGAGGCGGTCTATATCAGCGGCGAGGAAGCTTCCGGGCAGGTTCGGATGCGCGCGCATCGGCTGGGTCTTGGCGATGCGCCGATCCGGCTCGCTTCGGTGACCTCGGTGCGCGACATCCTGACCACGCTCGGCGGGATGGAGCCGCCGGCGCTGCTGGTGATCGATTCGATCCAGACGATGCATTCCGACCAGATCGAAGGTGCTCCCGGCACGGTCAGCCAGGTGCGCGGCTGCGCGTTCGAACTGATCCGCTATGCGAAAGAGAACGGCACCGCGCTGGTGCTGGTCGGCCATGTGACCAAGGACGGCTCGATCGCCGGGCCGCGCGTGCTCGAACATATGGTCGATGTGGTGATGGCCTTCGAGGGCGAGCGCAGCCACCAATACCGGATCCTGCGCGCGCTCAAGAACCGCTTCGGCGCGGTCGACGAGATCGGCGTGTTCGCGATGGCAGGGGCCGGGCTGGAGGAAGTCGCCAATCCGTCGCTGCTGTTCCTGTCGGGCAATGACGAACCGCTGGCCGGCAGCGCGGTGTTCCCGGCGCTGGAAGGCACGCGCCCGGTGCTGGTCGAGGTGCAGGCGCTGATCGTGCGGTTGCAATCGGGCGCGACTCCGCGGCGGGCGGTGGTCGGGTGGGATTCGGGCCGGCTCGCAATGCTGCTCGCGGTGCTGGAAGCGCGCTGCGGGCTCAATTTTTCCTCCGCCGAAGTCTATCTCAATATCGCCGGGGGTTACCGCCTGTCGGACCCCGCGGCCGATCTGGCGGTCGCGGCGGCGCTGATGTCGGCGCTCGCGGACAAGCCACTCCCCGCAAACAGCGTGTGGTTCGGCGAGATTTCGCTCGCCGGGGAGATTCGTCCGGTTGCCCACGGCGGGCTGCGGCTGCGCGAGGCGGTCAAGCTGGGCTTCGACAAGGGCCACGGGCCGTGCGAGGGCTGCGACAGTCCGAAGGCGATGCGATTTGATCCCCTGAAACGTGTTTCCAACCTCGTTGACCGGGTCATGGGGAGTGCCTAAAATCGGCGGCGAATGACCGGCTTCGACATCATCGTCCTGATCATTGTCGGAGTGGGTGCCGTCGGCGGGTTCCTGCGCGGCTTCGTCCAGGAAGTCCTGTCGCTCGCCGCCTGGATTCTCGCGCTGTTCGCGATCCATTATCTCCATACGCCGTTGACCGATTTCCTTTCGAAGAACGTCGGCGAACTGCCCGGCTCCGCGCTGATGGCCTTCGCACTGCTGCTGCTCATCCCCTATGCGGGGATGAAGCTGATCGCCGGGCGGTTCGGTGAGCACGCGCGCAATTCGATCCTCGGCCCGATCGATCGGGTGCTCGGCTTCGGCTTCGGCGCGGTGAAGGGCGGGATCGTGGTGGTGATGGCTTTCTCGCTGCTGGTGCTCGGCTACGATTCGGTCTGGGGGATTTCCGGCCGTCCGCCGTGGATCATCAACGCGCGGACCTATCCGGCGGTCAATGCCGGGTCCGATGCGCTGGTGCAGATGATCGACAGCCGCCGCCGCGACGTGCAGGCGAGCGACGCCGGCCTCGCCGACCGCTGACGCCGGGCTGTTGCACATGGCCTCCGCCGAAAAGCTCTATACGCCCGAACTGCTGGCGCTCACCCTGCGCCTGGCCGACTATCCGTGGCGAGAGGATTTCAGCCACACTGGCGAAGCCCGCTCGAAGAGCTGTGGCAGCACGCTCGCGATGGGTCTCGATCTGGACGGTGACGGAAACATCGCGCGGATCGGGTTGAAGGCCCGCGCCTGCGCGGTCGGGCAGGCCAGCATCGCGATCTTCGCCGATGCCGCGGGGGGGCATGACCGGGCGGCGATCGCAAGCGCGCGCGACGCGATGATCGCGTGGCTCGCCGGTTCCGGCCCGCTGCCCGACTGGCCAGGCATTGCGGCGCTCGAACCCGCGCAATCCTATCCCGCGCGCCACGGAGCGATCATGCTGCCGTGGGAAGCCGCGCTGGCGGCTCTTTCGCAAGTCCCCGCGACCGGTTAGGGCTCCGCCCGAGCAGGGTAGGGATCACACGAATATGTCGGACGCGAGCGCAATCGCCGCCCATCAACCGAGCGCGCAGGAAATCCGCCTGGTCATTGCCGCATCGAGCGCGGGCACGGTGTTCGAATGGTACGATTTCTTCATCTACGGCACGCTCGCGGCAATGATCGGCAAGGCGTTCTTCCCGGCCGATAACGAGACGCTGCAAATGCTGCTGGTGTGGGCCGGCTTCGCGGTCGGGTTCGGCTTCCGTCCGCTCGGCGCGGTGCTGTTCGGCTTTCTCGGCGACCGGCTGGGCCGCAAATATACCTTCCTTGTCACGGTCGGCCTGATGGGCATCGCGACCGCCGCGATCGGCTTCATTCCCCCCGCGTCGAGCATCGGCCTCGCCGCGCCGCTGATCGTGCTCACGCTGCGGATCATGCAGGGCCTCGCGCTCGGCGGGGAATATGGCGGGGCGACGATCTACGTCTCCGAACATTGCGCGCCCGAGAAGCGCGGCTGGTACACCAGCTTCATCCAGGCCAGCGTGGTTGGCGGCTTCGTGCTCAGCGTCGCGATGGTCCTCGTCTGCCGGATCAGCCTGTCGCCCGAGGATTTTGCCGCCTGGGGCTGGCGCATCCCGTTCGTCAGTTCGATCGCGATGCTCGCGATCTCGCTATGGATGCGGTTGAAACTCAGCGAAAGCCCGGTGTTCAAGGCGATGAAGGCCGCCAACCGGACCGCGAAGAACCCGTTCAAGGAAAGCTTCACCTATCCGGGTAACAAGAAGCGCATCTTCGTCGCCCTGTTCGGCGTGACCGGCAGCCTGACGACGATCTTCTACGCCTCGTTCTTCTCCAGCCTGTCGTTCCTCAAGGGGCCGATGCGGATCGACGCGACCACGGTCGAGGCGCTCGTGCTGGCTGCGGCGCCGGTGATCATGGGCGTGTTCCTGTGGGTCGGCCGCTGGTCGGACAGGGTCGGGCGCAAGAAACCTATCCTGCTCGGCAATGCGCTGATCCTGTTGACCCTGTTCCCGGCCTACTGGCTGCTCGGCAGCATCGCCAATCCCGGCCTGCAGGCTTCCGCTCATGCCGCGCCGGTCACGGTGGCCGGGCCGAACTGCGACTACGATCCCTTCGCCAACACGCAGAAGACCGAATGCGGCAGGCTGATCGCGGATTTGACCGCGGACGGCATCCCCTACGCGCTGACCGCTTCGCCCGTGCTCACCCTCACGGCCGGCGCGAAGGCGATCCCGCTGGGCGGCTTCGACTGGAACGACGGCGCCGCGCGCAAAGCCGCGCTGCAAAGCGCGCTGGCGGCGAGCGGTTATGATTTCTCGGTCCAGCACCCTGACCTTCTGCACAAGCTCGGGATCGCCGCGGTGCTGGCATGGTTCGGGATCCTCTCGGCATTCAATTACGGCTCGGTCGCGGCGCTGCTGTCGGAGATGTTCCCGGCTCGGATCCGCTACAGCTCGATGTCGATCCCCTACCATATCGGTGCGGGCTATTTCGGGGGTTTTCTGCCGGTGATCGCCGGGTATATCGTCGCGCGGACGGGCGACGCCTACGCCGGGCTGTGGTACACATGGGCCTTCGTGCTGATCGCGCTTATCGTGGGCTGGTGGGGTATTCCCTCCGGTCCGCCCAAAGATTTTAGCGAGCCTGAAACTGCCTGACGTAGCCCTGCCTCCCGAACCGCCCCGCAGCCTCCGCCTGCATCTCGACCAAGAGGCGCTGGCCGATAACTGGCGCGCGCTCGACCGTATGTCCGGCGCGGCAAAGGCGGCCGCGGTGGTCAAGTCCAACAGCTATGGGCTCGGGATCGGGCAAGCGCTTCCGGTGCTGCTCGAAGCGGGCGCGCGCGAATTCTTCATCGCCCGCTGGAACGAGATCGCCGGCATCTTGCGCCATGTCGCGCCCGAGCAGGTCGGGGTGTTCCACGGTCCGCGCTCGGCCGAGCATGCCGCCTACGCCCGTGCGGCCGGGGTGCGGCCGGTGATCAACAGCCTCGAACAGGCGCGCCACTGGATCGATGCCGGCGGGGGCGCGTGCCATCTGATGGTCGATACCGGGATAAACCGGCTCGGCATCGCGATGGGCCAGATCGGCGATCCGCTGCTCGCCCGGCTCGATATAGACATCCTCATGTCGCACCTCGCATCGGCGGACGAGGATGTCGCTTTGAACGCCGTCCAGCGTGCCCGCTTCGGCGAGGCCTGCGCGGCGATTGCGGCAAAGCGCCGCAGCCTGTCGAACAGCGCCGGCATCGCGCTCGGTCCGGACTATGCGTTCGATCTCACCCGTCCGGGGGTCGCGCTCTATGGCGGCGTGCCGTGCCCCGAACTGGCCGGAACGATCCGCCAGGTCGCTTACCCGCAGGCCGCGATCATCCAGGTCCGCGAACTGCAATCCGGCGACATTGTCGGCTACAATGCGCAGTTCACCGCGCAGGCGCCGATGCGGGTCGGGGTGGTGTCGCTCGGCTATGCCGACGGCTTCATGCGCAGCTGGAGCGCGCGGGGCGCGCTTCAATATGGCGAGGCGCGGCTGCCGCTGCTCGGCAAGGTCTCGATGGACATGGTGGTGGTCGATCTGGCCGCCGCGCCGCAGCTGGCGGAAGGCGACTGGCTCGACGTGCCTTATTACCTGCCCGATGCTGCAATTGCGAGCGGGCTGTCCCAATATGAACTGCTTACCGTGCTCGGTTCGCGCTTCACCCGGCAACCCGCGCCTTCCGCCGGCTGACCGCTGCGTTGCATTCATGTTGCACCGCAGTTGCTGCAGGTGCTAAACGCAGCATGAAAGCAAAGGAGTGCAGGTGGGATGGCGAAGGGCGAAGGTAGTGCGGGAGATCCCGTAATCATCAAGAAATACGCCAATCGTCGGCTCTACAATACCTCCTCATCCAGCTACATCACGCTGGACGATCTTTCCAAGATGACCCGTGAAGGCGTGGAATTCCAGGTGCTCGACGCGAAGACCGGCACCGATATTACGCACCAGATCCTGACCCAGATCATCATGGAGGAAGAAGCCAGCGGGGCCGAGCAGATGCTCCCGATCAGCTTCCTGCGCCAATTGATCGCGATGTACGGCAACTCGATGCAGGCGATGATGCCGCATTATCTCGAAGCCTCGATGGAGAATTTCCACGCCAACCAGCGCAAGCTGGAGGATATGTTCAAGGGCAGCATCGGCGGCAATGCTTTCGCCAAGATGGCCGAAACCAACATGGCGATGTTCAAGGCTGCCGCCAGCGCCTTCATGCCCAATGCCGGCGGCGGGGAAGCCGAGGAAACGGCCGAGCCGGCGAAGAAGGGCGAGGACGATCTGGACGCCTTGCGCGCGCAGATGGCGGCGATGCAGAAGAAGCTGGATTCGCTGGGAAGCTGATCCCGCGCTCCTTCACCGTGTCCCCGCGCAGGCGGGGACCTCAGGCCGTTTCAGCGCCTGACCGCCCGAGACCCCCGCCTGCGCGGGGGATCGGCAGTATCGCAGCTCCGGGGTGACGAACTATCGCCGACCCGCTACTGCACCTCCAAACTTCAACAAGTGAGCACCCGTGTCCGCAATCCGCCATGCCCTGACTGTCAAACGCGCCGACGATTTCGCCCAATGGTACCAGGAGGTGATCTCGGCCGCCGACATGGCCGAGGAATCGGGGGTGCGCGGCTGCATGGTGATCAAGCCGTGGGGCTACGGCATCTGGGAACGCATCCAGCGTCTGATGGACGACCGGATCAAACAGGCCGGCGTGCAGAACTGCTATTTCCCGATCTTCATCCCGCTGTCGAATTTCGAGCGTGAGGCAAGCCATGTCGAAGGCTTTGCCAAGGAAATGGCGGTGGTCACCCATCACCGGCTGATTTCGGACGGCAAGGGCGGGCTGATCCCTGATCCCGAGGCCAAGCTCGAGGAACCGCTGATCGTCCGCCCGACTTCGGAGACGATCATCGGCGACGCGATGAGCCGCTGGATCCAGAGCTGGCGCGACCTGCCGCTGCTGACCAACCAGTGGGCCAATGTCGTGCGCTGGGAGATGCGCACCCGCATGTTCCTGCGCACCAGCGAATTCCTGTGGCAGGAAGGCCATACCGCGCATGCCGATCGCGACGACGCGAAGGCCGAGACGATGCGCGCGCTCGAAATGTACCGCTCCTCCGCCGAGGAAGACCTCGCGCTGCCGGTGATCGCGGGCGAGAAGCCCGAGAACGAACGCTTTCCCGGCGCCGAAGAAACCTGGTCGATCGAGGCGATGATGCAGGACGGCAAGGCGCTGCAGGCCGGGACCAGCCATTACCTCGGGACCAATTTCGCGGCAGCCGCGAACATCAAGTATCAGGACCGCGAAGGCGGCCAGCAATTGTGCCACACGACCAGCTGGGGCGTTTCGACCCGGCTGATCGGCGGCGTGATCATGGTTCACGGCGACGACGACGGGCTGCGCGTGCCGCCGCGGATCGCGCCTTACCAGATCGTGATCCTGCCGATGCTGCGCGAGGACGACGGCGACGCGGCACTGCTCGACTATTGCGAGACGCTGCGCGTCGGCCTGACCGAGCAGAACGCTTGCGGCGAACCGCTGCGCGTGCTGCTCGACAGCAAACCCGGCAAGGCGGCCGCCAAGCGCTGGGACTGGGTCCGCAAGGGTGCGCCGATCATCGTCGAGGTCGGTCCGCGCGACATGGCCGAGGGCAAGGTCGCGGTGCTGCGCCGCGACCGGCTGTGGACGGAGCAGGGCAAGCCCGACTTCGCGTTCAAGTCGCTTGGCGAATTCGTCGGCGAGGCCAGCGCCACGCTTGAAGCGATCCAGACCGGGCTGTTCGAGGAGGCGCGGGCGCGCCGCGATGCTAACATCACCACCGGGGTCACCTCGATGGACGAGGTCACCGCGTTCTTCGCCGAGAACCAGCGCTATCCGGGCTGGGTCGAGGTGCAGTGGTCGAAGCCGACCGGGCCCGCGCTCGACAAGGTGGTCGAACAGCTCAAGGCGCACAAGCTGACCATCCGCAACGTGCCGATCGGCGCGGCCGCTGCCGACGGCGCCTGCATCTTTACCGGCGAGCCGGCGGTCGAGAGGATCTACGTCGCGCGCGCCTATTAGCGATCAATCAGGGGAGGACAGCATGTTCGGTTCGATCAAGTACAATCTCACCCATCTGTTCGACTTTCGCGGCCGCGATGCCCGCCAGACCTTCTGGTATTACGTGCTGTTCCTGGTCATCCTCGGCGTGGTTGGCTGGGTCGTCGCGCTCGTCCCGCTCGTCGGATCGGCGATCGAGCAGGCGATGAAGGCCGCTCAGGCCGGCCTGCCGCAGGATCAGGTTTCCGCCCGGATGGTCCAGGGCATGGGTCCCGGAATGGTGGTGATCACCTGGTTCTCGGCGATCTCCAGCCTGCTGCTGACCCTGCTGACCCTGGCGGCCTTCGTGCGGCGGCTGCACGATTCCGACAACCCCGGCTGGTGGGCCGGGCTGGTGCTGGTTGCCAAACTGATCACGGTCACGATCACGATCCAGAGCATCGGCAAGATCGAGGCAGCGCTGCAGGCGGCGGCGGATCCGGCGCGCATGCAGCAGTTCCAGCAGGCGGGCACGACCCCGCTGCAGGCACTGGCCAGCCTTGCCGGCTGGCTCATTCCGCTGGTGGTGATCATCTTCGGCGTATTGCCTTCGACCGACGGGCCAAACCGCTACGGCGATACATCGGTGGAGTTCTGATGCGGCGCCTCGCGCTTGCCTGCCTGGTCCTCGCCGCTCCGGCGGGTGCGCAGGCTCCTGAAACCGATGTGTCCGAGGCGCGGCTCAAATCGTCGGTCGAGACGCTGGCCGGCTTCGGCACACGTCACACGCTGTCGTCGCAGACCGATCCCAAGCGCGGGATCGGCGCCGCGCGCGCCTGGGGCGAGGGCGAGTTTCGCAAGACCAGCGCTGCTTGCGGCGGCTGCCTCGAAATCGCGCTGCCGGAGAAGATGGTGTCGGGCAACCGCATCCCCGATCCGGTGCGGCTGGTCGATGTGGTCGCGATCCAGCGCGGCAGCGAGCGCCCGAACGAAGTCGTGATCGTCCAGGGCCATATCGACAGCATGCCGTCCGACGTGCTGGACCCGAATAGCGATGCGCCCGGCGCGAACGACGATGCGTCCGGATCGTCGCTGGTGCTGGAAGCGGCGCGGGTGCTGTCGCGGCACAAATACCCCACCACCATCGTCTACGCTCTGCTCTCGGGCGAGGAGCAGGGGCTGTATGGCGGCGCGCTGCTGGCCGAATATGCGAAGGCGCAGGGCTGGACGGTCAAGGCGGTGCTCAACAACGACATCGTCGGCGGGACCTGCGGTTCGGACGGGGTGTGCGACGACAGCCATGTGCGGGTGTTCTCCGAAGGACCGCGCGCCGATGCCGACGATAAATTGCGCGCGGCACAGCGCGCCAGCGGCGGCGAGAACGACAGCCCGTCGCGCAATCTCTCGCGCTTTGTGGGCCAACTGGCCGAGCCGGCCGCGGACGGCCTCGCGGTGCGGCAGGTGTGGCGGGTGGACCGCGCGCATCGCGGCGGCGACCATTTCCCGTTCCTCGCGGCCGGCTATCCGGCGATCCGCTTCACGGCCGCCATCGAGAATTACAACCGCCAGCACCAGAACGTCCGGACGGAAAACGGCGTCGAATATGGCGACACGCCCGACCACGTCGATTTTCCCTATCTCGCGAAGGTAACCCGGCTCAACGTCCGCACGCTCGACCGGCTCGCGCGCGCGCCGCTGCCGCCGGTATCGACGGCGGACTCAGCGGTGAAGACCTATACGAAGCTGACCTGGATGCCGGTCGCCGGCGCCGCGAGCTATACGATCTGGCAGCGCCGCACCGACCAGCCCTACTGGAACGACAAGCCGCTTAAGGCCGGCATCGCTGGCTCCGAGGCTACGCTCGACGGTGTCCGTGGCGACGACTGGTTCTTTGGGGTCAGCTCGGTTTCGGCCGATGGCGCCGAAAGCCCGGTCGCCAGTGCGCTGCCTGGCGGCGGGTTTGGGCCGGCCGCCCCATAATTTTCGTCATTGCGAGCGGAGCGAAGCAATCCAGGGCATCTTGCGCCGCTCTGGATTGCTTCGTCGCTTCGCTCCTCGCAATGACGAAGAGCAAGCCTACTTCGCCGCCTTCTCCATCTCGGCGCGATAGGCGTCGAGGCTGATGTCGCGGCCGAGGAAGTCTTTCACCAGCGCTGCGGCGGGGCGGGTGCCGCCCTTGGCCAGTACCCGTTGGCGGTATTCCTTCGCCGTCTCCGGATCGCGCAGCCCGTCCTTCTCGAAGCGGGTGAACAGATCGTCGGCGATCACCTTGGACCAGCGGTAGGTGTAATAGATCGCCGAATAGCCGTTCAGATGGCCGAAGGAATCCTGCATCTCGACGTAATCGGGAGTTGGCACGAGGTCGAATTGCCCGCGGTAATAGCGCGTCGCCTGCCCGAGGTTCTCGGGCACCGGCTCCTGGTGCAGCTCGAGCGAGATGTTCGCGTAGCCGAGCTGGCGCATGTCGCCGAAGCCGAGGTTGAAATAGCGCGCGCGGTTCATCTTCTCGACCAGGTCGCGCGGAATCGGGTTGCCGTCCTTGTCCTTTGCGAACTTGGCGAGCGTATCGTAATCGTAGACCCAGTTCTCCAGCATTTGCGACGGGGCCTCGACGAAGTCCCATTCGGTCGCGACGCCGCTCTGTGCGAACCAGCGCTGGGTGCCGCCGAAGATGTGGTGCAGCATGTGGCCGAATTCGTGGAGGAAGGTCTCCACGTCGCCGTGCTCCATCAGCCCGGTGGTGTGATCGCCGCGCGGCAGGTTCATCACCAGCGCGCCGAGCGGCACGGACTTGCCGCCGAGGACGCCGGGGCGCAGCGGAACCATGTTGGCGTGGCTGTACTTGCCCGGGCGCGGATGCGAATCGAAATAGAAGCGCCCGATCAGCGTGCCGTGGTCGCGGACTTCGTAAGTCTCGACCTCCTTGTCCCACACCGGGGTCTTCCACGGGGTGATGGTGACATCGAACAGATCCTCGGCGAGCTTGAGTATCCCGTCGCGCACCTGGTCATAGGCGAAATACTTGCGCGCTTCCTGCGGATCGTAATCGTAGTCGCGCTGCTGGACAATCGGCGCGAGCCAGCCCGATTCCCAGTAACGGATGTCGGTCGCGCCCGGGCGCAGTTCCTTCAGCACCGCGAGGTTCTTGGCGTAATCGCCCTCGGCCGCCGGGCGTGCCGCTTCGGCCATGTCCTGCAGCAATGTCTCGACCTGCTTCGGCGTGTTGACCATCTTGTCCTCGAGGACGAGCTGGGCATAATTCCGCCGGCCGAGCTTCTCGGCGAGCTGCTGGCGCAGTTCGAGCAATTCGCGCAGTTTCGCATCGTTCACGGGGAAGGCGCGCTGGTTGTAGATGACTGAGAGATCGTGGCGGAGCTGGTCGCTCTTGGCGTAGCTCATCACCGGATTGTAGTCGGGATAGGCGGTGGTGATCGTGACCAGGCCGTCGGCGCCGGGCTTGTGTGCGTCGATCCAGTCTTGCGGCAGGCCCGCCAATTCCGTCGGCGCGACCTTGAGCGATTTCTCCCCGGCGGCGATGTTGGCATCGAAATCGTTGGCGACCTGAGCAATCTTCTCCTGCAGCGCCTGGACTTCGGCGCGCTGCGCATCGTCGAGCGCGACGCCGCCGCGTTCGAAGCCGGCGAGCGCCTGCCTCAGGTAATATCTGGTCTGGTCGTCCTCGGCCGAAGCGTCGATCGCCTTCAGCCGGTCGTAGATCGGGCGCGACAGGCTGAGCTTGCTCGACAGCGCGGCGAGCTTCACCTGGCAGGCGCCACCCGCGTCGCGGCGCGCATCGTCGGCCATCACCTGCTGATAGAGGGTGAACTCGCCCGAGCCGCCGCCCAGCAGCGCATTGATCGCATCGTAGCGGGTGAGCGTGGTGCCGACGGTGGCCGGCCCGCTCTCACCCTCCAGCTCGGTGACGCGGCGCTGGATCTCGGCGGTCAGGCTGTCGCACTTGGCATTGATCGCTTTGGCGTCGGGCGCGGTCGCGAGGATCGGGCCCATCGCGGCGATCACCGTATCGCCCGGGGCATCCTTGGCCGAGGCGGAAGTGGCGGTGAGGGCGGTGGCGGCGAGCAGGATGCCCGCAAGCTCGGTGCGCATGAAGTGGAGTCCCCTGTGTGGTATCGCGTGCAACCAGCGGCCACTATGCCGTCTGCCGGGCAAGGGTCAATCGACGAAAGGCCGGTGCGCGCGGGCGAACGACTTTGCGCGGGGCGGGCCGGCGCGGCTTAGGGCTTCTTTTCGATGCGTACTTCGTTCAGCAGTGTGGTGCAGGCGCCCATGCCGCCATCGGGCTCCAGCGAAACCTGCTTCAACACCGCCGCCTGATAGCCATCGTCCGGGGTGGCGTTGAGGCTGTCGACCAGCACGTTGCTCCGCCGGGTGATTTCCAGATCGACCTGCGCGTCCGTCATGCCCGCGGCGGGTGCGAGATCGTGCAGCATTCCGCCGACCGACGCGAGGGTCGAGGCGTATGATTCCTGCATCGCCGCCGGCGCCTTGGTCTGCTTCAGCAGCATGGTGGAAACCGTCGCGGCCGCGGCGCAGTCCAGCCCCAGTTCGAAGCGCGACGGGACTTCCGCGGGAGCTTCCGCCGTAAGCGCGGCGGCGGCGAGGGTCCCGATCAAGCCGACGATCAAATAATGCCGCATCGGGGCCTCTCCTCGTATCAACGATTCCGTCAGTGACGTGGGGAGGGATTAGCACTATCGCCGTTCGATGCCCAAGCGCCCCGTTAGCACAAGGTTCGTGGGCCTGCCCACGAAGGAGCAGGTGCTCGAATTCATCCAGACCTCGGACAAGCCTGCCGGCAAGCGCGAAATCGCGCGCGCCTTCGGGCTTCAGGGGCAGGAGAAGATCGCCCTCAAGAAATTGCTCAAGGACATGGCCGACGAAGGCCTGATCGACGGCAAGAAGACCGCGTTCCACAAGATGGGCGGGATTCCGAAGGTCACCGTGCTGCGGGTTGTCGAGATCGACGACGGCGAGGCGCTGGCGGTGCCCGACAACTGGGATCCGGACGATCGCACCCCGCCGCCGCGCATCCGCCTGATCGAACGCAAGAAGGGCCCCGGCAAGCAGGCCGCACTCAAGACCGGCGACCGCGTGCTCGCGCGCACCGAGGAGAGCGGTACCGGCTGGATCGCGCATCCGATGAAGGTGCTGCCGTCGCTCGGTGCATCGCTGATGGGCGTGGTCGAGCTCGACGGGGCAGGGAAGGGCTGGCTCGCGCCGGTCGACAAGCGCATCCGCAATTCCTCGCCGATCGCCGATCTCGGCGGCGCGGAGGCCGGGCAACTGGTGCTGGCCGAGCCGGCGGGCCGTTCGCCGCGCGCTGGCGTGAAAGTGGTTCAGGTGCTCGGCGATCCGCTTGCGCCCAAGGCCTTCAGCCTGATCGCGATCGCCAAGTACAACATCCCCTTCGCCTTCGCGGGCGAGACGATCGCCGAGGCCGACCTGGCCGCGAAACTGCCTTTGTCGGAAGAGAAGCGCGAGGATCTGCGCCATATCCCGATCGTCGCGATCGACCCGGCCGACGCGCGCGACCATGACGATGCGATCTGGGCCGAGCCCGACGGGCAGGGTGGGTTCAATGCGATCGTCGCGATCGCCGATGTGTCGTTCTATGTCCGGCCGGGCGGCGCGGTCGACCGCGAGGCGCGCAAGCGCGGCAATTCGGTCTATTTCCCCGACCGCGTGGTGCCGATGCTCCCCGAAGTGCTCAGCGCCGATGTCTGCAGCCTCAAGCAGGGCCAGGACCGCGCGGCGATGGCCTGCCATCTCCAGATCGACAAGACCGGCAAGCTCACCGGCTGGCGCTTCACCCGCGCGCGGGTACGGATCGCGGCCAACATCGCCTATGAGAAGGCGCAGGCGGCGATCGACGACGGGACCGCCGACGACAATCTCAAGAATTTGTGGGCCGCCTGGGCCGTGCTCGACGCGGCGCGCAGCCGGCGCGATCCGCTCGATCTCGACCTGCCCGAACGCCGGGTGATGCTCGACGAGAAGGGCCGCATTTCCGAAATCGCGATCCGCGAGCGGCTCGATGCGCACCGGGTGGTCGAGGAATTCATGATCGCGGCCAATGTCGCGGCGGCCAAGGCCCTCGAAAGCAAGACCAGTCCGGTGGTCTACCGGATCCACGAGCCGCCGAGCCGGGAGAAACTGGTTTCGCTGCGCGAATATCTCAAGACGATGGATAAAACCCTCGCGCTCGGCCAGGTGATCACGCCCACGCTGTTCAACCGCATGCTCAAGGACGTCACCGACGAGGGCGAGAAGGCGCTGGTGATGGAGGCGGTGCTGCGCAGCCAGACCCAGGCCTATTACGGGCCGAAGAACGCCGGCCACTTCGGCCTCGCGCTGGGCAGCTATGCGCATTTCACCTCGCCGATCCGGCGCTATTCCGACCTGCTGGTCCACCGCGCGCTGGTCGACGCTTTCGGGCTGGAACAGCCACAGCCGCAGAAGCTGCCGCCGGGTTCGGGCCTGTCCGACCGCGACCGTGACGATCTCGAAAAGATCAGCGAGGCGATTTCCGGCTTCGAACGCCGCGCGATGGAGGCCGAGCGCGAGACGACCGACCGCTACATGGCCGCCTGGCTCTCGGGCAAGGTCGGCGAGACTTTCGACACCCGCATCACCGGGGTCCAGAAATTCGGCTTCTTCGCGACGATCCTGGGGCTCGGCGGCGACGGGCTGGTGCCGGTCTCGACCCTCGGCAACGATTATTACCACTATGACGAGAAGGCCCAGGCGCTCGTCGGCGACAAGACCGGTCAGCGCTACACCACCGGCGACCGGCTGAAGCTCAAGCTGGCCGAGGCCAATCCGCTGACCGGCGCGCTGAAGTTCGAGACGCTCGACTCCGAGGGGCAACCGATCGAACGGCGCGGATCTAAGCCGCCCGAGCGCAAGCAGGGGAACTTCCTCGCCGGCAAGCGCGGGCGGCCGGCGAATATCCGGCACCAGGGGCGCAAGAAACGCTGATTCCCCGCGAAGGCGAGGATCTCGTGCCGCGAACGGAACGCCCGACTGCCTGAGACCCCCGGCCTGCGCGGGGGCCCGGCTTTGACGATCAGCTCAGCCGATCGATCTCTTCGTCGCTCAATCCGCCGGGCACCACGAACAGCGGGCAGGGCAGGCCCCCCGAAATCGACGCGAAATGGCTGACCAGTGGACCCGGCCCATCCGTCGCCGCGCCCAATACCAGTGCAGCCACCTCCGGATGCTCGGTGAGATAGTCGCGGATGACCTTGTCGCTCTCGCCCTGGCGAACCGAGATCAGCGGCAATTTGACCCCTTCGGACTGCAACGCGCCCGCGGCGCTGGCGGCAAGCATCTCGGCGCGGTCGCGCGCTTCCTGCTCGATCGTCGCCTGGACCCCGCCGAAAGCTACGAAATCCTGCGGCGGGACGAGCGCTAGGATATGTACCGAACCCTCGGTTCCGGCCGCGCGCCGCGACGCGAACCGCAAGGCGACCCGCGCCTCGTCGGTTTCGTCCATGATCACCAGATAGACGCGCATCGAGCCCCTCTCCTCGGGCCTAGCCCCTGTCAGCCGTATCCGCCCAAAGGAGATTTCGCGCAAGAAACGATGCATTCGATCCCCGCCAGGCGCAGGACGGGCTTGCTCCGGCGCGCCAAATTGGCCAGAGACGCGGACGTAAAAGTCATCATTTGGGATAATTCCTTCCGCCATGTCGATCGCGATCAAGATGCCTGCCCTGTCCCCCACGATGGAAGAGGGCACGCTCTCGCGCTGGCTGGTGAAGGTCGGCGATACGGTGAAGTCCGGCGACATCATGGCCGAGATCGAAACCGACAAGGCGACGATGGAATTCGAAGCGGTCGACGAAGGCACGATCGCCGATATCGCGGTGCCCGAGGGGACCGAAGGCGTGAAGGTCGGCACGGTGATCGCGACCCTGGCCGAGGACGGCGAGGATGTGGCCAGCGTGAAGCCGGCCGCCGAAACCGGTGCCCCCGCGAAGGCGGGGGCCTCGGGCGATGATACGCAACCAACCGCCAAGCCGACTGAGGCCCCCGCCTCCGCGGGGGCGCAAGAGAAAGCCACGCCGCCTCCTGCTCCTGCGGCAAAGAGTGCGGCAGGCGAGCGTGTGCTCGCTTCGCCGCTCGCCAAGCGTATCGCCGCCGAAAAGGGCGTCGATCTCGCCGCGATCCAGGGCTCAGGCCCGCATGGCCGCATCGTCAAGGCCGACGTCGAAGGCGCGAAGCCCGGTGCCGCCGCAGCTCCGTCCCCGCAGCCCGCTGCGGCAACGCCCGCCGCCGCGCAGGACTTCGGCATCCCGCACGAAGTCGAAAAGCTTTCCGGCATGCGCAAAACGATCGCGCGCCGCCTGACCGAATCCAAGCAGCAGATTCCGCACATCTACCTCACGGTCGATATCCAGCTCGACAAACTCCTGAAGCTGCGCGGCGAGCTCAACGCGGCGCTCGAAGCGGACGGTGTGAAGCTGTCGGTCAACGATCTGCTGATCAAGGCGCAGGCCAAGGCGCTGCTGCGCGTGCCGAGCTGCAACGTCCAGTTCGCGGGCGACGAATTGCTCAAGTTCAGCCGCGCCGACATTTCGGTCGCGGTGTCGATCCCCGGCGGATTGATCACCCCGATCATCGTCGATGCCGGCACCAAGTCGCTGTCGCAGATCTCGACCGAGATGAAGGATCTCGCCGCCCGCGCGCGAGACGGCAAATTGCAGCCGCACGAATACCAGGGCGGCACCGCCAGCATCTCCAACATGGGGATGTTCGGGATCAAGCAGTTCGAAGCGGTGATCAATCCGCCCCAGGCGATGATCATGGCGATCGGCGCGGGCGAGCCGCGGCCCTATGTGGTCGATGGCGCGCTGGCGGTCGCGACCGTGATGAGCGCGACCGGCAGCTTCGACCACCGCGCGATCGACGGCGCCGACGGCGCGCAGCTGATGCAGGCGTTCAAGCAACTGGTCGAGAACCCGCTCGGGCTGGTGGCGTAATAACTTTCCTACAAACGGCTCGCTGTGTCACGGTCTTGCGCATGACGACTCGGCACTCATCGGTCGGTTTGCGAAGCCTGTCGGCCGGGATAGTTCCGGCAAGCCTCGCGAAATATCCTTACGCGATTTCCGAAAACCCGGGATTTGTCACTTTGGGGCGTAAATCATTGAGCAGGCAGGTGGAATTCGGCCGGACAGCCTATGATACACGTGTCGCTTGTGTAACCCTCAGGGCCTTCGCCGCATGACCGAACCACGCGATCCGGCGATCCGCGTCACCGCGATGCCGCGCGATGCCAATGCCTATGGCGACATCTTCGGCGGCTGGCTGGTCAGCATCATGGACAATGGCGCCGGCCTGGTCGCCGCGTTGCGAGCCAAGGGCAGGGCGGTCACGATCTCGATCGACGGGATGCAGTTCCTCGAACCGGTCAAGGTGGGCGATGAGGTCTCGGTCTATTGCACGATCGAGCATGTCGGCCGCACCTCGATGCGGATCGACGTCGAAGCCTGGCGCCGCCCGCGCCACTCGGCCGATGCGGTGAAGGTTACCGAGGCGAAGTTCACCTTCGTCGCGGTGGACGATGACGGGCGGCCGCGGCCGGTGGATGCATGAGGGAAGAAAAACCCCCTCTCCCCAACCCCTCTCCCGCGAGGGGAGAGGGGCTTAACTCCTCCCCCCCCGCGGGGGAGGAAGGGGCCCGCCGCGCAGCGGTGGGAAGGAGAGGGGGCAGCCTTCTTCCACTCGCGAAACGGATGCGCCGTGAACCGACCGATGCCGAGCGCAAACTCTGGTCGATCCTGCGCGGCAAACGGCTCTCGGGCCGGAAGTTCAAGCGCCAGCAACAGATCGATCGCTATATCGCCGACTTCGTCTGCTTCGAAGCCCGCCTGATCGTCGAAGCGGACGGCTCGCAACATGCGGAAAGCCCTTCCGATGCGCAGCGCGATGCCTATCTGACGGGGCAAGGTTTTCGTCTACTCCGCTTCTGGAACAACGATATCCTCACCAATCCCGATGGGGTCGCGACAGCCGTTCTCGCTGCGCTCGAAACCCCTCTCCCCAACCCCTCTCCCGCAAGGGGAGAGGGGCTTCTCAATGGCATGACTTCCTCTTCCTGCTCTCCCCTCGCGGGAGAGGATAGCGAAGCTTGCCCGCCGCGCGGGCTAGCGAAGCTTGGAGAGGGGGCGAACGGAGCGACAAATGGCTGATCAATACGACGTAATCGTGCTCGGTTCCGGCCCCGGCGGCTATGTCGCCGCGATCCGGAGCGCGCAGCTCGGGCTCAAGACCGCGATCGTCGAGCGGGAATTGCTCGGCGGGATCTGCCTCAACTGGGGCTGCATCCCGACCAAGGCGCTGCTGCGCTCGGCCGAGATCTTCCACTACATGCAGCACGCCAAGGATTACGGGCTCGCCGCGGAGAAGATCACCGCCGATCTCGATGCGGTGGTCAAGCGCTCGCGCGGGGTCGCGAAGCAGCTCAACCAGGGCGTCACCCATCTGATGAAGAAGAACAAGATCGCGGTGCACATGGGCACCGGGACCTTCAAGAGCGCCAACACGCTCGAAGTCAAAAGCGACAAGGGCACCGAGACCCTCACCGCGAAGCACATCATCGTCGCGACCGGCGCGCGCGCGCGCGACCTGCCGTTTGCTCCGGCCGACGGCAAGCGGGTGTGGACCTATCGCCATGCGATGACCCCGTCCGAAATGCCCACCAGGCTGCTGGTGATCGGATCGGGCGCGATCGGGATCGAGTTCGCGAGCTTCTATAACGACATGGGCGCCGAGGTTACCGTGGTCGAAATGCTCGACCGGATCGTGCCGGTCGAAGACGCCGACGTCTCGACCTTCCTCCAGAAGGCGCTGACCAAGCAGGGGATGAACATCCTCACCGGCGCGGCGCTGGAAGAGCTCAAGGTTTCGGACAAGGGGGTCTCGGCCAAGCTCAAGGACAAGGACGGCAAGATCACCTCGGGCGAATACAGCCATGTGATCGTTGCGATCGGGATCGTGCCGAACACCGAGAACATCGGGATCGACAGACTGGTCGAAATGGACCGCGGTTTCATCAAGATCGACGGCTATGGCCGCACGAAAACCAAGGGCGTGTGGGCGATCGGCGATTGCGCACCGGGCCCGTGGCTGGCGCATAAGGCGAGCCACGAAGGCGTCACCGCGGCCGAGGCGATCGCGCAGGAGCTGGGCAACAAGGAGGTCCATCCGCATCCGCTCGACCGCGGCAACATCCCGGGCTGCACCTATTGCCACCCGCAGATCGCCAGCGTCGGCATGACCGAGGCCAAGGCCAAGGAAGCCGGTTACACGGTCAAGGTCGGCAATTTCCCCTTCATCGGCAACGGCAAGGCAATCGCACTTGGCGAGGCCGAGGGCTTCGTGAAGACGGTGTTCGACGCGAAGACCGGCGAATTGCTCGGCGCGCATATGATCGGCGCCGAAGTGACCGAGCTGATCCAGGGCTATGTCGTCGGCAAGACGCTCGAGACCACCGAGGCCGAGCTGATGAACACGATCTTCGCCCATCCGACGCTGAGCGAGATGATGCATGAGAGCGTGCTCGGCGCTTACGGGCGGGCGCTGCATATCTGACGGAACGAAGCGGGCTTGCCAGCGTATCGGTCAGATGGAACAGGATAAGCCCGCCAAGCGCGATCACGAGTTGGAAGACCTCGACGATTTCGGGAAGGTGAAATTCGATCCGGATGCGGTCGCCGATACTCCGGAGGAACAGGCGGAACTGGATACCGAGCGCTACTACCAGCCGCGGGACGACAAACCCTCGGCGAAGCGCGCGCCGGGCGGGGCGGGTAATCCGGAAACTCCCGGCCGTACGTAGCCTGCGGTAGGCGGACCGGCCTCAAGTAGCGAAGCGGTAGGCCGACCAGGAAGAAAATTGGCGGACAGGGTGGGATTCGAACCCACGGAGAGCTTGCACCCTCGGCGGTTTTCAAGACCGCTGCCTTAAACCACTCGGCCACCTGTCCGCGCAGAAAATGCCGCTAGACCGCACAAAGCCGCTTGTCACCCCGTGACACCGCGATCCAATGCCATTAGGCAAAGTCAATGAGCGCGAAGACGCGCCGTTCGAACAATTTTGGAGATCCGTCAGGCCCGACTGCGCCGACGGATAGTTGGGAGACCCTTGCGATGAAACGCCTCACTATCGCCGCCATCTCGGCCTTCGCCGCGCTTGCCTTCGCCTCGCCGGCCTCGGCCCAGGCGGGCTGCACCCGCGAACAGCTCGACACGATGGCCCAGAGCTGGGTCAATGCATTGGAAGCGGGCGATCCGTTCAAGATGGAACTCGGCGAATGGGCCGACTATCGCGAGAATTACAAGATCGGCACCCTGTCCGGGTTGTTCACCAAGCCCCGCAAGGTCGATTTCGCGCGCAAGCTTCTCGATACCACGACCTGCCAGGTGATGATCGAGACGGTGATGACCGATCCCGAGCATCCCTATGTGATGGCGACCCAGATGGGCAGCGGCTTCAACGGCGGGATCGGGCAAATCCAGAACATCGTCACCGACGAGGGCGACTGGCTGTTCAGCGCCGCCAACACGCTGAAATATGCGAAGGGCGAGAACTGGGGCGTGATCCCCGAGGCGCAGCGCAACACCCGCGCCGAACTGCTCGCGGCGGCCAATGCCTATCTCGACCTGTTCAACGACAAGAGCGTTCAGGTTCCGTGGGGCACCCCCTGCGCCCGGCTCGAAGGCGGTGTCTATACCGGCAAGGGCCTGCCGACCGACAGCTGCGACGTCGGCGTGCCGTCCGGTATCAAGATGGCCAGCCGGGTCTATGTCGTCGACGAGACCATCGGCGCGGTCGATGTGTTCCTCAAGATGGGCGACAATGCGCGGCCCGACAGCCATTTGTTCCGCATCGAGAACGGCAAGATCCGCTACGTCCACACGGTCACCAATTGCGGCACCCAGGTGAATTGCGGCTTCCCGCCGTTCGATCCGAACAAGCCGATGGGCCCGCCGCAGGGGAACTGAGCGAAAAGCAGCGGCATATCGTCCGATCGGGCCTTTGCCGGAGTCGTCCGCTGTGACAGGGTAGGGACATGAGCATTCGCAGCCATATCCTTGCCCTGTCGGCGCTGTTCACTCTCGCGGCCGCGCCGAACGGGGCGGAGGCACAGGAAGTCGTGCAGCCGCTTCCGACCGCCGCATCCGCCGGAGCGGCCGATCCGTCCTTCGCCGCCTATGTCCGGCAGCTTGCCGCGCAGGCGCGGGCGCAGGGCGTATCCGAAGCGACGATCGCGTCAATGACCGCGGGACTCACGCCCAACAGCCGGGTGATCGCACTCGACCGGTCGCAGCCGGCGGGGCCCCCGGGAAGCGGCTTCCCGCCGCTCGCGCCCTACCTTGCGCAACATATCGACGCCAACCGGATCGGCGGCGGTCAGCGGGTCTATGCAGCCAGCGGCGATCTCGCCCGGCAGGTCGAACGCACTTACGGCGTCCCGGCGCCGGTGGTGATCGCGATCTGGGGGCATGAGACGAATTACGGCACGGTGAAGGGCGATTTCGATCTCGCCCGCTCGCTCGCCTCGCTTGCCTGGGAGGGGCGCCGCCGCGATCTGTTCGCGCAGGAATTCGTCGATGTGCTCAAGATTGCCGATACCGGCGTGCCGCGCTCCTCGCTGGTCGGCAGCTATGCCGGCGCTTTCGGCAATCCGCAGTTCCTCCCGAGCGTCTACCTCCGCCTCGCGGTGGACGGCGACGGCGACGGGCGGAAGGATATCTGGAGCAACCGCACCGACACGCTGCTGTCTATCGCGAACTACTTCCGCGACGCCGGCTGGCGGCCGGAACAGCCTTGGGGCGTGGGCGCGAGCGTGCCGGCGGGGTTCGATATCGGCGCCTACAAGGGTGAGATCGTCTCCCCGGTCTGCCCCCGCGTGCATGAGCGTTTCAGCCAGTGGAAGACGGTTAACGAGTGGAAGCAGCTCGGCGTCTATCCGCAGGCGCCGATCGGCGACAATGTGATGGTCAGCCTGTTCCAGCCCGACGGCCCCGGAACAAGGGCATGGCTATTAACCGGGAATTATAGGGTTATCCTCGAATATAACTGCTCGAACTACTACGCGATGAGTGTGGGCCTTCTGGCAGATGAGATTGTTAAATAGAAAAATTGCCGCGCTTGCCGCCGCGCTAGGGTTAACGCTGTCCGTTTCGGGCTGCGGGGCATCTTCGTCCGGCGACGGCGCCTATCAACTGGCCTCGGCGCCGGCTATGCCGCTCCGTACGCCCGCCAACGGGCCCGCGGCGGATTATCCGATAACCGTCGGAGGGCCCTATACCGCCGCCGGCACCAGCTATACGCCCGCCGACGTATGGAATTACGACGAGGTCGGGACGCTCGCGCTCGATACCGTCGGCGGAGATACGATCTCCGGCTCGCACCACACGCTGCCGATCCCGAGCTATGTCGAGGTGACCTCGCTCGAGACCGGCCGGACGATCCTCGTCCGCCTCGAACGGCGCGGGCCGATGGACGGCAATCAGCTGATCGCCCTGTCGCCGGGCGCGCTGGCGCAGCTCGGGGCCTCGGCCTCGACCCCGGTGCGTGTGCGCCGGGTCAATCCGCAGGAGCCCGAACGGGCGGCGTTGCGCTCGGGCCAGAGTGCGCCTGCCCGGATGGATACGCCGATGTCGCTGGTCAATGTGCTGCGGCTGAAGCTGCCGGGCAATGTCGGGCCGTTGCCGGTTCCCGGTGCGCCGCTTGCGGTCGCTGCCGTCGGACCGTCGAGCGCGGCCGGCCTTGCGTTGCCTCCGCTGGACGCCGCCAGTTCCGCGGGTCCGCCCAAACCCGTGATACCGAAGCCATCGCTGACACCGGCACCCAAACCCGCTGTCAAACCGGTCTCCAAACCGGCGGCCGGACCGGTGGGATCCGCCACCAGGGGAGGGTTTGTTGTCCAGGCCGGCGCATTCTCGGCGCGGGACCGTGCGGAGAAGGTCGCGCAGGGCATCGGCGGCAAGGTTTCGCCTTCGGGCAGGCTGTTCCGCGTGCGCGCCGGTCCTTACGCCTCGCGCCAGGCGGCCGAAGCCTCGCTCGCCAAGATCAGGGCCGCCGGGTATAGCGACGCCCGAATCTATTCGGACGACTAGGAGCATCCCCGTTCCGGTCGCATGAAGGACTGGAGCGGAGTTGAGGCACATCGGCAGGATTGCGGCGCTTGCGCTGGGCGGGACCATGCTCACCCTCCCGGCCGGCCTGCATGCGGACGCTGCAGCGCCTTCCGACAGCGCGGCCCCGGTCGCATTGCTGATCGACCTGAGTTCGGGCCAGACGCTCCACGCGCGGGACATCGACCGGCGCTTCCTCCCCGCCTCGGTCACCAAGGTGATGACCACCTATGTGGCGTTCGAGATGCTCGCCAAGGGGCGGCTCAAGCCCGAAACCCAATATGTCGTGAGCGACCGGCTGGCGCGCGAGTGGTCGGGCAAGGGCTCGAGCCTGTTCCTCAAGGCCGGCGAGCGCGTCAGCATCGATACGCTGCTGCATGGAATCACCACCGTCTCGGCCAATGACGGGGCGATGCTGCTGGCGGAAGGCACCGCCGGTTCGGCCGGCAAATGGACCGCGCTGATGAACCGCGCCGCCGGCGACCTTGGCATGCACGATAGCCATTTCGGCACACCCAACGGCTGGCCCGACGAGGGAGCGACCTATACCACCGCGCGCGATCTCGCGACGTTGGCAAGGGCGCTGATCACCCGCCATCCCGATCTCTACCGCCGCTATTTCGGCAAGCGATCGTTCGGCCATGACGGGATCGGGCAGGACAACCACGATCCGATCACCGGGGTCGTACCCGGCGCGGACGGGATCAAGACCGGCTTCACCCGCGAGGCCGGTTACAATTTCCTCGGCAGCGCGCAGCGCGGCGGGCAGCGGCTGGTCATGGTGGTCGCGGGTGTCGACAGCGACGAGTTGCGCGCCCGGATCTCGCGCGACTACCTCGAATGGGGCTTCGGCGCATTCGAGCCGAAGGTGATTTTCGCCAAGGGATCGCCGATGGGCAAAGCGCTGGTGCAGGACGGCGCGACAGGCTCGGTGAAACTGCGCGCGGGGGCCGATATCGTCGCCGATCTGCCCAAAATGGTAAAACCTCAAGTAACCTTGAGAATGCACTATCGCGGGCCCCTGAGAGCCCCGATCAAGGCCGGGCAACCGGTCGCCGCGCTTGAAATCCGCATCGCCGGCTTCGCCCCCTACGAGGTTCCGCTCGAAGCGGCTGAAAATATCCCGCGGGCCAATATCCTGCAGCGGATACGCAACGGCGTGCTAGGCTGGCTCTCGTGAACAGGGGCAAATTCATCGCGCTGGAAGGCGGAGAGGGGGCGGGCAAGTCGACCCAGGCCCGGCTGCTCGCCGAAGCGCTGGAACGGCACGGGATCGACGCCATGCGCACCCGCGAACCCGGCGGCACCGTCGGCGCCGAGGCGATCCGTACGCTGCTGCTGCATCCGCCGCATGAAGGCTGGAACCCGCGGGCCGAGGCCCTGCTGTTCGCCGCGGCCCGCGCGGACCATGTCGAGAAACTGATCCGTCCCGCGCTCGCCGAAGGCAAATGGGTGATCTGCGACCGCTTCATCGATTCGACCCGCGCCTACCAGGGCGGCGGCGGGGGATTGTCCGACGAGGATATTCTCGCGCTCCATCGGCTCGGCAGCGAAGATCTGTTTCCCGATCTGACCGTGCTGATCGAAGTTTTGCCCGAGACCGCGCAGGAACGCCTGGCGGCGCGCGACACCGACGGTTCCGACGCGATCGGCGGGCGCGACGCGGATTATCATGCGCGCGTATCGGCTGCCTTCGCCCGCTTTGCCGAGGCCGAGCCGCAGCGCTTCGTCCGGATCGACGGGGAAGGTGATCCGGACGAAATCCATGCCCGCATCGCGGCCGCGGTCCGGCCGCTGCTGGAAGATGCCGCATGATCCATTCTGGCCACGAAGAGCCCTGGCGGGCGTGGCGGGCGGCACTGGCCGGGCCGCGGATGCATCACGGCTGGCTGCTGGCGGGCAAGCGCGGGATCGGAAAGTTCGATTTCGCCCTCGCTGCGGCGCGCGAGCTGGTCGCCGAATCGGGCATCCCGCAACCGGCGGGCGATCATCCGGACATATTGATCCTCACCCATCAGCCAAAGGACGAGAAAGAGGAAAAGAAGCGCGACGAGGGCAAGCAGTTCGAAGTCCGCCGCAACATCACGGTCAATCAGATCCGCGAGATGCAGCATCGGCTTACCACGCGCCCGACGCTCGGCAGTCGCCGGGTCGTGATCGTCTATCCCGCCGACGATCTTGAGAAGAACGGCGCCAATGCGCTGCTCAAGAGCCTTGAGGAACCGCCGGTCGGGACATTCTTCCTGCTTATCGCGCATCGACCCGGGCGGCTCCTGCCGACGATCCGTTCGCGCTGCCGGATCCTGCGTTTCGCCGATGCGCCGGACAGCGAAATCGAGGCGGTGCTCGCTCGCGAAGCGCCGCAGCTGAATGCCGAAGCTCGCGCACTCGCGATCGGTGCCGCCAACGGGTCGCCCGGCGCGGCGCTGGAATTTGTCGCGCAGGATCTGGCGCCGCTCGCCGCGCTGATGCGGCGGATCGTGACCGACGGCGACGAAGAGTTCGATCTGCGCGGAACGCTGGCCGATGCGATCGGCGCCCGGCCTTCGCGCGAACGCCAACTCTCCGCGATCGAACTTGCGCGCAATGTGGTCGGGCGCGAGATGCGCAATGTCACCCGCCCGCGTCTGCCCGGCATCATCGAAGCCTATAGCGCGCTCGGCCGGCTCGCCGCGCAGGCCCCGACCTACAATTTCGATCCCGGCCTGCTGGCGATGGAAATCGGCAGCTTGCTCGCATCCGCGGCAATGAATAGGGAAGCGGCCTGAATCCTATTGGAAAGGGCCCGATGGCCAACCCTTATTACCTGACCACCGCGATTTCCTACCCCAATGGTCCGCCGCATATCGGCCATGCCTATGAGGCGATCTCGGCCGACGTGATGGCACGCTTCCAGCGCCTGCGCGGGCGCGAAGTGCGCTTCCAGACCGGAACCGACGAACACGGCTTGAAAATGGCCCAGAAGGCGCGCGACCTCGGCACGACGCCGCGCGCGCTTGCCGATGAAATTTCCTCATTGTTCAAGGATATGTGCAACAGACTTGATGTCTCGTATGATCGCTTTATCCGCACCAGCGAAGAGGCGCATCACGATGCTAGCCAAGCGCTTTGGAAGGCGATGGAAGCCAATGGCGACCTCTACCTCGACCGCTACGAAGGCTGGTACTCCGTCCGCGACGAAGCCTATTACGACGAGAGCGAGCTGAGCGAAGGCCCAAATGGAAATGGGGGCGACCAGAAGCTCTCGCCCCAGGGCACCCCGGTCGAATGGACGGTCGAGGAAAGCTGGTTCTTCCGCCTCTCGGCCTATCAGGACCGGCTGCTCGAACTCTATCGTTCGAACCCCGGCTTCATCGAGCCCGAGAGCCGCCGCAACGAGGTGCTGCGCTTTGTCGAAGGCGGATTGCGCGATCTCTCGGTCAGCCGCACCAGCTTCGATTGGGGGGTGAAGGTCCCGGGCGCGGAAGACCATGTGATGTATGTCTGGGTCGATGCGCTGACCAACTACCTCACCGGGCTCGGCTATCCGGAAAAGACGCCCGAGATGGCCAAGTTCTGGCCGGCAGACCTGCATCTGATCGGCAAGGACATCGTCCGCTTCCATGCTGTCTACTGGCCGGCGTTCCTGTGGAGCGCGGGGCTGGAACTGCCGAAGCAGGTGTACGGCCACGGCTTCCTGCTCAACCGCGGGCAGAAGGAATCGAAGTCGCTCGGCAATGTCACCGATCCGCTCGAACTGGCCGAACGCTACGGCGTGGACGTGCTGCGCTATTTCTTCCTGCGCGAAGTCACCTTCGGAAGCGATGGCAGCTGGTCGCAGGAGGCTATTGTTCTGCGGGCCAATTCCGAATTGGCCAACAGCTTCGGAAACCTCGGCCAGCGGGTGATGAGCTTCATCGCGAAGAACTGCGACGGCGGCTTTACCGCACTTGCCCCGGTCGAGGCGGTGGACCAGGAACTGCGCGCCAGGGTCAGCGCAGCCTGCACGA
Source organism: Candidatus Andeanibacterium colombiense (assembly GCA_029202985.1). GTDB lineage: Bacteria > Pseudomonadota > Alphaproteobacteria > Sphingomonadales > Sphingomonadaceae > Andeanibacterium > Andeanibacterium colombiense. The sequence continues at coordinate 334,284 of CP119316.1, read as the reverse complement.
AGGAGCTGCCAGAAGCCTTTGAGAAACTGGCTTTTACTGCCGGGCTCGAGGCGTGGATGCAGGCGGTCTACGCGTGTAACGCCTATGTCGACGAGCAGGCGCCCTGGGCGCTGCGCAAGACGGACCCCGAGCGAATGCGGCGCGTATTGGCGACCTTGTGCGGCTGTATTCGCGATCTTGCGGTGGCGGTTTCGCCGGTGACGCCGAGCGCCTCGACCAAGATCCTCGATGCGCTGTGTATCCCTGCCGACAAGCGCGACTTCGCCGCACTGGCCGAGGATCCGGCGCTGCACGCGATCCGGGTCGAGAACCCGGCCCCGGTGTTCCCCCGGCTGGAACTGCCGGCCGAGGAGCCCGCCTGATGCTGATCGATAGCCACTGCCACCTCGAATACGAAGGCCTGGTCGAAGACCAGCAGGGCGTGCTCGCACGCGCCCGTGCGGCCGGGGTGCGGGGCTTCCTCAACATCTCGACCCGCCAGAGTGAATGGGAGCGGGTCATCGGGACCGCCGCCCGCGAAAGCGACGTATGGGCGAGCGTTGGCATTCATCCGCACGAGGCGGACGCCCATGCCGACCTCGGCGCGGCGGTGCTGCTGAAGGCGGCCGAGCATCCGAAGGTGATCGGGATCGGGGAGACCGGACTCGACTATTATTACGACAAGTCGGACCGCGAAGTGCAGCAGTCGCTGTTCCGCATGCACATCGGCGTCGCGCGCGAAACCGGCCTGCCGATCATCATCCACACCCGCGATGCGGAAGAAGACACCGCCGCAATCCTGGCCGAGGAAATGGGGAAGGGCGCGTTCCCCGCGCTGATCCACTGCTTCACCGCTTCGGCGGAATTCGGGCGCACCGTGCTCGATCTCGGGCTGACGATCTCGATCTCGGGGATCGTCACGTTCAAAAACGCGAAGGATCTGCAGGAGGTCGCAGCCGGGCTGCCGGCGGAGCGGATGCTGGTCGAAACCGACAGCCCGTTCCTTGCGCCTGTGCCGCACCGCGGGCGCAAGTGCGAGCCGGCGTTCGTCGCCGATACCGCGGCCTTCGTGGCTGGCCTGCGCGGCGAAAGCATTGAACAACTGGGCGAGAATACCACGCGCAATTTTCACGCTTTGTTCCAGAAGGCGGCTATCTCTGGAGAGGGAGCTGCATGAAACTGATCGTGCTTGGCTCCGGAACGTCCACCGGCGTACCGCGGATCGGCAACGACTGGGGCGATTGCGATCCGCTCGAGCCGAAGAACCGGCGTACGCGCGTGTCGATCGTGGTCCAGAGCGACGAAGGCTGCCGGTTGCTGGTCGATACCTCGACCGATCTCAGGCAGCAATTGCTGGCCAACAATATCGACCGGGTCGACGGCGTGTTCTGGACCCACGACCATGCGGATCACTGCCACGGCATCGATGACCTGCGGGTTATGCGCTATGGCCGCAATGCCGCGCTGCCCGGGTTCGCTTCGCAGGAAACCGTTCACCGGCTGCGGCGACGCTTCGATTATGTATTCGCCGGACAGCATGGCTATCCGACGATCGTCGAGATCGAAGTGCTCACCCGCCGAATCCATTCCGGCTTCGGCCTCGGCTGGTGCCAGATGCCGCACGGCCATACCGAAAGCACCGCCTATCGCTTCGACGCGGATGGCAAGTCGATCGGCTATGCGACCGACTTCAGCGCGATCACCGACGAGCTGGTCGAACTGTTCGACGGGATCGACATACTGGTGTGCGACTGCCTGCGCCGCGAACCGCATCCGACCCATGCGCATCTCGGCATGGCGCTGGAGCTGGCCGAGCGCTGCCGTGCCAGCAAGACGGTGCTGACTCATCTCGACAAGAGCCTCGATTACCTGACGCTGCAGACCGAAGTGCCGCCGGGCGTGCTGGTCGGCTATGACGGGCTGGAGCTCGTCGCGTGATGTTCCGGTCCGACACGGCGCTGCTGATGGCGCTGGTCGGTTGGCTCGTCCTCGCGCTTGCCGGCTATTCCTCGTACCGGCTGCACTGGAAGAAGACCGTGACGATGGCATTGGCGTGGCTGGCGATCTTCGTGTGTCTCGCATTGGTGATCGCATTGATCCAGCGCTCGGCGAGCGTGGGGGAAGCCGTGGGGCTCTCCCTGAGTTGATCCACGATTTAACATAATACTTATTATCATTCCACGCGAAGTCCGGATATGTCAGAGCAGTTGAACCGCCTCCTCCGCATCATGGCCCGCCTGCGCGACCCGCAGCGCGGCTGCGACTGGGATATCGCGCAGACATTCGAGACGATCGCGCCGTACACGATCGAGGAGGCCTACGAAGTCGCCGATGCGATCGAGCGCAAGGACATGGCGGATCTGCGCGGCGAACTCGGCGATCTCCTGTTGCAGGTCGTGTTCCATGCGCGCATCGCCGAGGAAGCCGGACATTTCGATTTCGAACAGGTCGCTCAGGCGATCTGCGACAAGATGGAGTCCCGTCATCCGCACATTTTCGGCAGCGGCCAATCGGCCGGCTGGGAGGAACTCAAGGCGCGGGAGCGCGCGCAATCGGGCGCGACCAGCGCGATGGACGGCGTTGCCCGGGCCCTGCCGGCGCTGCTCCGGGCCGAGAAGCTTCAGAAACGCGCTGCACGGCAGGGTTTCGACTGGCCCGACACCGAAGGACCCACAGCCAAGCTGGCGGAGGAAATGACTGAATTGCACGAGGCTTCGGACGAGGAGCGCCTCGGAGAAGCTGGCGACGTACTCTTCGCAGCGGTGAATCTGGTCCGCGCCTACGGGATCGCGCCGGAGGATGCGCTGCGCGCCACCAATGACAAGTTCGAACGGCGGTTTCGTGGGATGGAGGAACTTGCCCGCGGCCGGTTCGCCGAACTGAGTCTCGATGAGCAGGAAGCGCTTTGGCAGCAGGTCAAAGCCGCCGAACACCGCTAAAGCGTCGAGTACCGCCCGAATTCCTTCGCACTCAGCCGCACAGCCAGTCTGACACGCGGCTCCCCTTCCCCGTTCTCCTGCTGTTCCTCGACCACTTCGCCATGCGCGTGCAACCAGGCAAGCCGCTGCCCATCGCTGGCGGGAAGCACCAGCTCATAGATTTTTGCATTTTCTGTCAGTATCTTGCTGACTGTCTGGAACAATTTTTCCAGCCCGAAACCGGTCACCGCCGAGATCGGTACGATGCGTCCGTCGCCCGCGGCCTGTTCGGCTAGCTCGGCCTGGCGATCCTCGTCGAGCATGTCCCACTTGTTCCACGCCTCGATGATCGGAATGCGGCTCTCCCCGCCCTCCTCCAGCACATCGAGATCGGCGAGGATGTCGAGCACCTGCGTCTTCTGGGCGGCATTGGCGGGGTTCGCCACGTCGCGCACATGCACGATCACGTCCGCCGCGGTGACTTCCTCCAGCGTCGCGCGAAACGCCGCGACGAGTTGGGTCGGAAGATCGGAGATGAAGCCCACCGTGTCCGACAATATCGCCTTCTCAACCCCCGGCAGCCGGATCGCGCGCATGGTGGGATCCAGGGTCGCGAACAGCAGATCCTCCGCCATGACGTCAGCCCCGGTCACCCGGTTGAACAGGGTCGACTTGCCGGCATTGGTATAGCCGACCAGCGCGACCACCGGCCACGGCGCCTTGCCGCGCCGCTCGCGGTGAAGCGCCCGGGTGCGGCGGACCTGCTCCAGTTCCTTGCGCAATTTGCCCATACGGGCACGGATCATCCGGCGGTCGGCCTCGATCTGGGTTTCGCCGGGGCCGCCGAGGAAGCCGAAGCCGCCGCGCTGGCGTTCGAGGTGGGTCCAGCTACGTACCAGGCGGCTCTGCTGGTAATCGAGATGGGCGAGTTCGACCTGCAGCCGCCCCTCGGCGGTCGCCGCGCGCTCGCCGAAGATTTCGAGGATCAGCCCGGTGCGGTCAATCACCTTGCGCTTGAGCTTTTCCTCGAGGTTGCGCTGCTGGATCGCCGACAGCGCGCCATCGACGATCACCAGCTCGGCCTGTTCCTGGACGCAGGCGAGATCGATCCGCTCGATCTGGCCTTCGCCGAACAAGGTCGCCGCGCGCACGTCGCGAATCGGCACGACAAAGGCTTCGGCAACGACGATCCCGATCGCGAGAGCGAGGCCTTTCGCCTCGTCCAGCCGCGCTTCGGGATCCTCGGCCTTGCGCGCCGAATGTTTGGGCCCCCTGATATCGGGGCACACAACGACGGCACGCGCTCCGCGCGTCACCTCGCCGGCAAGATCATCGGTAAAGCTCAGTCTTCCTCGCTCTCACCATCCCAGTCGCCGGTGAGATCCACCGGCGCAGCAGGTTGTATCGTCGAGACCGCATGCTTGTAGGCGAGCTGAACGAAACCTTCGCGCTCAAGCAGCATGCAGAACAAATCATAGGCGGCGATCCGCCCCTGTAGCATCACGCCGTTGACCAGGAACATCGTCACGCTGACGCCGGCATCGCGCACGCTGCCGAGGAACACGTCCTGCAACAGGCGCTGCTTCTTCGCGGCATCGGCGGCGAATTGTCCGGCATCGACCGGAGCGCTAGGCATGATGGTCGAGATCGCGTGCTTGTAGACCAGCTGCGATTGCCCGTCGCGACGCAGCAGGATCGAGAAATTGTCGAACCAGGTCACGATGCCTTGCAACTTGACGCCTTTGACGAGAAACATCGTCACCGGGGTCTTGTTCTTCCGCAGCAGGTTCAGGAACGCGTCCTGCAGGCTCTGGTTCGCGTTGCCCTTCGGGGCCGCCGCCGTTTTCGCAGCACCCGGAGCTTTCGCCGCGGCGGGTGCTTTCGTGGGAGCCTTGGCGGGCGTGAGGTCGGGATCGGGAGCGGGCTTGGGCCGCGCCGTAAGCGTCTTACCGGTCATTCAACTGACTCCTGTTGTTGGCAGCCGCGATTGCGGTTCCGCATTCTGGTCGCCTGCCCTTGCCCGCATTTGCTGACTTGAGTGTGACAACCGGAGAGCTCGCTCAGTGTAATGCGAGTTTGTCGGCAGCGGCAAGAATTTTTGTGCACCTGCGAACAAAGTTCTCGTTCCCTGCCCTATCCCGCCGGATCTTCGCCCTCGCGCTCGCCCATGCCGAGGAGCTTGAGCTTGCGGTGGAGCGCGGACCGCTCCATCCCGATGAACCCGGCGGTCTTGGAGATGTTCCCGGAGAAGCGGCGGATCTGGATGCGGAGATATTCGCGCTCGAAATTCTCCCGCGCCTCGCGCAGCGGCACCCCCATCAATGAAGGCATCCCCGGCCCCCCGCTCGCCTTGCCGCCCGAAATCTCGGGCGGAAGCATATCGGGTTCGATCCGTGCCATGCGATCGCGCGGAGTGAGGATCACCGTGCGCTCGATCACATTGCGCAATTGGCGGACGTTGCCCGGCCAGTCGTATGCCTGCAGCGCGGCCATCGCCTCGGGCGTCACGGCCGGCGGCTTGATGCCCTGCTCGGCCGAAAAGCGGGTGAAGAAATGGTCGGCGAGGGTCGGCACGTCCTCGCGCCGTTCGGCCAGCGACGGGATCGCCACCGGCACCACGTTGAGCCGGTAGAACAGATCCTCGCGAAACCGCTTCTCGGCGATCTCCTTCTCGAGATCGCGCGAGGAGGACGAGACCACTCGCACATCCACCGCGATCTGGCGGCTGCCACCGACGCGCACGAAGCTCTGCTCGGTCAGCACCCGCAGGATGCGCGCCTGGGTGCTCTCGGGCATGTCGGCCACTTCATCGAGATAAAGCGTCCCGCCGTCGGCCAGCTCCAGCAGCCCGGCCCGCAGCAGCTTGCCTTCGGCCTCTTCGCCGAACAGCTCCTGCTCGAACCGTTCGGGTGTAATCCGCGCCGAATTGACCGTCACGAAGGCCTTGTCGGCGCGCGGGCTCCACGAATGGAGCAGCCGTGCGGCGACCTCCTTGCCGGCGCCCGCGGGCCCGGCGATCAGCACCCGGCTGCCGGTGTTCGCCACGCGCTTGAGCGTCGCGCGGACCTGGTTGATCGAACTCGAGTTCCCGGTGAATTCGTCGTTGGAGATCAGTCCCTGGCGCAGCCTGGCGTTCTCGCGGCGCAGGCGCTCGGTCTCGGTCGCGCGATGGACGAGGTGCAGCAGCCGCCCGGATTCGAACGGCTTCTCGATGAAATCCATCGCCCCCCGGCTGACCGCCGAGACCGCCGTGTCGATATTGCCGTGGCCGGAGAAGATGATCACCGGCAGCTCGGGCTCGCGCTGCTTGATCGCGTCGAGCACTTCGAGCCCGTCCATCGGACTGCCGTGAAGCCATACATCGAGCAGAACGAGGCTCGGGCGCCGTTCGTCGATCGCCGCGAGCGCGGAGGTGCTGTCGGCGGCAGTGCGGCATTCATAGCCTTCGTCGCTGAGGACGCCGGCGACGAGTTCGCGAATGTCGCGCTCATCGTCCACCACAAGGATATCCAGCGCCATCAGAAGTACTCCATTCTCGAACTCAGGGTCATTCGGCGGCCTCGCTGCCGGCACGCAGCATCAATGGATCGCGGGCGAAGCGCAGCGTCACACGGGTGCCGCCGCTCTCGGCCGGCGTAAAAGTCATCTCCCCGCCGTGCTCCTCGATGATCTTGTTCACGATCGCGAGGCCGAGGCCGGTGCCTTTCTCGCGCGTGGTCACATAGGGCTCGACGATCCGCTCGCGGTCCTGCGGGAGGCCGATGCCGTTGTCCTCGACCGTGACCGTGAAGGTCTCCTCATCGAAAGCGGTGCCGACCGCAATTCTCCCGCGATAATCGGGTTCGGCCCCATGCGCCTTGGCATCGATCGCCTCGGCCGCATTCTTGAGCACATTGGTCATCGCCTGGCCGAACTGATGGCGATCGCAAGCGATGGTGTGCGATTCCCCCTCCCCGGCCACGAAGCCATAGCTGATCGCGGGATGGCCGACCTCCTGCAGGAACAGCGCCTGGCGCACCAGATCGACCGGATCCTCCTGCCGGAATACCGGCTTGGGCAGGCGCGCGAAGGAAGAAAACTCGTCGACCATCTTCCGCAGATCGCCGACCTGGCGGATGATCGTACTGGTCAATTCGTCGAACAGTTCCACATCGGTCTCGATCTGGCGCTTGTAACGGCGGCTAAGCCGCTCGGTCGCGAGCTGGATCGGGGTGAGCGGGTTCTTGATCTCATGCGCGATCCGCCGCGCAACATCGGACCACGCGGCCTGGCGCTGGTCGAGCAATTGCCGGGTGATGTCCTCGAAGGTGATCACGCAGCCATCGGTAGCCGGCGAAAGCTTGACCGCCAGGGTAAGCAGTTCGCCGTCCTTGTTGTACTGGGCCAGGCCGTTCGAAAGGTGCGCGTCCATCATCGCGGCGATTTCGGGGGCGATATCGGCCAACTTCAGGCCCACCGGCGCCGGCCCGACCCGATCAAGCAGCAGCTTTTGCGCCGAACTGTTCATCAGCAGCACGTTGCCGTTCTCGTCCAGCGAGACGATCCCCGCGGTGATCGATTCGAGCACGGCCTCGATAAACGCGCGGCGGTGATCCAGCGCAGTGGTCTGGCGCTCGATTTGGGCGGTCATACGGTTGAACGCGCGATTGAGCAGCCCGATCTCGTCCGCCCCGGTGCGCCCTTCGATCCGCAGCGCGTAATTGCCCTGCCCCACTTCCCGCGCCGCGCCAACCAGATCCGTCAGCGGCCTCACCTGCCGGTCGGCAAAGCGCAGCGCGAACCAGATCGCGGTGCCGACCAGGCCGAGCGAGACGAAGAACAGCAGCAGGTTGAAGCGCAGCTGGAACGAACGGGCGCGCTGGTTGAGATCCTGGAAACCCGCGACGACGCCGCGCGCGCGCTTCCACTGGCTCAGCGCGGGCATGTCCGAATTGCGGGCGTTATAGAGATAGATTCCAGAGGCCCGGTCGATCGGGGTGACAGCCTCGATCCGCTCCTCGGCGGTGCTCACCACCACCTGCTCGCCCTCTTCCAGGCGCGGAATCGCTGCCGCGACAGCATGCTTCACCAAGTCGCCCTCGGCGGGATCCACGATCGCCGCAATCTGCAGCGACCCGTTCGGACTGCGCTGGACGATCGCGCTGCGGCTCAGCTCGCGCTGGGCGGCCTGGTAGTAATATTGATCGGCAAAGCCGGGATCGGTGATCGAGTTCTGGGTCAGGTAAGAGCGAATGTCGCCGGCCATCAGGATGGTGTTGTTCGCGACCGCGCGCTGGTTCTGGTCGTAATAGCCGCGCGCCAGTTCGTTCGCGTTTTCGAGAATTCCGCGCGATTTGTCCGAAAACCAGAATTCATTGCTCGATTGGAACAGAAAGGCGGCGAAGATCGCGACGAGCAGCGTCGGGATCGCGGCGACCAGCGAAAAGAAGAACACCAGGCGGACGTGCAGCCGCGCGGTCTTGCCTCCGGCGCGGCGGATCGCGATGCGGCGGCCTGCCAGCACCAGCAACGTCATCGCCGGGATCAATGTGCCGATCAGCAGCGCGGCCGCTTCGCCTGAAGGAATGACCTCCACGTTCGACTGGCTGGACAACCTGATCCAGCTCCACCCCAGCATCAACGCGAGGATTACCGTCGATACGACCTCGAGCAGCCCGAACACATTTGCCCGGCGGGCCCCGACCAGCGCGCGGCGCGACCAGCGCGGCCAGCGCGGTCCGCTGCGGCGGACGGTCACGGGGGTAATGTCAGCCATCGTTGCCTGGTTACAACGGCACTGTTGCAAATATGCAAGCTGTTTTCGGCAAACTGTCTCGAAGCGCGCCGAGCCGATGGCCGTCAGGTTCTGCGGGTGAAGCGTTCCGGATCGATCGCCAGATCGTCGAGCCGTTTGCGCAAGGTGTTGCGGTTAATTCCGAGCAATTGCGCCGCGCGCAGCTGGTTGCCGCCGGTTTCGACCAAAGCATGTTCGAACAGCGGCTTTTCGAAGGCGGCGAGCGCCTTGTCGTAAAGCGCTCCTTCGGCCGGGATCGTGTCCGCCAGCCAGTTGCGGAGTGCCGCGCCGAAATCGGCGCCTTCCGCCGGTGCCGCGAACGCGGGCCGCTCTTCGAGCTGCGCCTGGACGCTGGCGGCGTCGATCGTATCTTCGCGCGACATCAGCGCGAGGCGGTAGATCAGATTCTTGAGTTCGCGGACATTGCCGCGCCACGGCTGGCGCATCAGCAACTCACCCGCCTCGCTTGTCAGCTGGCGCCGGGGCAGTCCTTCCTCGGCCGCCTGGCCCAGGAAATGGCGGGCCAGAGCTTCGATGTCGCTGGCCCGTTCGCGCAGTGGCGGAAGCTGGATCGGCACCACGTTGAGGCGATAGAACAGGTCTTCGCGGAATTGCCCCGCATCGATCATCGGGGCGAGATCGCGATTGGTCGCGGCAATGATCCGCACGTCGATCACGATTTCCTCACGCCCGCCGACCCGGCGAATGCGGCCGGACTGCAGCGCACGCAGGAGGCGCGTCTGCGCTTCGGCCGGCATGTCGCCGATCTCGTCGAGGAACAGCGTCCCTCCGCTCGCCTGCTCGAACTTGCCGATATTGCGCGCGACCGCGCCCGTGAACGAGCCCTTTTCATGCCCGAACAATTCGCTCTCGATCAACTCGCGCGGAATCGCCGCGGTATTGACCGCGACGAACGGACCCTTTGAGCGATGGCCGAGCTGGTGGATCGCCTCGGCGACCAGTTCTTTGCCGGTGCCGCTCTCGCCCAGCACCAGCACGGTGAGATCGTTGCGCAGCACGCGGGTGATCATCCGATAGACGCCCTGCATCGCCTGGCTGCGCCCGACCAGCGGCAGGCCCTGCCCTGCCGGTGCCCCGTCCTCCTCCTGGCCGCTCGCCCGGCTGTCGGCCGCCTGGCGCGCGGCGCGTACGAGTTCGTCGAGGTCGAACGGTTTGGGGAAATATTCGAAAGCGCCGGTGTCGCTCGCGCGGACCGCGGTATCGAGGGTGTTCTGCGCCGAGAGGATGATTACCGGCAGGTCGGGATGCGCGGCGAGTGCATCGGGCAGGGTTTCGAGCCCGTCGCCGTCAGTCAGCATGATATCGGTCAGCAGCACGTCGTAGCTTTTGCCGGCGAGCAGGCGGCCGCGGCCGGCGACGGAATCGCAGCTGTCGACGGTGAAACCATCGTCTTCCAGCGCGGCGGTGATCACCCGAGCGATCGGGGTGTCATCCTCGACCAGCAAAGCGCGTCTACTCATGTTCTCTCCCCCCCGAGAGCCTCAACGCGCCACCGGAAGGTGGATCCTGAAATGGGTCCATCCTTCCGACTCGTCGCGTTCGTGACTGATCCGCCCGTCCATGTCGCGCACCAGCTTGTTGACCAGCGCAAGGCCGAGGCCTTGACCGTTCTTCTTGCTGGTGACGAAGGGCTCGAAAATATGATCGCGCAATTCGCGCGGTACGCCGGGGCCATTGTCGCTCACCCGGACTTCGATCGGCAATTTGACCGGGCGACCGAGGCGGATCGCGGTGAGCACCAGCCCCGAAACGAACCGCGTGCGGATCACGACCTGCGGATTGCGCGCGCCGCGACAGGCATCGCGCGCGTTGGCGACGAGGTTGAGCAGCACCTGCACCAAAGCATCCTCGTTGCCGAGCACATCCGGCAGCGACGGATCGAATTCCTCGCGCAGTTCGATCCCGTCGTCGCCGGCCGCGGCAATCACGCTGGTCGCACGGCGGACCACTTCGTGCAGATTGCACGGCGCAACCGGCTCGGGCTGCTCGCGTCCGAGCGACTGCATCCGGTCGACCAGCTTCGCGATGCGGTCGACCTCGTCGGTGATGAGCTGGGTCATCGCCTTGTCCGAAGCTTCGAGCTTGCGCGCCAGCAGCTGGGCCGCCCCGCGGATCGCCGACAGCGGGTTTTTGATCTCATGCGCGAGGATCGCGGGCGCGCGCAGGAACGGCTCGTCGCCTTCGCCGAGGGTCTCGGTCGCCCCGACGTCGTTCATCGCCAGCATCTGCCAGCCCGGATGGTCGATCACCGGCGAAAGGATCAGGTCGAGCTTGTACTCGATCGAGTTCCCGAAGCGCGTCTTCACCGAAAGAGCGGAGATCGGCGCATCCGCGCGTTCGAGCCATTCGCTGAACCGCGCCTCGTCGAATTCGGCGACGTCGTGGAGCCGCCGCCCGATCAGGCGCTTGGCGCCGATCCCCATCAGCACCTCGGCCGCCGGGTTGGCGCTGCGGATCACCAGGCCGGGCGCGAGCAGCAGCACCGCGCTCGACAGGCTTGCGAGCTGCTCGTCGGGCTGCGGTTCGCCGGTCACGCGGCGCGGCGCTCCGGGCTTTTGTCGATCAGGGGCAGGTAAAAACGTTCGAGTTCGCCCAGCACGCGCACCGGATCGTCGATGAAATTGACCATGTTGCGGAACTCGGCGGATCCCGGCAGACCCTTGGTGTACCAGCCAAGATGCTTGCGGGCGATCCTGGTGCCGGTGTCCTCGCCGTAGAGCGCCAGCATCGCGCGGTAATGCTCGACCAGCACCGCATATTGCTCGGCGATGTCGGGGCTCGCGATCTTCTCGCCGGTCTGGAGCCAGTGCATCACCTGGCCGAGCAGCCACGGTCGCCCATAGGCCCCGCGCCCGATCATCACCCCGTCCGCGCCACTTTGCTCGAGCGCCGCGCCCGCATCTTCCTCGCGGCAGATGTCACCATTGGCGATCACCGGGATCGAGACCGCATCCTTGACCTTGCGGATGAAAGCCCAGTCGGCCTCACCCTTGTACATCTGGTTGCGGGTGCGGCCGTGGACGGTGATCATCTTTACCCCGAGATCCTCGGCGATATGCGCGAGCTCGGGCGCGTTGAGGCTGTCGTGATCCCAGCCCATCCGCATCTTGACCGTCACCGGCACGCCGACCGCCTTTACCGTCGCTTCCATCAGCTTCACCGCCAACGGCACTTCGCGCATCAACGCGGAGCCGGCGTACTGGCCGACGACCTTGCGCACCGGGCAGCCGAAATTGATGTCGATGATCGCGGCGCCGTTGGCTTCCTGGATCTTCGCCGCCTCGGCCATCGAGCTCGGATCGCAGCCGACCAGTTGCATCGAGACCGGTTCCTCGATCTCGTGCCACACCGCCTTCTGGATCGACTGGCGGGTCTCGCGGATCGCCGCTTCGCTCGCGATCATCTCGGTCACGTTGAGCCCCGAACCGAACCGGCGCACCAGCTTGCGGAACGGCATGTCGGTGACGCCGGTCATCGGCGCGAGAACGACGGGCGTCTCGATCGTTACCGGGCCGACCTGGATCGGCTTGAGAAGCGGGGTATGGGCCATGATGTGCGAGAGGTGCCTAAAAAACAGGCAGCGCATAGTGGATTGCGACCATGCCTGCAAGCGGCTACCCGCGCGGCGATGGATGCCCTCCCCTCCTTCGCCCCAAACTTCGCGGCGGTGATCGTGGCCGCTGGGAAAGGCCTGCGCGCCGGGGGCGAGCTTCCAAAGCAGTTCGCGATGTGGAGCGGCAAGCCGGTGCTGCGGCATTCGGCGGAAGCTCTGGCGGCTGCCGGGGCCTCCCCGATCGTGGTCGCGATCCCCGAAAATGGCGAGGCATTCGCCGCAGCAGCACTGTCCGGTATTCCCGATGTGCAACTGGTAATCGGCGGGCCGACGCGGCAGGCATCGGTGCGGATCGCACTTGAAAGTCTCGAACAGCCGGCGCTGGTGCTGATTCACGACGCCGCGCGGCCGATCCTTCCACCCGCAGTCATCGAACGGCTGCTTGCCGCATTGGAGGATCATGCCGGCGCGATCCCCGCCCTGCCCGTGGTCGACAGCCTCGCTGTGGCCGAAGGCGCGCTGATGACCGGTAGCGCGCCGCGCGAGCGGTTGCGCCGGGTCCAGACCCCGCAGGCGTTCCGCTTCCCCGAGATCTTCGCCGCCCACCGCGCATGGAGCGGCGAACCCACCGCGGGAGACGATGCCCAGGTCGCACAGGCGGCCGGGCTGGACATCGCGCTCGTCGAGGGCGACGAAGCTCTGCGCAAACTCACTTTCGCGGAGGATTTCGTGTCCGATCAACCTTCCGTCCGCGTCGGCACCGGTTACGACGTCCACCGTCTCGCGGAGGGCGAGGAATTGTGGCTCTGCGGGGTCAGGATCGAACATACCAGGGGCCTCGCCGGGCATAGCGACGCCGATGTCGCGATCCATGCCGCGGTCGACGCGATCCTCGGCGCGGCCGGCGCGGGCGATATCGGCCAGCATTTTCCGCCCAGCGACCCGCAATGGCGCGGCGTCTCATCCGATCGCTTCCTCGCCCACGCGCTGAAGCTTGCGGGCGAAGCCGGCTACCGGCTCGGCAATCTCGACGTAACGATCATCTGCGAAGCTCCGAAGATCGGCCCGCATCGGGATGCCATGCGGGCAAGGCTGGCCGAAATCGCGGGCGTCGATACCGGCTGCATTAATGTAAAGGCGACCACGACCGAGCGCCTCGGCTTCACCGGTCGCGGCGAAGGGATCGCGGCGCAGGCGGCCGTGACCCTGTTCCGGACCTGAGGACTGCATCGATGCGATTTCCCAAATCTGTCGCCCTGCTCGCGCTTGTTGGCCTGACCGCGTCGCAGGGCGCTTCCGCCCAGCAGCAATGCGTGAGCGGCAGCGAGATCGCCTCGCTATTCGTCTATGCGGTGCCGCCGACGCTGGAGGCGGTGAAGAACAGCTGCGACGGCCAACTCGCACCGGACGGGTTTTTCGCCCGGGGAAGCACGAAGCTTTCCGCCCGCTATGTCGCGCTGCAGAACGATACCTGGCCCAAGGCGCGGCGCGCGCTGCTGATGGCGATCGCCAGCCAGCAGAACAAGAACGGCAAGAAAACGCAGGTTCAGGGCCTCGGCGGTGTCGATCCGCTCAAGATGGCCGAAGCATTGCCGGACAATGTCGCCCGCCCGCTCGTCGAGACCCTGATCATGCAGAAGGTTGCGGAGAAGGTAAAACCCGACCAGTGCCGCACGCTCGAACGGATCTTCGGCGCGATGGCGCCGTTCGATCCGCGGGACGCGGGCATGCTGCTGGGCGTGGCGATGCCGCTGGTCGGCCTCAAGGATCCGAAGGTGTGCGACGATGAGTGACAGCCTGCTGCCGAAGGAAATCGTCGATCTCGCGCGCCGCGTGGTCGAGGCGAACATCACGGCCGGGCGCACGATCGCGCTGGCCGAAAGCTGCACCGGCGGACTGGTCGCGGCGGCGGTCACTGAAATCGCGGGCTCCTCCGCCGTTCTCGACCGCAGCTATGTGACCTATTCGAACGAGGCCAAGCAGCAAATGCTCGGCGTCGCGGGTGACATCATCGACGCGTTCGGCGCGGTCTCGATCGCCTGCGTCTACGCGATGGCCGAAGGTGCGTTGAAACGCAGCGACGCGGATGTCGCCGTCGCGATCAGCGGGATCGCCGGGCCTGAGGGCGGCTCGCCCAAAAAGCCGGTCGGCACGGTGGTGTTCGCCAAGGCGATCCGCGGCGGAGAGAAAGACGCCGAACAGCGTATCTTCGCCGACCAGGATCGGGCGGGCGTGAGGCTTCAGGCGACGCTGGTCGCGCTCGAACTGCTGCTGCCGTAAAGTTCTTCAGCCCGCGTCTCGAAAGCGGCGACCATCTTCCTGAAAGCTCGGTCGAAATACTGGCCGGCCAAAGCCTCGAACAGGCGGTTGCGGAAGGTGAACTTCACGTCGAACACGATGTCGCAGCCGCCGTCTTCCGTGGGGGTAAAGGTCCAGCGGTTGTCAAGATCCTTCATCGGCCCGTCGAGATAGACCACTTCGATCGCGTGCGGCCGGTGCTTGATCACCCGTGAGGTGAACTTCTCGCGCAGCGCCTTGAAGCCGACCAGCAAATCCGCGACCATCTCGGTCTCGCTGTCGGACTTGACCCGGACGCCGACCACCCAGGGCAGGAACTCGCCGTAACGCGCGACATCGGCGACGAGGTCGAACATCTGTCCGGCGCTCCAGCGCAGATGCCTGGTTTCGCGAATTCCCGGCATCAGCCCTGCTGCTTGGCGAGCTTCGCTGCGCGCGCGGCGCGCATCTGGGCGAAATCCTCGCCCGCGTGATAGCTGGAGCGGGTCAGCGGGCTTGCGGCGACCTGCAGGAAGCCCTTCGCCCTCGCGATCGCGCCATAGGCCCCGAACACCTGCGGCGTGACGAAATCGATCACCCTGGCGTGCTTGGGCGTGGGCTGGAGATACTGGCCCATGGTGATGAAATCGACGTCGGCGCTGCGCATGTCGTCCATCACCTGGTGGACTTCGAGCCGTTCCTCGCCGAGGCCGAGCATGATTCCGCTCTTGGTGAAGACCAGCGGATTGTGGCGCTTCACTTCCTCCAGCAGCCGCAGCGAGGCGTAATAGCGCGCGCCGGGGCGGATCGTCGGGTAGAGCCGCGGGACGGTTTCGAGGTTGTGGTTATAGACGTCGGGTCCGGCGGCGACGATCGCCTCAACCGCCTCGCGCATCTTGCCGCGGAAATCGGGGGTGAGGATCTCGATCGTGGTGTTCGGCGTGGTCCGCCGCAAAGCTTCGATCACCTTCACGAACTGACCTGCGCCGCCATCGGGCAGATCGTCGCGGTCGACCGAGGTGATCACGATATGCTCGAGGCCCATTTTCGCCGCCGCGACCGCGACATGCTCCGGCTCCAGCGGATCGACCTTGCGCGGCATGCCGGTCTTGACGTTGCAAAAGGCGCAGGCACGGGTGCAGACATCGCCCAGGATCATCACCGTTGCGTGTTTTTTGGTCCAGCACTCGCCGATATTCGGGCAGGCCGCCTCTTCGCACACGGTGTTGAGCCCGAGCCCGCGCATCAGTTCGCGGGTCTCGTGATAGCCCTTGCTGACCGGGGCTTTCACGCGGATCCAGTCCGGCTTGCGCTGGCGTTCCGGCTTGGGCGCGCCAAAGGCGTCGGGCGTGAGGTCGTTCATCGGGGACCACTTAGGGCCTGATCGTCCGAAATAGAAGCCTTCCAGGCTTTCTATTTCGGACGATCAGGCCATCACAAAAACACCCTGATTCACACCGCGGGCCTACGGCCCACAGCGATCAAAGTGGCGAGGGTTGCAAGCCGCAGGCGGGCGCGGCATGGCAATTCCCATGAGTGCCGCCCCCTCCCCCGAACTCGACGTCCTGCTCGAAGGCTATCGCCGCTTCCGCGAAAACCGCTGGCATCCGCAACATGACCGCTGGGCGGCGCTGAGCGAAGGCCAGGAACCCAGGGTCATGATCATCGCCTGCTCCGACAGCCGGGTCGACCCCTCGCAGATCTTCGACGTCGATCCGGGCGAGACCTTCGTCGTCCGCAATGTCGCCGCGATGGTCCCGCCGTTCGAGACCACGCCCGGCCATCACGGCGTCTCGGCCGCGCTCGAATTCGCGGTGCAGGTGCTGAAAGTGCGCGAAATCCTGGTGATGGGCCACGGCATGTGTGGCGGCTGCAAGGCGGCGCTGACGCAGGAACTGCACGGCACCAGGCCCGGCGAAGGCGGCTTCATCGCGAACTGGATATCAATGCTCGACCATGTGCGCGCACCGATCGTGGAGGAATTCGGCACGACCGGCCGCCCCGCCGAGCGCGCGATGGAGCAGGCCGGGGTCAAGGTCAGCCTCGCGAACCTGCGGACCTTCCCCGCGGTGCGCGCGAAGGAAGCAGCGGGCGAACTGCTGCTGCGGGGCGCGCTGTTCGCGATTTCGGACGGGGTGCTGCGCCTGCTCGACGAGGAAACCGGCGAGTTCCTGCCGGTGGTGGAGGATGCGGACGATGCCTGAGAACGCGCTCAAGAACATCGCTCTGCTGATCGATGCGGACAATGCCGGCGCGCGCGAGATCGACGCGGTGCTGACCGTGCTGGCCGGTCTCGGCCAAGTCAACATCCGCCGCGCCTATGGCAATTGGGCCAAGGTCGGGCTCAAGGGCTGGAGCAACGTGCTGCACCGCTACGGGATCAGCCCGCACCAGCAGTTCGACCTGACCAAGGGCAAGAACGCGACCGACATGGCGATGACCATCGATGCGATGGACCTGCTGTACCAGGGCAAGGTCGACGGCTACGGGATCGTCAGTTCGGACAGCGATTTCACGCCGCTGGCGATGCGCCTGCGGCAGGACGGGGTGCTCGTCTACGGCTTCGGCCGCAGCAAGACGCCCGAGGCGTTCAAGACCGCGTGCACCCGCTTTATCGAGGTCGATTCGCTGACCGAGACCGCCGGCGACGACGAGGGACCGGCCGTGCCGGCAAAGCAGCATCCTGTCCGCAAGAAGGTCGATGAAGCGGTGGTCGACGAACTCGCGACCGCGTGGAAGGCTTCGAAGCGCGACGAGCGCGGCTTCGCCAGCCTCTCCGAAATGGGCAAGATCGCCAACAACCGCTCGAGCTTCGACGTGCGCACCTATGGCTTCAAGCGGCTGTCCGACCTGATCGAGGCGGCCGGCGACCAGTTCAAGGTCGAGCGCCGCGACGACGGGGTCTACGTCAGGCGCCAGCGCTGAGCGCAAAGAAACGGCGCGGGAAGCCAACCTCCCCGCGCCGCCGATCCTTTACCCGGAAGCCGGCTCAGGCGTGTCCGGCCTTGCTGTCAATATAGGCGATCCACAGGCCGGCGAGCGGAGCGCGCGCGCCGGTGATCTTGGCCAGGCTTGCCTTGGCGTCGGCGTATTTGCCCTGGTCCGCCTGGGCGATCGCCATCCGCATCAGGATGCGGTCGTTGTCCACCCCGCCCTTCTGGAGCGCGAGCTTGAACATTTCCTCGGCCTTCGCATTGTCGCCGAACGATTGGTACACGTCGCCCGCATCCCGTGCGTTCGCGCCATTCGCGCCCTTTTGGGCATCGGCGACGATCGCGCCGATCGTGTTGCGATCTTCCGGTCCGCGCTTGTTGGCGATCTCGTAGTTCGAATTGGTGAAGGTCACCAGATCAGCCGTGACGCTACCGCCCGGGGTCTTGGAAAGAAGGCCCTTGGAGACCGCTTCGTCGAGCGCCGGGAGAACTTCGTTCGCCATGCTGCGCGCGTCGGCCGCTTCGATGTAGCGGACGTAGTCGCCGGTCGCGAGCAGCGAGTTGGTGCGCTTCATCAGGCGATAGGCGTCGAGCTGTTCGGCCGGGCCGTATTTGCTCGTCTGCATCACCACGCCGATCGCCGCGTTCCAGGATTGCGGCGTGTGCCCGCCCGCCCCGTAAAGCCCGGCCCAATGGCCGAGCCGGACCGGATCGTTAAGGCCGCGCGCCTTGTTGAGGCCGTTGCCGTACCATTCGAGCGGCACCTCCTGCCCGGCGGCGAGGCGCGCGTTGATCTGGGCTTCGAGATAATCGAGCCCCTCGGGAACCCGGTTGGTGCTGTAGAACGTGTCGGCCGCATACAGTGCCGCCTCGATCTTGCCCGCCTTGTAGGCTGCTTCGAACGCAGCGCGCGCGTCATCGACACGGTTGGTGGCATAGGACAGCTGACCGAGTTCGAACCAGCTCGCCGCCGCCAGATCGGGCTTCAGCGTGCCGCTGTCGAGCTTGAGCTTGAGGCCCTGAGCGCGCAGCGCCTGGTCGCCCGAGAACGCGCCGAGGAAGCCCATCAGATCGCCGGCCATGAACTTGTCGTCCGGCGTTTCGGCCTTGGCGGCCAGATCCTGCAGCTCCCTGCGCTCGGCCGTGGTCATCCCCTGGATGCGCTGGGCGACAGCGTCGAACTGCGCCTGCGCCGGCGCGACAGCGTCACCCTTGGCGGCGGACAGCGCGTTCGAAGCGGCGATCAGATTCGCGATTTCGGCCTGCACTTCGGGCTTGCTGCGCGCGGCGTTGACATCGGTCGATGCCTGCTGGGCCGGCTTGACGAAATTCTTCGAATAGGCCGGCTTCTCGGACTGCGCCTGCGCCGGAACCGTGAAACCGGCGGCGGTGAAGCTCAGGGCCAGGGCCAGACCGGAAACAAAACCCTTACGCCGGGGGGCGCGCATGGACACTCGACGCATCAAAACTCTCTCCTGTCAGGCAAATTCCGGCGGGAAGGCTTTCCCGCGTCGTTAGCGCGGACGCGCTACTGCCGTGTTGCATCCGACAATGCAAACGCTTCGCTAGCTAAGGGGCACTGAACGGCGTTTGAACACGGATTGCGGCAGGCTGTTGCGATGTGTGGATAAACCCCCTTCCGCGCGCCCCTCGCCCCCCCTTTTGCTGGCCAATTTCCGCACATTCGCCTAGAGATCGAAGGTGCAGAAAATAGATAAACAAAAGAACGAAGAACGCAGTTGAGCGACACCATCGAAACCATCGAACCCGGCCCGCCGGCCGAGGAATTTCCCCGCGTCGACATCGTCGACGAGATGAAGACCTCGTATCTCGATTACGCGATGAGCGTGATCGTCAGCCGCGCGCTGCCCGACGTGCGTGACGGGTTGAAACCGGTCCACCGCCGCATCCTGTGGGCGAGCCACGAAGGCGGTTTCGTCGCGGGGCGGCCCTATCGCAAATCGGCCAAGATCGTCGGCGACGTGATGGGCAATTATCACCCGCACGGCGACAGCGCGATCTACGAAGCTCTCGTGCGCCTCGCACAGCCGTGGTCGATGCGGGTCCCGCTGATCGACGGCCAGGGCAATTTCGGCTCGATGGACCCGGACAAGGCGGCGTCGATGCGCTACACCGAGGCGCGGCTCGCCAAGGTCGCGAACTCGCTGCTCGACGACATCGAGAAAGACACGGTCGATTTCGTCGCGAACTACGACGAATCGCGGGATGAGCCCTCGGTTCTCCCGGCGCGCTTCCCCAATCTGCTGGTCAATGGCGCGGGCGGCATCGCGGTCGGGATGGCGACCAACATCCCGCCGCACAATCTCGGCGAAGTGATCGACGGCTGCTTCGCCTTTATCGACAATCCGCGCATCACCAATGAGGAGCTGTTCGAGATCATCCCGGGACCGGATTTCCCGACCGCCCCGCTGATCCTCGGTTCGGCGGGCGCGCGCGCGGCCTACACCACCGGCCGTGGGTCGATCCTCCAGCGCTGCCGCCATTCGGTGGAAGAAGGGCGCGGCGACCGGCAATCGATCGTGCTGAGTTCGATCCCCTACCAGGTGGGCAAGGCCGGGCTGGTCGAGAAGATCGCCGAGGCGGCCAAGGACAAGCGGATCGAAGGCATTGCCGACATTCGCGACGAATCGAGCCGCAAGGGTGTGCGGGTCGTGATCGAGCTCAAGCGCGATGCGACGGCGGACGTGGTGCTCAACCAATTGTGGCGCCACACCCCGGCCCAGTCGAGTTTCCCCGCCAATATGCTCGCGATCCGCGGCGGCCGGCCGGAAACCCTGATGCTGCGGGATTTCATCCAGGCCTTCATCAGCTTCCGCGAGGAAGTGATTACGCGGCGGACGAAATTCGAGCTGCTCAAGGCGCGCGAACGCGCCCATGTGCTGCTCGGCCTGCTGATCGCGGTCAGCCATCTCGACGAAGTCGTCGCGCTGATCCGCGGCGCATCGAACCCGGCCGATGCCCGCGCGAAATTGCTCGCGAAGGATTGGCCGACGGCGGAAATCCTGCCCTATCTCAGCCTCGTCGAAGCGGTCGAGGACGAACAGGCGGGTCCGGTGGGCACTTACCGCCTGTCGGAGATCCAGGTGCGGGCGATCCTCGACCTGCGCCTCCACCGCCTGACTGCGCTGGGCCGCGACGAGATCGGCGACGAGCTCAAGGAGCTCGCGATCAAGATCGGCGAATATCTCGCGATTCTCGGCGACCGGGCGCGGTTGTATGAAGTGATGCGCGCCGAGCTGGCAGCAATTCGCGAAACCTATGCCACCCCGCGCGTCTCCGAAATCGCCCCCGCATGGGACGGGATCGAGGACGAGGACCTGATCGAGCGCGAGGATATGGTCGTCACCGTCACTCTGGACGGATATATCAAGCGCACTTCACTTTCGACCTTCCGCGCCCAGAATCGCGGCGGAAAGGGCCGCGCGGGGATGTCGACCAAGGACGAAGACGCGGTCAGCGCGATGTTCGTTACCTCGACCCACAATCCGGTGCTGTTCTTCTCCACCGCGGGCAAGGTCTACCGGCTCAAGGTATGGCGACTGCCCGAGGGCGGCCCGGCCACGCGCGGCCGGCCGATCGTCAATATGCTCCCGGCGCTCGACGAAGGCGAAACCATCGCGACGGTGCTGCCGCTGCCCGAGGACGAGGCGAGCTGGGGTGCACTCAGCGTGGTGTTCGCGACCGCCAAGGGCGGCGTGCGGCGCAATTCGATGGATTCCTTCGCCAATATCCCGTCGAACGGCAAGTTCGCGATGCGTTTTGAGGAAGGCTCGGACGACCGGCTGATCGGCGTCGCCCTGCTCGAAGAGGGCGACGATGTGCTGCTCGCGACGAACGACGGCAAGGCGATCCGCTTCGAAGGCGAAAGCGTGCGCGAATTCCAGAGCCGCACCTCCACCGGCGTGCGCGGCATGACCCTGCGCGAAGGCGACGAGGTGATCTCGCTCTCGATTCTCCGGCGCAGCGGCATGGCCGACCAGGAAGAGCGTGACGAATATCTGCGCTACGCCCCGTGGAAGGCCGAGAAGGAAGGCGAACCGGCGATCGCGCCTGAGCGTTTCGCCGAACTCGCCGAGCGCGAACAGTTCATCCTCACGGTCTGCGCCAATGGCTACGGCAAATTGTCCTCCGCCTATGAATACCGCCGCACCGGCCGTGGCGGCTCCGGCATCGTCAATATCGACAATATCGCCCGCAACGGGCCGGTGGTCGCAAGCTTTACCGCGACCAAGGCCGACCAGCTGATGCTGGTGACCGACCAGGCCAAGCTGATCCGCATCTCGCTCGACAGCCTGCGGGTGATCGGGCGCGGCTCGGCCGGCGTGAAATTGTTCGACGTCGCCGATAACGAGCATGTCGTCGGCGCGGTGCGCCTGGCCGAGGAAGAGGCGTCCGACGACGAAGATGGCACCGAGGGAGAGAACCCGGCGCCTGGCGATGGCATCGAGAGCGCGGCCGAACCCGAGGCTCCGACCGATGAGTGAGCGCCCCGAAGTCGCGTACAAGGTCCTGACTGCGGCGCAGATGGAAGCGCTGGAGCATGACGGCAGCTTCGCCGGCGCACCCGTCGATCTTGCCGATGGGTTCATCCATCTGTCGACCGCGGATCAGCTCGACGAGACCTTGGCCAGGCATTTCGCCGGGCAGGACGATCTCCATGTCGCGGCGGTCGACCTGCCGGTGCTCGGCGATGCGGTGAAATGGGAAGCATCGCGCGGCGGTCAATTGTTTCCGCACATTTATGCGCCGCTGCCGCTCGATGCGGTGCTCGCCTATGGCCCGCTCGAGCGCGACCATGAAGGCAAGCTCCGGCTCCCGGTCGCCGGCTGACGCATTATCGGCTTGACCCTCACGCGGCGTGAGGGACTATTTGCTGTCCTCGCGGAAGGACGACGACCATGGGCAAGCCCGCCATCTATACAGTGAAGCAGCTCGCCAGGCTCTCCGGGGTCTCGGTGCGCGCGCTGCATCATTACGACGAGATCGGGCTGCTGCGGCCGGCGTTCATCGGCGAGAACCGCTATCGCTATTACGGGCGCGAGGAATTGCTACGGCTGCAGGACATCCTGTTCCACCGCGAACTGGGTGTGCCGCTGCAGGAGATCGCGAAGCTGCTCGCGCATGAAGGGCGCGACCGGGTGGAGATACTCTCGGAGCACCGCGCGATCCTGGCCGAACGGGTCGAACGTTCCCGCTACCTGCTCGAGACGATCGACCGCACGATTGCCGAGCTGAACGGCGCGGGCACGATGGAAGACGAGGAACTCTACAAGGGCTTCTCTCCCGAGAAGCAGGCAGAATACGAAGCCTGGCTGATCGACCGTTACGGCGGCGACATGCGCGACCGGATCGAGAATGGCAAAGCCAGGGTCGCCGCGCTGGGCAAGGACTGGATGGCGGCGCAGCGGGCCGAAGCCGAAGCGGTGTTTACGGCCTTTGCCGAAGCCTTCGCGGCTGGCATGGGGTCTGAAAACCCTGCGAACGAACCGCTGCTGGAACGCCACCGCGCCTGCATCGCGGAGATGTGGGGCCATGCTTGCCCGCCCCAGGCCTATGCCGGCGTGGCCGATCTCTATCTCGATCACCCGGATTTCCGAACCAACATGGACCGGCGCGGCGCCGGGTTCACGGATTGGCTGACCGCCGCGATGAAAGCCTATGCCGTGCGGGCGATGGCCTGATCCGTCAGCGGCTGCTGACGATTCGCAGCTCCGGGTCGCGTTTGCGCAGGCTCTGCATCACGCCGATGCAGATCAGGAACTGGCCGGTGTAATAGATCGGCCAGACCAGCCAGTGCGGCAGCGGGCTCGCGGCCAGCGGGCCCATCCCGGCGAAGATCAGCAGGTCCGAAACCACGAACAGCAGGGCTCCCACACCGACGCGGTAGCGCGGGAAATCGCTTGCCCAGGCACTTGCCGCCATGCCTCCCAGCACCAGCGCATAGAGCGCGACCGACTGGGCCTCGGCGCGGTCGGCGGGAAGCAGGTAGGCGATCGCCGGGGTCAGGATCAGCAGCGCCACCGCGGCCGCCTTCTGCGTCTGGGTCGGCGCCGCGCGGCGATGGCGCCAGTAGAGCGAAATGGCGATCAGGTGGCCGAGGAAGAACAGCAGCCCGCCGATCTCCTGATCGTATTCGACCGCGATATCGCCGAGCGCCCCGATCCCGAGCACCCAGGCAATGGTCTTGACGTCGGGCGCCGAATGGCGCTGCCACGCATAGGCCGCGAGCAGCGCGACCGCCGCGCCCTTGACCAGCACCGCGACAATTTCGGGGAATTCGGCATCGCGCAGGAAGAAGTAAGCCACCGCCGCCGCGATGCTCGCGAGCAGGAAGGGCCGTTTCTCCGAAAGCGCATGGCGGGACATGAGCGCACGCTTGGCCTTGAACTTGGCCGAGTGCAAGGCGTAGGGCGCGCGCATGACTTATGACGTACATATTATCGGCGGCGGGCTGGCCGGAAGCGAAGCCGCCTGGCAGCTCGCCCGGCGCGGCTTCACGGTGCGGCTTTCCGAAATGCGCGGAACCGGAGAGCGCAGCCCCGCGCACCAGACCGACCAGCTCGCCGAACTGGTCTGCTCCAACAGCTTCCGCTCCGACGACGACACGATGAACGCGGTCGGCCTGCTACATCACGAGATGCGGCGGCTGGATTCGCTGGTGATGCGGGCGGGCGAGAAGGCCCGGGTTCCGGCCGGGAGCGCGATGGCGGTCGACCGCGAGTTGTTCTCCGGCGAGGTCGAGCAGGCGCTCTCCGCGCTGCCGAATTTGCACATCGTGCGCGAGCGGATCGATACCCTTCCGCAAGCCGGGATGACGATTGTCGCGACCGGGCCACTGACCGCCGCATCGCTCGCCGAGAGCATCGGCAAGGCGACCGGCGCCGACAGCCTCGCGTTCTTCGACGCGATCGCGCCGATCGTTCACCACGACAGCATCGACATGGACATCTGCTGGATGGCCGCGCGGTGGGATAAGGGTGGCAAGGATTACGTGAATTGTCCGATGGACAAGGAGCAGTATCTCGCGTTCCATCAGGGCCTGCTCGATGGCAAGAAGGGCGAGTTCCGCGAATGGGAGGCGAACACCCCCTATTTCGACGGCTGCATGCCGATCGAGGTGATGGCCGAGCGCGGGATCGACACCTTGCGCTATGGCCCGATGAAGCCGGTCGGGCTCGACAATCCGCATACCGCTTCGCCGGAATTTCCGAATGGGCGGTGGCCCTATGCGGTGGTCCAGCTGCGGCAGGACAACAAGCTCGGCACGCTGTGGAACATGGTCGGGTTCCAGACCAAGCTGAAGCATGCCGAGCAGGTGCGCCTGTTCCGCACCATTCCCGGGCTTCAGAATGCCGAATTCGCGCGGCTCGGCGGGCTGCACCGCAACACTTTCCTCAATTCGCCGATCCTGCTCGACCGGCAATTGCGGCTGAAGGACGCGGGCCATATCCGCTTCGCCGGGCAGATCACCGGCTGCGAAGGCTATGTCGAGAGCAGCGCGGTCGGCCTGCTGGTCGGGATGATGGCGGCGACCGAACTGGCCGGCGAGGAATGGACCGCCCCGCCCCGCACCTCGGCGATGGGCGCGCTGCTCGCGCATATCACCGGCGACGCGGAGGCCGAGCACTACCAGCCGATGAACGTCAATTTCGGCCTGTTCCCGCCGCTCCACGATGTGAAGAAGAAGTCCCGCAAGGAAGCCTACACCAGCCGTGCGAAGGAAGATTTCGGGGAATGGCTGGCAACCCTGGACCGCGTCCCCGCGTAGGCGGGGACCTCAGGCGTCCCAGCGCCTTGTCGGCCTGGCGTCCCCGCCTACGCGGGGGCAAGTCAGCTCAGCACTTGCACTTCGGCTTCTTTACCGGCGGTGGTTTGGTGGTCGCGAATTCGCGCTGGCTGAGCCAACCGTCCTTGTTCGCATCGGCATCGTCGAAGCGGTCGACGGTCGCGACCGCCCATTCCTCGAAGGTCAGCAAATTGTTGCCGTCCTTGTCGAGTTTGCGAAAGCCGTCGGCGCGGGTGCCGAGCATCTCGTTGCGCGAGATCTTCCAGTCACGGTTGCGGTCGTAGCGAGCGAAGCGCTGCTGTTCCTGGTCGAGTTCGGTCGCCTCGGGCGGGGCCGGACCCTTGAGCCCGGCGGCATCGGCCAGCGGCAGCGCATCACTCTTCGCCGGGCCCGCGGCGACCGGCGGCGGTGCGCCGCGTTCGACCTCGGCGCGGCCCTGCCACCAGAACAGGCCGACCGCCGCGAAGGCGAGCAGCCCGAGAGCTCCCAACAGCAAACGATTCATGCGCAATCCCCCGCTCCGGCGCAGGATAGTCTAACGCCCGGCGAGGCCCAAGCGGATTGCGCCGAGCATCGCGGCGGGGCCGTCGAGCAAAGGCGCCCCGCCCCGCGCGAGGCTGCGCCGCGCGAGCCCATCGAGCACCGCGAGGCTGCGCAATTCCCGCGGCAGCGCGATGCGCCCGCCCCCGCCCGCCAGCCCGAGCACCGCGCGCTGCTCCTCCGCATCGGCGAGATTGGCGGCGAGATCGGCCAGCGCGAAGCGCCGCCCGGCAGCCGCCGCCGGTTCGTCGGGCAGATGCAATCTGCGGGCGAGCGCGGCAAAGGCCCGCGCCCGTCCGAGCGCGAAACCCTCGGCGTCGAGTTCGTCCGCCAGCAGGCTTTCCCAGCCATCGACCAGGCCGATCAAGGCGCCCTCCTCGCCCGCGAAAAGATCGAGCGCGCGGATCAATTCGTCCGAACGCTCGCGCCTGTTCGCCGCCAGCCCGAACTGATCGCGCCACCACGCGAGCCGCATCTGCGCCATGATCGGCTCCGACGCCTGACGCACCGCCTGCGCCAGGCGCGCGTCGAGCGCGAACAATGCCAGCGTCGCCGGCCGCGCCGATTTGGGCGCGTAAGCGAGCGCGAGGCGCTGGGGCAAGGCAAGGGAGTCGATCAGTTTATTCAACTCCCCGAGTCCCCGCGCAGGCGGGGACCTCAGGCAAAGAAGCGCAAAGCTGCCTGAGACCCCCGCCTGCGCGGGGGCTCAGCTTAGCGATAGGTAACCTTCTTCACCGCCTCGACGATCCGCGCCGCGTCGATCAGCGCCATCTTTTCGAGGTTCGCGGCATAGGGCAGCGGAACGTCTTCGTTGCACACGCGGACGACCGGAGCGTCGAGATCGTCGAAGCCTTGGTCCATGCACACGGCGACGATTTCCGACGCGATCGAGCACTGCGGCCAGCCTTCTTCGGCCACCACCACGCGGTTGGTCTTCGCGAGGCTCTTCAGCACCGTCTCGGTATCGAGCGGACGCAGCGTGCGCAGGTCGATCACTTCGGCGTCGATGCCCTCGCCCGCGAGCGTTTCGGCGGCTTCGAGCGCGAGCCCGACGCCGATCGAATAGGATACGATCGTCACGTCGCTGCCCTCGCGCACGATCCGCGCCTTGCCGATCGGCAACACGTGATCGTCGAGCTGGGCCAATTCGAAGTGGCGGCCGTAAACCAGCTCGTTTTCGAGGAACACCACCGGATCGTCGCTGCGGATCGCGGCCTTGAGCAGGCCCTTGGCATCCGACGCGTCATAGGGCGCGATCACGATCAGGCCGGGGACGCTGGCATACCACGGGCCGTAGTTCTGGCTGTGCTGCGCGCCGACGCGGCTGGCCGCGCCGTTGGGTCCGCGGAACACGATCGGGCAGCGCATCTGGCCGCCCGACATGTAGTTGGTCTTCGCGGCCGAGTTGATGATGTGGTCGATCGCCTGCATCGCGAAGTTGAAGGTCATGAATTCGACCACCGGGCGCAGGCCGCCCATCGCGGCGCCGGTGCCGATCCCGGCAAAGCCATATTCGGTGATCGGCGTATCGATCACGCGCTTCGGCCCGAATTCCTCGAGCAGGCCCTGGGTGACCTTATAGGCGCCCTGATATTCGGCGACTTCCTCGCCCATCACGAACACGCGGTCGTCGCGGCGCATTTCCTCGGCCATTGCGTCGCGCAAGGCTTCGCGGACCGTGACGGTGATCATGTTGGTCCCGGCCGGAATTTCCGGATCGGCGGCGGGCTTGGCGACCGGCTTTTCGGCCTTGGCAGCGGGCGCTTCGGCAGCAGCCGGAGCAGGCGTCGGGGCCGGAGCGGAAACCGCCTCGCCGTCAGCGCCGATCACCGCGATCACCGTGCCGACCTTCACGCCCTCGGTGCCTTCGGCGACCAGGATCTTGCCGATCTTGCCTTCATCTACCGCTTCGAATTCCATCGTCGCCTTGTCGGTCTCGATCTCGGCGAGAATGTCGCCCGATTTGACCTCGTCGCCTTCCTTGACCAGCCACTTCGAGAGCGTACCCTCTTCCATCGTGGGCGAAAGCGCGGGCATCTTGAGTTCGATGCTCATCTCAGTAGCTCCCCACCAGAATGTCGGTGTAGAGTTCTTCAGGCGCGGGTTCCGGCGAGCTTTCGGCGAAATCGGCCGCTTCGGTCACCCTGGCGCGGATGTCCGCGTCGATCTGCTTCAATTTGTCCTCCGGGATGCCGCGCTCGATCAGCTCGGCCTTCGCATGTTCGATCGGGTCGCGCGTCTGGCGCACCCCGTCCACTTCCTCGCGCGTGCGATACTTGGCCGGGTCCGACATCGAATGGCCCCGATAGCGATAGGTGTTGAGTTCCATCAGCACCGGGCCGTTGCCCTCGCGGACATGCTTGACCGCGATCTCGGTCGCCTGGCGCACTTCGAGCACGTCCATCCCGTCGACCTGCATGCCCGGAATCCGGAACGCGGTGCCGCGACGGTAGAAATGGGTTTCGGCCGAGCTGCGCTGCACCGAGGTGCCCATCGCATACTGGTTGTTCTCGATCACGAATACGATCGGTAGCCCCCACAGCGAAGCCATATTGAAAGTCTCGTAGACCTGGCCCTGGTTCGCCGCGCCGTCGCCGAAATAGGCGACGCAGATGCCGCCATCCTCGCGGTATTTGTGCGCGAAGGCGAGCCCGGCGCCGAGCGGCACCTGCGCGCCGACGATGCCGTGGCCGCCGTAAAACGCATGTTCGGTCGAGAACATGTGCATCGAACCGCCCTTGCCGTGGCTGATCCCGGCCTGGCGCCCTGTCAGTTCGGCCATGATGATCTTCGGATCGATGCCGTAGGCGAGCATGTGGCCATGATCGCGGTAGCCGGTGATGACGCTGTCCTTGCCTTCGTTCAGCGCGGACTGGATGCCGACCGCGACCGCTTCCTGGCCGATGTAGAGGTGGCAGAAACCGCCGATCAGGCCGAGGCCGTAAAGCTGCCCGGCGCGTTCCTCGAAGCGGCGGATCAGCAGCATCTTCTCGTAGAGCGCGAGGAATTCCTCGGTGCTGGCGTCGTAACGCTTCTGATCGCCATGCTCGTCCTGCAGGCTGCGGAGAGCGAAATTGTCGTCGGCCGCTACGGAGGGCTCGGCATTTTTCTTGCTGGAGGTCGCGGACTTGGAGGCGGCTTTTGCCAAGAGGTCATTCCTTAGTCAGGCGCCGCTGTGCGGCGCGAGGCATCCTTCGCCCCGCCTATAAGCGCAAGCCGAGCGGCTAGGCAACGCCCGGAATGCATTGTTACGAAAAGGTCGGGATCGAATTAGGTGCCGAACTTGCAAAAAAGTAACCTGATTGGTTACTTGTAGGTGAGCACGACTTCGTCGGGGTGCATCACGTTGAGATTCTTGCGAACCAGTTCGCCCGCCAGGTCGGGATCGACATGCGCAGGATCGAGCAGCGCAACGCGGTTGCGCAACTCGTTCCGCTCCGCCCGCAGCTCCTTGATCTCGGCCTCGCGCTTCTCGAGCAGCGAGAGGTTTTCACCCCAGGCGAGGACGCCGCTCGGCCCCGCCAGCGCCATGCCGCCGAGCAGCAGCAGCCAGCCAAGCGCGAGCATCTGCACCCGCTTTTCGCGGCGGCTGAGCAGCTTGGGGTCCGAACGCAGCATGATCCGTCCCATGAATCACAGATAAGGGGCGGATTCAAGGGAATTTGGCGGGTTATTCGCCGGGTTGAGTGGTTGTCCCCGTGTCCCGCATCCTTTCACCGCGCGCGTTTCACCCGCCCTGTCTCACCCACCCCGTCATCCTGAACTTGTTTCAGGATCCATAGTGCCTGAAGCGCAGCCGTGAGCGTTTTGAACCGGCGCGCGTCTGAAAGCATCGCGGATCACGCAACGATCCGGGGAAATCGAGAAATGGATCCTGAAACAAGTTCAGGATGACGGGGCAGGGAAGCATGGCGGGGGATGGCAGGGCGGCGGGGGACGGAGGCCCCGCCTTCACCCCCGCCGGATCGCATCCTTACCCGTCCCGCTCGGCAGATCGACCAGCGGGTTCAGCGAAGTCCCCGGCGGGCACAGCGTATCGATTGCGTCCAGCACCGCCGAATCGAGCTTCAGATCGCCCGCGTCGAGCAACGTCTCGAGATGCTCCATCGTGCGCGGCCCGATGATCGCGCTGGTCACCGCCGGATGTTCGGTGGTGAAGCCGACCGCCATCTGCGCCAGGGTGATCCCCGCGTCGCCGGCGAGCTTTTCGAGCTGCGGGATCAGCGCCAGCTTGCGTTGGATCACTTCGGATTCCGCATCGAATGTGCCGGTGAAGCGTTTGGAAAAATTGACGATCCGGCTGTTGTCGGTGAAATCCGCGCTGGCCTTGTATTTGCCTGAAAGGAACCCGCCATCGAGCGGGCTCCACACGATCATGCCCATGCCGTGACGCGTGCAGGCCGGCAGCACGAAGCGCTCGATATCGCGGTTGAACATCGAATAGACCGACTGTTCGCAGCGGAACGGCAAATAGTTGCGCCGGTCGGCCACCCATTGCGCCTCGACGATCCGGTCGGCCGGGAACATCGAGCTGCCGAAGCTGCGGATCTTGCCCTTGCGGACCAGTTCGGTCAGCGTGAACAAGGTATCGTCGATGTCGGTCGCGGCGTCCCAGCGGTGCATCTGGTAGAGATCGATATAGTCGATCCCGAGGCGGCGCAGGCTGTCGTCGACCGCCTGCTCGATCCACCGGCGCGAGCCGCCGCGCCGGTTCGGGTCCGTGCCCATCGGATTGAAGAACTTGGTCGCGACCACGATGTCGTCGCGCCGGCTCTTGAGCGCCGCGCCGACGATCTCTTCTGACACGCCCTGCGAATAGACGTCCGCCGTATCGACGAAATTGATCCCCGCATCGAACGCGCGGTGGATGATCCTGACGCAATCTTCGCGGTCGGGATTGCCCATCGGCCCGAACATCATCGTGCCGAGGCACAGGCTCGAAACCTTCATGCCGGTGGCGCCCAGATTGCGCATTTCCATCGTGATTATCCTCTCGTTCTTTCGCTGCATATGAAACCGGCAAAGACGCGGTTCAAACCATTTTCCTACATCGGATCGAGCTGCCACGATTTTCCGATGGACCGACCGATTCGAATGCTTTCCGGACCCAGGCCGAGGTGCGTTTCGCGCAGGACGCGATGTGTCACCCCAGGCCGCGCAAACCCGCGCGGAGGGCCGCGTTCGGCCACCGGACACCAGGGCGGACAGAGTGTCACATGTGTAACTCTGGAATCCAACATTGCTTCGCGCTTGGCCGCCGGCCGGTTTCCCTGCTAGCCGGGCGCCGGGGAAGAGGAACGACAAAGACATGACATTCGAATTCAAGGGCCGCACGGCCTTCATCACCGGCGGCGCTTCGGGTGCGGGCTTCGGCCAGGCCAAGGTGTTCGGCCGCGAGGGCTGCAAGGTCGCGATCGCCGACATTCGCGGCGCCGCGGTGGAGCAGGCGGTGGCCGAACTGCGCGCGGAAGGGATCGAGGCTTACGGCGTCGAACTCGACATCACCGACCGTGCGGCCTTCGCGCGCGCGGCGGACGAGGCGGAAGGCGCGCTCGGCCCGGTGTCGATGTTGTTCGGCACCGCCGGCGTCTCGATCTTCGGGCCGCTCGAACAGGCGAGCTACGACGATTACGACTGGGTCTTCGGGGTCAATCTCGGCGGCGTGGTCAATCTGATGCAGACCTTCGTGCCGCGGATGATCGCGCGCGGTATCGGGGGGCATATCGTCAACACCGCCTCGCTCGGCTGCTTCTATGCGAACTCCGGCTCGGGGATCTATTCGGCCTCGAAATTCGCGGTCCACGGGATCACCATGGCGATGCGCGATGCGCTGAAGGACAAGGGCATCGGCGTGTCGCTGGTCGCCCCGGCGAACATCAAGTCGAACATCGCCGAAAGCATCAACACACGGCCCGAGAAATTCGGCCATTCGGGCTACAAGGTGGACGAGCGCGAGATCGCCGCGCTGCACGATATCTACTCGCAAGGGATGGAGCCCGAAGAGCTCGCCGGCCATGTGAAGCAGGCGATCGTCGCGAACCGCTTCTATGTCATCCCCTATCCGGAAACGCGCGGCCTGCTCGAGGCGACCTTCCAGCAGGCGCTCGACGCGATCCCGCCGGCCGACAGCGATCTCGACGGGCAGGCGAAGCGGCACGAAGCGATGCTGAAATATGTCGCCGCGCGGCGCGAGATGGACACGGAGCGCTACGGCGTTTCCACAAGGTGAAAGGATTCCATCGCGATGCGCGTTAGACCTTGCGCGAACCGGGGCGCGGCTTCATGGATGCCGGCGGATGAGAGGAGAGTTTCGATGAATGCGCAGCGTTTGAAGGCCTTCGCGGGGACCGCGGCCCTCGTATCGACGATCGCGCTCGCATCGTCCGCCACTCCCGCCGCCGCACAGGCTTCCGATGCCAATGTGCTCAGCATCATGCGTGAATGCGCGAAGATCTCCGATCCGAGCGCGCGCCTCGCCTGTTACGACAACAATATCCGCATGGGTGTGCAGAGCGGCGCGATTCCCGGCGCGGGCGGCCCGGTCCGGGGCGGCGGCGCGGTGATCGCGGGCGGCTCCGGCAATGGTGCGCAGGGCTTCGGCGCGAAGAGCATGAAGAGCCCCGACCGCTTCCAGAGCGGCGAAGATCGCGGCGAAGGGCCGGACGAAATCCGCGCCAAGATCACCGATGTCGCGGAGCGCGAGCCCGGCATCTGGCGGGTCACGCTGGACGACGGCGCCGAATGGACCTTCTCCGAATCCGTTGCCAGGAGCTTCCGCGTTCCGCGCAAGGGTGCGCTGGTCGAGATCCAGAAGGCATCGCTCGGCAGCTTCCTGATGATCGTGGACGGCCAGCAAGGCGTGCGCGTGCGCCGAACGAAGTAAGCCCGGGCGGGCCGCGGCCGGGCGGAGTGCCGGGCCAGCACCCGATCAGTGGCTGTCGAGTTCCTCGAACGCGCGCTCGCGTTCGAGCTGGGCCGCCGCGTTGCGCCGGATCTTGTCGAAGGTCGCGAGGAATTTCTCGAGCTGCGGCACCGGCACGGGCTGCAGCAGGAACGCGCTGCGCTTCAGCCCGGTCTGGGTGATGATGTCGTGCAGCCGCTGGCCTTCTTCGCTCGGCGAGAAGCGTCCGTGGCGTCGGCCGGGCTTGCCGTCGCGCAGCACCAGCCCGCGTTCGATCAGATGGTTGACCGTGCGCCCGGCCTGGCTGTGATCGCGCTCGAGCGCGCGGACCAGTTCCGACCAGTCGGTGGGCGGCTTGATCCCGATTTCCGACAGCACCCAGGCCTCGAAGTTCGAAAGCCCGGTCAGCCGCTTGAACGCAAGCGCCCCGCTCCGCGAGAAATAGGCGCTCAGCGTCAGCAGCGGCGAGATGATCCGCGAGCGATCGACCAGGATCGGCTCGTTCGCCCGGCGCGGCTCGAAGCCTTCGCCGACCTCGTGATCGCGATCGAGCGGGCCGTGCTTCTGCGCCAGTTCCCGCTCCTGGTCGTAAAGCGTGACCGCGCGGTCGAGCAGCATCTCCATCACCGAGAAGAATTCCTGCAGTTCCGCATCGCTGACGTCGAAGCTCAATTCGCGGTTGCGCAGGTCGGCCAGGCGCAGCAGCTTCTCGGCCAGCGCCTCGCCCTTGCGGGTAAGCGAAACCGGGCTGCGGATCTGGTCGCGCTGGACCATCCTGAGTTCGAGCAGGCGCTTGACCGAGCGGCTCACCTGCGCCTTGTCCACGCCGACCGCGGAGGACAGGCCGGCCGGCACCAGCGGCCCCCTGCCCTTCAGCAGGAACAGGATCCGCCGATCGAGTTCGACCAGGTCGATCTCGCGGGCATAGGAGAGCTCGGCGCTTTCGCGCACCTTGTGCAGGATCTGCCACAGCTCGCTCTGGAATATCTTCGGGCGCCCATCGGCCGCCTGCACTTCGGGCATCGCTGGCGCAAAGCCGTCGAGGATGCGGTCCAGCTGGCTGTCGAACTCGACAGTCGTACCGGCCAATCCCGAAGCGAAAGCCTCGGTCGCGGCCCCCATCGCCACCCGGTCGATCAGCCTCAGCGCGGCATCGGCCTGGGTACCCAGGCCGCTCAGTAGCGGCAGCAGCGCCGCATCGTCGCGCGTCGCTATCGGCCTTCCCTCGCTAAGGCTCGCGAGAATGTCGCTGCGGCGGCGATGGGCATAATCCCAAAGCGCGCCGCGCCAATCGGCCGCGTCGCCGGGCCCCGCTATGGAATGCATCTCTTCTGCGCGCCGGCCATACTGGTCGCAACTCCCCTCGAACTTCCCATCGCGCCGACGTCCTTTGACGTTCCGCGCTTCCCCAAGCTGCGTAAACACAATTGCGGACGATTGATAGACGATTGATGGAGATTGCCTCCCCGCCGCGAAAGCCGTGACGCCATATCCCTTCGCCGTCAGCGAATTCAGACAACGTCAACATATCGATTCGCACCGATTGTTACCGCGTGTAACCTATTCGCGGTTCCCACCAGCCCCCCGGACAACGCTGCCTCGCGCATCAATCCGCGCCTGTGACAGCCGCTGTGCTGAAATCCGCGCCGCTGTGTGTCGAAGGTGTAACTATCGTGACACAGTTTGCGTTTTCGTCAAATTAGGCACCTTGCCGACTAGACAAGGTCAATTTGGACAAATAATGTCAAAAAGCTGATCGGGAGTGCCGGAATCGAACCGGACCTCGGGTAGGGAGAGTGTTTCATGAGGGGACCGCAGCGTTCAGCTGCCGAGATCGACGCGAGGACGTGCGCTGAGCATGTCCTTCAGGGGGCAACCCGTCGATCGCTCCAATCTTCTTTCGCTACTTCGAATTCGCCGATCGCCTTGCGCACGTCCGCCGGCAATGCCGTCGGCACGCCTCGCACTGCATTTTAAGAATTTTTCCAGGCAGCTGCGACTGCCTAACGATTGAAAAGGGAGGGTACACAGTGAACACCACTTTCACCAGGACGCAGGGCTTCAAAACCTTGCTTCTCGCGGGAACCGTCAGCGCGATCGCGCTGACGGCGGTTCCTGCTTATGCGCAGGATGACAGCGAAAAGAAGGAAGGCGATGCCATCATCGTGACCGGTTCGCGCATTCAGCGCGCCGACTACGAGAACAACAGCCCGACGGTGACTGTCGACGAAGGGCTGCTGCAGAACACTTCGACCGCCGCGATTGAAACCAGCCTCAACAAGCTGCCGCAGTTCACGCCGGCGCAGACGCCGAGCCTCGGTGCGGACATCCAGCCGACCGCTACCAATACTCCGGGTGCCGCGACGGTGTCGCTGCGCGGAATCGGCTCCAACCGCAACCTCGTCTTGATCGACGGGCGCCGTGGTACGCCGGCCAACGCATCGGGCGTAATCGACATCTCGACCATTCCGTCCGCCGCCGTGCAGCGCATCGAGATCATCTCGGGCGGCGCTTCGGCCACCTACGGCGCCGACGCCGTGGCCGGTGTCACCAACTTCATCCTGAAGAAGGACGTCAACGGGCTTGAACTCGACGGCCAGATGGGCGTCAGCCAACACGGCGATGGCTTCGAATATCAGATTTCCGGCATCATGGGCGCCGACTTCGACGACGGTCGCGGTAACGTCAGCCTGGCGATGTCGATGAACGATCGCGGCGTGAGCTATCGTCGCGACCGCAAGTGGTATCGCGAACTTTGGGCCGATCCCGAAGTCAACGGTACGCAATTCTTCGTGGACCGTCCCGGAATCCTGCTCGATGGTCAGCTCGGCAATTACGCCAGCGCACTCCCGGGGTTATTCCCTGGCTCCACATTGAGCCCTTATACGAACGGCGTCACGGTTTATCTGGACCAGAACGGCCACCCGTACGTAAACAACAACTACACCGACGTGCCAAATCCCGGTTTCCCGATGGGATATTATGGTTCTCCTTATGCAACTTATAACAATTTCCAAGGCTACACCGGCCCGATCGACAATTATAAGTACAAGGTCGCCGACAACGGCCTCCTTAGCCAGAACAATACCAATCTCCAGCTTGTCTTGCCGCTGAAGCGCTACAACGTGCTGGCACGCGGCAATTACGAGATCAACGACTGGATCGGCGTGTTTGGCCAGGCGATGTTCAGCCATGTCCACACCGAGACGCGTAACGAGCCTGGCCCGATCACCGGCGGTTGGGGCGTGACGATGGATATTCTCCGGAATGATCCGACGATCCAGAGCTCGGATCCTGATTATTATGCTTCAGGCGTCCGCCAGCTTATCAACCAGAACGACGTCGGCACAGATCTCTGGAATCTGCTGATGAGTCGGGACAATCCCTATGCCCCGTTCTCGATCACCGCGCTGATGCCGGACGACCGGCAGACCTTCACGGACGTGATGACTTATAATCTCATCGCGGGGCTTGAGGGCTTTATCCCGGGTACCGATTGGACATGGGACATTTCTGCCAACCATGGTGTCTCATCGACCTATGCCAAGCAGACCGGCATCTATTCGCTGGAACGTCTCCGCACCGTGTTGAATTCGGGGCATTTCGGCGAGGGTTTCCAGGCCACGGGTAATCCCAGCCAAGGCGGGTTTGGTGCCTCCACTGCTACCTGCACCAGCGGTTTGAACTTCTATAACCCACCGGCAGGCGGTTTCTCGGAAGATTGTCTTGAGGCCATTCGCGCGGATCTCAAGAACCGCTCGCTAACGCGTCAGACGATCGTGGAAGCGAACTTGCAGGGCAAGCTGCTTGACCTGCCTGCAGGTGAACTGCGCGCTGCGCTCGGTGCAAGCTATCGCGAACTCAACTTCGAGTTCGACAACGATACGCTGACCACGCAAGGCCGCTCCTTCAATGATCAGGCACTCGGCATCTATCCCAGCGGCAACTCGGCCGGCTCCTTCAACGTGAAGGAACTGTATGGCGAATTGCTCGTACCGATCCTCTCGGACACGCCATTCATCAAGAACTTGGGCCTCGAACTCGGTGGTCGTATTTCGGACTACAACACCACCGGCACCAGCTATACCTACAAGATCCTTGGCGATTGGCAGGTAAACGACTGGCTTCGCTTCCGTGGCGGTTACAACCGTGCTGAACGTGCTCCGAACATCGGCGAGCTTTATCTGGCCAAGCAGCAGACCTTCGGTGTTAATACCGCGGGTGATCTCTGCTCGCTTGCCAACCCGCTTCCGTATTCGGCAAATCCGACCAATGCCAATGGCAACAATGTACTCGCAGTCTGCAAGGCTCTCATGCCGAACCAGGCCGCAAGCGATGCATATTACAGCGGCGCGGGTGCCACCGACAACTCGACCTTCGGCTTCGCTTGGCCGAGCGCTGAGGGCAACGCGAATCTGACGCCTGAAACCGCAAATACCTGGACTGCGGGCGTCGTGCTGTCGTCGCCATTCGACAGTCCCGCACTTTCGCGGCTTAAGCTGACAGTCGACTACTACAATATCGCGGTGAACCACGCGATCGGGCAGCAGTCGGTCGCTATCGCGCTTCGGTCGTGCTTTGATGCGAGCCTCAACCCCCTCGTCGCGACCGACCCAACGGCAGCAGCGGCCACGGCGGCGTGCAAGGCGATCACCCGCGATTCTCAGACTGGTAATCTTGGAAACGTGAACCTGACCTACGCCAATAACGGCCGCTTCAAGGTCGAAGGCATCGACGCCCAACTCGACTGGTCGGCCGATGTCGGTCCGGGCACCCTCGGCATCAACTCGCAGCTTACCTATCTGCTCCACTTCTATTCGGCCGAACTCCCGACCGATCCAGTGGTGGATTACGCCGGGACGCAGGGGCCGACGGCGAATGGCGTGAACGGCGGCAACTATCGTTGGCGCCTGTTCACCACGCTGAACTACAGCATCAAGAAGCTGATGCTTGGCCTGCAGTGGCAGCACCTGCCCTCAATCGAAGATGCTACCGAAGCCACGTTCCATACCACTACCGTGGGCGCTCCGGCATACGACATCTTCTACCTGAACGGGAATTACGCGCTGACGGATAATATCAATATCCGCTTCGGTGTGGACAACCTGTTCAACAAGGCACCGCCGCTGACCAACTACAATCCCGCAAACATCGGCGGCAACGACACGCAGCTGCGTGGCGGTTCGGTCGGCGGCCTGTTCTACGACGACATCGGTCGCCGCTTCTACCTGGGTGCGAACGTCAAGTTCTAGTCCCCAGCTCAACCAAGAAAATTGAGGCCCTTCCTTCGGGAGGGGCCCTTTTTCTTTGCCTGAAGCACGGGCCGCGGTTGCGCTGGACAGGCCTTGCGGCGCACACCTATCCTTCAGGAAAAAAGAGAGGAAAAAATCGTGGCCAAGATCGTTCGCCTCCACCGCCAGGGTGGACCCGAGGTATTGGAGTTCGAGGATGTCGCGATCGCGGCACCCGGCCCGGGCGAAGTCCACGTCAGGATCGAGGCGATCGGGCTCAACCGCTCGGAAGCGATGTTCCGCGCTGGCCGCTATCCGGTGCCTGCCACCCTGCCCTCCCTGATCGGCTATGAGGCCGCGGGGACGGTGCTGCGGGTCGGTGCGGGGGTCGAAGGCTTCGCCGAAGGCGACAAGGTCTCGGTCGTGCCGAAGTTCCGGCTTGGAACCTATGGCGTGTGGGGCGAGGAGGCGATCGTTCCGGCGCATGCCCTTCTGCCAGCTCCTCCGGGCCTGACCATGGCGGAGGCCGCGTCGGTCTGGATGCAATACATGACCGCGGCAGCGATCATCGAGGTCGCCGAAGTGAGCGTCGGCGATGCCGCGATTATCCGCGCCGCCTCGTCGAGCGTCGGGATTGCCGCAATCCAGCTCGCAAATTGGGCCGGCGCAACCTCGATCGCCTGTACGCGCACCGGTGCCAAGGCCGAGGCGCTCAAGGCGCTTGGTGCCGCGCATGTGGTCGCGACCGACGAGGAAGATCTGGTCGCGAGGACGATGGAGATCACCGGCGGCAAAGGTGCGCGCTGCGCGTTCGATCCGGTCGGCGGGCCGTATGTCCTCACCCTCGCCTCCGCGCTAGCCGAGCGCGGGATCTTGTTCATCTACGGCGGATTGAGCGAGACCGAGACGCCCTATGCCCACTGGCCCTGTGCAATGAAGGGCGCGTCGATGCGCGGCTGGGTCGCGAGCGAGATCTGGAACCATCCGGAGCGCTACGCGAAGTACCAGGCGCTGATCTATCAGGGGCTGGCCGAAGGGCATCTCAAGCCGGTGATCGCAAAGACTTTTCCACTCGACCGGATCGCCGATGCCAATCTCTATCTCGAATCCAACCAGCAGGTTGGCAAGGTTGTCGTGACCGTTTGACGGCGCCGGCCTGTGCCCTCAGTCGCCCCAGTCGCCACCGATCGCGGTTCCGTTGGCAGAGCTGTTGCCGTCCGCCCAGTGCATGATCCCGTGCCGCAGCGACGCCGGGCTGTTACCGGTCACCCACAGCAAGGTGAAGAAGCCGATGACCAGCGAGGCGAAGACCTTGAGCATGAACCGGGGGGTAAACCCCATTCTCTGCCAAACCGCTGCGGGAGAAAGATAACGGTTTTCAGGGGTCCCGCGCATGACACGGCGCCGACGCGCAATTTATCCAAAAAAGTCAACGCGCCCAATGGTTGACGTTTTTTTGACCTCGGAGCTTCGGCGCGCGCCGCGATGCAAGCGCAGACCCACAAAACGTCGATGAGGGCAGGTGGTGCGCCCGACGGGATTCGAACCCATGGCCCCCAGATTAGGAATCTGATGCTCTATCCTGCTGAGCTACGGGCGCACGCATCCGAGCCTTTAGTTCAGCGGCGGATTGCTGGCAATCAGTTGAGTTCGTCGGGCGCCGCGACCGGGAACGGCAGCGGAGCCACCGCGATCCCTTCCTCGAGCAGTGCCTTGGCTTCGCCCGGGGAGGCCTTCCCGTGGATGACTTCGGCGGCGCGCTCGCCGTAATGCATCGCGCGCGACTGTTCCGCGAAATCCGCGCCGACCCATTTCGAGCGCTTGAGCGCCTCGGCCTGGAATTCGGCGAGTTTACCGATCGCTTGCGCGACTTCGGGTGGGATTTCGCCGCCGGCCATCGGAACGGGCTGTTCCGCCCGAGGGCCGCTGCGCTGGTTGCCCTTGCGCGGCACGGCGGGAGCCATCGGCGCCTTAGAGACCGCGACCGATCCACACTGCGGGCAGGAGACCAGCCCGCGTTCCTGCTGCCCGGCGAAATCGCCCGAGGAGGCGAACCAGCCTTCGAAACGATGCCCGTCGGCGCAGCACAGGTCGAACACGATCATGGTGGTCAGGATTTGGGGATTGCGCGGCGATTGGCAAGACTGGGCAACTGCGCCCGCACCGCGGCGATCCGTTGGTGATCGATCTCCGCAAAGCCGAGCCCGGCCGCTTCCCCGCCAAGATCGAGCACGATTTCACCCCACGGGTCCACCACCAGCGAATGGCCATAGGTCTGCCGTCCGTCCGGGTGTGTCCCGACTTGTGCGGCGGCGATGACATAGGCGCTGGCTTCGACCGCACGGGCGCGCATCATCAAATGCCAGTGGGCGTTGCCGGTCGGCACCGTGAATGCCGCCGGAATTGCGATGGCGTCGCAATTCCGGCGGCCCAGAGCCTCGAACAACGCAGGAAACCGCACATCGTAGCATATCGCCAGTCCGAGCCGCCCCAACGGGGTCTCGGCCGTGACGATCTGCTCGCCCGGAGCATAGGCCGCGCTTTCGCGCCAGGTCTCGCCGGTGGCGAGTTGGACGTCGAACATGTGGATTTTGTCGTAACGCGCGGCGATCGAACCGTCGGGCGCGATCAGGAAGCTCCGGTTCGCCCACAGCCCGTTTTCGCGATCGACTGCCAGAGAGCCGAGCGCGACCCAGATGCCCGCATCTTTCGCGGCGCCCCTGACCTCGGCCAGAACCGGATTGTCGGCTTCGGGCACCACATGCGCCCTCGCCCGCTCGCGGTCGCGATCCAGCAGGCCCGACATCTCGGGAGTAAACAGCATCCGAGCCCCGCCCTGCGCCGCCTTGGAGATCGCGGCTGAAAGCGTTCGGGCGTTCTCCTCCGGGTCGATCCCGGTGGTCATCTGCAGAAGGGCGATGCGCGTCATGCGCGGGTCAATAGAACCGCTTACAACCCAAGCAAAGCGTCAAGCTTGCCTTCACGGTCGAGCGCGGCGAGGTCGTCGGACCCGCCAACATGGTAATCGCCGATGAAGATCTGCGGCACGGTCCGCGCGCCGGGCGCGCGCTGCAGCATCTCGTCGCGCTTGTCCCCGCCGAAAGTGATGTCGAATTCCTCGACCTCCACGCCCTTGCGGCCGAGCAGCATTTTGGCGCGCACGCAATAGGGGCAGGCAAACTTGGTATAGATCTCGACCTTGGGCGCGCTCACCGGAAAATCCTTATCTGTAGCCGAGACCCTTGAAGCCTCCGCCGAAATTTATATCTAGGCACTGGAGCCGCGCGCCGGAAGGGTGCGGTCGCCAATGTTCACAGGATCGCCGGATTTCCGGGATCCTCAATGCCAAATTGCTCAGAAGAGGATTTGTTTCGATGAACCGTTTCGATTTTTCCCCCTATCGCCGCAGCACTGTCGGTTTCGATCGCCTGTTCGACCTGCTCGAAGGCCAGGCGCGGCTGCACACAGGGGATAATTATCCGCCCTTCAATATCGAACGCCGCGGTAACGATGCCTATCGCATCACGCTGGCGGTCGCGGGCTTCCGTCCCGAAGATATCGACATCACCGCGCAGCAGAACCTGTTGACGATCAAGGGTCGCAGGCAGGACGAAAGTGACACCGACTACCTCCATGTCGGCATCGCCAACCGCGGCTTCGAACGCCGCTTCGAACTGGCGGATTACGTCCGCGTCGAAGATGCCCGGCTAGCCGACGGCCTGCTCGCGATCGACTTGCTGCGCGAAGTCCCCGACGCCGTGAAGCCGAAGAAGATCGCCGTGAACGGCCAGAAGCCGCTCGAAATCGTCAAGGCCGAGGACGAAGCGAACGCCGCCTGAGCCGGCACCTCAATCCGAAAAACGAAGGGCGGGCCGCAAGGCTCGCCCTCTTTCGATGCTTGGCTCAAAACCCGATCGCCTGGTGATGAACCGGATGGCGCTGACAGGCAGATGCATCAGATCTTGCGGATGCTGACTCGCGTAATGGAAAAAAGCCTTTCCGTCGTTCGCGAAGAGCCGCGACCAGCAAGCGCCGGCGGATTCTAGGCAGTCCGCCGCGAATGAGTGACCGCGCATCCTGGGGCAGCCAATCCGCCCGGCTTAGCTGCCGGTCGATCAACAACTCCTCTTCGATGGCTTTCAACCGCGAGCTGTCATGCGTACGCGCGGGCTTGAATAAATACCGACCCCAACACCCCGGCGTTGGTAAATATAGCTGTCACACAAATATCAAAACAGCCGCGACTTGTGGACCGCCGCTGCGATGAAGCTGGCGAACAGAGGGTGTGGTTCGAAGGGGCGGCTCTTCAGCTCCGGGTGGAACTGCACGCCGACGAACCAGCTGTGATCGGGCCGCTCGACGATCTCGGGCAGGAGCCCGTCGGGCGACATCCCCGAGAACACCAGCCCGCCCTTCTCCAGCGGATCGATATAGGCCGAATTGACCTCGTAGCGGTGGCGGTGGCGTTCGGAGATGCTGGTCGCACCGTCATAGATCCGCGAGACATGGCTATTGCCCGCAAGCTTCGCCGGATAGGCACCGAGCCGCATCGTCCCGCCCAGATCGCCGCCGGCTTCACGGGTCTCGATGCCTTCGGGGGTCATCCATTCGGTGATGATGCCGACCACCGGCTCCTCGCTCGGACCGAATTCGGTCGACGAGGCCTTCTCGATTCCGGCCGTGTTCCGCGCACCTTCGATGCAGGCCATCTGCATGCCGAGGCAGATGCCGAAGAACGGCACGTCGCGCTCGCGCGCGAAGCGGACGCTGGCGATCTTGCCTTCGGTCCCGCGCGTACCGAAGCCGCCAGGGACGAGGATGCCGTGCATCGGTTCAAGCTCGGCGGCGATCAGCGAATCGTCCTGTTCGAAAATCTCGGCGTCGATCCAGCGGATGTTGACCTTGACCCGGTTGGCCATACCGCCGTGTACCAGCGCCTCGTTGAGGCTCTTATACGCATCAGGCAGGCCGACATATTTGCCGACCACGCCGATCGTCACTTCCCCTTCCGGATGAACGTAGCGGTCGATGATGTCGTCCCACCGCGCCATGTCCGGCTCGGGGGCGGTCAGGCCGAAATGGCGCAGCACCTCGGCGTCGAGGCCTTCGTGGTGGTATTGCAGCGGCACCGCGTAGATCGAGCTCGCGTCGAGCGCCGGGATCACCGCTTCGGGCCGCACGTTGCAAAACAGCGCGATCTTGCGCCGTTCTCCTTCGGGCAATTCATGCTCGCA
The DNA here is from genome assembly GCA_029202985.1 of Candidatus Andeanibacterium colombiense. Classification (GTDB taxonomy): domain Bacteria; phylum Pseudomonadota; class Alphaproteobacteria; order Sphingomonadales; family Sphingomonadaceae; genus Andeanibacterium; species Andeanibacterium colombiense. The sequence goes on along the minus strand of CP119316.1, from coordinate 291,117 downwards.
GCGGCACAGCAGCAGATCTGGCTGGACGCCCAAGCTGGTCAGTTCGCGCACCGAGTGCTGGGTCGGCTTGGTCTTGAGCTCACCCGCGGCCGAAACATACGGCACCAGCGTGACGTGGATCGCGCAGGTCTGCTCGCGCCCGAGTTCATTGCGCAACTGGCGGATCGCTTCGATGAACGGCAGGCCCTCGATATCGCCCACCGTGCCGCCGAATTCGCACAGCACGAAATCGAGATCGTCGACATCGGCGAGCGCGAATTCCTTGATCTGGTCGGTGACGTGCGGGATCACCTGCACCGTCGCTCCGAGATAATCGCCGCGGCGTTCCTTGGCGATGATCTGCTGGTATATCCGGCCCGAGGTGATGTTGTCGCCCTGGTGTGCCGATACGCCGGTAAAGCGCTCGTAATGACCGAGGTCGAGGTCGGTCTCGGCCCCGTCGTCGGTCACGAACACTTCGCCGTGCTGGTAGGGGCTCATCGTCCCCGGATCGACATTCAGATAGGGATCGAACTTGCGGATGCGGACCTTGAAGCCGCGCGCCTGGAGGAGCGCGGCGAGGCTTGCGGCCATCAGGCCTTTGCCAAGCGAGGAGACCACGCCGCCGGTAATGAAAATGAACCGCGCCATGGGATTCGGGCCTTAAGACGTGTTGCGGATTCGGCGCAAGCCGAATGCTTGCGCCGCTGCGCTTCCATCCACAGTTGCGCGACCGAGCGGCGCGCAGGGATCAGCGTACAGGAATTACTGCGCGGCGCCCTTCAACGGGTCCGGGCTGCCTGCCGGGGTGGTGGAAGCCGGCGCCTGGGCCGGAGCCTGCGCCGGCTGAGCCGCCGAATTGCCGAGCAGATCCTTCTGGTGACCGCCCCCCTGTTCGGGATTGACGGTCCGGTCGAGGGTTGAATCGATCTTGCGGTTTTCAGTCGCTCCGACGCCAATCGCGGCGAGGAGGATGCTGAGCGAGACGAAGATCGTCGCCAGGATCGTGGTCGCGCGGGTCAGGAAATCCGCCGCGCCGCGCGCCGACATCAGGCCGGCCGGGCTGCCGCCGCCGCCCATGCCGAGCCCGCCGCCTTCCGAACGCTGCATCAGCACCACCAGCACCAGGGCCAGGGCGACGATCGCCTGGACGACCGTGAGGAACAGGAACAGCGACATGGCTTGCAGGCCTTTTCGTTAGAAGCGATTTGTTGCGGCGCAGATAGCGATGCGGCTTGGAAACCGCAAGGGAACCCTGGTTTCCTAAAGCTCGGCCGCCGCGACGATGATCCCGAGGAAGCTGTCGGCGGTCAGGCTCGCGCCCCCGACCAGCGCCCCGCCGACCTCGTCGGCGCGCAGGATCGCCGCGGCGTTATCGGCTTTGACCGAGCCGCCGTAGAGAATCCGGACGTCCGCCCCGCCCTCGCCGTAGATCGCGACGAGCCGCGCGCGGATCGCGCGGTGCATCGCACTGATATCCTCGATCGACGGCGTGCGGCCAGTGCCGATGGCCCAGACCGGCTCGTAAGCCACGGTAACCTTCTCGGCCACTTCGCCGGCCGGCAGCGAACCCTTGAGCTGCTTGGCGACGACGTCCTCGGCCTTGCCCGCATCGCGCTCCGCCTCGCGTTCGCCGACGCAGACGATCACCGAAAGCCCGGCGGACAGCGCCGCCGAAGCCTTGGCCTTCACGATCGCGTCGGTCTCGCCGTGGTCGGCGCGGCGCTCGCTATGGCCGACGATCACGAAGCTCGCGCCGGAATCCTTCAGCATCGCGGCGGATATGTCGCCGGTATGCGCACCGCCTTCGGCCGCGTGGCAATCCTGCGCGCCGACCGCGATCAGCGTCGCTTCCTTGTGGGTCGCGTGAATCAGGGTGAAAGGCGGGGCCAGCGCGACTTCGGCCTTGATCAGGCGTTCGGCCGCGCGGTCGATCGCACGCGCTTCGGCGAGCGTCGCCCGCGTGCCGTGCATCTTCCAATTGCCGACGATATAGGGTCGGTGCGCCATCGAAATTTCCTTAAACTGTTCCCGACCGCGCCGCCAGCGCCGCGCCTTTTCGGACGAAGCCCGCTAGTCGCGGGCCGAGCGCTTGTCAAAACTGCTTTTCCACATGGCCCAAGCAGCGCGAGGACTGTTGCCCGCTCGCCTCAGCGACGATAAAGCGCCACCCAACGAGCCACGAGAGGCTCCGATCCATTCCTGATAGGCGGCGTTCCCTGATGCTCACTTTCTTTCGCGCGTTCATGAACTCGAAGGCGGGCGTGTTCGTCACCCTCGCGTTCCTGATCCTGATCGGCCTTGCCTTCGCAGCCGGCGACATCAGCAATACCGGGGCGTTCAGCGGCCTTTCGAAAGGAGACCGGGTCGCGATCGTCGGCAAGCGCAAAATCAGCATCGACGAACTGGAAGCCGCGGCGCGGACCGAATTCGACAATGCGCGCCAGCGTAATCCGACGATGACGATGGAAGCCTTCGTCGCCGCCGGCGGCCTCGAGGATACGCTCACCCGAATGATCAACGGCGCCGCGATCTCGCAATTCGGGCAGAACCACGGCTTGCGTGCCGGGGACCGGCTGGTCGATAGCGAAATCGTCAAGATCCCCGCCTTTTCCGGCGCGGACGGCAAGTTCGACGAGGGCACCTACCGCCAATTCCTCGCCCAGCGCAAACTGACCGACGCGCAGGTGCGCGAGGATCTTTCGAACGAATTGTTCTCCCGCCAGATCACGGCCCCGGTCGGTGTGCCGGGTGCGCTGCCGCAATCGCTGGTCGCGCGCTACGCCTCGCTGCTGCGCGAGCGGCGCCACGGCCAGCTCGGCCTGCTGCTGAGCGACGCCTATGCTCCGAAGGCCGCGCCGACCGATGCGCAACTTCAGGCTTTTTATACCGCGCACCGCGCGGCCTATATGCGCGCCGAGCGGCGGGTAATCCGCTATGCGAGCTTCGGCGCCGCCGAGCTCAAGAATATCCCCGCGCCCACCGACGCCGAAATCGCCGCGCGTTACGCCCGAGACGGCGCGCTCTACAGCGGAGGCGAAAAGCGCCGGCTCACCCAACTGGTCGTCCCGACCCAGGCCGCCGCCAGCGCGATCGCCGCCGAAGTCGCCCAAGGCAAGACGCTGGCCGCAGCCGCCGGGGCAAAGGGCCTCGCGGTCGCCGCGATCGGGCCGATCGACAAGGCCGCACTGACATCGCAAGCGTCGGCCGCGGTCGCCGATACGGTGTTTGCCACCGCACAGGGGAAGCTCTCGGCACCCGCGCGCGGCGGGCTCGGCTGGTACGTCATGCGGGTCGACGGAGTCGAAAAAACGCCCGGCCGTACGCTCGCCCAGGTTCGCGGCGAAATCTCCTCGGCGCTCGCGACCGAGAAACACAATGCCGCGCTGACCGACATGAGCTCCAAGATCGAGGAAGAGTTCGAGAACGGCTCAAGCCTGGCCGACGTCGCCAAGGAACTCGGCCTGACCCTGCAGGCGACGCCGGAGCTGGTCGGGACGGGACAAGTCTATGGCAAGGCCGGCGAGACCGCGCCCAAGGCGATTGCGCCGGTGTTAAAGACCGCGTTCGACATGGACGAGGGCCAACCGCAGCTGACCGAGATCGAAGCCGGCAATACCTTCATGATCTTCGACGTCAGCAGCATCGTCCCCGCTGCCGCCGCACCGCTCGGCGAGATCCGCGAAGCGGTGATCGCCGGCTGGCGCCATGCCGAAGGTGGCAAGAAGGCCAAGGAAGCGGCCGACCGGGTCCTGAAGCGAGTCGCGGAAGGGCAGACCGTCGCCGCCGCGATGGCCAAGGAAGGTATCCCCTTGCCGCCGCCTGACACCATCAACATGACCCGCGAAGAACTGTTCAAGCTCGGTTCGGGACGTGTCCCGCCAGTGATGGCGCTGATGTTCAGCATGGCCGAAGGCACGGTCAAGCGGCTCGAGGCACCCAACGACAATGGTTGGTTCGTCGCCAAGCTCGACGATATCGAGCCGGGCAAACTGGCGCCGAACGATGATCTGATCGTTAAATCCGGGCAGCAGCTCGCGCAGTCGGCTGGCCAGGAATATGGCGAAGAGTTCGTCGCGGCCGCGCTCAAGGAGGTCGGCGTCGAGCGCAACAAGGACGCGATCGAGACCGCGCGCAAGCGCCTCGTTGGCGGCAACTGAGGCCACTACGCTGTCCGGAGCATTACCCGAAGGCGCCGAAGCCGCCCGCGCGGCCCTGACCCAGGGCCGGCCCGCGCTGGTCTGGCGCAAGCTGGTCGCCGACACCGAGACTCCGGTGGGCGCGGCGACCAAGTTGATCGTGCCCGGACGCGGCGATTTCCTGCTCGAATCGGTCGAAGGCGGGGCCTTCCGCGGGCGCTACAGCCTGCTCGGGCTCGATCCGGACCTGGTCTTCCGCGCTACCGGCGCGGAATCCGAGGTCAATCGCGACTGGCGGCACGAACGCGAGGCCTTCGCTCCTCTCCCCGACAATTCGCTTGAGGAATTGCGCGCCCTGGCCGCGTCCTGCCGGATTGACGTGCCCAAGGCCCTGCCGCCCGCGCTCGCCTGCCTGGTCGGCTATTTCGGCTATGAGACCATCGGTCTGGTCGAAAAGCTTCCGCGCGCCCCGCAGAGCGAAATCGACGTGCCGGATATATTGATCGTCCGCCCGACGCTGATCCTGGTGTTCGACGGGCTGACCGACGATCTGTTCTGCGTCGCGCCGCTATGGGCCGACGGCAACGATGCTGCCAATGATCCCGGGCGCGCGATAGAAGCTGCCGGCGAACGGATCGACGATACGCTGCGCCGCCTCGCCGCCCGTAGCCCGGCACCGGTCAAGGACACCGGCCTGCCCGACATGGCGCTCGAACCGGCGATGGCCGAGGGTGAGTACGAGCGGATCGTGCTCAAGGCGAAGGACTACATCGAGGCGGGCGACATCTTCCAGGTGGTGCTCGCGCAGCGATTCACCTGCCCCTTCCCGCTCCCGCCGCTCGATCTCTATCGCGCATTGCGCCGGGTGAACCCCTCGCCGTTCCTCTATTTCCTCGACCTGCCCGGCTTCGCGGTGGTCGGATCGAGCCCCGAGATCCTGGTTCGGGTGCGCGACGGAGAAGTCACGATCCGCCCGATCGCCGGCACCCGCCCGCGCGGCAAGACCGAGGAAGAGGACGCAGCAAACGAAGCCAGCCTGCTCGCCGATGCGAAGGAATGCGCCGAGCATTTGATGCTGCTCGATCTGGGCCGCAACGATGTCGGCCGGGTCGCGGCCAAAGGCAGCGTCAAGGTCACCGCAAGTTTCACGATCGAGCGTTACAGTCACGTGATGCATATCGTCTCGAACGTGATCGGCGCGCTCGCACCCGGGCATGATGCGATCGATGCGTTGTTCGCCGGCTTTCCGGCCGGCACCGTCTCGGGCGCCCCCAAGGTCCGCGCCTGCCAGGTGATCGCCGAGCTCGAACCCGAAACCCGCGGCCCCTATGCCGGCGGGGTCGGCTATTTCGGGCCCGACGGCTCAATCGACAGCTGCATCGTCCTGCGGACCGCGCTGGTGAAGGATGGTGTGATGCACGTCCAGGCCGGCGCTGGAATCGTCGCCGACAGCGTTCCGGAATACGAAGCGGCCGAATGTCGCCACAAGGCCGGCGCGCTGATCGCAGCCGCGCGCGAAGCCGCCAGGATCGCGGCCGAACCGGATTTCGGCCAATAATGGGGGGCCAGTGAACTCGCGCCTCGCCGCGCCCTTGCTGGCTGCGGCGCTGGCGCTTGGTTCCTGCGGCGGATCGACCGGCGCGAGTGCGCCCGCGCTGGTGCTCCATCCGGGCTGCCAGAAGACCGAATTCGAGAAGATTCCCCTGACGCTCTGCGTCGCCGATCCGGCGGTCGACACGATCCGCACCGCGCTCGGCCCGCCGGACGGCGAGCCGTGGCGCAGTCTCGCCAGCTTCTCCACCAGCCGCGCCCCCGATGCACCGCCGGTAGCCTTCGCCCTAAACGCCGGCATGTTCGACGATGATGGCGAGCCGATCGGCTATTACGTCGAAGGCGGCGACAAGAAGCACGCGCTCAACCGCAACCAGGGGCCAGGCAATTTCCACATGCTGCCCAACGGTGTGTTCTATGGCAGCGCGGGCAAGTGGCACGTCGCGAGCGCGGAGGACTTCTTCGCCCACGTCACCGAGCGTCCCGATTTCGGCACCCAGTCGGGCCCGATGCTGGTGATCGACGGCCAGCTTCATCCGAAAATCGACCCGGACGGCAAATCGCTGCGGATCCGCAACGCGGTCGGCATCGACTGTCAGGGCCGGGCTCTGTTCGTGATCTCCGACCAACCACTCAGCTTCGGCACCCTCGCCCGCTTCTACCGTGACGAGCTCAGGGTGAAGAATGCATTGTTCCTCGACGGCACCGTGTCCTCGCTATGGGACCCCAAAAGCGGCCGGCTCGACAACGGCATTCCGATCGGCCCCTTGATCGTGGTCGAGAAACGGTCAAAGGCAGGCGCGAAAGATATAGGCACGACATGATCCTCGTCATCGACAATTACGACAGCTTCACCTGGAACCTGGTCCATTACGTGATGGAAATGGGCGCCGAGGTGAAAGTGGTGCGCAACGACGCGCTGACCGCGGCCGAAGCGCTTGCCAGCGGCGCTCAGGGCTTTCTCATCTCGCCCGGCCCCTGCACGCCGAATGAGGCCGGCATCAGCCTCGATCTGGTCGCGGCCTGTGCGGCGGAGAAGCAGCCGCTACTCGGCGTATGCCTCGGGCACCAGTCGATCGGCCAGTATTTTGGCGGCAAGGTCGTGCGCGGCGGGCTGATGCACGGCAAGACCTCGCCGGTCAGCCATGATGGCACAGGCGTGTTCGAAGGCCTGCCCAGCCCCTTCGTCGCGACCCGCTATCACTCGCTGATCGTGACCGACATTCCTGACGAACTGGTGGTCAACGCGATCGCCGACGACGCGCATGTGATGGGCTTCCGCCACCGCGAGCTGCCGATCCACGGGGTGCAGTTCCATCCGGAAAGCATCGCGACCGAGCACGGCCACGCGCTGATCGGCAATTTCCTCAAGCTCTGCGGCGTCAACGTCCCCGAGTACGCATGAACCGCCTGCCGCAAGTGGGCGACCTTCCGCTCGATGAAACGGAAGCGGAGGAAGCGTTCGGCGCGATCCTTGACGGTTCGGTGCCCGATGAACAGGTTGCAAGTTTCCTGGTAGCCCTGTCCGAACGCGGTGAGACCGCAAGCGAGATCGCCGGCGCGGCGCGGGCTATGCGCGCGCGCATGATCACCATCAACGCCCCCGAAAACGCGATCGACGTCTGTGGCACCGGCGGCGACGGGCATCACACGCTCAATGTCTCGACTGCGGTCGCGCTGGTCGTCGCGGCCTGCGGGGTGCCGGTCGCCAAGCATGGCAACCGCGCGGCCAGCAGCAAGGCGGGCGCAGCCGATACGCTCGAAGCGCTCGGCCTCGATCTCGACCGGGCGATGGCGACCGCCGAGGAAACCCTCGCCGATATCGGGATCTGCTTCCTGTTTGCCGGGCGCCATCACCCGTCGATGGGCCGGATCATGCCGATCCGCAAAAGCATCGGCCGGCGCACGATCTTCAATCTGATGGGGCCGCTGGCGAACCCGGCGGACGTGAAGCGCCAGCTCGTCGGGATCGCCCGGCCCGCCTATGTCCCGATCTATGCCGAAGCGCTGCTGCGGTTGGGGACAGAGCATTCCTTCGTGGTCGCGGGCGACGAGGGGCTCGACGAATTGAGCCTCGCCGGTGGTTCCGAGATCGCCGAGATCCGGGGCGGTCTGATCGCGATGAAGCGAGTCGAGCCCGCCGACGCCGGCCTCGCCGCCGCGCCGATCGACGCGATCAGGGGCGGCGACGCCGCGCATAATGCCGCGGAACTGCGCAAGCTGCTGCTAGGCGAGCTTGGGCCGTACCGCGATGCGGTGCTGCTCAACGCCGCCGGCGCGCTGATCGTGGCCGGCGAGGTCAAGAGTTGGGCCGAAGGCGTCGAGGAAGCGGCCGAGACGATTGACAAGGGTCTCGCGAACGCGCTGCTCAACTGCTGGATCGACGCGGTGAAGTGATCTAGGGCCAACCCCAAATGGACAAACTCGCCGAAATCTGCGCCACCAAGCGCATCGAAGTCGCTGCCCGCAAGGCCGAGACCAGCCTGACCGACCTCGACATCCGCGGCGAGGTCCAATCCCCGCCGCGCGGGTTTCGCCGCTCACTCGAAGGGCGCGCTTCGGCCGGCTTCGGCCTGATCGCCGAGATCAAGAAGGCCAGCCCTTCGAAAGGCCTGATCCGCCCGGACTTCCGTCCGTCCGAACATGCCCGGGCCTATGAGGCCGGCGGCGCCGCGTGCCTCTCGGTGCTGACCGACGCGCCGTATTTTCAGGGTCACGAGGATTATCTGATCGAAGCCCGCGCGGCCTGTTCGCTGCCGGTCCTGCGCAAGGACTTCATGGTAGACACCTGGCAGGTCGCCGAGGCTCGCGCGATCGGCGCCGATGCGATCCTGATCATCGTCGCCGCGCTGGAAGATTCGCTGATGGCCGAGATCGAGGCCGCCGCGATCGAACGCGGGATGGACGTGCTGGTCGAAGTTCACGACGAGAGCGAGATGGAGCGCGCCGCTGCGCTGAAGTCGCGGCTGATCGGGGTTAACAACCGCAACCTCAAGACCTTCGTCACCGATCTCGCCGCCACCAAACGCCTCGCACCGCTCGCGCCCGCAGGGGCGCTGCTGGTGTGTGAAAGCGGGATCAATGGCCACGCCGACCTCGAACGGATGGCCCAAAGCGGCGTGCGTTGCTTTCTGGTCGGCGAAAGCCTGATGCGGCAGGATGACGTGACCGCCGCGACGCGGGCGCTGCTCGGCAGCTAGCGCTGTCCTACATGAACTCAATCTGTCATGGAAATCCGATGAGACAGGCTGTTCCTCACGGTTTTTGCGCGGAAGCCCTTATCCTGCCCAGGCACCCGAGTTCTCACTCAGGACACTGTCAACCGGGTCAACTTCGTCAGCAGAATGCGTGATCACATGAACAAATTGTCCCACCTCGACGACACCGGCGCCGCCCGCATGGTCGATATCGGCGGCAAGGCCGAATCGGCGCGCAAGGCGGTCGCGACCGGGCGGATCACCATGTCGGCCGAGACATTGCAGGCGGTGCGTGACGGCAGCGGACCCAAGGGCGACGTACTCGCCGCAGCCCGGATCGCCGGGATCATGGCCGCGAAGAAAACCGCTGATCTTATTCCGCTGTGCCATCCGCTGCCGCTCAGCTCGGTGACGGTCGAGTTCGAATTCGAAGAAGGCGCGGTGCGCGCTACCGCCACCGCCTCGCTGGTCGGCAAGACCGGAGTCGAGATGGAAGCGATGACCGCGACCTCGATCGCGCTGCTGACGATCTACGACATGGCCAAGGTGCTCGGCAAAGGCATGGTGATCGAACAGGTCCGGCTGCTTTCCAAGAGCGGCGGCAAGTCGGGCGAATGGCACGCCGGGGACGCATGAGCACCCGGCACACTGCGCCGATTCCGCTATCCGAAGCGCAGCAGCGCTTGCTCGCGCAGGTCGAGCCGCTGCCGGCGGAAGAGGTGCTTGCCGAGGCCGCGGTAGGGCGGTGCCTGGCCGAACCGCTGCTCGCCCGCCGTACTCAGCCCGCCGCCGATCTCTCCGCGATGGACGGCTATGCGATGAAGGCGGGCGAAAGCGGCCCGTGGCAGGTCGTTGGCGAAAGCGCGGCCGGGCATCCGTTCTCCGGCACCCTCGGACCCGGTGAAGCGATCCGCATCTCGACCGGCGCCCTGATGCCCGATGGCGGCGAGACGGTGCTGCTGCAGGAAAACGCGACGCGCGAAGGCGACAGGCTGTCGCTCAACGGCGAAGGCGATCCCGATCCGCGCCATATCCGCCGCAAGGGCTTCGATTTCCGCGAAGGCGATACCGTGCTGTCCGCCGGAGTGCGGATCGGCCCCGGGCAGTTGGGACTGGCGCTTTCGGCTGGCAGCGACCGGCTCACGGTCCACCGCCTGCCGCGCCTCGCGATCCTCGATTCGGGCGACGAGCTGGCGACCGATTTCGCCGATCTCACGCCGCACCGCATTCCCGCCAGCAACGGCGCGATGCTTGCGGCGATGACCGCACGGCTTTCATCGGAACGCCTCCGGCTCGGCCCGGTGCCCGACGATCTCGATGCGCTGGCGAAAGCGCTCGAGACCGCCGGCGATGCCGATGTGATCGTCACCAGCGGCGGTGCCTCGGTCGGCGATCACGATCTGATCTACCCGGCGCTTGAAGCTTGGGGCGCCGAGATCGATTTCTGGCGGGTTAAAATGAAGCCGGGGAAGCCGATCCTGATCGCACGCAAGGGCAAGCAGATGGTGCTCGGCCTGCCAGGCAATCCGGTGTCGAGCTTCGTCACCGGCTTCCTCTTCCTGCTGCCGCTGCTGCGCGCGCTGGCTGGCGATCGCGACCCGCTGCCCCGGCCGGTAATGCTGCCCCTCGGCGCCGGTATTCCGGCCGGCGGCCAGCGGCTCGAACTGCGGCGGGCGCTGATGCGCGACGGAGCGGTGAACTCGCTGGAGGAGCAGGATTCGAGCGCGCTGCGTACTCTCGCTATCGCCAACGCACTGATCGAACGACCGGCGGAGGCGCCCGCGGCCGCAGCGGGAACGCTGGTTCCGGCCTATTGGCTCGGAAATGGCTGAGACGCTTGACTTGTTGTAAATCGTTGCCTAGTTGTTCCGCATTCGTTCCGAATTGGAACATCTGAGGAGAGTGCTTCGATGCTGACCGCCAAGCAACACGAGCTCTTGCTGTTCATTCAGAAAAAGCTCGAAGATTCTGGCATTTCCCCTTCGTTCGAGGAAATGAAGGAAGCGCTCGACCTCAAATCCAAGTCGGGCGTGCACCGCCTCATCTCGGCGCTTGAGGAACGTGGTTTCCTGCGCCGCCTGCCCAACCGGGCGCGCGCGCTGGAAGTGCTCAAGGATCCGGAGGACCGGGGCGCCCGGAAGCCGGCAAACGACCCGGTGGGCCGCGTGGTCGCACCGCCACAGGTACTGCGACCGGTCGCGAACGACGTGATCGAGATTCCCTTCCACGGCAAGATCGCGGCGGGTGTCCCGATCGAGGCGCTCGAAACCGATCGCACCCTTCCGGTGCCGGCGGCGCTGCTTGGCGCGGGTGATCACTATGCGCTCGAGGTCTCGGGCGATTCGATGATCGAGGCCGGTATTCTCGACGGCGACTTCGCGCTGGTCCGCAAAACCGACACCGCCCGCGACGGCGAGATCGTGGTCGCGCTCATCCGCAACGAGGAAGCGACCCTCAAATATCTGCGCCGCGAAGGCGGCCGTATCCGGCTCGACCCGGCCAATGCAGCCTATGATCCGCAATATTACGATGCGCATGAAGTGGTGGTCCAGGGCAAGTTGGCGGGATTGCTGCGGCAGTATCACTAATTCGTCATTGCGAGGGGCCGAAGGTCCCGCGGCAATCCAGGACGGTTCACACAGGCTCTGGATTGCTTCGCTACGCTCGCAATGACGAAGTTGGGTGGGCGAAGCGGGCGGACGATGGGCTACTTTGCGCCCCTCCACCAGCCATGCTCTCCCTGAGCATCTGCCACGCTTCTGACCTCGCCCTCGGCAAGATAGATCGCCAGCCCGCCGCTCACCCGCAGCGACTTGAGATCGGCTTTGATCCACGCCGGCCGGCAGGCATTCGGCAGCATCCGATCCGCGACCACGATGTCCGCCCGGTCGCAGGCCGCGGCCAGTTCCCGCTCCGAGACCTGCGCCCGGCTCCGTGCGAGCAGCAAGCGCCAGTCCCGTCGGCCGCGGCGGAGCGTGGTCACGCAGAAATCCGCGCTGCAATCCGCGCCCGGCCACCGGTCCAAAGTCAGCATCTCGCCTTCCATCCCGGCCAGCTCGCGCAGGTTCTCTGACGTGAAGTCGCTCGTGGTTTCGCGCAACACCAGCAGGCGGACGCCCTCCCCGGTGATCCCGACATGACGACCGTCGCCGGTAATCAGGATGTCGGGAGCCCTGCTCATTGCCAGCAGCCCGCTCGCCAGCACCAACGGCACAACGCCGAGCAGCCGCACCCGGCCGCGCCACAGGCCGAGCCACAGCCCGCCGATCAGGAACAGCGCGAAAGCCATCCCGCCCATCTGCGGCATCAGCCGCACCGCGCCCGGCTGCGCGGCGGTGAAATGTGCGATCCACAGCAGCAGTTCGAGCGATTTGCCCGCCAGCCACCAGAACGGCGCCCCGAGGCCCATGGTGTCGAACAGCAGCGCCAATGCGATCAGCGGCATCGACACGAAGGTCGTCAGCGGGATCGCGATCACGTTGGCGAAGGCCCCGTAAATCCCGGCGCGGTGGAAGTGGAACAGCACGATCGGCATCAACGCGATCTCGATCGCGAAGCCGGTGACCAGCAGCATCGCTCCGTGGCGCGCGATCCGTACCAGCAAACCCTCGCCGCGCGGCGCGAGGAATGCGCGCGCCGGTGCGCAATTATGCAGCGCGACGATCGCGATCACGGCAGCGAAGCTCATCTGGAAGCTCGGCCCGACCAGCGCTTCGGGCCACAATAGCAGCACGAAGAACGCCCCGATCGCGATCATCCGCAAACTCAGCGGCTCGCGCCCCAGCGCCAAGGCCAGCAACACCAGCACCGCACCGATGCAGCTGCGCACGGTCGGCACCTCGGCCCCGGTCAGCAGGGTGTAGAAGATCCCCGCCAGCGCCGCGGCCCCCGCCGCCGCGACCGGCAGGCGCACGCGCAAGGCCAGCCACGGCCACAGTGCCAGCAGCCGGATCGCGATCAGGTAGGTCGCGGCGATCACCGCGCTGACGTGCAGCCCGCTGATCGAGAGCAGGTGCGTCAGCCCCGCATCGCGCATCGCATCCTCGTCCGCCGGGTCGATCGCACCGCGGTCGCCGCTGGCGAAGGCTGCCGCGATCGCGCCGGGCGAGCCGGAAAGATGATCCCGCACATGATCCGCCAGCCAGCGTTGGAACCGCGCGAGACTCCCCTTCTGCGGCGCAGGTTCGATCACTTCGATCGGCGAAAGCGCCGCGCCGGTCGCGGTCAGGCCGTCGAACCAAGCCGCACGCGCAAAATCGTAGCCGCCCGGCAGCATCGGCGGCGCCGGCGGCATCAGACGGGCCTTGAGCCTTACCACCGCCCCTTCGGCCGAGGCCGGGGTGATCAAGTCGAGCGGCACGTTGACGCGGACCTTGATCGCCCGGCCGGTCCCGGGCTCACGGGTCGCCAGCACCAGCCTCACGCGCTGTTCGGCGGGCTGCTCGATCCGCCGGAGTACAGTCCCTTCGAATTCCCCGAACATGGGCCGTGCGATCGGCACCGCGCCGGCCAGTTCGGACTTGCTCCAGACCGTCGCGACTCCGCCCGCCAGCGTTAACGCAAGCGCCATCGCCGCAAGCCGCAGATGTCCGCGCGATCCGTGGTTCCTCCAGCCCGCCGCGGCAGCCGTCGCCGCTGCCAGCGCCAGCGCGACCACCGCAGCCCATTCGAACGGCGTTTTCAGGACGAACCACGCCGCGATACCGGCGGCGAAGGCCACCGACAGCCACGGTCCCCGGTCGGAAGCACTCGCGGCCAAAAACGCATCGAGCGCGTCGCCCATGCTGGACAAGCGCCCGCGAAAGCGCCAATGCGTCTGCTGCATCGCAGCATCTGCCTCGGCGTCCCCCAGCGGAACCATGACAGGCGGACTCTTTGCCATGAAGACAATGGAACGGAACGAACGGGCGATGGCAAGCGATAGCGGCAACGGAGCGGGCACCGGCAAGGTCGTCACGCGCTTTGCGCCCTCGCCGACCGGATTTCTGCATATCGGCGGCGCCCGCACCGCGCTGTTCAACTATCTGTTCGCCAAGCACCACGGCGGCGAGTTCCTGCTGCGGATCGAGGACACCGATCGCGCCCGTTCGACCCAGGCGGCGATCGACGCGATTCTCGACGGAATGCGCTGGCTCGGGCTCGACTGGGACGGCGACGCGGTGTTCCAGTTCGCGCGCGCGCAGCGCCATGCCGAAGTCGCACACGCGATGCTGGAAAGCGGCGCGGCCTATCGCTGCTATCTGACTCCCGAGGAACTCGACGCGATGCGCGCCGAGGCCCAGGCGGCCAAAAAACCCTTGCGGATCCGGTCGCCCTGGCGCGAGCGCGGCGACGGCGATCCGGCGGTGCCCCACGTCATCCGCCTCAAGGCCCCGACCGCAGGCGCGGTCACGATCGACGATATGGTCCAGGGCGAGGTCACCGTCCAAAACGCCGAGATCGACGATTTCGTGCTGCTGCGGAGCGACGGCACCCCGACCTATATGCTCGCGGTGGTGGTCGACGATCACGACATGGGTGTCACCCACATCATTCGCGGCGACGACCATCTCAACAACGCCTTCCGCCAGCTGCCGATTATCCGCGCGATGGGCTGGCCGGAGCCGCGCTACGGCCACGTTCCGCTGATCCACGGATCGGACGGCGCCAAGCTCTCGAAGCGCCACGGCGCGCTGGGAGTCGAGGCCTATCGCGACGAACTCGGCATCCTTCCCGAAGCACTGCTGAACTACCTCCTCCGCCTCGGCTGGGGTCACGGCGACCGTGAGGAATTCACGCTCGAGGAAGCGGTCGAACTGTTCGAGATCGGCGGCGTCGGCAAGAGCCCCTCGCGCTTCGACATCAAGAAGCTGCTGAACCTCAACGGGCACTATCTGCGCGAGGCGGATAACACCCGGCTGGCTGCGATCGTCGCCGGGAAAATCGGCCCGGGCGCGGACATCGATGCGCTTATCGCGGCGATGCCGGTGCTCAAGACCCGCGCCCGCGACACCAACGAACTGGCCGATGGCGCCGCATTCCTGTTCAAGCGGCGTCCACTCGCCCTGACCGACGACGCAACCGCCTTGCTCAACCCCGACGCCCGCGAGATCCTTTCGCGGATTTCCGCGCTTTTGCGACAAGAATCCGGCTGGACAATCGAGCCTCTCGAAGCCACGTTGAAGGGCCTGGCGGAAGAGCTGGGTCTCGGCCTCGGCAAGCTTGCGCAGCCGCTTCGCGCAGCGCTTACCGGGCAAACGACTTCGCCGGGAATTTTCGACGTTCTGGTGCTTCTGGGCAAGGACGAAAGCCTTGCTCGGATCGACGCGCAGGCGGTTCCCGGAGATCAGACCGCCGCACTTTAAGGAGTACGACTTTGGCAGATAAGACCGCCACGCTCACCGTTGGGGACAACAGCTACGAATTCCCGGTGCTGGAAGGCAGTGTCGGGCCGGACGTGTTCGATATCCGCAAGCTTTACGGCGCGGCGCATATGTTCACCTACGATCCGGGCTTTACCTCCACCGCATCGTGCGAAAGCGCCCTCACCTATATCGACGGTGAGGAAGGCGTGCTGCTTCACCGCGGCTACCCGATCGGCCAGCTGGCCGAGAGCTCCAGCTTCATGGAAGTCTCCTATCTCCTCCTGAACGGCGAACTGCCGAACCAGACGGAGCTGACGAATTTCGAGAACACGATCACCCGCCACACGATGCTGCACGAACAGCTCGCGACCTTCTACCGCGGCTTCCGCCGCGATGCGCACCCGATGGCGGTAATGTGCGGCGTGGTCGGCGCGCTTTCGGCCTTCTACCACGACAGCGTCGATATTGCCGATCCGGAACACCGCCGGATCAGCTCGCACCGCCTGATCGCGAAGATGCCGACGATCGCCGCGGCCGCTTACAAATATTCGGTCGGCCAGCCGATGATGTATCCGGACAATTCGCTGTCATACACCGGCAATTTCCTGCGCATGACCTTCGGCGTCCCGGCCGAGCCTTACGAGGTCAATCCGGTGGTCGAAAAGGCGATGGATCGGATCTTCATTCTCCACGCAGATCACGAACAAAACGCTTCGACCTCGACCGTCCGGCTCGCCGGTTCGTCGGGCGCCAACCCCTTTGCCTGCATCGCGGCCGGCATCGCCTGCCTGTGGGGTCCGGCGCATGGCGGCGCGAACGAGGCCGCGCTCAACATGCTGCGCGAGATCGGCACGCCCGATAAGATTCCGCACTATATCGAGCGCGCGAAGGACAAGAACGATCCGTTCCGCCTGATGGGTTTCGGCCACCGCGTGTACAAGAACTACGATCCGCGCGCGACGGTGATGCAGAAGACCGTGCGCGAGGTGTTCGAGGCGATGAAGGTCAGCGACCCGCTGTTCGAAACAGCGCTGCGGCTGGAAGAGATCGCGCTGAGCGATCCCTATTTCATCGAAAAGAAGCTGTTCCCGAATGTCGATTTCTATTCGGGCATCATCCTCTCGGCGATCGGCTTCCCGACCACCATGTTCACCGCGCTGTTTGCCCTCGCCCGCACCGTCGGCTGGGTCGCACATTGGAACGAGATGATCAGCGATCCAGGCCAGAAGATCGGCCGTCCGCGCCAGCTCTACACCGGCCCGACCGAGCGCGATTACGTGGAACTCGGCAAGAGGTGATCCCTCGCCTCCCCGCTCGCTGCGGGGAGGAAAGAGGTTGGATGGGAACCGCCCCCGGGGCGAAGATCACCCCGTCCGGCTTCAGGCGGAAGCGGCGTTCTCGCTGGCACCCACCGCGCGTAGCGCGGCCTTGCCCTTGCCTGCACGGTTCCGTCCGCTCACGGCGGCGTCGAGACTTTCGAACTCGTCCGCGGTGGCACCGCGCGACAGCGTATCGAAGAGATGCCGGTTCGACGCTTCGAGCTGACCGATATGGTGGAGATGCCGCGAAACGTCTTCGCGCTGGCGTTCGCCGGCGCGGGTGAGGAACTCGACCTGCGAGCGAAGCGCGATATTGGCGTTCTCCAGCTCGATCGCCTGCTCCTCGCGGCTGGCTAGCTGTTCGCGGGTTGCGGTCAGCTTCGAGTTCAGATCCCTGATCTGGCTGCGCTGCTCGTGCTGCGCCTTGGTCAGAGCGGCCTTGAGCTGCTTGAGTTCGTCGCTCAGTCCCAAATTCTCCTTGAGGGAGGAATTCAGCTCTCCGTTCAAGGTCGCGACGTCGGCATTTCGCCGCTCCAGATCGCCGAGTTGGGATGCGGAGTCGGACTGGAGCAGCATGACCTCGCGGGTCAGCTTCTCGATCGCGCGTTCCTTCACCCCGATTTCCTCGCGATGGGCTTCGTTCTCTTCCGCAGAGCGTTGCCACCGGCCCTCGAAGGTCGCGGCGCGATGGGCCAGCGACTGATTCTCCGCGCCGATCTTCTCCAGCTCTTCCCCCAACCGGAGATTGGCCCGGCGGGATTCTTCCAGTACGGCCCGGTCCGCGCGAAGCTCTTCCTCAAGACGGAACGCCAGCGGCCGGTACTGCGCGACTTCCGCCTCGGCCGCTTCCAACTGGCGCTTTCGTTCGATCCCCTCGCGCGTCAATTCCTCGATCTTCGCATCGTCAAGCGCCAGCGCTTCGATGGTCTTTCCGCAAAGAGGAGCCAGCATCGCCATGCGGCCGGTCAGCAGTTCCAGCTCCTGCTTCGTCCTGGCGCTGGCCCGCTCTTGCTCGCACTGGAGAGACACCGCTTGCTCGCAGACGGCCTCAAGCAGGGAAGCCATTCCGCCGCCAGTCCATTCTTCCCGCTGGTCGCCCGTCCCGCCATCGCGGCTCGGGTCCTTCGACTGCTCGAAGATTCGGTTGAAACCCTTGATGTCTTTAAAGTTCTTTATCACGGCAAATACCCCACCCAGGATGGTTTCCGATTAACGAATTCCATCCCCGTCAGCGAGCCGTCCCGAAAGACCCGACACAACGAAGCGGTAAGGAATCCGACATCGATACGTAGACTATACTGGCTCCGATTAATTTTGCACAGTGGATCGAAATTAAAATTAACAGGTTGGATATGATGAATGTTTACCGGCTTGCCGTCGCTAACAAAGAGTGAATTGCGAGGATTTGAGCGCTTTCGGCGGTGTCGGTCCCGAAACTGCATCGGGAAAATTCAGTTTGCAAATTCAATTACGGGTCTGGGCCGGCAGGCTGAGGGTAAAGCGAGCGCCCTTGCCGGGCGCGCTCTCGACCGACAATTCACCGCCCATCGCGCGCGCCAACCGGCGCGAGATATAGAGTCCGAGACCGGAACCGCCATCGCCGCTGCGCCCGAGCCGCTCGAATTTCTCGAACACCTTGGCCTGCTGCTCGGCGCTGAGCCCCTGGCCCTGGTCGGCGATAGTGACGCAGGCCTTGCCATTGGCGCTATCAAGCCTCACCCAGATTTGCGAGCCTTCCGGGCTGTAGCGGATCGCATTGCCGATCAAATTCAGCAGCACCTGCAGCACCCGGCGGAATTCACCGATCGCAGGCAGGGTCTCGCCGTGATCGGGCGCATCGATCGAAATGCCGCGTTCCTGCGCCCGCACCCCGAGGATGCCGACCGCGCGCCGGGCGACGTCGGCAAGGTCAATCCGGTCGGGCGCGGTCGTAAATTCCTGCGCTTCGACTACTTCGAGATCCGAGAGGTCGTCGATCAAGGCCAGCAGGTGCTGTCCGGCAGTGGCGATATCCGCCGCGTAATTGCTGTATTCCTCGGCCAACGGCCCGGCCAGGCGGGTGCGGATGGTCTCGGCATTGGCGATGATCCGCGCGATGGGCTGGCGTAGCACCGGCGCGACATCGCGGCCGATCGCGGCGCCCGCTGCTCGCTGCGCCGGAACGGCTACCGGTGCCTGCTGCACAGCCGGCGGCTGCTCCGCGGTAAGATGCAGTTCGAATCCGGCCGATCCGGGTTCCGGGCCACCCAGCGGCAGCAGGCACGCTTTCCATTCGCGGGCCGACCCGGGCAGAGTGACCTTCGCACCGTCGAGCAGCCGCCAGTGGAGCGGCTGATGGTGCTGGCTGCCGGCGACCTCGATAAAATCGGTCCACGGCCGCCCGATCCCTGCACGCATCCGCTGGACCAGGGGCTGGAGTTCGGGCGAAGCGCTATCGACCGAAAGCACGCCCTGCGCCGGATCGAGCCGAGCGGTCAGTTCCGCCAGTTCGCGGTCGATCTCGCTACGCAATTGGGCGAAAGCTGCCGAATCCTCCGGCGGAAGCGGCACCGCCTGCCAGTTGGCAAGCCCGATCTCGCAGCCACCGCTGCCGTCCTCGTTGGGCGTCACCTCGACCCAGGCCGTGACGATCTCCCGCTCGTCCTGCGCCTGGATCGGACGCGCGAGTTTGAGCCCGAAGCGGCGGGCCTTGCGCACCAGTTCGAGCAAAGCCGGCGTTGCGATCGTCCCGGGCAGTTCCCCACCGCTGCGTAGCTGCATGCCGGCAAGCGGCTCCTCGGCCTCGACCAGCCGGTCGTCCGCGTCGCTGCGCGCGCACGCGAGATAGGGGCCGGCGGCCATGCTTACCCGGCCGAAAAAGGGGTTGCGGCGGCCAGTAATGCCGCGGCGCGGTCAGCGCGCACCTGCCCGAAACCGGCGGGCAGCGCGACATCTGGGTGGAGATAGGCGAATTGCTCCTCGACCGCCGCCGGCTTCAGTCCCGCCGCGCGCAGCGCCAGCGCGAGCCGGGCGAGTTGACGGTCGTTGGTCGAGAGGATGGCGAGATCGCGGTCCTGCCCTGAGCCGATCGAAATCGCGGTAAGAAAGATCGCGACACCCGCATGCTCGACCGAGAGCGCGGCGATAGCCCCGCCGCCCATTCCGGTGACCAGGCGCGAAAGCAGGCCGAGCCGGCTGCGCGCCTCATCGAAGCCGGCGCGCAGCGCGGCGGTCGCGGCCTGCGCGCTCGCCCCGTCAGCCTCACTCGCCAGCGTGCGCAATGTGACCAGCGCGATATGCAGCAAATCTCCCGGCAGCTCGGTCAGCGCCAGTTCCATGCGGCGCAGGCTCTGGACGAAGCGCGCCTGAGCGGCGAGCGCGGTCATCGCCGCGGCCGCAGTACGGGCATCGCTCGACGCGATCAGGGCCTGCAGCATCGGCGATAGCACCGGATCGAGCCCGTTCCGCGCATGGAGGCGTTCGGCCAGCTGCCATTCCAGCGCCAGTGCGTGTAGGTGGCTCAACAGCGCCGCATTGCCGAGCAGCGCATCGGCCAGTGGATCGAGACATGCGGCAGCGAAATCCTCGGGCATCGCGGTGCCTGCCGCAGCGGCCTGGGCATGGAGCAATTGCCGGGCGATATCCTCGGTTATTCCGCGCACCCGGGCGATGGTCTCATCGCTGAACAGCGAATGGCTTTCGGACGCAAGCAAATGGCGCAGGATCGGGCCGAGCGAGCCGATCACGGCATCGCTTTCCGCCAGATCCAGGCGCAACACGTCCTCAACGTCATATTCGCTCGAATGGCTCATTCCGGGTCCCTTATGCCCGCAATAGCGCCACTTGGTTAAGTCCGTGTTATCCGTGCCGAAGCGAGAATTGCGCCAATCAGGGACAGGGAAAGCAGCTGCATCGCCGGCAGCAGCGCATGGACAAGCGCCGCAAACGCCAGCGGCAGCGCGAGCGCGGCGCGATCCTCCGCCACTTCAGCCCATTTTGCGGGGATCAAACGGCCGGCGGCACGCGCGCTGCCAAGCAGGACAAGCGCGGGATAGAGCCGTTCCGCGGCACTTCCCGGCAGCGCCAGCGCGAGAACGACCGCGAACACCACGTCCAACGCGATCGCGGCGGCCGGAAGAATCCGTTCCGGCTCCACCTCACCGGCCGATCCGGCCTGCGCGAAGGAACCGAGTGCCGCCCCTGCCTCGATGGCGAGCCAGCCCAGGCCGCAGGCCACGATCCCGATTGCCGGCAATCCCAGCGCCGCAGCCGTCACCCCGAGTACCGCCGCCGCAAGACCGCCGACCGCGAGGAAGGACGGTTTCCAGCCCTTCATCAACAATTTAGCCCCGATACCGCGCATCGCGATTCGCGCCAGCGCACGCCCGGGGGCGAAGCGCGGGGGCGGCGCGACATGGCGGCGGAACCATTCAGGTTCGAGTTCGGCAAGCTGCGCCTTGCCGCCGAGCACGGCCCAGCGCCGCTCTGCCAGCACGGCTTCGGGCAGGTTGCGCAGCGGCACCTTGCCCTGCAGCGCGATCCGCAGCAGCGCGGAGATCGCGTCGCAATCGGGCGCGAGCTGGGTGAGCCGTTCGACGAGGCGCCCGGGCATCGCCAGAACCCCGGCCCAGGCGTGGTTGAGGTCGATCCGTTCAAACCCCGCCGCGATACCCGCCTCGACCGGCAGGACGAGCACGCCGGCACCGCCAAGCGCCGCATTGGCCTCTGCAGCCGCCGGAAGCAGGCCTTCCGCGACCACGATCAGCTCGTCCGCCGCGTTGACCAGCCCGGCGAGCGGGCGCGGTCCGGCGATCAGGTTGAATTTCGCCCCCGCCCCTTCGGCGCGATTCTGGAGCGCGATCAACCCGCTGTCGAAACCCTGCGACAGGCATACGATCCGTTCGCAGCCAACCGACAGCACCAGTTCGAGCTGGCGTTCGGCCAGGGTCCGACCGGCAAGCGTCAGCATCCCCAGCGGTGTGTCCGGTGCATCCCCGGCGCGCTGCAACAGTGAAATAAGGGCGACCCGCATCGCGCCCGATTAGGGCAGGCAGTCAGCCATGCCAAGCGGGTGAGGTCAGCTTTCCGACCGATTGAACGCAGCGAGGAAGCGTTCGAGCTTGCGAATCACCACCGGCTCCCCTGGGGCGGATTCGAGAGCCTCCTCGGCCAGGCCGATCAAGCCCTCCGCGTGGAAGCTTGCTGCCAGCCCCTTGAGCCGCATTGCCGCGACATTCCAGTTGCCGTCGCAGCGCGAGCGGCGCAGCAGATCGACGTGATGGCCGAGGCTTTCGGCGAATGCTGTGCGAAGCTCCGTCAACAATGCAGAATCGTCCCCCGCCGCTGCCGCCAAAGTCGCGTCCAGGGCACCGTTTTCATAAGCCATGACGTCGCTTAGGGCCGATAAGGTTAAGCGGGGTTTAAAGTCGCCCGGTCCGTGTTATTCTTGTGCGATGAATGGGGCATCTCAGATCGCCGCAGTCGGCCCGGGGGAAACCTCCGCCGCGCCGCATGGCCAAACCGCCGAAGCCGTGCCGGAGCCGGCCTTCGAACTCGAAGAAACCTACGCCGAGGAAGAGCGCGAAAGGCGCAATTTCGGCTGGATCGTGCCCATGCTGGCGGTGCTGGCAATCCTTGGCTGGACTGTGTTCTTCGGCTTCGCTCACCAGACTTTGCTGCGCACGGGAATCACGCCCGGCGAAGCGAGCGAACTGATCGAGAAATGGGCCGTTCCGGTGCTGCTGGTGATCGGCCTATGGCTGCTGGCGATGCGTTCGAGCCGGCGCGAGGTTGTGCGCTTCGACCGGGTTGCCCGGACGCTCAACGATGAAAGCGCACTGCTCGAAACGCGGCTGGTGACGGTCAACCGCGAGCTGAGCCTCGCGCGCGAGTTCCTCGCCGCCCAGTCGCGCGATCTCGAATCGCTCGGCCGGGTCGCCAGCGAGCGCCTGTCCGAAAATGCCGAGCGCATGTCCGCAATGATCCACGCGAACGGCGCCCAGATTGATGCAATCGCAAGTGTGAGCGCCACCGCGCTCGAAAACATGGACAAATTGCGTGGCGAGCTGCCGGTCGTGGCCAATTCGGCGCGCGACGTCGCGAGCCAGATCGGCAACGCCGGACGTACTGCCCACGGCCAGCTGGAAGAGCTGGTCAGCGGCTTTCACCGGCTCAACACCTTCGGCGAGGCCAGCAAGCGGCAGGTGGAGGCCCTGCGCACGCGACTCGACACCGCAATGACCGAGCTGGACGCGCATTCCGCCCGGCTCGGCGAAACAGAGGAGCGTGCCCTCGCGGGTTTATACGAACGGCTTAATGCGCTTCACCGCGAAAGCGAATCCTTCGCCGCCACGCTCGAAACCGGCCGCGGCGAAGCGCTCCACAAGTGGGAAACCGCGATCTGCGGGCTGCGTGAGCGGCTAACCCAGGCGCTCGACGAAGTGAGCGAGATCGACGCCGCCGCGCTTGAGCGCAGCCGTGCGCGACTGTTGGCCCTGCGCGACGAGGCAGTGGAGGTCGATCAGGCGATGACCGGGCAGGTCGATAGTTTCCTGGCCGGGGTGGAGCAGCGCCGCAGCGCGCACCACGCGCAAATGGCGGAGATCGGCGAGACGCTGGATGCGCGGCTCGCCAGCCTGCAGCAGATCGACGAGGCGCTGCAGTCGCTTGCGGCGAACGGCACGCATGTCGGCGGCGAGCTGTCGCAGGCGATCGACCAGCTCGCGGCGAAACTGGCCACGAACAAGAATGTGCTCGATGCCACCGATGCGGCTGTCTACAGCCTCACCCATTCGAGCGTGAGGCTGCTCGAGCTGATCCAAGCAGGATCACAGCATAGCCGCGAACAGTTGCCGGCGGCAATCGCGGCGGCCGAAAACCGGCTCGGTGAATTTGAAGCCCGCTCGCTTACGCTCGGCACCATGCTGAACGAGGCGGCCGAGAAAGGCGCGACGCTGGCCGGCCATGTCGCGGCGGCCGAGGCTGGGAGCGCCGCGGCCATCGAACGGATCGAAACGCTCCATGCCAGTCTCGGCGCGCAGGATGCTGCCCATGCCGAACGCATCGAAACCATGCGGTCCTCCCTCGCCGCACTCGGCCAAGAAAGCGCCGCGCTGTCCGAACGCGTCGGCGAGCGTCTGACCGAAGCGGTCGATCGGCTGCGGGGCGCCTTGCGCGAGGCGCTGGACCGGCTCGGGAGTGACGACGGCGAAACGCTCGATGCGCTCGCCGCGAGAATCGGCAAGCAAAGCGCCGAAGCGATCGAGCGCGCGATCCATCTTAGCGCCAGCGAGGCGATCGGCGAGTTGGAACAGGGAGCAGCCCATGCCAGCGGCGTGGGCCGCGAGGCCGCGCGTCAGTTGCGCGATCAGCTTGCCAAGGTCAACGAACTCGCCGGCAATCTCGAAAGCCGGGTAGCTCGCGCACGCGAGCGGGCGGAGGAGCAGGTCGACGGCGATTTCGCGCGCCGGGTCGCGCTGATCACCGAGAGCCTCAATTCGAACTCGATCGACATCGCCAAGGCCCTGTCGAACGACGTCACCGATACCGCATGGGCATCATATTTGCGCGGCGACCGTGGCATCTTCACCCGCCGGGCGGTGCGCCTGCTCGATAACTCCGAAGCGCGCGAAGTCGCCGAGATTTACGATCGGGACCACGATTTCCGCGAGCATGTCAGCCGCTACATCCACGATTTCGAGGGGATGCTGCGGACCATGCTCTCGACGCGCGACGGCCATGCGCTCGGCGTCACCCTGCTTTCGTCGGATATGGGCAAGCTCTATGTCGCGCTGGCCCAGGCTATCGAGCGGCTGCGCAGTTAGGTGGGGCCCAGATCGGCCTTGCCGGAATAGCCGGGCGCGTCGCCGTACAGGTTCAGGTCGCTCGCGGTGATCCAGCCATAGGAGTAGTTGGCGATATAGAGCGCGCATAGAACCGCGCCGAGGAATGTCGCGCGGATCGCGATCTTGCGGGGTTCGAAATTGGCGGGAGCGCTGTCGGCCTGGCCCGGGATCTTCGGAATGCCGGCCTCGTCGTGAGTCTTCACGCCGAAGGGCAGCAGGATGAACGCTGAAACGACCCAGAACAGTGCATAGATCGCGACCATCGAGGTCCATCTCATCGCATCAGTCTCCCGCCAGGATTACGCGTGTCTGGGGCTTCTTGCCGCTCCAGCGCAATGCGGCGCGGCGGGCGGCAAGCCGGGCAGTTTCACGGATTTCGCTGTCGTCGCGTTTGCGCAGCCGTTTGAGCGCGTCGCGGACATCGCCGACCGCCTCCTTGACGAAGGCATCGTAATCCTCGTCCAGCGGCAGGCCGATGCCTTGCACCGAGATTTCCCCCTGGGATCCGAGCACCACGATCACCACACCGTCACGCGCCATCCGGCGGCGCATGGTGATTGCGTCGCCATCGGCTGGAACGATGATGTCGCCATCAAGGATCAGGCGGCCGGTGTGGGTCTCGGCGATCTTGCCGGGCTTTCCGGGTGCGAGGCGGACGATGTCGCCGTTCTTCTGAACCACCTGTTTCGGAATGCCGCTCTTCGCGCCAAGCCGGCCCTGTTCCGCCATGTGGCGGATCTCGCCGTGGACCGGCACGAGGATCTCTGGCCGGATCCAGCTGTAGAGCGCTTCGAGCTCCGGCCGTCCCGGATGGCCGGAGACGTGGATCGGGCTCTGCCGATCGGTCACCATCACGATGCCCTTTTGCGCGAAGACGTTCTGAATGCGCCCGATCGCGATTTCGTTGCCGGGGATCTGGCGGCTGGAAAACAGCACGACATCGCCCTCGGCCAGTTCGATCGGATGTTCGCCTTCGGCCATGCGCGCGAGCGCCGCGCGCGGCTCGCCCTGCCCGCCGGTCGCGACGATCAGCACCTTGCCGCGCGGCAGTTTCATCGCGCGGTCGAAATCGATGACCGGCGGAAGATCGGTGAAATAGCCATTGGCCTTACCGACCTCGATGATCCGGTCGAGCGAGCGCCCTGCGACGCATAATTCGCGCCCGGTTGCCTTGGCAACCTCGCCGAGCGTATGCAGCCGCGCGACGTTGCTGGCGAAGGTCGTCACGACCAGGCGCTTGCCGGCATGCCGCCCTGCCTCTTTCAGAAGCCCGCGATAGACCTCGCCTTCCGATCCCGAAGCCTCGGGATTGAAGACATTGGTCGAATCGCACACCATCGCGAGAATGCCCTGGTCGCCGAGCTTGGTCAGCTCCTCGGCGGTAGCCGGAATGCCGACCAGCGGCTCGTCATCAAGCTTCCAGTCGCCGGTATGGAATATCCGGCCGTAGGGCGTGTCGATCAGCAGCGCGTGGCCTTCGGCGATCGAGTGGGCGAGCGGAATGTAGGAGATCTCGAACGGCCCGAGATCGAAGGGATCGAGGTCCTCGACCACGTTCAGCTCGACCCGATCGGTGATCCCGGCCTCGTCGAGCTTGCGGGTGATCAGGTCCGCGGTGAACGGGGTGGCGTAAAGCGGCACGCCGAAATCGGCCGCGAAATAGGGAATCGCGCCGATATGGTCTTCGTGCCCGTGGGTGAGGACGATGCCGATCAGATCGTCGAGCCGCTCTTCGATGAAGGCGGGATCAGCGAATACCAGTTCGGTACCCGGATATTCGTTAGCGCCGAAACTCATCCCGAGATCGACCATCAGCCACTTCCCGTCGCACCCGTAGAGGTTGACGTTCATGCCGATTTCCCCCGATCCACCGAGCGCGAGAAACAGCAATTCCCTTTCGGGTGTGAAATCTTTCTTCAAGCGGTACCTGCTCTCTCGGCGATGATCGCCAGTCCATCGAGCGTAAGATCCGCATCGACTGCATCGAAAATCCGTGTGTGTCGGTCGAACAATAGCGCAAGCCCGCCAGTGGCGACGACCTTCGCCGGGCGGCCGATCTCGGCGCGCAATTTCGTGATCAGGCCCTCAATCATCGCGACATAGCCCCAGAAGATGCCGATCAGCATCTGGCTTTCGGTGTTGCGGCCGATCACGCTGCCCGAAGCCGGGGCTTCGATCGCGATACGCGGCAGCTTGGCGGTGTTCCCGACCAGGGCTTCAAGCGAAAGATTGACCCCGGGGGCGATGATCCCGCCCTTGTAGGCGCCGTTGAAGTCGATCACGTCGAAAGTCGTCGCGGTACCGAAATCCACCACGATCAGGTCGCCCGCATATTTGGCATGCGCGGCGATCGCGTTGACCGCGCGGTCGGCGCCGAGCGAGCCCGGCTCATCGACGTCGATCTCGAAATCCCACGCAGCCCGGCGCTCGCCCGCGACCAGCGCTTCGACCCCGAAATACTTGCTCGCGAGCACCTGCAGATTGTGCAGCGCGCGGGGAACCACCGTCGAGACGATCACCTGCGTCACGTCCTCTCGCGCTAGTTTCTCGATCTGCATCAGCTGGAGCAGCCACACCGCATATTCGTCGCCGGTGCGGCGCGGGTCAGTCGCGATGCGCCAGCGCGCCTTGATTGCGCGCGTGCCCTGTTCGTTTTTGGCGAACAGCGCGAACACCACATTGGTGTTGCCGACATCGATCGCGAGCAACATCAGACCACCCCTCCGCCAAGCGACACGTCACCGGCATGAACCACCACGATCCTGCCATCGCCAAGCTGAAGCTTGAGCCCGCCATCGGGCGCGAGGCCGGCGAACGCGCCTTCCAGTCTCCCCGTTCCGCCATTGCTGACATTGAGCGGGGTTCCATGCGGATGGGCGGCGGCGCACCAGCGCGCCAGCACCGGGTCGAGCCCGAAATTACGCCAGCGTTCGACCTCTTCGGCGAAGTTTCGCGCGAGGTCTATGGCGAAGGCGTCGCGGTCCGGCGCGGGGCCGAACTGGCCGAGCGACACGGTTTTCGCCCCGGCGAGCATCGGCGCCTTGGCGAGGTTGACCCCGATTCCGACCACCACCGCATCGCCTTCACGCTCGAGCAATATGCCGGCGATCTTGCCGCCGCCGAGCAGCAGGTCGTTGGGCCATTTGAGCTCGATCGCCGCCGGCAGCAGCATCCGGGTGAACACCGTCTCGAACGCAGCCAGGCCGGCGACCAGCGCCAGCGTCGCCGGCGCGGGTTCACGCCCGGTCAGGCGGACGACGGTAGAGCCCATGAAATTGCCGAGCACGCTGCTCCACTCACGCCCTTGTCGTCCGCGCCCCGCGCTCTGGCGGTCGGCGAGCAGCCAATGCCCCTCCGCAATCGCCTCGCCATTGCGCAGGCGGGCAATTAGATCGGCATTGGTAGAGCCGGTTTCGGCGAGTGTTTCGATCTTGCTCAAACAATCATGCGCCCAGGAACAGGGCGGCAGCGGCCTTGTCCGCCAGCGCGCCCAGCCAGAGCGTAAGGATATACCCAAGCGGCGAGATGACAATGGTCGAGATGACCAGCAACGCCCAATGCGCCCAGTCGCTCGATCCGCGTATCTTGTCCGCCGGCTCGTCGAAATACATGACCTTGACGATCTTGATGTAATAGAACGCGCCGATCACCGAGGCCGCAATGCCGATCGCGGCGAGCGGGACGAATCCCGCATCCACCGCGGCCTGAAAAACTACGAACTTGCCCCAGAAGCCGAACAGAGGCGGAATGCCGGCGAGGCTGAACATCACCATCGCGAGGCACAGCGCAATTGCCGGGCGGGTGCGCGAAAGGCCAGACAGATCGGCGATCGCTTCGACCGGCTCGGCGTGCTCGTCCTTGAGCATCAGCACCGCGACGAAGCCACCGATCGTCATCGCGACATAGATCGCGAGATAGACCAGCATCGCCGAAGCGCCCGCCTGGGTTCCGACTGCAAGGCCGATCAGGATAAAGCCGACGTTGTTGATCGAGGAATAGGCGAGCAGCCGCTTGATGTTGGCCTGCCCGATCGCGCCCAGCGCGCCGACCACGATCGACGCCAGCGCCGCGAAGATCACGATCTGCCGCCAGGCGTCGACCTGGTTGCCGAACGCGTCCAACGTTACCCGCGCGGTGAGTGCGAGCGCGGCGACCTTGGGGGCCGAGGCGAAGAAGGCGGTGACCGGCGTCGGCGCGCCTTCATAGACGTCGGGCGTCCACATGTGGAACGGCACCGCGCTGATCTTGAACGCGAGCCCAGCGAGCACGAATATCACCCCGAACAATGCGCCAACGGCCATCGGGCCATCGAGTGCCGCGTGAATTCCGCCGAAACTGGTCGTGCCGCTGAAACCGTAAACCAGACTCATGCCGAACAGCAGGATGCCGGAAGCGAGCGCACCGAGGACGAAATACTTGAGGCCGGCCTCCGCCGAACGGTCGTCGGTCCGCAGGAAAGCCGCGAGGACATAGGCGGCAAGGCTGTTGAGTTCGAGGCCGATATAGAGCGTGATCAGGTCGCGCGCGGATACCATGATGCACATGCCGACCACCGCCAGCAGCACCAGCACCGGATATTCGGCGCGCATCGCACGGACCCGCTCGAAGAACGCCGGGGCGATCATCAGCGAGGCACCGGCGGCAGCGAAGATCATCAGCTTGGCCATGCCGGCGAAGGCATCGGCCGAGAACTGGCCGCCGAAGGCCAGCGTATCGGGGCCGCTCGCACCGGCACAGACCAAAGGCGCGACGAGTGCGAAGGCCGTGCCGAGTGCAACGCAGGCGGCAATGCTGATCGCACGACTGGCCTTGTCACCCGCCCAGGCGGAGACGAGCAACAGCACGAGGCTGGCGACCGAAAGGATCTCTTCCGGCAAGATCAGGCGAAGGGAAGCGGCGAAGTCCATCAGTGCGCCCCCTCGGCGTGTTCTTCATGTTCGGCGGGCGCCTTGGCGGGTTCGCCGATCTTGAGCATCGAATCCCCTTCGGGCTTGGCCCTGGCGATCCGCGCGTCGAGCGCCGCGATATCCTTGCGCATCGGCGCGAGGAAGCTTTCGGGATAGACGCCCATCCACAGCACCGCCGCGGCAAGCGGCGCGAGCATCAACCATTCGCGCGTGTCGAGATCGGGCATCGCGGCGGCATCGGCGTTCTTCTGGTCGCCGAACACCACGCGGGCATAAAGGTAGAGCATATAGGCCGCGCCGAGGATGATCCCGGTGGTGCAGACGAAGGTCACCGTGGTCGAGACCTGGTAGATGCCGACCAGCGAGAGGAATTCGCCGACGAAGTTGCTCGTGCCGGGCAGGCCGACCGAAGCCATCGTGAACAGCATGAAGAACAGCGCATATTTCGGCATATTGATCGCCAACCCGCCGTAACGGGCGATCTCGCGCGTGTGCAGCCGGTCGTAGATCACGCCGACGCAGAGGAACAGCGCGCCCGCGACCAGCCCGTGGCCGAGCATCACCATCATCGCGCCTTCGAGGCCCTGCACGTTGAACGCAAACAGCCCGACCGTGACGATCGCCATATGCGCGACCGAGGAATAGGCGATCAGCTTCTTCATATCGTGCTGGACCAGCGCAATCAGGCTGGTGACCACCACCGCGACCATCGACAGCGCGAACACCAGCCACGCGAAATGTGCGGAAGCTTCCGGGAACATCGGCAGCGAGAAGCGGATGAAGCCGTAGCCGCCCATCTTGAGCAGCACGCCGGCGAGGATCACCGAGCCGCCGGTCGGCGCCTGAACGTGCGCATCGGGCAGCCAGGTGTGAACCGGCCACATCGGCATCTTCACCGCGAAGCTGGCGAAGAAGGCGAGGAACAACCAGGTCTGCGCCTGCACCGGGAAATCGTAGGCCATCAGCGTCGGGATGTCGGTCGTGCCGGCCTCATGGACCATCCACATCATCGCGATCAGCATCACGACCGAGCCGAGCAGCGTGTAGAGGAAGAACTTATACGCGGCGTAGATGCGGTTATCCCCGCCCCAGATGCCGATGATCAGATACATCGGAATCAGGCCGGCTTCGAAGAAGATGTAAAACAGATAGAGGTCCTGCGCGGCGAACACCCCGATCATCAGGGTTTCCATGAACAGGAAGGCGGCCATGTATTCGCCGACCCGCTTCGTGATCCCGAGCCAGCTTGCGCCTATGCATATCGGCATCAAGAACACCGACAACAGGATCAGCAGCAGCGCGATGCCGTCGATCCCGAGCGCGTAGCTGAACCCGGCGAAGATCGCGTGGCGTTCGGTGAACTGCCACTGCGCGCCGCCGACGTCGTAATTGGCCCACAGCACGATGCCGAGCGCGAGATCGACCAGCGTCGTCGCCAGCGCGATCCAGCGCGCGGACTTCGCATCGGCGAACAGGCACGCCACCGCGCCGAACAGCGGCACCAGCAGCATCAGCGAAAGGATCGGAAAGCCGCTCATCGTGCCATCATCCAGCTGACCGCGGCGACAAGGCCAAGCAGCATAACCAACGCATAGGAATAGAGGTATCCGGACTGGATCTTCTTCGCGACCACCGCGCCCTTTTCGACCACCCAGGCGGCGCCGTTCGGGCCGAAGCGGTCGATGATCCCGACGTCACCCCACAGCCAGAACTTGCGCCCGAGCCAGAAGGCCGGCTTCACGAAGAGGAAGTTGTAGAGCTCGTCGAAGTACCACTTGTTGTAGAGGAACAGGTAGACGAGGCGGAACTGTTCGGTGAATTTCGCCGGGATCGAAGTGTCCTTGATATAGGCGAACCAGGCGATCGCGAAGCCGGTGAGCATCACCGCCGTAGCCGACATCTTCACCCACAGCGGCACGCCGTGCATCGCGTGGATCAGGTGCTCGTTATAGGCGATCGCGCCCTGCCAGAAGCCTTCGGTGTTGATGAAGCTGTCACGCAACACAAAGCCTGCGAACACCGCGCCGAGCGACAGGATCACCAGCGGCGCGCGCATCGTCCACGGGCTCTCATGCGGGTGATAGCCGGCGGTGCCGTCATCCGAGTGGGCGTGACCGTGATGATCATGATCAAGCGCGGCTGCGTGGCCGTGATCGTCATGCGAAGTCTCGTCGTCCGCACTCTCATGCTCGCCATGAACCGCATGCTGGATATGCTCGCTCTGATCCCAGCGCGGCTTGCCCCAGAAGGTCAGGAACATCAGGCGCCAGGAGTAGAAGCTGGTCAGCAGCGCGGCGAAGCAGCCGATATAGAACGCCGTGCGACCCATCTCGCTGCCGGAGGCATAGGCCGCCTCGAGGATGGAATCCTTCGAATAGAAACCGGCAAAGCCAAAACCGCTAAAGCCCGCAATCTCGATAATGCCGACGCCGGTGATCGCCAGCGTGCCGGCCATCATCCCCCAGAAGGTCCATGGGATATGCTTCCGGAGGTTGCCGTAATAGCGCATGTCCTGCTCGTGGTGCATCGCGTGGATCACGCTGCCCGCGCCGAGGAACAGCAGCGCCTTGAAGAAGGCGTGGGTGAACAGATGGAACATCGCCGCGCCATAGGCGCCGACTCCGGCCGCGAAGAACATATAGCCGAGCTGCGAGCAGGTCGAATAGGCGATCACCCGCTTGATGTCCCACTGGGTGGTGCCCACAGTCGCGGCGAAGAAACAGGTCGCGGCGCCGATGAAGGTCACGAAGGTCAGCGCGGCAGGCGCGGCTTCGAACATCGGCGACAGCCGGCAGACCATGAACACGCCCGCGGTCACCATCGTCGCCGCGTGGATCAGCGCGGAAACCGGGGTCGGGCCTTCCATCGCGTCGGGAAGCCAGGTGTGCAGCCCGAGCTGTGCCGACTTGCCCATCGCGCCGACGAACAGCAGCAGGCACAGTACCGTCATCGTATCGAACCGGCCGCCCATGAACCCGATCGTCGCCGCGCCCTTCAGCGCTGGAGCGGCGGCGAGAATCTCGGGGATCGAGACGGTCTGGAACACCAGATAGATGCCGAAGATCCCGAGCATGAAGCCGAGATCGCCCACGCGGTTGACCACGAAAGCCTTGATCGCGGCGGCCTTGGCGCTGGGTTTCTTGAACCAGAAGCCGATCAGCAGGTAAGACGCGAGGCCGACCCCTTCCCACCCGAAGAACATCTGCACCAGGTTGTCGGCGGTCACCAGCATCAGCATCGCGAAGGTAAACAGGCTGAGATAGGCGAAGAAGCGTGGCTGGTCCGGATCCTCGTCCATATAGCCCCAGCTATAGAGGTGGACGAGCGCCGAGACGGTGGTGATCACCACCAGCATGATCGCGGTCAGCGTATCGACCCGCAGCGCCCAGTCGAAATTGAGCGTGCCCGAATGGACCCAGCTCAGCACCGGGGTAACGCCGGCTTCGGCGCTGCCCGAGAGGAACGACAGGAAGATCGGCCAGCTCAGCGCGCAGGAGGTGAACAGGCCGAGCGTGGTGATCGACTTGGCGACGGTGTTGCCGAGCGCGCGGTTGCCCAGCCCGGCGACGATCGCCGCGAGCAAGGGCAGGAAGACAATGACGAGAATGGGGCTCACTGGATGATTACCCCTTCATCCGGTTGACATCGTCGACCGCGATCGTGCCGCGGCCACGGAAGTAGATCACCAGGATCGCGAGGCCGATCGCCGCCTCGCCCGCCGCCACGGTCAACACGAACATCGCGAAGATCTGGCCGGTGAGGTCGTGCAGGAAGGCACTGAACGCAACGAGGTTGATGTTCACCGCGAGCAGGATCAGCTCGATCGCCATCAGGATCACGATCACATTCTTGCGGTTGAGGAAAATGCCGAGCACACCGAGCACGAACAGGATCGAGCTGACGGTGACGTAATGTTCGATGCCGATCACAGCCGCACCCCCTTGCCCACTTCCGGCTTCACGTTGACGGTCGCTTCGTCGGGCCGGCGCTGGTTCTGTTTCGAGATATTCTGCGGGCGCGTGTCCTTGCGCTCGCGGTGGGTCAGCACGATCGCGCCGACCATCGCGACCAGCAGGATCAGGCCGGCGCTTTCGAACAGGAACAGATATTTGCTGTAGAGCAGCGCGCCGATGCTTTCGATGTTGCTCTTGTCGGCCAGCGGCGCGGCGGAACCGTCCGGCGTGCCGAGATGCAGCGCCCCGGCGTGGAGCAGGCTCATGCCCAGCACCAGTTCGGCGGCGAGAACCAGCGCGATCAATATGCCGAGCGGAAAGTTCTTGACGAAACCGGCGCGCAGTTCGGCGAAATCGATGTCGAGCATCATCACCACGAACAGAAACAGCACCGCGACCGCGCCAACGTAAACGATCACCAGCAGCATCGCGATGAACTCTGCGCCGACCAGGACCATCAGGCCCGCTGCGTTGAAGAACGCGAGGATCAGCCACAACACCGAATGCACCGGGTTGCGGGACATGATCACGCAGACCCCGGAAAGGATCGTGAGTGCCGCGAAGAGGTAGAAGGCGAGGACCTGTATCATGCTTGCGCGCGGCCCCTATCGGTACGGCGCATCGGCTTCAAGGTTCGCGGCGATAGCCCGCTCCCACTTGTCCCCGTTCGCCAGGAGTTTAGCCTTGTCGTAGAGCAGTTCTTCGCGCGTTTCGGTCGCATATTCGAAGTTCGGCCCTTCGACGACCGCATCCACCGGGCAGGCTTCCTGACAGAAGCCGCAGAAGATGCACTTGGTCATGTCGATATCGTAGCGCGTGGTCCGGCGGCTGCCGTCCTCGCGCGGTTCGCTCTCGATCGTGATCGCCTGCGCGGGGCACACCGCCTCGCACAATTTGCACGCGATGCAGCGTTCCTCGCCGTTCGGATAGCGCCGCAGCGCGTGCTCGCCGCGGAAGCGCGGCGACAGCGGGTTCTTCTCGAACGGATAGTTGATCGTCGCCTTGGGCTTGAAGAAATACTTCAGCGTGAGGGCATGTGCCTTCACGAATTCCCACAGGGTGAACGACTTGATGTAATAGGCGACGCTCATGCGGGGACTCCGTAGCGGGTCAGCATCAGCCAGCCCGAAACCAGCACCACGAACAGCAGGCTGGTCGGCAGAAAGATCTTCCAGCCGAGACGCATCAGCTGGTCGTAGCGGTACCGCGGGACGGTCGCCTTCACCCAGCTGAAGATGAAGAAGAAGAAGCCGATCTTGGCGAACAGCCACAGCCAGCCCGGGATCCAGTAGAGCGGCTCCCAATCGAGCGGCGGGAGCCAGCCACCGAAGAACAACACCGCGTTGAGCGTGCACATCAGCAGCACGTTGGCATATTCGCCGAGCCAGAACAGCGCGAAGCTCATCGAGGAATATTCGGTCTGGTAGCCGGCGACGAGCTCGCTCTCGGCCTCGGTCAGGTCGAACGGCGCGCGCGCGGTTTCGGCCATGCCCGAGATCAGGAACATCACCCACATCGGGAACAGCAGCGGGTTCGCCACGAAGCCGTTGATCAGCCAGACATGGTCGCGCTGCGCCTCGACGATCGCGTTCAGGTTGAAGCTGCCGGCCCACAGGACCACGCAGATCAGGATGAAGCCGATCGAGACTTCGTAGGAAATCATCTGGGCAGCAGCGCGCATCGCGCTGAAGAACGGGTATTTAGAGTTCGACGCCCAGCCCGAGATCACCACCCCGTAAACCCCGAGCGAACTGATCGCGAGGATATAGAGCAGGCCGACGTTGATATCCGCCAGCACCGCGCCCGAATTGAACGGGATCACCGCCCAGGCCATCAGCGCGACGGTGAAGGTGATGATCGGCGCGATCAGGAACAGGCCCTTGTTCGACGCGGAGGGAACGATGGTTTCCTGCAGGAACACCTTGAGGCCATCGGCAAAGCTCTGCAGCAGACCGAAGGGACCGACCACGTTCGGGCCGCGGCGCAAGGCCATCGAGGCCCAGATCTTGCGGTCGACATAGATGATCATCGCGACCGCCAGCATCAGCGGCAGCGCGATCAGCAGGATCCCGCAGATCGTCGAGACGAACCACGCCCATTCGAAGGGCATGCCGAGGGTTTCGAAGAAAGCGGTCATAGCATCCCCCTCCCTTTCGTCATTGCGAGCGCAGCGAAGCAATCCAGAGCCGCGTAAATCGCCCCTGGATTGCCACGGGCCCGTTGGTCCCTCGCAATGACGAGGAGTGTGTACCGGGTCATTCCGCGGCCTCCGCCAATTCGTAGCCGTGGAGCAATTCGGCCGAGCATTGCTGCATCGTGCCGCTCGCGCGGGCGATCGGGTTGGTGAGGTAGAAGTCCTTGATCGGGTAGCGGATTTCGCCCGAGAGCTTGCCCGCAGCCTTCAGCTTCGGAAGCTTCTGCCCGTAATCGGCCAGGCCTTCCTCGCCGAGCGCCGGAACTTCCGCGACCATCGCCGCCTGGAGTTCGGTGAAGCTGTCGAACCCGACCGAAACGCCCAGCTCATCGGCCAGCGCGCGCAGGATCGTCCAGTCTTCGCGCGCATCGCCCGGGGCGAACACCGCCTTGTCGGCGAATTGCACGCGGCCTTCGGTGTTGACGTAGGTCCCCGCCTTCTCGGTGAAGGCCGAACCCGGCAGCACGATGTCGGCCGCATGGGCGCCCTTGTCGCCGTGATGGCCGATATAGACCTTGAGCGCGCCCTCAAAGGCGCTGAAGTCGACTTCATCGGCGCCGAGCGCGAGCAGCAGCTTGGGCTGTGCCTTGACGAGATCGGCCATGCCGCCCTTCTGCGCATAGCCGAGCATCAGCCCGCCCATCCGCGCGGCGGAGAAGTGGAGCACGTTGAAGCCGTTCCACCCGTCACGCACCAGCTTCCACTTGGCCGCAAGCTCAAGCGCGGTGGCGTGAGCACCAGCGACCAGACCACCGCCGCCGAGGATGATCGCCGGGCGTGCGGCCTTGCTCATCGCGTCTTCGACATCGGCTGTGAGCTTATCGAGCAACGACACATCGGCGCCGAGGAAGGTCGCCGCATAGGTCGGTTCCCATACCGGGCCGATGATGAAGATCTTCGCGCCGGCCTTGGCCGCCTTGCGCAGGCGGACGTTCACCAGCGGCGCTTCCCAGCGCAGATTGCTGCCGACCACGAGGATCGCGTCGGCCGTCTCGATACCCGCGAAGGTCGAGTTGAAGTTCACCGCAGCGAGGCTGGAGGTGTCATAGGCCATGCCGGTCTGGCGGCCTTCGAGCAGGGTAGAGCCAAGCGCGTTGACCAGCTTCTTCGCCGCGAACATCGTCTCGCAATCGAGCAGATCGCCCGCGACCGCAGCCACGCTGCCGCCCGGATTGACTGCTGCGATCGCGGCAAAGGCCTCGTTCCAGCTCGCCGCTTCGAGCTTGCCGTTCTTGCGGATCCAGACCTTGTCGAGCCGGCGGCGGGTCAGGCCTTCGACCTGGTAGCGCGCCTTATCGCTGATCCATTCCTCGTTGACGTCGTCATTGGTGCGCGGAAGCACCCGCAGCACTTCGCGCCCACGGCTGTCGACGCGGATATTGGCGCCGACCGCATCGGAAACGTCGATCGAGAGGGTTTTCTTGAGCTCCCACGGCCGCGCCTCGAACGCATAGGGGCGTGAGGTGAGCGCGCCGACCGGGCACAAATCGATCACATTGGCCGAAAGCTCGTGCTTCGCCGCATGCTCGAGATAGGTGGTGATCTGCATGTCTTCGCCGCGATAGAGCGCGCCGATCTCGTCCACGCCGGCGACTTCCTCGGAAAAGCGCACGCAACGGGTGCAGTGGATGCAGCGGGTCATCACCGTCTTGATCAGCGGACCCATGTATTTCTCGGTGACCGCGCGCTTGTTCTCGTCATAACGCGAGTGGCCGCGGCCATAGCCCATGGCCTGGTCCTGCAAATCGCATTCGCCGCCCTGGTCGCAGATCGGGCAATCGAGCGGGTGGTTGATCAGGAGGAACTCCATCACCCCTTCACGCGCTTTCTTGACCATTTCGCTATCGGTGCGGATTTCCTGGCCCTCGCCCGCCGGGAGCGCACAGCTCGCCTGCGGCTTCGGCGGCCCGGGCTTCACTTCGACCAGACACATGCGGCAATTGCCCGCGATGCTCAGGCGTTCATGATAGCAGAAACGCGGAATTTCCTTCCCCGCGGCCTCGCAGGCCTGCAGGATGGTCGCCCCGGCGGGGACTTCGACCTCGATGCCGTCGACGGTGAGCTTGGGCATTATTCGGCACCCCCGGAAGCAGCTTCATCGGCCGGCGCGCTGTGCTTGGCCGCGTGCCACAGGCCTTCGCCTACCCACACACGCATCGAACGCGGATCGATCTGCATCTGCACACCTTGCGGAACACATTCACCGATTGCCGGAACCATATTTTTCAAAGCAGCCTTCTCTTCGTCGGTGCCGCTCGCGGTCCGGAAGAAGTAGTCCGCGTCATAAGGATCGGTCTGCACCATGCAATCAGCCAGATCCATCGCCGCATGGACACCGGAATTGTTGCCGGACAGCGGATATTGGCGCTCGGCGATCACGTTGCCGGGCTTGACCCAGGCGGGCCCGTCGGGCGCTTCGTCGAAATAGGCCTGCTCAAGCAGCCACTGACGCAATGCGGACGCGCTGAACCACAATTGCACACCGCTGTTGTTCGTGTCCGCAACCCGGCGCAAACAGTCGCTGAAACCGTAGATCTTCATCGCCTTGTCGTTGTCGAGAGCGATCTGCTTGAAATCGACGAAGCCGAAATCGGTTTTGTCCAGCAGCGCGAACGACTTCTCGTTCGAACGGTGGAACAGGCATTTGCTGAACTGGCCCAGCATAGCCTTGCTGCGATCGCGATTGACTTTGGTCTGCTGCTCTTCGGTAAAGCGCCGCTCCGGCAGGTCCAGCGGAAACTGCCGGCTGCGCTTGATGCGCGAACCGGTCGGCGTGAAGTCGTTGTCGTTGGTCTGCGCCGAAACCGGCACGGACGCGACCAGGCCCACACAGATCAAAGCTGCCAGAACCCGCTTCATCCCGCCCTCTCCAGCGACTGCGCGCGGTTGGCGATTCGGCTCTCGAGCTCGGGGCGGAAATGCTTGATCAGCCCTTGGATCGGCCAGGCGGCCGCGTCGCCCAGCGCGCAGATCGTGTGGCCTTCGACCTGCTTGGTCAGCTGCTGGAGCATGTCGATCTCGTCGATCTCCGCGTCGCCAGTGCGCAGCCGCTCCATCACGCGCCACATCCAGCCGGTACCTTCGCGGCACGGGGTGCACTGGCCGCAGCTCTCATGCTTGTAGAAGGCCGAGAGGCGGGAGATCGCGCGGACGATGTCGGTCGATTTGTCCATCACGATCAGCGCTGCTGTGCCGAGGCCCGAGCCGACTTCCTTGCAGCCGTCGAAATCCATCGGCACATCCATCATCATCTCGCCCGGGACGAGCGGGACGGAGGAGCCGCCGGGGATCACCGCGAGGAGGTTGTCCCACCCCCCGCGAATGCCGCCGCAATGCTTTTCGATCAGCTCGCGGAACGGGATGCTCATCGCTTCCTCGACCACGCAGGGCTTGTCGACGTGCCCGCTGATCTGGAACAGCTTGGTGCCCTTGTTGTTCTCGCGCCCGAAGGACGAGAACCACACCGCGCCGCGGCGCAGGATCGTGGGGGCAACGGCGATGCTCTCGACGTTGTTGACCGTGGTCGGGCAGCCATAAAGGCCCGCACCGGCCGGGAACGGCGGCTTGAGCCGCGGCTGGCCCTTCTTGCCTTCGAGGCTTTCGAGCATCGCGGTCTCTTCGCCGCAGATGTACGCGCCCGCACCGCGATGGACGAAAACGTCGAAATCGTAGCCGCTCTTGCAGGCATTCTTGCCGATCAGGCCGGCGTCATAGGCTTCCTGCACGGCCGCGAACAGCGTCTCGGCCTCACGGATATATTCGCCGCGGATGTAGATATAGGCCGCCCGCGCGCGCATCGCGAAGCCGGCGACCAGCGCGCCTTCGATCAGCTTGTGCGGATCGTGGCGGATGATCTCGCGGTCCTTGCAGCTGCCCGGCTCGCTCTCGTCGGCGTTGATGACGAGGAAGCTCGGGCGCGGATTGCCGAACTGGTCCTTGGGCGCTTCCTTGGGCATGAAGCTCCACTTCATGCCGGTCGGGAAGCCCGCGCCGCCACGGCCGCGCAGGCCCGAAGCCTTCATCTCGTCGATGATTGCATCCTGGCCGCGCGCGAGCAGCGCCTTGGTGTTGTCCCAATCCCCCCGCGCCTGCGCGGCGCCCAGGTTCCACGGCTGGAAGCCATAGAGATTGGTGAAGATGCGGTCCTTGTCCGCGAGCATCAGAGGACCCCTCCGAAATAGAGATAGGCGGCCAGGCCGACGATGACGACCATCGCCGCGAGCTTGACGAGGCCCGCAAGTAGCTTCCAGGCGATGAACACGCCGACGACCGCGATGCCGGCCGGGATGAGGATATCGCTCACCATTCCCCCCGGTAATCATGGTTTTCGGTGACCATCGCCGTGAGCGTCGTCGGCCCGCCCTCGGGCTCGACCGTATGGCGATCCTTGAGCTGGGTACCGGTCTTCGGCTGCTTGCCCGCGGCCAGCGCGTCGAGGATCGCGTCGAGGCTCTCGGCGGTCAGATCCTCGTAATTGTCGTCGTTGATCTGGACCATCGGGGCCGAGGAGCAATTGCCCATGCATTCGACCTCGGTGAGGGTCCACAAACCGTCGTCGCTGACATGGCCGAAATGCATGCCACGCTTCTTGCACGCGGCGATCAGATCGTCCGAGCCGCGCAGCATGCACGGGGTGGTCCCGCAGACCTGCACGTGGAAGCGGCCGACCGGCACGAGATTGTACATGAAATAGAAGGTCGCGACCTCGACCACGCGGATGATCGGCATGTCGAGATAGGCCGCGACATATTCCATCACCGGCAGCGGCAGCCAGCCCTGCGTGTTGGTCTCCGCGCCGACCTGGCGCTGGGCAAGATCGAGCAGCGGCATCACCGCCGAACGCTGGCGCCCGGCCGGATAGCGCGCGACGATCTCCTTCGCCTTGGCGACATTCGCCTCGTTCCAGGCAAAGCCCGACCAGCGAGCGCGCAGCTCGGGCGTATCGGGTTCGAGATGACGGTCAGCCATTGGTACGATCCGGATTATGAGTATCGAACCGCGCTTCGCCGATCTCGCCGATATGAGCGCGGAAAAACCGTTGGAGGAAAAACGCGGCAATAAGAGTTCCGCCCATCAGCAGGGCAAGCACGATATTCCACCCAGCCAAAGCCGGTTCGGAAAATTCGATCCACAGCAGGATAGCGACGGTTATGAGGACGGTTGCCCCGCCTCCCATTTTCCAGCGGTTCGTGGGTTCGATCATCGAACGAACTCCACGCGCGCACACTTGCCGCCTTCGAAGGTGTAGATCGCGATCACGTCGAACGGCTCGACCAGATCGGACCCATCGGTCGCGGGGCCGCGGGTGACATGTTCGCGCATCAGGACATAATTGCCGATTTCCTGCGCTTCGCGGATCTCGGCATGGTTCTGCGGCCAGCGCGCGAACGCGGCCTTCAGCCCCTCGCGCGTGCCTTCCTTGCCTTCGCGCACCACCGCGCCACGGTAATTCGCCTCGCAGGCATCGTCCGTCATCAGCGACACATAGGCGTCGGGATCCTGCGCGTTGTAATACGCGATCATCTGTTTGGCGGTTTCGAGGAGGTCAGCCATGACGCTGGCTCAATTTTGCGGAAACCAAACAAATCGCCGTCCAAAGAAAGAGGCATGCCGAAACGGCAGTCGCAAGCCAAAGCGTGGCAGCCTCTTGCCCCCCGTAATAATCAGGCGTGCTAACCCAACCAATCACACAGATAAATGCAGTAGTCAGCCACGCGCCAATTATCGAAGCGAAAGCGGCGACGAATATAGAATGACCTTTTGCCACCCGCCGAAAAATAAGCAGCAAAACGGCCAGATATGCGACGGAAGCCAACGCAGCGAAGCCCGGTTCGTAACCGGCCAGTCGGTTAGCGGGACCGTCAAACCCGAAATGATTCACAGGTGCGAGTTCTTGCACGCTCACCGGTCACACTCCCCGAACACCACGTCGATCGCGCCAAGGATGGCGGTCGCGTCGGGGAGCATGTGGCCCTTGGACATGAAGTCCATCGCCTGGAGGTGGCTGAAGGCGGTCGGGCGGATCTTGCAGCGGTAGGGCTTGTTCGAACCGTCGCTCACCAGGAACACGCCGAATTCGCCCTTGGGGCTTTCGGTCGCGACATAGACTTCGCCCGCCGGAACGTGGAAGCCTTCGGTGTAGAGCTTGAAGTGATGGATCAACGCTTCCATCGACTGCTTCATCTCGCCGCGCTTGGGCGGCACGATCTTCTGGTCGCTCGATGCGGTCGGGCCTTCGGGCATTTCTGCCAGGCACTGCTTCATGATGCGGGCCGACTGGCGCACTTCCTCGACGCGGACCATGAAGCGGTCGTAGCAGTCGGAATTGGTGCCGACCGGGATCTCGAAATCCATCCGGTCATAGACGTCGTAAGGCTGGCTCTTGCGGATGTCCCACGGGATGCCGGCGGCGCGGATCATCGGGCCGGAGAAGCCCCAAGCCACCGCGTCTTCCTTGCTGACGATCGCGATGTCGACATTGCGCTGTTTGAAGATGCGGTTGTCGACCACCAGGCTCATCGCGTCTTCGAACAGTTCCGGCAGGCGCGTGTCGAGCCAGTCGGCGATGTCGGTCAGCAGCTTGAGCGGCACGTCCTGATGCACGCCGCCGGGGCGGAACCAGGCCGAGTGCATCCGCGCGCCCGAGGCGCGTTCGAAGAAGTTGAGGCAATCCTCGCGGATTTCGAACAGCCAGAGGTTCGGCGTCATCGCGCCGACGTCCATCACGTGCGACCCCATGTTGAGCATGTGGTTGCAGATGCGGGTCAGCTCGGCGAACAGCACGCGGAGGTATTGCGCGCGGATTGGCACTTCCAGGTTAAGCAGCTTCTCGATCGCGAGGACGTAGCTGTGCTCCATCGCGAGCGGCGAGCAATAGTCGAGCCGGTCGAAATAGGGCAGCGCCTGGAGATAGGTCTTGTGCTCGATCAGCTTCTCGGTGCCGCGGTGGAGCAGGCCGATATGCGGATCGATCCGCTCGATGATCTCGCCGTCGAGCTCCATCACCATCCGCAGCACGCCGTGCGCGGCCGGGTGCTGGGGGCCGAAGTTGATCGTGTAATTGGTGATCTGCTCGTCGCCGGTGGTCGGCGAGGTTTCTAGTGTGAGGCCGCTCATGGTCAGCTACCCTCCGGTGCGGGGCCGCTGCCGCCTTCGTTGCCGGCTTTCTTCGCGCGCGGCTTGCGGGCCGGGCGATCCTCGGTCGGAGCCGGTGCGGTCGGCTCCTGCTTCGCGGTGCGCTTCTGGGCAGGACCGCCGGCAGACGTTTTCTTCGGCGCCGCTTCGTTGGCCGGCTTGCCTGCGCCGGTATCGGCGGGCTTGTCGGTCGTCTTGGGCTGTGCGACCGGCGGCGGCGCGGGCTGCTCGGAGGCCTTTTCGTCCCCCGGAAGGACGTATTGCGCGCCTTCCCACGGGCTCATGAAATCGAAGCTGCGCAGATCCTGCGCCAGTTCGACCGGCTCGTAGACGACGCGCTTCTCGTCTTCGGAGTAGCGCAGTTCCTGATAGCCGGTGAGCGGGAAGTCCTTGCGGAAAGGATGCCCCTCGAAACCGTAATCGGTGAGGATCCGCCGCAGGTCGGTGTTCCCGTCGAACAGCACGCCGTACATGTCGAACACTTCGCGCTCGAGCCAACCCGCATTCGGCCACAGCGTGGTGACGGTCGGGACCGGCGTGTTCTCGGCCGCGCGGCACTTGACCATGATGCGGTGGTTCTTCGTGAGGCTGAGCAGCATGTAGACGACGTCGAAACGCTCTTCGCGCGCGGGGTAATCGACCCCGGCGATTTCCATCAGCTGCTGGTAGCCATGCTCGTCGCGCAGCAGGCGCAGCGCGTCTTCCACGTTCTCGCGCACGACTGACAGCACGATCTCGCCATACTCTTCCTTGGCATGGAGCAGCATCTTGCCCAGCGCGCCCGAGAGCGTGGCGGCGATCCCATCGATCTCGGCGATCCTGGGGGCGGAGTGGAGAACTGCGGCCATATTAACGTTCGATCGTCCCGACGCGGCGGATCTTACGCTGGAGCTGCATCACGCCGTAGAGCAGAGCCTCGGCGGTCGGCGGACAGCC
This sequence comes from Candidatus Andeanibacterium colombiense, assembly GCA_029202985.1. Taxonomy (GTDB): domain Bacteria; phylum Pseudomonadota; class Alphaproteobacteria; order Sphingomonadales; family Sphingomonadaceae; genus Andeanibacterium; species Andeanibacterium colombiense. The sequence continues at coordinate 247,641 of CP119316.1, read as the reverse complement.
CGGCACGTAGATATCGACCGGCACGATCCGGTCGCAGCCGCGCACGACGCTGTAGCTGTAGTGGTAATAGCCGCCGCCATTGGCGCAGCTGCCCATCGAGATCACGTATTTCGGATCCGACATCTGGTCGTAAACCTTGCGCAGCGCCGGGGCCATCTTGTTGCATAGCGTGCCGGCGACGATCATCACGTCGCTCTGGCGCGGGGATGCGCGCGGGGCGGCGCCGAAGCGCTCCATGTCGTAGCGGGGCATGTTCACATGGATCATCTCGACCGCGCAGCAGGCGAGGCCGAAGGTCATCCACCACAGCGAGCCGGTACGGGCCCAGGTAAACAGTTCCTCGGTCGACGTGACGAGGAAGCCCTTGTCCGAAACTTCGGAATTGAGGCTGTTGAAGAACGACTGGTCAGGCGCGGTGACCGCACCGCCGCCAATGGTCGCGCTTGCGGGTTCGATCACTCCCATTCGAGCGCTCCCTTCTTCCAGGCATAGATCAGGCCGATCACCAGTTCGAAGATGAACACCATCATCGTGATCCAGCCCGGCCAGCCGGTGACATCGAGGCTGACGGCCCAGGGGAACAGGAACGCCGCTTCGAGATCGAAGATGATGAACAGGATCGCGACGAGGTAGAAGCGCACGTCGAACTGGCTGCGCGGGTCCTCGAAGGCGGGAAAACCGCATTCATATTCGCTGAGCTTTTCCGCATCTGGGTTATGCGCCCCGGTCAGCCGGGCGACGCCCATCGGCAGGAACACGAAGGCCGAGCTGAGACCCGCCGCGATCACGAGAAAGATCAGGATCGGAAGATATGCTGATAGATCGACCACAGGTGAGTCTCGGAAAGAAACGGAAAGATTCGAGCCGCCTCTAAGCCCTGCTCCGGCATGGCGCAAGGCCGGAGCGGGCTGGAATCGGCCCTTCGAACCATTCATTTCCCCAGCGGCAGCGCCCTGATCTCCGTGGCGCCCGGCGCAGTTCCGTCCACCGGTGCTCCACCCTCGCCGAAGCGGTCCCACTGGCCGGTCGCGACATAGAGCAATCGCCCGTCGTCGAGCGTGCCGCCGGCGGGTTCACTCCAGTCCGGATGATCGCTCTCCAGGATGGTCAGCCTGCCGATCGTGCGCCAGTCGCCGGCCATGTCGAGCTTGACGATCCGCTTTGGCGAAACGCCGTTCTGCATCGCGATCAGGCTCCGGCCGTTGCGCCATATCCCGTCGATCCCGTCGAGCAGTGCCGGCTTGGCCGCGGTGAGACGCGAGGCCTTGCCGCTCGCGATGTCGAGCACCGCGAGACCATAGCGATAGTCGCTGACGATCAGCAATTTCCCGCCCGGAACCGCGACCAGCCCCTGCGGCGAGCGGAACATTCCCGGACCGACCAGCACGCGCAGCCCGATATCGGCCGGAGCGGCGGTGTAGACGATGCCCCGCAGCGGGTCGGACGCATAGATGCTGCCGTCATCCCCTGCCGCGACATCGCCGAGTGCGCCCTCGCCGCCGGTCTCGAGCCGCCGGACGACCGTGCCGGTGGCGGGATCGAAGCCGAGCAGCGCCGCTTTGACTTTCTCGCCCGGCGTCTGGTCGACATTGCCCGAGGCGATCCACAACAGCTTCGCCTTCGGATCGTAGGCGATCCCCGAAAGGCTGCCGGCGCCCGGCAGGTCGAGCCGCTGCCACTCGCCCGCGCCGCGCTTCACGTAGAGCGCGCGCGAAACCACCGTGGTCGCATAGAGATCGCCGGTTTTCGGATCGCGCGCGATGCTTTCCACCAATTGCGCTTCGGCCGGAAGGCTCGCCAACAGGGCGCTGGCCTGGATCTGGCGGCGGTTGACCTGCATCGCCGAGGCGAGCCACTGCGCGTAGTCGATGTCGAGATAGCGGCTCAGCACCTGTTCCGAGGCCGGTGTGAAGGCATAACCGCGCACCGCCAGCTGCAATGCCTCCTTGCCGGCGCCCTCGGTGTCTCCCGCTTCGGCCAGAGCGTTGAGCAGCCGCAGGTGGACAGTCGCACTGTCGGGAAAATCCTGCGCCAGCAGTGCGAGGTCTTCGGGCGCCTTCATCTGACCGGTCGCCGCATTCACCGGGCGCCACTGCGGAGGCTCGGCCCGCGCCGCTCCGGCCAGCAGGAGGGCTGCCGGCAGCAGCGCCCAGAGCAATTTTCCGGTCACGCGCAGTCGCTCCTGTCAGGGATGATGAATTGATTTCGCCGCATCGCATCCCTAGATGCCGCGAACACAATTCCTACGCGAAAGGCAGAGTTTCCGCCATGTCCGAGTTCTCCGCAGCCGACCCGATCGTGATCCTCTCCTACGCACGCACTCCGATGGGCGGGATGCAGGGCGTATTCTCCGATGTTTCGGCCACCGATCTCGGCGCGACGGCGGTCAAGGCCGCGGTCGAGCGCGCCGGCGTCGCGGGGGACGATATCGAGCGGATATACATGGGCTGCGTGCTTCCGGCCGGGCTCGGCCAGGCGCCCGCCCGCCAGGCGGCGCTGAAGGCGGGCCTGCCCAAGTCGGTTCAGGCGACCACGGTCAACAAGGTCTGCGGCTCGGGCATGCAGACGGTCATCATGGGCGCCGAGGCGCTCGCCGCCGGATCGATCGATCTGGTCGTCGCGGGCGGGATGGAGAGCATGACCAATGCTCCCTATCTGCTGAAGAAGCACCGTTCGGGCGCGCGGATCGGGCACGACACCGCCTATGATCATATGTTCCTCGACGGGCTCGAAGACGCCTACGAAGCCGGTGCCGCAATGGGCAGCTTCGCGCAGGACACCGCCAACGAATACCAGCTGACCCGCGAGGGGATGGACGAATATTCGATCGAGAGCCTGCGCCGCGCCAATGCCGCGATCGCTGGCGGCGCGTTTGCCGACGAAGTGGTGCCGGTGACCTATTTCAGCCGCGCCGGCGACGTGACGGTCGAGACCGACGAGCAGCCCGGCAAGGGCCGCCCGGAGAAGATCCCGCAGCTGCGCCCGGCCTTCGCCAAGGACGGCACGATCACCGCCGCCTCGTCCAGCTCGATCTCGGACGGCGCCGCCGCGGTGGTCATCACGCGTGAGAGCGTGGCGAAGGAGAAGGGCCTCACGCCGGTCGCGAAGATCGTCGCGATGGCCGCCCATGCGCAGGAACCTCGCGCATTCACCACCGCCCCGGTCGGCGCGATCGGCAAGGTGCTGGCGAAGGCCGGCTGGACGATCGGCGATGTCGATCTGTTCGAGATCAACGAGGCTTTCGCCTGCGTGCCGATGTTCGCGATGCACGATCTCGGCATTCCGCACGACAAGATCAACGTCAACGGCGGCGCCACCGCGCTCGGCCACCCGATCGGCGCCAGCGGCACCCGCATCCTCGTCACGCTGATCAACGCGCTCAAGACCCAGGGGAAAACCCGCGGCGTCGCCAGCCTGTGCATCGGCGGCGGCGAAGGCACGGCGCTGGCGGTCGAATTGGTCTGACCGCTATCTTTGGGCTTCGGCCCGATCTGTGATAAAACTCCCCTCTCTTAAATATAAGGGAGGGGAATAAATGAGAAATATCCTTTTAGTCGCTGCACTTGCGTCTTTGACTGCCTGCTCGGCGTCGCAGCCCACCGAAGCGCCGACCGAAAAACCGAACACCCCCGACGAGCAGATGGTCGGGAGTTATCAATACACCGGTCCTGACGGTAAGAAGATGTCTTCGGTGCTCGAGGCCAATCACACCTATACCGATGCCTCGGCGGGCATCGTCAGCGACGCGGGCACCTGGGAACTGAAGGACGGGAAGACCTGCTTCACCTCGTCGGCCGCCGGATCGGCTCCGGAATGCTACACGATGAGCGGGTCGAGCGAGGACGGGACGCTCACGGCCACGCCGGACAAGGGCGCGCCCCTCAAGCTCACCAAGCTGGGGTAAAATATCGGGTCAGGGTTCGCCGGCGCCCCACAGGCGCGACTGGCGGACCCACCCTTTATGTCCGCGAACGTTCAATTCACACCAGCCTTCGTCGCAATCGCCAAGCTTGCCGATCGCGCCCGGCTCGACGTTCCAGAGCAGCTTCGCAGCTTCCGAAGCGCCCGCGCGGATCGCGGTCGGGCCCTTGCCGATCACCAGTCCGGTGCGGGCCGGGTTGAGCAGGCGGGCGAGAATCCAACCTTGTGCGCCGTCCGGATCGCGAACCAGCCGCCAGCCTTCGCGCAGGCGTACGACTTTCACGGGCAGCCCCTCGCGGCGATAGACCCAGGACACCTGGTAATCCTCGCTCGGCCCCACGCGCATGTTCACTTCGTGGGAACGGAGCGAGGCCCAATAGGGCGTCTCTCGGTTCTGCGCGTAAATTGCCGCCGGGACGCACAGCAAAGTAAAGCTCAGGAGACGGACAAGGAATCGCATTGCGCTTCTTACGTCGTTGAGCGCCGATGCTTCAAGCGCGCTTGACCCGTAACCCCCGCGCGCATAGCGGCTCGCCCATGAGCAGCATCAAGCCCCGCGTAATCGTCACCCGTCCCCTCCCCGGCGTCGAGCCGAAGATGGCCGAATTGTTCGACACCGTATTCAACCCGGAAGACCGCGCCCTGACCCGCGACGCGCTGATCGCGGCGATGCAGGACTGCGACGTGCTGGTGCCCAATGTCACCGACAAGATCGACGCGGCGATGATCGACCAGGCGGGCGAACGCCTGAAGCTGGTCGCCAATTTCGGCGCCGGGACCGATCACCTCGACATCCCGGCACTCAAGGCGAAGGGCATCGCGGTCACCAACACGCCCGATGTGTTCACCCACGACACCGCCGACATCACTATGGCGCTGATCCTTAACGCTACCCGCCGCCTGTCGGAAGGCATCCGCATGGTCGCTGCGGGCGAGTGGGACGGCTGGGCGCCGTCGCGGCTGCTCGGACGCAACCTGCGCGGCAAGCTGCTCGGCATCGTCGGCATGGGCGCGATCGGCAAGGAACTGGCGAGCCGCGCGCGCGCCTTCGGGATGGAAATCGCCTACAACAATCGTCGCCGCCTGCCCGAAGCGGAGGAAACGACACTCGGCGTGCGGTTTCAGCCCGATCTCGAGCAATTGATCCGCACCGCCGATTATCTCTCGCTCAACTGTCCCTCCACCCCCGAGACCCGCGGAATGCTGAATGCGGAACGGATCGCGGCGATGAAGCCAGGCTCCTTCGTGATCAACAGCGGCCGGGGCGACCTGATCGACGAGCCGGCGCTGATCGCCGCGCTCGAAAGCAGGCATCTCGGCGGCGCCGGGCTCGACGTGTTCGTCGGCGAACCCAACATCCGCCCCGAATTCATGCACCTGAAAAACGTCACTGCTTTGCCCCATCTCGGCAGCGCGACGGTGGAGGGGCGCACCGAAGCGGGCGAGAAAATCATCCGCAACATCCAGGCCTGGATCGCGGGCGAAGCCCTGCCGGACGCGGTGTGATGGCCCGTCCCCCCTTCCCACCCTTCACCACGGAAACCGCCGCGCAGAAGGCCCGGATGGCGGAGGATGCGTGGAACTCGCGCGATCCGGAACGCGTCTCGCTCGCCTATACCGAGGACAGCGAATGGCGGAACCGCGCCGAGTTTCCGCGTGGGCGGGCGCAGATCGTGGAATTCCTGACCCGCAAATGGGCGCGCGAACTCGATTACAGACTGATCAAGGAAGTCTGGGCTTTCGAAGGCAATCGCATCGCGGTGCGCTTCGCCTATGAATGGCACGACGCCGGCGGCCAGTGGCACCGGTCCTATGGCAACGAGAATTGGGAATTCGACGCCGATGGCCTGATGGCCCGCCGCTTCGCCTCAATCAACGATCTCGCGATCGCCGAGAGCGAACGCAAGTTCCATTGGCCGAGCGGCGCCCGCCCGGCGGATCATCCGGGGCTTAGCGTGCTGGGGCTTTAGGGCCCAAAGGCGGGAGCCCCCGCGTCCCGCACGTCCAGACCGGAGCGAAGGGGTAAGAACGCGGCGTCAGCGGATAGGAGTCCCCCACACGCCCGCACCTTCGTATTCGGCACAATGGATCCTGAAACAAGTTCAGAATGACGAGGGTTGGAAAGTGGGCCAAAAAGGTACCGCTCAGTCTCCCGTCAAAATCCGGTCGACCAGTTCCTTCACCGTCGGGGTGAAATTGTTCGAATAGAACGGGTCCTGTTTGAAGCGGTAGGCCGCGTGGCCGGCGAACATCAGGTTCTGCTCGACGTCGCCGCCGTGGGCGATGTCCTGCAGGGTCTTCTGGATGCAGAAGCTGCGCGGATCGGCGAGGCGGCCGGTGGTGTAGTCGTCATGATCCTTCCACGACGAGAAGCCGCAATGCGACAGGCAGCCCATGCAATCGGCCTGGTCCTGGCGGATGACCGAGCGTTCGGCCGGGGTCACGAACACCACGGTGTCGTCCGGCGTCTTGAGCGCTTCGGTGAAGCCCGCGCCCGACCATGCACGCGCGCGATCGCGGTCCTTCGGAGCGACCCAGAAGTTCTTGCCCTTGACCCCGACGTCGAGTTCCACGGTGTGCTCGCCCGCCGCGACCCGCGAATAGGGGATCTGGCGTTCCGAGCGCTCTTCCAGGTTGCGCAGGAAGGGATTGCGCACCGCCGAACTGTAAAAGCCGGTGGGCGAGAACTTGTGCAGCAACACGTCGCCCGGATCGAGCGTGCGCAAGCGGTCTTTCCAGGCCTGCGGGATCGGGCTTTCATGCGTCAACAGCGGGCGGGTGCCGTACTGGAACGCGATCTGGCCGAGTTCGGGATTGTCGATCCAATTGTCCCAGTCGCGCAGGAACCACACGCCGCCGGCCATGATGATCGGCACATCGTCCGACACGCCTTCCTGGCGCATCGTCTCGCGCAGCAGCTTCACGCGGGGGTACGGATCTTCCGGCTTGAGAGGGTCTTCGGCGTTGGACAGGCCGTTGTGCCCGCCGGCCAGCCACGGGTCCTCATAGACTACCGCCGCCATCAGTTCGGCGACCTTGTTGTAGGACCGTTTCCACAGCGCGCGGAAGGCGCGGGCGGAACTGATGATCGGGAGATAGTTGACGTTGAAGTTCGCGGCGATCTCGGCGAGCTTGTAGGGCATACCCGCGCCGCAGGTGACACCGGTCACGAGCCCGCGGGTCTTCTCCAAGACACCTTCGAGCACCGCCTGCGCGCCGCCCATTTCCCACAGCACGTTGATGTTGATCGCGCCCTTGCCGCTGGCGATGTCATAAGCCCGGCGGACCTGCTCCACCGCTCCGTCGATCGCATAGCGGATCAGCTGTTCGTGCCGTTCGACGCGGGTGCGCTGCGGATAGACCTGCGGAATGAAATTGCCGTCCATATCGTACGAATCGGCGTTCACTGCGCTCACTGTGCCGATGCCGCCGGCGGCCGCCCAGGCACCCGATGAGGCATGATTGGTGGCGGCGACGCCTTTGCCGCCCTCGATCAGCGGCCATACTTCGCGGCCACCATAGAGGATGGGCCGTAATCCCTTGAAACTCATGTGCGTTCCTAAAAAGTGCGCGCCCCGCTGGCCGGGTTATTTGTTGCTTTCGTCACCCGGCTGGCGACAGGGTTGAATGTCTTTCGGCTCGGGCCGATCACCAACGGCTTCGAATTGCGCATAATAGCCTGCGAGTTCCGGTTTACGGACAAATTCGACCAGACGGAAGCCCACATGATCCATTTCGCAGAACAGCAGCTTGGGAGGAATGCCGTGCTGGCCGGTCGGCCGGTCAACATCGACGACGACCACCTGACCGTGTTCGCGCAGCGCCGGGCGCAACCGCCAGAGGAAGGCGTAAGGCTCGGTCACCTCATGATACATGTGGACCATGAACACGCGGTCGAAGCTGTCTTCGGGCAATTTCGGATCGTCTTCCGCGCCGAGCTTGATCGAGACATTGTCGAGCCGCTCGCGCTCGACCCGGGTACCCAGCCGTTCGATCGCGCCCTGATCGATATCCTGTGCCAGCACCCGCCCATGCACGCCGACGCGTTCCGACAGGCGGACGGTATAGTAGCCTTCGCCCGCGCCGATGTCGGCGACCGTCATTCCGGGTGCGATATGTGCGAGATCCATCACCGTGGTAGCTTCGTTCCGGTCGTCGCGTGACCGCTCACTCGCGGCGTTGGTCTCCGAACTCGACGAGACCGGGCGCGAGGCCTGCGGAAACTCGCGCGAAGTATCGGGGCGCTTGGCGTCCTCCTGCTTCGCGCAGCCGCCCGCCAGCGCCAGCGTAGCCAGGCAAAGAGCGGCAATCAGCCTCAATCGACGTCCTCCACGTCGACCGTCTCGCCGGTCACCCGCTGGGCGAGCGCGGCGGAGATGAAATCGTCGATATCGCCGTCGAGCACATCATCGGGCGCGGTCGAGGTGGCGCCGGTGCGCAGATCCTTCACCAGCTGGTATGGCTGGAGGACGTAGGAGCGGATCTGGTGGCCCCAGCCGATGTCGCTCTTCGACGCATGCTCGGTGCTCGCGGCCTCCTCGCGCTTGCGCATCTCTTCCTCGAACAGCCGGGCCTTTAGCATGTTCATCGCGATTTCGCGGTTCTTGTGCTGCGAGCGGTCGATCTGGCTGGCGACCACGATGCCGGACGGCGCGTGGGTGATCCGGACCGCGGAATCGGTGGTGTTGACGTGCTGCCCACCCGCGCCCGAAGCGCGGTAGGTGTCGATCTTGAGATCGGCGGGGTTGACCTCGATCTCGATATTGTCGTCGATCACCGGGAACACCCAGACCGAGCTGAAGCTGGTGTGGCGGCGGGCCGAGCTGTCGTAGGGGCTGATCCGGACGAGGCGGTGGACGCCGCTCTCGGTCTTGGCGTAGCCATAGGCGTTCTCGCCCTTGACCAACAGCGTGGCCGATTTGATCCCGGCCTGCTCCCCCGAATGGTAATCGACCAGCTCGACCTTGAAGCCGTGGCGTTCGGCCCAGCGGGTGTACATCCGCTGGAGCATTTCGGCCCAGTCCTGGCTCTCGGTCCCGCCCGCGCCGGCATGGATTTCGATATAGCTGTCGTTGGCGTCGGCCTCGCCCGAGAGCAGCGCCTGGACCTTGTCCGCATCCGCCCGATCGGCCAGCGCCTTCAGCGCGTCGAGCCCTTCGCGAACCGTGTCGTCGTCGCTTTCGGCTTCGCCCAGCTCGACGAATTCGACCGCATTGGCCATTTCGTCCTTGATCGCATTGGCCGCACCGATCGAGGCTTCGAGCCGTCGCCGCTCGCGCATCACCTGCTCGGCCTGCTTGGGATCGTCCCACAGGGTCGGGTCCTCGACCCGCGCGTTGAGCTCGTCGAGCCGGCGCACGGCGCGGTCCCAGTCGAGCGAGCGGCGGACCAGCGCCAGCGCGGCTTCGATCCGGTCGATATGGGCCTGCCCCTCGGCACGCATGACACTTCACTCCGATATTTCAGAGCGGCGCGCTAGGCGGAAGGCGACCGATTGTAAAGGCGGGCGGCCAGTCGTGGCCGTCCGATCGCGAAGAGCTCAGCTCTTCTTGCTGCTGAGCGCCTTTACCGCGGCAAGGCTGTTGGCGATGTGGTCGTTCGGCTTCATCGCCGTATAGGCCATCATGATCTTGCCGTTACGGGCGATCACGTAAGTCGTGCGGTCCGTATAGCCGGTCGAGGTGCCGTCGGGCTTCTTGAGGTCGACGTCGTATTCGGCCTTGATCTTGTTGTCCGCCACCGCGACCGGGAACTGGCCGGCGCAATGCTTCGAAGAGAAATCGGAGAGCTGCTCGACGTTGCCCATCGTCAGGCCGACCACGGTAGCGCCCGCCTTCTTGAAGTCGGGGATCGCCTGCGCGAAGGCGGCAGCTTCGATATTGCAGCCCGGAGTGAAGGCGGCCGGGAAGAAATAGAGCACGACCGGGCCCTTCTTCAGCGCCTGCTTGAGATCGAACCGGATTGGCTTGCCGGCCTGGGCACCATTGGCGACGAACATCGGCGCGGGTGCGCCTTTCTTGAGTTCGGCATGCCCTGGCGCGGCGGCCAGTGCGAGTGCGGCCAAAGCGGCGAGAGTACGTGCGATCATTGTCTATCCTCCCAATCGGAATGCCCGTCCCAAGGCGAACCTTAGCTTCCTAATAGAGCCCACCCTGCTCTTCTGCAAAGTTTTCCGGCTGGTGCGCGGCCGCATCGCCGGCGGCTGGACCTTGCGCGGCGTTCTGCGCCCGGCGCTTGAGTTGCGCGATGACGAGGTCGCGCACCGAATCGATGTCATCCTGTAGCCCACCGCCTCGGCGCGGCTCGGTATCGGGCTTGAACGCTTCCCAGATCGTCGCGGCCTTGGGATCGGTGCTCGGCCAATCGCCGAATACCTGCCGACCGCTCGCCCGGTCGATCCGGACCATCCGGATGCCCTCTGGCGCAACGAACGGCTGCCCGTCCCAGTGGTCGCGACTTTCCTTCACGAATTGCTTGAAGATCGGCGCAGCCAGCGTTCCGCCCTGTGCATAGCCGCCAAGGCTGCGCGGCTGGTCGTAACCCATATAGACCCCGGCGACGATATCGGGCGACCCGCCGACGAACCATACGTTGGTCGGCCCGGTGGTGGTGCCGGTCTTGCCGAACAGTGGGAAATTAAGATCACGCAGAACCACCGCGGTGCCGCGCTGGACCACGCCTTCGAGCATATGCACAACCTGGAAGGCGGTGCGCGGATCGAGCACCTGCTTGCCAGAGGAAGCGAAGCGCGGCATCGCTTTGCCGTCCCACTGGTCCATGTTGCAGCCAGTGCATTCGCGCTGGTCGGCGCGCCAGATCACCTTGCCGTTCCGATCCTGGATAAAGTCGATCACGGTCTGCGGGTGCTGAATGCCCTGCGCGACCAGTGCCGAATAGGCGTTGACCATCTTCGACACGGTGGTTTCGCCCGCGCCGAGCGCGAAGCTGAGGTAGTTGTCGTAATTGCCGATCCCGACCCGGCGGAAGGTGCGGGTGACGTTTTCCATCCCGGCGTCGGCCGCGATATGAACGGTCATCAGATTGCGCGACTGTTCGAGGCCCCAGCGCATCGTATGTTCGCCGCCGACGCCGCGACTGTCGAAGTTGCGGAAGCATTTCTCGCCCAGCGCCGCGCCCTGATAGACGCAATAGGCTTGATCGGGGACCATTGTCGCCGGGGTCATGCCCTGGTCGAGCCCGGTGGCGTAGACGAACGGCTTGATCGTCGAGCCCGGCTGGCGCAGCGCCTGGGTCGCGCGGTTGAACGCGCCCAGCCGCGGGTCGAACCCACCCTGCATCGCGAGCACCCGGCCGTTGTTCGGATCTTCGGCGAGGAAGCCGCCGGAAATCTCGGGGATGGTGCGCACTTTCCACGCGCCACCTTCGGGCGATGCGGCGATCACGTCGCCTTGCCTGAGCTTGTCCGGCAGGCCGACGAGCGGCGCCTGCGATCCATCGGCAAAGCCGATCCGCGCATTGCCGCCGTCGCGGGCGATCACGACACCGACCTTCCAGTCGAGATAGTTGATCGACAGGAACGAATTCTGCAGCAACCCGCGCCAATTGTCGTCGTCGACCTTGAGCGTGCCGAGCGGCTTGTCCCACGCGCGGTTGCCCCCATAGCGCATTAGCCCGGCCCGCAGCGCGTCGGCGCCGGCCTTCTGCAATTCGGGATCGAGCGAAGTCCGCACCCACAGGCCGCCCGCATAGACACTGTTTGGCCCGTCGCTCGCCTGCTCGCCGAATTTCTCAATCAGTTGCCGGCGGACTTCCTCCATGAAATAGCCGGCGTCCACCGTCGCATATTCGGGGCGCTGGGTGACCAGGCCAAGCGGCATCGCCTTGGCGGCATCGGCCGCCGCGCGGGTAACGAAGCCGTTCTGGACCATCTCGTCCAGCACCCAGTTGCGCCGGGAAATCGCCTTCGCCTGGTTCTGCGGGCGGCCGTATTGTTCGGGCGCCTTGGGCAGGATCGCGAGAAATGCGGATTCGTTCAGCGAGAGATCGGCGACGTCCTTGCCGAAATAGGCCCGGCTGGCGGCCTGCACGCCGAAACTGCGGCGGCCGAGCGGGATTTCGTTGAGATAGAGTTCGAGGATCTGCTGCTTCGAGAGCACCCCTTCAATCTTGCGCGCGAGCAGCATTTCCTTGAGCTTGCGCCCAACCGAATATTCATTGCCGACGAGAATGTTCTTCGCGACCTGCTGGGTGATAGTCGAGCCGCCCCGCGCGCGCTGCCCGCTGCCGATCTTGGTCACGTAATCGAACACCGCGCCGGCCAGACCGGTCACATCGACCCCGCCGTGGGTCCAGAAGGTCTTGTCTTCGGCCGAGAGATAGGCGTTGATCAGAGGCTTTGGAAAATCGCGGAATTGCAGCTGGACGCGCCGTTCGCGGGCGTAGGAATCGACGATCTCGCCGTCATACCCGCGAACCATCGTCGGCAGCGGCGGCTGATAGGTCAGCAACGTGCGCGCGTCAGGCAGCGTGCGGATGATCGTGATCCACACCACCGCGTAAAGCAGCAGCAGCGCGCCCAGCAGGAGCGAGATCCAGCGAAACCAGCGGCTGCGGCGCCAGTTTTCGCGAAACCAGGTGATCAGGGTCTGCGCCTCGCGGCGGATCCGCAGGTGGATCGATTGCGGGGCGGATTGGGGCGCGTCGCTCATGGTCGGCGGGGCCTTAGCACGGGGCCTTCGCCCGATGGAATAGACCTATTGCGCGAGCGCGCCGGAATTCCGCGCGAAGAATATCCTTATTGCCCGCTCCAGCGCATCGGCGAAGCGCGCCTTGCCCTCAGGCGAGGTCAGCCGCTTCGCATCGTCGGGATTGGTGATGAAGCCCGCTTCGAACAGCACGCCCGGCACATCGGGCGCGCGCAACACCGCCAGCGCGGCCGAGCGGCGCGGATCGGGATGGAACACGATGCTGCCCTGCCCTTCGCGCGTGATCAGGCCGGCGAATTCGCTCGATTCCTCCTGCGCATGGCGTTGAGACAGCCCGACCAGGATCGCACTCACCGCATCGCTGCGGCCCGCCAGCGAAATGCCGTTGACCTTGTCGGCATCGTTCTCGCGCGCGGCGAAGCGCGCCGCCGCCTCGTCCGACGCCTGCTCCGACAGCGTATAGACGCTCGCGCCTTGAACGCCGCTCTCGTCGCCGGCCGAATCCGCGTGGATCGACAGGAACAGGTCGGCGCCCAGTCGCCGGGCGATCTCGGCGCGTTCCTGCAGCACCAGGAAGCTGTCGTCGCTTCGGGTCAGCGCGACCCGAATCCCACCCTGCAGCAGCAGGCGGTCGCGCAAGGCGAGGGCCAGGCCGAGAACCAGCCGCTTCTCCTCGATCCCGCCGCCGTTTGCGCCCGGATCGTGGCCGCCGTGGCCCGCGTCGATCACCACCAGCGGGCGCGAGGCATCGGGCGGCCCCAAAACCTCGGGCAGGCCGATCTGGCGGCCGGGATCGGGCAGTTCGATGCGGATCACATAATCGCGCCCCAGCACCGGAACCGGCAGCTTGAGCTTGAGCGCGTAAAGCCCGGCCATCAGCACGACCGGGAACAGGAATAGCAAAAGGACCTGCAGGCGCTCCCTCATTGCGGGCCACGTCTATGGTTAGGGATTGGCTACCGACAAGCGAAATCTGGCTTTTTTCGCAAAGCGGTTGCCCCCCTCCCCGGCGGTTGCTATCTAACCGGCATCGGGGAGAGCCTGTCACCCGGAAATCTTCCCAACGCCGTTGCCGCCCACAGTGCTGGCACCGCCGTTCAAAGGTTTCCCGGCGGCTACCCCGAATAATTGCCGGATTTCAAAAGAGAACCGGCCGCTTACAGGTTGATGCCGAAATGAGAAGCCACTGTCCCGACCGACTGCCGCAGCCGCAAGGCTGCGTCGCGGTGTCGGCCGCAGCGGCAGCGCACACCCGCTTTCCGGGGCCGCGCGACCTTTTTTCCGCAGACACGATCCGCTTCGCCGGCCGCACGCTGCGGTCCGGCGAAATTCCACTTTCCGGCCATCGCGAGCGCGAGGCCGGTTTTCACGCATATGTGCGCGCCACCGCCCCTTCATCGATGAGGGTCGCAGGCGGCAGGCGCGCCTGGAGAATTCACAATGGCTACGCGCATGCTAATCGACGCGCGCCACCCGGAAGAAACGCGGGTGGCGGTGCTCAAGGGCAACCGGATTGACGAGTTCGACTTTGAATCTGCCGAACACAAGCAGATCAAGGGCAATATCTATCTCGCTAAAGTAACCCGGGTCGAACCGTCGCTGCAGGCGGCATTCGTCGATTTCGGTGGCAATCGTCACGGCTTCCTCGCCTTCAGCGAGATCCACCCGGACTATTACCAGATCCCGAAGGAAGACCGCGAGGCGCTGCTGGCCGAAGAGGCCGAAGCGATCGCCGAGGAAGCGGCTCTCCGCGCCGAAGAGGAAGAGGAAGAAGACGCCCGCGCCGAAGCCGGTGACGACGACTTCGCCGGGGTCGAAGAAATCGACACTTCCGAGAAGGACGATGTCGCGACCATCGAAGGCGGCTTCGCCGACGACGAGGATGAGCACGACGACGACCGCGAGGACGGTTCCGACGAGCATGACGACGAAGACGGCGAGCATGAAGCCGCCGCCGAACACGGCGAGGACGGCGACGAAGGCAGCGGCGATCGCCCCCGTCGCGGCCGCGGCCGTGGCCGCCGCGATGGTCGCGGTGGCAAGGGCGGCGGCAACCGCGCCCGTGCCAAGGAAGTCGATGAAGTGCGCGCCAAGCGCATGGCGCTGCGCCGCCGCTACAAGATCCAGGACGTGATCCACCGCCGCCAGGTGCTGCTGGTCCAGGTCGTGAAGGAAGAGCGCGGCAACAAGGGTGCCGCCCTCACCACCTATCTCAGCCTCGCCGGCCGCTATTGCGTGTTGATGCCGAATTCCACCCATGGCGGAGGGATTTCGCGCAAGATCTCCAACGCCGGGGACCGCAAGCGCCTGAAGAGCATCGTCTCCGAGCTGAACTTGCCGAAATCGATGGGCTGCATCGTCCGCACCGCCGGGCTGCAGCGCAACAAGACCGAGATCAAGCGCGACTTCGATTATCTCGCCCGCGTGTGGGACGAGATCCGCGAGAACACGATGAAGTCCACCGCGCCCGCGGTGATTCATTCGGACAGCGACCTGATCAAGCGGGCGATCCGCGACATCTACAACAAGGAAATCGAGGAAGTCGTCGTCGAAGGCGAGGACGGCTACAGGGCCGCCCGCGATTTCATGAAATTGCTGATGCCGAGCCACGCGAAGCGGGTGAAGGCCTATTCCGATCCGGTGCCGCTGTTCCAGCGCTATGGCGCCGAGGACCAGCTCAGCGCGATGTACGATCCGGTCGTCCAGCTGCGTTCGGGCGGGTACATCGTGATCAATCCGACCGAGGCGCTGGTCTCGATCGACATCAACTCCGGCCGTTCCACCAAGGAACACGGGATCGAGCAGACCGCACTCTCCACCAACATGGAAGCGGCGCAGGAGATCGCCCGCCAGCTCCGCCTGCGCGACATGGCGGGCCTGGTCGTGATCGACTTCATCGACATGGAGTACAACTCCAACATCCGTAAGGTCGAACGCGCGATGAAGGACGCGCTCAAGCACGATCGCGCGCGCATCCAGGTCGGCCGCATCTCCGGCTTCGGCCTGATGGAGATGAGCCGCCAGCGCCTGCGCACCGGCGTGCTCGAGGCGACCACCCGCTCGTGCCCGCACTGCGATGGCACCGGCCTGGTTCGTACCGCATCGAGCGCAGGCCTTTCGGCGCTGCGCCTGATCGAGGACGAAGCGGCCAAGGGCAAGGGCACGATCATCACGCTCTACGCCTCGACCGAAGCCTCGATCTACATGCTCAACGCCAAGCGCGCCGATCTCCACGAGATCGAGGATCGTTATGGCGTCACCGTGCAGGTGATCCCGGAAGGCGAGGACGAAGGTTCGAAGATGCGGGTCACCTCCGGTGGTCCGCGCCCGACTTCGGTCCCGAAGTTCGAGCCGATCGTCTATGACGAGCCCGAGGACGACGAGGAACTCGACGCCTTCGAGGACGAGGACGAGGAAGAAGAGCGCGAACACCGCGAAGATCGGTCCGAGCGCGACGACGGCAACAAGCGCCGCCGCCGCCGCCGTGGCGGACGTGGCCGCAATCGTGACGAACGCGGTTCGGACGAGCCCGGCTCCGACGAGGAGCGCGAGGGGCGTTCCGACGACGAGCAGGGCGACGAAGATGGCGAAGCCGACGATCGGCCCGAGCGTTCCGACGAGGACGAGGATCGGCCGCGCAAGAAGCGTCGCCGCCGCGGTGGACGCAATCGCAATCGCCGCCGCGACGAAGGCGAAGGTGAAGGCGAAGCCGGCACGGAACAGACCCCCGCGGAGCTCTCCGACCATCTCGCCGAGGATATCTCGGTAGTCGCGGAGCCGATCGAGGAAGCGCCTGCGGAGGAAAAGCCCAAGGCCCGTCGCAGCCGCGCCCGCAAGGTCAAGGAAGAACCCGCGGTGGAAGCGCCCGCCGCGGAGGTTCCGGCGGCCGAGCCGGAAGCCGAAGCCGAGCCTGCTCCGAAACCCAAGCGCAGCCGCGCGAAGAAGGTGAAGGAAGAAGCTCCGGTCGAGGAAGCGCCCACTCCCGAGCCGGAAGCGGAAGCCGAGCCCGCTCCCAAGCCCAAGCGCAGCCGCGCGAAGAAGGCTGCCCCAGCCCCCGAGCCCAAAGCCGCACCGGCCGAGGAGGCTCCGGCCGAGGCTGCCGCAGAAGAACCGGCCGCCGAAGAAGCGCCGGAAGGCGGTTCGCGCCGCGGATGGTGGCAGCGTACCTTCGGAGAATAGGATGAACGCAACCGTTTCGGCGCTGCGGCGCTTCGCCCAAAAAGCGATAATTGCCACTGCCCTCACCGGCATGCTGGCGAGCCCCGCAGCCGCCGAGACGGTTTACGTCAAGGCCGCACGCCTGCTTGATGTCGAGAGCGGGAAATATATCGCCAACCCGCTGATCACCGTCACCGACGGCAAGGTCGCCTCCATCGACAGCGGTAAGGCCGCACCTGCGGATGCAAGCTTGATCGATCTGGGCGAGGACACGATCCTCCCCGGATTGATCGACATGCATGTCCATCTCGACGGGCGTCCCGAATACGGCGGCTATAATTCGCTCCAGTTCACCGACAGCTTCTGGGCCGTGCTCGGCGCGGTCAACGCAAGGAAGATGCTCGACCACGGCTTCACTTCAGTTCGCAACGTCGGGGACCAGAACTACGACGTCGAGGGCGCGAAAGAAGCGATCGAGGAGGGCTGGACCCAGGGCCCGCGCATCACCACCGCTAATTACGCGCTCGGCGCTACCGGTGGTCACTGTGACGACACCGGTTTCCCGCCGAGCATGGATAAGAAATCGCCCGCGGTGGCCGACAGCCCCGACGAATTCCGCCAGCGCGTGCGCGAGATGAAAAAATACGGCGCCGGGGTGATCAAGATCTGCGCGACCGGCGGGGTGTTCTCGCATGGCGACACGCCGGGCCAGCAGCAGATGACCTTCGAGGAATTGAAAGCCGTCACCGACGAGGCGCACATGGTCGGGCTCAAGGTCGCGGCCCATGCGCACGGCGCCGAAGGGATCAAGGCCGCGATCCGCGCCGGCATCGACACGATCGAACACGCCAGCCTGGTCGATGACGAGGGCATCGAACTCGCGAAACAGCACGGCACCTGGTTCACGATGGACATCTTCAACACCGAATACACCCAGTCGGAAGGCAAGAAGAACGGCGTGCTGGAGGAAAACCTCCAGAAGGACCGCGATATCGCGCAGATTCAGCGCGACAATTTCCGCAAGGCGTTCAAGGCCGGAGTCAAGATGCTGTTCGGCACGGACGCCGGGGTGATGCCGCAGGAAACCTCGGCCGGTCAGTTCAAATATATGGTCCAATACGGCATGACCCCGCTCGACGCGATCCGCGCAGCCACGATCAATGCCGGCGACGCGCTCGACCAGAAAGGCCAGGTCGGGGTGCTGAAGCCGGGCGCCTGGGCCGACATCGTCGCGGTGAAAGGCGATCCGCTGAGCGACGTGACCGTGCTCGAGCATGTCGACAAGGTCATCAAGGGCGGCGTTCCCGTAGGCTAGGGGCCGGCGTCGAGCTTCGCCACGGCCTTGCCGATGTCGCCCTTGCCATAGGGCTTGGTGACGATCGGCACGCTGGCAAAACGCGCCGCGTCGAGGCCGCTGCCATAGCCGGTCGCGAAGAGGAACGGGATGCCGCGATAGTTCAATTCTTCAGCGATGGGCTCACTGTTCTCGGCGCCGAGATTGTAGTCGAGCACCGCCAGGTCGAGCGGAAATTCATCCAGCAATTTCATCGCTCCGCGGACGCTGGCGGCAAGCTTGACCTCTTCCGCGCCGAGCGAGCGCAGCACGTCTTCCCCGTCAAGCGCGATGATCAGGCTGTCCTCGACCAGCATCACCCTGCGCCCGGCGAGCGGCCGCGCCTCGTCGTCCGGCAGGGGGGGCGCAACGCTGATCGCCTCGCCGCTGCCGACACCCGCGACATGGCGCGACGGGATGCAGAAGTGGGCGGAAAGGCCGCCAAGCTGGTAGTGCAGCCTGGCATCGCCGCCCAGGTCGTGGGGGATCGTCTGTTCGATCACCACCGTGCCGAAACCGCGCCGCGACGGGGGCATAACCGGCGGGCCGCCGCTTTCGGCCCAGTCGATCACCAGGCTGCCATCCTCGTCGAGCTTCCAGTTCACCGCAACGCTGCCGCCATCCGACAGCGCGCCGTACTTTACTGCGTTGGTGATCAGCTCGTGGAAAACCAGCGCCAGCGCGGTGAAGGCAGGGGGTTGGATCAGCACGTTCGGCCCTTCGGCCTTTAGCTGGGTGCGCTTCTTTGTGAGGAATGCATTGGCCTCGGTCTCGATCAGATCGCGCAATCGCGCCGGGGCCCAATGGTCGCGGGTGACCTGTTCGTGCGCGCGCGCCAGAGCCTGCACCCGGCTATCGAGATTGGCGATGAAATCCTCGACCCCCAGAGTGCCTTCGCGGGTCTGCGACACCAGCCCGCGGATCAGCGCGAGAATGTTGCGCACCCGGTGGTTGAGTTCGGCTATCAGCAATTCCTGCCGCTCGGCCGCGCGCTGGCGTTCCTCGCCGGCGCTGTCGGCCAGCCGGACCAGTACTTCGAGTATCCCGATCCGCAAGGCTTCAGCCACCCGCCGCTCGGACTGGGTGAACGGCAGCGAACGCCCTTTCACCAGCTGCGACCAGATCTCGAAACTCTTTCGCGGCGTCAGTCGGTCGCCGAGCGGGCCGGTTTCGACCGCCTTCTCGGGATTGCCGCCCCAGCGCACCGAACGCAGCTGTTCGCTGCGGAACAGTACCACGTAATCGCGCGGGCGGCGCGACAGCGGGATCGCGATCATCCCGGCCGCGATCTCGGCATAGGCCGCCGCTGCGGGCATCACCGCCTGGATCGAATCGGTCGCGAGCACCTCGCCCTTGGAAACACTGTTGAGCGTGCCGACCAGCGCCCGGAAATCCTCCGCTCCAGGGGTAAGCCCGTGCAGCGACATCGCTCCGTTGAGCAACACCGCCACCCCGTCGGCCGGAATGGTATCGAACACCACTTCACCGACCCATTCGGCGTCCTGCAGCAGCGAATCGTCCTGCGCCACCGACGCCATCAGCCGGTCGGTCGCGGCGCGGGCGCGGGCTTCGTATTCGGCGGTCTCCGCACGTTCGCGGCTCTCGAGCATCAGCGAGAACATCTGCCCGAACAATTCCGCCGCCGTGCGCATCGCCAGATTGGGCAGACGCGGCGCGTAATGATGACAGGCGAACAGGCCCCACAATTTGCCGCCGACGATGATCGAGATCGAAAGCGACGCGGTTACACCCATGTTCTTGAGATATTCGATATGGATCGGAGACACCGCGCGCAGCAGCGACAGCGACTGGTCGAGCATCTGCCCTTCGCCGTCGAGCTGGGGCACGATCGGCACGGGCGTGGCTCCGATGTCGGCAATGATGCGAAATACACTGCGCAAATAGAGCTTGCGCGCCTGCTGCGGAATGTCGGACGCCGGGTAGCGCTGGCCGAGGAAGCTCTCGACGCCGGGATTTAGCGCTTCGGCGACCACTTCACCCGAGCCTTCGTCGTCGAAGCGATAGACCATCACCCGGTCGAACCCGGTGATCGCGCGCACCAGCAGCGCGCTTTGGCTGATGAAAGTGCGCAAGGTCTCGGTCTGCGACAGCCGCGTCACCAGCGTGCGGACCAGGCCGGCCGCTTCGCCGACATCTTCGGAAGCAGGCTCCACCTCGATCACGATCGCGTCGCCCGCGAGATGCACCGCGACATCGAACGGCGGGCGTCCTTCGATCAGGCTTTGCCGATAGAGCCGTTCGACCGCGTCGGGCCCGCGCAGCATCGCGATGCGGTTACGCACCGAATGAACGCCGTCTTCGGTGAACAACGCAGTGAGTGGCGCCCCAACCAACTCCCCCGGCCCCTTGCCGGTGAACGCGCCGATATTGGCCGATACGCGAGAAATCAGCCAGTCGGCCCCGACCACGACGAGAAACCCGAACGGCTGGATATTGCCGAGAACATGGATAGGCTCACGGTCGCAATTCGTCAGGTCGACCTTGGATGCCGCAGGCTCACCGGCCACGCACAGCCCCCCAGGCGACCGCCGCGTCGGCGAACAGGGTGAATGTGCGGATTGCGGAGGCAACCGCTTCGGTCTGCCAGCGCTCGCCGCCAGCCGCCGCCTTTGCGTCCAGCTGACGCAGGAATGCGCGCCAGGCGCCTTGCGGGTGCGTCGAGGACAGATAGGCAATCGGCACATCCGGTGCGACCGCCTTATGCAACACCGCCGCCCCGAGGCGCGAGCCTTCGACGACATAGGCGGCGCCCCACAACGCTGGGCCGTCCTTCTTCCAGCCCAGCGCGGCAGGTTCGATCAGAGGGCGGCCAAGCGTTTCGAGATCGGCCCTCAGTGCTGGCGAGCGCGGTGTCACGCCCTGGACCAGCCATGCAAGATCGAGCCAGTTCTCGAGGGGCAGTAGCGCGCGCGCATGCGAGGCAAGGAAATCGCCGTAGGAGCCGCGTTCACGTAGATCGAACTGCCCATAGAGCCCGTCGACCTCGTCGTGGTAGAAGCGGCTAGCATTCCGCAAGCGCTCATGAAACGGCGACAGTACCGGCTCGGGAATGGAAAGAGGAAACTCGGCAGTGTCAGGCAGTTCGAACAGCATGGCCCAGCTAATCCCCGATCCGTTAATCCGCGGGTGCGCACCGCACACACCCTGCCGAACATAACACGAAAACGCGCGAGAGGTTTCCCGCTGCCCGTCGGATTATGCGATAATGCCCTCAACGGTCCCGCGAACCGGAACCGGCGGCCTTATCGCGCGGCATTGTCCCGGCCTTGTCGACTTCGGTTGAAATCCGTGCACTTGCGCCGCGCCGCACAATCACTAGAGAAAGCCGCACACAGCAGGACTCCGGATAGATGGCCGCCTTTACCCTCCCCGCAAACAGCAAGATCACCGGCAAGACCCGCGAACACCGCGCGGAGGCGGGCGCCGGTAAGGTCAAGCGTTTCCGGATCTACCGTTACGATCCCGATAGCGGCGAAAATCCGCGCTACGACACCTATGAGATCGATCTGGACAAGACCGGGCCGATGGTCCTCGACGCGCTGATCAAGATCAAGAACGAGGTCGATCCGACCCTCACCTTCCGCCGCTCGTGTCGCGAGGGGATCTGTGGATCCTGCGCTATGAACATCGGCGGCAAGAACCACCTCGCCTGCACCACCTCGATCGAGGATTGCGGCAGCGGCGAAATCCGCATCACCCCCCTGCCCCACATGGAAGTGGTCAAGGATCTGGTGCCCGATTTCACCCATTTCTACGCGCAATATGCATCGATCAAGCCGTGGCTGCAGACAGTCAGCGCGGCGCCCGGCAAGGAGCGGCTGCAAAGCCCCGAACAGCGCGAGAAGCTCGACGGACTGTATGAGTGCATCCTGTGCGCCTGCTGCTCGACCTCGTGCCCGAGCTATTGGTGGAATTCCGACAAGTTCCTCGGTCCGGCGATCCTGCTCCAGGCCTATCGCTGGCTTGCCGACAGCCGCGACGAAATGACCGGCGAACGCCTCGACGAGCTCGAAGACCCGTTCCGCCTCTATCGCTGCCACACGATCATGAATTGCGCGAACGCCTGCCCCAAGGGCCTCAATCCGGCCAAGGCGATCGCGGAGATCAAGAAACTCGAGGTCGAGCGGCACGGCTGATGGTGTCCGAGGGACAGGTTCTCGAGGGCGGCTGCCTGTGCGGCGCGATCCGCTATCGCCTCAGCGGCCCCAGCCTGTTCGTCTCGCAATGCTGCTGCAAGGATTGCCAGAAGGCGACCGGCACCGGCCATACGACCATCGTCGGCATCCATAAGAGCCAACTGGCGTTCGACGGCACCCCGGCGACCTATACCAACACCGGCGAAAGCGGCGGCAAGGTTACCCGCCATTTCTGCGGCACCTGCGCCGGACGGCTTTATACCTCGGGCGATCTGCCAGGCGATTTCATCATGGTCCAGGCGGGCTCGCTTGACGATCCGGGCGCGGTGACACCCGAGAGCGTGATCTACCTCAAGGATGCTGTCGCGTGGGATCACTTCGATCCGGCCATCCCGAAATACGACCTCATGCAGCCGCGGGATAACCATACTTCCTGATGCCCGGAATGCTTGCCCGCTACGAGGCGCTGCTCGCCGCCGGGGAGCTGCGCGCCGATCCCGAACAGCGCGCCGCCGCCGAGCGGCTCGAGGCGCTGCAGCGCGATCTGGAAAGCGGCGCAAAGACCGGTCTGCTCGGCAAATTCCTCGGCCGGAAGCACAAGCAGCCGCGCGGGGTCTATCTGTGGGGCGGTGTCGGACGCGGGAAGTCGATGCTGATGGATCTGTTTCACGAGACACTCGGCATTACCGAAAAGCGCCGCACGCACTTCCACGGCTTCATGATCGAGGTCCACGGACTGCTCAAGATCGAGCGCGAAAAGGAAGCGGGCGACCCGATCCCGCCGGTTGCGGCGAAGCTGGCGGAAGGGATGCGGGTGCTCGCCTTCGACGAGATGGTGGTCAACAATTCGGCCGATGCGATGATCATGAGCCGGCTTTTCCGCGCGCTCATCGTCGACGAAGGCGTGACGGTGGTGACGACCTCGAACCGCGCTCCGTCCGAGCTCTACAAGGACGGGCTCAACCGCGAGCATTTCCTGCCGTTCATCGCGCTGATTGAAAGCGAGCTCGACGTGCTCGCGCTCAACGGGCCGGTCGATTACCGGCTCGAACGGGTCGGCGGCATGCCGACCTGGCACACGCCGCTGGGCGATGCAGCCACCGCGCAGGTGCGCGAGGCATTCTTCCGTCTGACCGATTACAAACCGGAAGACGCGGCCAACGTGCCCTCGGCCGATCTCGACGTCGGCGGGCGCACACTCCACGTGCCCAAGAGCCTCAAGGGCGTCGCGGTGTTCAGCTTCAAGCGGCTGTGCGGCGAGGCGCGTGGCGCGGCCGACTACCTCGCGATCGCCCATGCCTATCATACTGTAATCGTGGTCGGCATTCCGGTGATGGGGCCCGATATGCGCAATGAGGCGGCGCGCTTCGTGACGCTGATCGACACGCTCTACGAACATAACGTCAAGCTCCTAGCGACCGCCGCCGCCGAGCCGGAAGGCCTCTACCCCAAGGGCGACGGGAGCTTCGAATTCGAGCGTACCGTAAGCCGCCTGAAGGAAATGCAGAGCGCGGACTACCTCGCCGAAGGCCACGGTGTACATGCTTGAAACCCGGCGGGCGCACATTACATTGTGATCCATCCAGCGGTAACACCCCGCTGACGATGGACTACCTATGATCGACATCCGACCCTTCGATGGCTTGGCCCACCGCGACCACGGCTGGCTCGATACCCGCCATCACTTCAGCTTCTCCGACTATCACAATCCCGCCCGCATGGGCTGGGGCACGATCCGCGTGTGGAACGACGACGTCATCGGCCCGAAGGCCGGTTTCCCACCGCATCCGCACAATGACATGGAGATCATCACTTTCGTCCGCACCGGGGCGATCACCCACAAGGATTCGCTCGGCAACAGCGGCCGTACCGGCGCGGGCGACGTCCAGGTGATGAGCGCCGGGACCGGCGTCGTCCATGCCGAGTATAATCTCGAAGACGAAGATACCACGCTGTTCCAGATCTGGATCAGGCCCGACCGTGCAGGCGAAGCCCCCGGCTGGGGCGCTCGCGAATTCCCGCGCGGCGACCGCGCCGGCAAATGGGTCACGCTGGCCAGCGACGATCCCGAGGGCGACGACGCGCTGCCGATCCGCAGCGACGCCAAGATCCTCGCGGCCAAGCTCTCCAAGGGCGACGTGATCACTTATGATGCGGCAAGCTGGCGGCATCTCTACCTCGTTCCGGCGGTCGGGCGGATCAAGGTCAACGGCCACGAAGCGCAGCCGCGTGACGGGGTCGCGATTACCGAGGTCGACGAGATCGTGGTCGAAGCGCTGGAAGACGCCGAAATCGTGATGGTCGACGCCCGTTAAGGGCGCAGCCTCAGACGAAAGCCGGACCCTAGGCGGCGTGCTTACGCCGCTTGGGGTCCCGCTACCCAAGTGCGGCGTGTGGCGCGACCTGCGCGGAAAAAGCGCGTGCTGCCAATCGAAGCTTGACAAAACGAACCATATGGGTTATGTGGGCGCATCGGGTGCGGGAGCCAAGCGCTTCGCTCTTGCTTCCGCATTAGGCCGGTGTCTCGCGGGCCGGGATAGTCTCGGATTATCCTGCCGGTGGCGCCAGTAACGCCTGACGGGTCAGAAGGGGGCTGCACACCTGCGAGCTCTAACCTGCCTCCTCCGTCGGGAAAGGGCCGAGCGAGCAAGTTTACAGCGTCCAGTCTTGCCTCGCCGTTCGCAAACGAAAACCGCGCTAATGCCAGCTCACCCGCTGGCGCTGCGTTGCACCGGCCTTGCCCGTGTCCGCCTGCTCCCCTGGCGTTATTCCGCGTTCGCCGGCGGAGGATGAATTGCGTGCTTACGCCGCTTGGGGCCCCGCGCTGGCCAGCCGCGATTGCGCGGAAGCCAGGCGGCTCATGATCTTGAGATCCTGCTCGCGCAGCTGGAGCGCGGCGTCGGCCCACAAGTCGACCACGCGCTTCAGCTCGTCGAGCGTGATCGGATAGACCTGCTTCATCGCCTTGCGCGCATTGACCAGCCCGCCGTGCCGCCGCTCCGACCGATCGATAAATTCACGGCAGGTCGCAAGCCCTTCGCCCGGTTCGGCGAGCTGGTGGACGATGCCGAGATCGAACATCTGTTCGGCCGTATAGGTCTGGTTCGACACGATCAGCCGTTCGGCCATCGCACTGCCGAGCTTGCGGGTGAGGATCGAGTGGGCGCCCATGCCGGGGAACAGCCCGAACAGCATCTCGGGCAGCCCGAAGGTCGCCCCGCGTTCGGCGATGATGTGGTCGAACGACAGCAGCGCTTCGAACCCGCCGCCCAAAGCCGCGCCTTCGACCAGCCCGATGGTGAGCATCGGCAGATCGAGCGCTTGCATATTGCGGTGCAATATTTCCACGCACTTGTAACCATATTGCACCAGGCCGTAGTGGTCCCGGGCTCGGATCATGCTCTGGAAAAGCTCGAGATCGCCCCCGAAGCACCATACGCCGGGCGAACGGCTGCCCAGCACGAGGAACCGCAACGGCACGCCTCCGGGCCCGAAATTGGCCCCGATCAGCCGCTGCCAGCTGTTGAAATCGGCCAGCATCGCCGGGTTGAAGCTCGGCCGGCCGGCGGGCCGCATATAGCTCCACAAAGTACGCCGCGAATCTTCGTAAAAACATTCCAACTCTTTGAGATGGAACAGTTCTTCCGGCATTGCGAGGTGACGGGCGCCAGCGTCGACGAGATGCTCGTCGCCGTCGCCCAGCAGCATGACCGGCTTGTCCGCATCATCCGAAACACTGCCGCTCCTGTCGAGATTGCTCGCCAGTCGATCCATAAGTCGCTTCCCCTGGTCGCGGCTGTGTTATGTTCTTCGCCGAAGTCATTGAAGAATCTACGTCACGCCTGAGTCGCTTGGCAAACGAAATATTTACCAAACCTGCCGGCCGCGGCCGGGGGGATCGGTTCTATCCACAGTTTTATCCGCAGTTTTTCCGGTTTGTCCCGAGGCGGGGCAGAACCGCCTAAGCTGCGATACCTAGGCGACCGAGTGAACGGTCAAGCATCAGCAACTGCCACAGGAATCGCGAATGGTCGGCCCGCCCGGAGATGTGGTCTTCGGCGATCCTGGAGATGCGCTTGCCGTCGAACCAGCCCGTGCGCGCGAGCGTGGCGGAGGAGCCGATCGCCCGCGCCTCGCCCGCGAGCGGCCCGCGCAGCCACTCCGCGATCGGAGTGACGAAGCCCTGCTTCGGGCGGTAGAGGATGTTGTCGGGCAGATAGCGGCGCATGGTCCGCTTCATCAGCCACTTCCCCTGGCTGCCGCGCACGCGCATTTTCTCGGGCAGGCGGGCGGCGAATTCGACCAGCCGGTGATCGAGCAGCGGCTCGCGCGCCTCAAGGCTTACTGCCATGCTGGTGCGATCGACCTTGGTCAGGATATCGCCAGGGAGCCAGAAGGCCAAATCTGCATATTGTGCGCGGTCGAGGCCCGAGCGCGCCTGCGCCCGCCGCATCGTGTCGATGAACGGCTGCTCGGCACGGTAGCCGGAAAGATGGCCGCGCAGATCCGGCGAATAGAGGCTGTCGCGCAGGCCGTGCGGGCTGACCGCGAGCGCCGAGGCATAGGCCTCCTCGCCGTTCTCGGCGAGCGCGAGCAAGGTGCTCTTCGCGCGCAAGGGACGCGGCGCCCAGTCCGCCTTCGGATAGAGCGCGCCGAGCGCCCCGAACACGGGGCCGCGCAACGCCGCCGGCAGCAATCCGCGAACCCGGTCCTCATGCGCCTGGAACACCTGGCGGCGATAGCCGGCGAAGGCTTCGTCCGCGCCGTCGCCCGACAGCGCAACCGTCACATGCTCGCGCGCGAGTTGGCACACGCGCCAGGTCGGCAGAGCGGAGGCGTCGGCGAAGGGCTCGTCGAACATCGCGGCAAGCCGGTCGATCTCGGCGAAATCGTCGACCCCGACCCTGCGGCTGCGGTGATCGGCGCCGAACAGCTTTGCGACCTCGGCGGCGTAGCTGCTCTCGTCCGAGCTCGCGACGTCGAAGCCGATCGAACAGGTCCGCACCGGCTCGCGGCTCGCCTCGGCCATCAGCGCGACCACGCTGGAGGAATCGACCCCGCCCGAGAGGAACGCGCCGAGCGGGACGTCGGAGACCATGCGCGAAGTCACCGCTTCGCGCAGGTGGTGGAGCAACTCCGCCTCGAGATCGGCTTCGGAACCTTTGTGGCGCTCCGCAAAGGAGATGTCCCACCACCGCACCGGCGCGGCGGGCGCGGCATCGTGGCGCAGCAAGCGGTAGTGCCCGGCAGGGAGCTTTTCGACCCCTTTGAGGATCGAGCGGTGATCGGGGACATAGCCCCACGCCAGATAATCCTCGATCGCCAGCGGATCGGCCTCGCGCCGCAGCAGCGGGTGGGCGAGCAGTCCCTTCAGTTCCGACGCAAAGGCGAGGCTGCCGTCGCTCAGATGCGCCATGAACAACGGCTTCACCCCGAAGCGGTCGCGGGCAATGAACAACGTCCGGTCGGCCAGATCGTAGAGCGCGAAGGCGAACATGCCGTGGAGGCGCGAGAGGCAATCCGGCCCCCACTTCTGCCATGCGGCGAGGATCACCTCGGTATCGCCATCGGTGCGGAATTTGGCGCCCATCGCCGCCAACTCGCGGCGCAATTCGCGGCGCAATTCGCGGTAATTATATATCTCGCCGTTGAACACGATCGCGGCGCGCCCATCGGACGAATGCATCGGCTGGGGCGATCCGGCGACGTCGATGATCGACAGGCGGCGGTGGCCGAGGCCGACGCCCGGCGCGGTCCACACGCCCGAACCGTCAGGCCCGCGGTGGGCGAGCGCCTCGGTCATCCGCTCGACGCGCGCGGCATCGACCGGCTTGGGGGTCGAACAATGGAAGATCCCGGCGATGCCGCACATGGGAGCGACTGCTACGGGACTTGGCCGATGCCGTCCATCCACGCACCGGTCGGTCCGGTCGCGGCGCGGAAGGCGGCGATGCTGTCTGCGGCGGGATGCGCCCCGCCCTCCTCGCCCGAGAGGATCAACATCCCGGTGGGCCGTGCGCGCATCAGCAGCCGGTCGCGCATGTTGGCAAGCTTGAGTTCCGAATTGCTGCCGGTGAGGAGCCCGCTGGTACGGTAGAAGGTCGCCGCGAGGCGGTGGACCTCGCCGCCGGCGAACAGCACTTCCGATTGCGCATCGGCCACCGCGGGCCCGGGCTTCTCCCAGCGCCAGCGCGTGTCCGGCGACAGCGCCCCCTCGCCGAAGCCGCCTGCCTCGCGGCCTTCGCCCTGGGCGGCATAGAGCGCGTAGAACACATCGACCTCGTGGCCGGCGCCGTCGCGGTAGCGGCCGAGCAGGCGGTGGTCCGCGCCTTGCGCGCGCGGCTCCCACCACACTTGCGGCCGGTAATCGGCGCGGTGCCAGCCCGGGACCTCGGGCAGTGCGATCGTCGCCGGCATCGGTGCCGCGAGTGTTGCGGCGCGCAGAGCCCAAGCGCAGGCAAGCAGGGCCAAGGCGGCGATGGCCGCCACCGCGGGCCAGCCGCCCATCCGCATTTGTTCGAGCCGGGCCAGCACGGGTGAGGCTTCGATCCGCGCGACATCGACCAGCGGATCGTCCACCGCGCGGTCGAAGAAGCGCCAACTGCCCGCGAGCAGCAGCGCCATCACTACCCCGAAGAACACCCAGCCATAGAAGATATGGTCGAACCCCTCGGCGAATCTCACGCCCTGCGATTGGGCGATGAAAATCGTCCCCCAGGCGCGTACGCCATTGGCAAGGATCGGCAGCACCGCCGCCGCGATCATGAAGGCAACCCGCCGCCGCCAGCTCCTGAAGCAGACCTGGGCGACCAGCACGCCCAGCGCGAGCATCGCGATCAGGAACTTCACGCCCGAGCAGGCCTCGGCCACTTCGAACAGCCCGACCGGCGTGTCGATGAATACGCCGTCGATCGCGGCGCGGACGCCGCTCAGGTGGATCATGCCGATGGTCAGCTTGGCGGTGACCGTTTGGAGCAGCGGGATCAGCTCGTCGCCGAACGGCACGAGGAACAGCATATAGGCGAGCGGGAACAGCAACCCGCCCGAAACCCGCGGCCCGAGCAACGTCACCGCCGCGCCCTGAAGCACCATCACCGCGCCGAGCTGGCGCGCGAGGTTGAGGCCCGAGATCGCGCCGAGCAGCCACAGGAACAGTGCCCCGGTCACCAGCAGCAGCCCCGGCCACCAGGCGGCAGGATCGAGTCGCCGCAGCTCCGCCGCGCGCTGCCACGCGAGCCACGCGAGGATCGCCGGCACCAGCACGATGTGGTTATAGGTCGAGCTGTTCCACCACTGGCCCGCCATGTCCGCCCAGTCGCGGCCGAACCATGCGATCAGCGCGGTCCAGGCGAGCGCCAGCTGCGCCAGCGGCACGCGCCACGCCTGTGGGATCCGCGGCGTCAGCGCGGTGAACAGGCTTGGCGGGAGCACGGCCTCAGGCGGCATCGCGCCTGCGCCGCTTCGGGAAACCCATGATCGCCGGCAACGCACCCAGCATCGCGTCCCAGCCGCGCTGCCGCTTCACGAACTGCCGCGCGGCCTTGCCCATCGCCTGCGCGGCTCCGGGGTTTGCGAGCAGCGCCAGTACGCGGGCGGAGAAATCGGCATAACCATCGCCAATCGCGAACTGGACTCCGTCCTCCGCGCCGATCCCGGTCGCCGCGCCCGAGGTCAGTACCACCGGGCGGGCCATCGCCATCGCTTCAAGCACCTTGTTCTGGATCCCCCGCGCGATCGCGAGCGGTGCCACCACCGCATCGGCGGCGGCGAGGAACGGCCGCACATCGGGCACTTCGCCGTGAATGCGGACGCCGTCCCGCCCGTCCCGGGCAAGCAATTCGCGCGCCGGCGCGCGGCCGACAATGTGGAACTGCGCCTGCGGATGATGCCGACGCACCGCCGGCAGAACGAACTCGATCCCGTGCAACGCCGCCGCGACATTCGGCGCGTAATCCATCTGGCCGGTGAACACGAGATGCGGCCCCTCCCCGAGTAGTGCGGGTTTCACCCTCGCCGGATCGAACCCCTCGGTATCGATCCCGTTGCCGAGCGCCAGGACATTCGCCGGCGCAACCAGACGCGAACGAAGCAGATTCGCCTCGGCCTCGCTCACCAGCAAGGTCGTGTCGGCGCGCGCCGCGAGCCGCCCTTCCTCGGCCGCAAGCAGGCGGCCTTCGCGCGCATTGATCCAGCCTTTTGGCCATCGCCCCTCGGCCGCATAGGCTTCGAACTTGGCTGAATCGACATCGACCAGGTCGACAATCAGCCGGCCCGCGAAGCCCGCCGGGACATATTGCCCCATCTGGCCCGAGAACACGTAGATCGCCGAAATCGGGCGCGCGGTGAGGGTCTGCTCGACATAATGCGCGAGTTTCGTGCTGGCGAAGGCGGCAAGACTGACCGGCTGCCGGAGTAGCGCCGCCTCGATCCCGGCGAGCGCGAGCGGCTTGCTACGCGCGGCAAGGCAATGGCTCGCCGCGACTTGCGCCAACTCGTCCTCATGCGCCCAGTCGGCCTTGATATCGACGAAGCTGGCGACATGGACCGGCGCAAGCTTGGCCAGCGCCTTCAGCACGTGGTGTGAGCGGATCTTGTCGCCGCGGTCGGGCGGGAACGGCAGGCGGTGCGCAAGGAACAGGATCTCGCTCATCCGAGTCCCCGCGCGATGAGCGGGCCGAGCCGATTGGCGATCGGCAACGGCAATTGCCGCCAAAGCGCGATCCGCGCCGAATGCTTCGCGCTGGTCGGATCGGCATCGCGCCTTGCGGCGCCCGGCGCGGTCCAGCTGGCATAGGAAAGCGGCTGCGGCTCGAAGCCCCAGTTGCGCTTGAAATGAAACGCGCCGCTACCAGTCTTGGAGCGCCCGAAATCGAAGCGGGTACAGCCGCGCCGGCGGGCGTGGAGCATCAGCTCGTAATACATCCGGTCGTTGGCCCGCAGGCGCCGCGCGGCGTAGGTGCCTCCGCCCCAATAGGGCAGCACCGCGCTCGCGTAATAGAAGGACAGCACGCTCGCGACGGGCTTCCCCTGATGGCGCACGGTCAGGATATCGGCATCGAGCCCGTCCAGCGCAGCCTCGAACAGCGCCCGCGGAAACACCGGCGTGCCGAGATTGCGGACGCTTTCGGCATAGACCGCGTAATGCGCCGCGCGGTCGCTCGCATCGGTCCCGACATGCACGGTCAGATCCCGATCGAGCCCCTTGCGCACCTCGGCGCGCTGCTTGCGCGGGATCGCGAGCAATTGCGCCTCATCGTCCGCGGCAAGTTCCCACTCGAAACCGCAATGGCTGTCGGTGCGGATGTCCCAATCCCGCGGCGCCTCGCCGCCGCGCAATTCGATCGCGGTGCAGCTGCGACGGAGGGCCAGTTCCTCGGCCGCGCGGGCGAGCCGCCTGGCGCCGGCCTTGTCGCGCGACAGAATGCCGCCGCCGACCGCAAACCCGCTCGAAGCCAGCGCTCGGCCGAAGATCGGCGAATGGATTTCGCTCAGCGGCAGCCAGCCGGTCAATGCCCCGCGCTTCTCGGCGATCACGCCCAGCGCGCTCTGCCCGGTTCCCCGCTCGACCGCGCGCAGCCACGCGGGGCGGTGGAACAGGCTGCCGCCCAGTTCCGCCACGAAGGCGTCGATCCGGGCAATCTCGTCAGGCTGGCGCAAATCGGCGAGGCGGATACCTTCGCTTGCGAGCGGGAACGGCGCGTTCATGCGGCGAGGTCCACCGCCCGCGCCGCCTCGCCTGCGGCGAGCGCGTCCATCCGGCCCCAGCGGAACTCGCGGACCAACTGGCGCAATTTGCCGGCCATCGCATCGAGCTTGGTATAGTGGCGCAAGCGCGAGCGGAGCGGCGCACCGACCACGCGCGGCTGATCTGGATCGATCTCCCACGGATGGAAATAGAATATCGCCGGGCGCCCTTCGCGCCGGTTCACCTGGCGGATCGCCCAGCGCGAGAAGCCATACGGCAGCACGCGGAAGAACCCGCCCCCGCCCGCGGCCAGCCGCTTGCCGGCAAACTCGGCGGTGGTCACCGGGATCTCGACCAGTTCGGACCCGGGGAGCGGTTTGAACGCGAAGCGCGGTGCCTCGCGCCAGCCGTAGTGATCGTGCGCGATCGGCGCGACGCTGGAGGAATAGACGTAGCCCTGCGCGGCCAGTTCGTCATAGGCCCAGGGGGTGCGTCGGTCGATCGAGAAGCTCGGCGCGCGATAGCCGCTGACCCGCACGCCCGAAGCGTCCTCAAGCTCGCTCCGCGCCTTGCGAAGGTCCTCCCCGAAGCGCGCGCGGTCCAGCGTATGGACCCGCGCGTGGTCCCACCCGTGGCTCGCGACCTCGTGGCCGCGTTCGGCGATCCGGCGGATCAGCGCGCGGTTGCGCTGCGCGACCCAGCCGAGGGTGAAGAAGGTCGCCTTGACGCCGGCGTCGTCGAACAGGTCGAGGATTTCGGAGACGTTGCGCTCCACCCGCGTGGTCAGCCCATCCCAGTCGCCTCGCTCGATCACGCGTTCAAAGGCGCCGACCTGGAACCAGTCCTCGACATCGACCGAAAGGCCGTTGACGACCGGCGGGTGAGACGGTTGTTCGGCCACGCGATCCTCCTAGGCGGCGATCTGCGAGCCGTCGCTTTCGATCCATTCGATCAGCATGGTCAGCGTGTGGCGCATCGTGCGCTCCTGCTCCATCAGCCGGGCTTCGAGCTGGGCGAGCCGCTCGTTCAGCGCACCGATCTCGGGGCTCACGGATGAGGCGGAAGCGTCATCGCGGGCATAGGTCAGCTCGACCACCGCCTGCTGCAATTCGGTGATCTGCGCATCGCGTTCGGCAAGCGCGGCGAGGATGGCGCGCTGGTCGAAGGCCGGAGCGGCAGGAGCGGCAGGCGCTTGAGCGGGTGCGGCAGGCGCGGCGTCAGAGACGAAGGCCGAACGTGGCAGCGGCGCCGGGGCGGCCGCCGGAAAAGCATTGTCGCTTTCCATCTCGGCCAGCACCTGCTGCAGCATTGCCGCATCGATCCGCGAACGCTGCTCCACCGCGCCGAGCAGCAGCAGCCGGTTGGCGATCTGGTTTACCCGGCGCGGAATGCCGCCCGATGCCTCGAACAGATCGGTGAACACGCGCTGGTCGAACGACGGATTGCCGTCCCATCCGACATGGCTCAGCCGGTGGACGATATAGGGCTCGATCTCGCCCGCTTCCATCGGCTCGAGATGATGCGCGGCGATCACGCGTTGGCGCAATTGCTCGAGCCCCGCATGGCCTTGCAGGGTCGCGCGGAATTCGGGCTGGCCGAGCAGCAGCGTCTGCAACAGCGGATGCGCGCCGAGCTGGAAGTTCGACAGCATCCGAAGTTCCTCGAGCGCCGGAACGGTGAGGTTTTGCGATTCGTCGACGATCAGCAGGCAGCGGCGGCCGGCACGCGCTTCGTTATGGAGAAAGCCCTCGATCGCGCCGAGCGCCGACGCCTTGTCGTGCCCTTCGACATGCAGGCCGAAGCTCTGCGCGACGACGTGGACGATCTCCGCCTCATCGAGCTTGCTGGTCACCACCTGGCCGACCGTCAGCTGCGCGGGGTCGATCGACGCGACCAGATGCGCGACCAGGGTGGACTTGCCTGCCCCGACCTCGCCGGTGATCACGATGAAGCCTTCACCCTGGGCCAGGCCATAGCGCAAATAGGACAGCGCCTTGCGGTGCGTTCCGCTGGGGAAATAGAAGGCCGGATCGGGGGTGAGCTGGAACGGCTTGCCGTGGAGCCCGTAGAAATCGTCGAACATTACAATATCCTCACAGGCCGATCAGAACGAATAGCGCATGCCGAGCATCGCCGCGCCCGAGATGGTGTCTTCGGTCCCGTCGCCGCGGCTCTCGCCATCGACGCTGACCGCGGCGGTCGCCGAAACGTGCTGGGTGATGGAGCGATAATAGCTGGCGGAAGCGCCATAGCCGCTCGAACTGCCGGCGCCGTCGAAGCCGCTGTCGAGCCAATTGGCATAGATGCTGGTCGAGAAGCTCGAATTCTCGTCGATCCGGCCGTTGAGATAGGCGGCCGCCCAGACGCTTTCGTCGATCACGCCGCTCGAATCCTCAAGGATCGTGCCCTTCGCGCCGATGAACTTGCGGTTGTCGTAGCCTGCGCCGATCCCGGCTTTGAGCCGCCCGAGCTGGACCGCCACCGTGCCGGCGACACCGCGTGCACGGAAGGTCGAGGAGCGGATGCCGTTGAGCACGCCGGTGAGGCACTGGCCGCCCTGCAGGCTCTCGACGCAGCCGCCGATATCGCCGGAGATCGGGTTGCGGACCGCTTCGAAATCGGTCGGCAGCTCGGCCAGCGCATTTGTGACCTGACCGCCGAAGCCCGACATGGTGTCGTAAACCCCTACGTTGAAGCTGGTGCGCGGGCTCGGCTTGTAGGACAGCGAGCCGTAATAGCTCATTGAGCCGTAGCGGCGGCCGACATGGGCTTCCAGCTCGGTGCGGCGGCTCGGGCGCCAGACCACGCCGGCGTCCCAGATCAGCCCTTCGGTGTCGAACGAGATCTGGCGTGGTGCTGACTTATCGGTGACGTAGCGCCCGTCCTTGCCGATCACCGGATCGCCGCTCCCGTCGCGCAGCACGTCGCGATTGGAGACCTTGACGTTCTCGTAGCCGACCCCGCCGACCACTTCGAGCGAAGGTCCGAGCGGCAGCGCAAGATCGCCGCGCGCCCAGCGGTTTTCGACCCGCTGGTCGAGGTTGGAAACGTCTTCGCGGACCCAGCCGCCACCGAGGCCGATGCCGACCGGAAGCACGGTCTGCGGACGGATGCCGATATGGGCCTCCGCGTCGTGGATCGTGCTCTGGTCGAACACGTCGAGCGGATCGGCGCCCGGCGCGGTGACCAGCGCATCAGGCTCTTCCACCTTCGCATAGCCGAAGCGATAATGGCCCTGGATGTCGAGATCGCCGGCATTGGTATGGACCGACGGGCCGGCATAGGCGGCGTAGATGTTGCTCTTGCCCGGATTGTCGACCACCGGGCTGAGGATCGCGCTGCCGTTGCCGGTGACGCGGGTTTGCGCGGCCATGCCGCCGGCCTCGATCGTCAGTGCCTTGTTCGGCAGCACCGCCACGCCGATGCGGGCGATGCCGCTGATCAAATCGCCGTCGGGATCGCCGTCGCGCCAGCCGATCCGCCGCTCGTAGCGCAGCGAGACCGAGCCGCCGCTGTTGCGACCCTGGACATTGGCATCCACGCCCGCCGCGATGCGGGTGTAGGTGACGAAATCGTCGCCCGGCGAGAATTCCTTCGAAACCACCTGAGCGGCCTCGATGTAGGGGGACACGTCGATGTGCTTCCGTGACCCCGCGCCCTCGTCGTCTTGCGCGAAGGCGGCTTGCGGCGCGGCGACGGCGGCCAGCGCGATCAGCAGGGAGGTTACGATCCGGCGCATATCAGGCTCCGTATCCATAAAAGGACCCGAAGCGGCGGCCGCTCGGGCTGAACATCGCCGCGTTGAGCAACAGCTTGATGTCGGGGCAGGTCGAAAGCAGGTGCAGCGCATCCTCGATCGCGCTCTGCCCGGTGGTGTCGGCACGCACGATCAGCAGCGCCTGGCCGACGAATTTGGCCAACTCGGCGGCCGGCGAGGCGGCCAGAGCGGGCGGGGAATCGAAGATCACCATTCTGTTCGGAGCGCCTTGGGTCAGCCGGTCGAGCACCGCCGGGGTGCGGTCGGAGGCGAGATATTCGCTGTCGCGGGTGGTCTGGTTGCCGGCCGGAAGGACCGAGAGCCCAGGAATGTCTGTGCCGATCACGCAATCCTCGACCCGCAGCGACGGATCGGCAAGCGCGTCCATCAGCCCCGGGCCGCCCGGCAGGCCAAGCACCGAAAGCACCGAGGGCTTTGCGAAGTCGGCATCGACCAGCAGCACTTCGCTGTCCTGTTCGGCGGCGATCGCCAGCGCGAGATTGACCGCGCAGAAGGTCTTGCCCTCGCCCGGCAGCGGCGAGCAGATCAGGATGCGCTGGGTATTGTGGTCGCCCTCATGCGCGCCTTCGCGGGCCGCCTGGAGCAGCTGGCGCTTCACGATGCGGAATTCCTCGAGCAGCGCGGTCACCCCGCCCTCGGGTTCGATCAACCCCTGTTCGCGCAGATGGGCGCGGTCGATCGCATATTGCGGGCCGGAGAAGCGCACCGGCTGGACCGGAGTTGCGACGACTTCGGGCGCGGACGCGGGTTCGGGAGGCGGAGCCGGCTCGAACGCGCGCGGCGCCAAGGGAGCCGGTGCAATGGTTGCCGCAGCCAGAGCGGGCACCGCCGGCGCCGGACGCTTCGGCACGAAGCCGGGCACCGGGGCCGGCTTGAAGGCGCCGCCGAGATCGAACGCACCTTCGGCACGTTCGAACAGCGAGCCGCCGCTCTTGGCCTTGGGGACCGGGATTTTGCTTTCTTCGCCCATGTCCGTCTCCTCAGCCCACCATGCCGCGTTGGATGAATTCGACCGCCAGCAGCATCACGAACAGCCCGCAGAGCCCGCCCGTGCCGGCCGCGAACAGCTTGAGCCGCCGGGCCTTGAGCGCGCGGCTGGCCTCGGTCGTGACATGCGAGATCGTGCCGATGACCGGCAGTTCGAACACCGCCTCGAGCTTGCTCGCGGTGGAATAGGCCGAACGCAGCATGCTCATCACGTAGCCCGCGGCACCGCCCGCGCCGATGCCCAGAACCAGCACCCCGAACAGCAGTAGCGGCCGGTTGGGCGCGGCCGGCGTGCGCGGCGAAGTGGGCGGATCGACGATCTCGAACTTGATCGCATTGCGCTCGTTCTCGACCTGGCCGCGCAGGCGCAGCTCCTCGCGGTCCTGCAGCAATTTGTCATACTGCTTGCGCAGCACATCGTAGTCGCGGCTGATCCGCTGGGCCTCGCCCGCAACGCCGGGTTCCATCGTCTGCGACGCGGTGCCCTGCATGATCTCCGAGGCGAGCGCCGCCTTGCGCGACTGGAGCGCCTGAACATTCGCCTGGCGCTCGGCCTTGATCGAAATCAGCGAGCTATAGGCGGGGTTCGGCATGCCGCCGGCATCGCCCTGGCGCGCGGCCTGGATGCGGAGGTTGTCGATCTGCTTCTGCACCCCGATCACATCCGGGTGATTGTCGGTCAGCCCGCGTGCGCGCATGTCGGACAGATTGGCTTCGGCCTGCATCAGCGCGCCGCGCGCGCCGCCGGCCTGGCCCGGAATGCTCATCGTGCGCGGCGTACCGGCAAGCTGGCCGTCGATCGCCGCCAGCGCGCTCTGCGCCGCGGCGAGATCGGCATCGACGCTGCGCATCTGGTCGCGGGTATTGTCGAGCTTCTGGGCAATCGCGCTCGCCCCGCCGATCATCTCGGGATGCTGCGCCTCGAACGCGAGGCGTTCCTGCTCGGCCGTTTCGAGCTGCTTCTGGCGATCGGCCAGCTGCTGGTCGAGGAAACTGATGGTGTCGCGCATTTCGCCGCGGGTTCCGCCGAGGTTCTCTTCGCGGAAGATGTCGATCATCTTCTGGACCACGTCCTGCGCCAGTTGCGCATTCGCGCTGTCCGACAGGTCGCGGCGGCCGCTGGTAGCCGAGATCACGAACAGATTGGCTTCGGTGCTGTTGATCGAGATCGTGTCGGCCAGCTTGTCGACCGCGATTTCCATGTCCCGGTCGCTGTTGATCTTTTCGCCCAAGCGGGTCGAACGGACCACTTTCTGGAGATTGACCGCGCTGGTGAGCGTCTGGGTGACCCGCTCGATATCCTTCTTGCGGTCGCCGGTGCCGATCCCGATCTGGTCAGCCAGCACATCATCGAGCTGGACGAAAATGCGCGCGCGCGATTCGTAGGTGTTCGGGACCATAGCCACCGCAAGCCAGCCGAGCAGGCATAGCACCCAGGCGACCGCGAGCGCCAGCCAGCGCCGGTTCCAGACCGACCACAGCGCCGTGCGCAGTTCCTCGATGATTGCTTTCATCCCCCAGCCGCCCTTTAAAACATGCTTTCGGGGATGATGATCACGTCGCCGGGCATCAGCATCACATTGGCGTCGCTCTGGCCCTTCTTGAGCAGGTCGGACAGGCGCAGCGCATATTCGGTCTGCTTGCCGGTGCTCTTGTCGAAGCGGATCAGCTTCGCGCGGTTGCCGCTCGCGTATTCGCTCAGCCCGCCGACCGCGATCATCGCATCGAGGAGGGTCATGTTCGCGCGGTAGGGCAGCGAGGCCGGCTTCTCGGTCGCGCCGATCACGCGGACCTGCTGGCTGAAAGTGCCGGCGAACTGGTTGACGATCACCGAAACCAGCGGATCGGTGATATATTGCGAAAGCTGCAGGCGAATGTCCTCGGACAGCATCGACGGGGTCTTCCCCACCGCCGGCATGTCGGAGACCAGCGGTGTGGTGATGCGGCCGTCGGGGCGAACCTGTACCGATGCGCCGAGTTCCGGATTGCGCCAGACATAGATCGTCAGCTGGTCGAGCGGGCCGATCACATATTCCTCGCCCGGGCCCTCCTGCATCGCGACGAATTGCGCGGGCGGCAGCTTCGGCCCGCCGCTGCTGGCGCAGCCGGTCAGCGTCAGGCTGGCAAGAGCAGCGCCCAGAAACAGCCGGGCACTTGTAGAGCTTCGCATTGGTACGTTCCCAAATCTTCGTTTCGGGACCGGCCGCCGGCGGCTTTCCCGCAGCGGACACGCCCCGCGGATCCGGGGGGCGTTTTCCCCGAAAAGGGTGAACATCTCGTTAGCCAATGCGCCAAATGCGTGGGTTTGCAGGGA
Organism: Candidatus Andeanibacterium colombiense; assembly: GCA_029202985.1. Lineage (GTDB taxonomy): Bacteria > Pseudomonadota > Alphaproteobacteria > Sphingomonadales > Sphingomonadaceae > Andeanibacterium > Andeanibacterium colombiense. The sequence goes on along the minus strand of CP119316.1, from coordinate 208,642 downwards.
GTTTTCCGCCGCCGTCCCGAAAAGGGACCGCTCGAAAGGGAATGTTAAACGAGGATTTCCCGCGCCGGACCCTGGCCGAGAAAAGCACTCGGGCTGGCGGTCGCGCCATAGGCACCGGCGCAGAACACCGCGACCAGATCGCCGATTTCGGCATTGGGCAGCAGAGCCTGATCGGCCAGGCGGTCGAGCGGGGTGCACAGGCAGCCGACCACGCTCGCTTCCTCGATTGCAGGTGCAACGAAACGCGATGCGATCGCCAGCGGGTAGTTGCGGCGGACCACAGTGCCGAAATTGCCCGAGGCGGCAAGCTGGTGGTGCAGCCCGCCATCGACAATCAGGAAGGTCTGGCCGTGGCTGTCCTTGCGGTCGACGATGCGGGTCAGATAGACCCCGGCTTCGCCTACGAGATAGCGGCCGAGCTCGATGCAGAACTGGGTGTTCTCAAGCGCTTCCGGAAGTGTTTCGAAGCGGTTTCTCAGCGTCGATCCGATTGCCGCAATATCCAGCGGCGCATCCCCGGCGAAGTAGGGGATGCCGAACCCGCCGCCCATGTTAAGCCGCGGCAGCGCGGTCCCGATCTCGCGCGCGAGGCGTGCCGCGAGATCGAGGACATTGCCTTGCGCATCCGCGATCGCCCCTGCATCGAGCGCCTGGCTCCCGGCGAAGATATGCAGCCCGCGCCATTCGGCCCCGGCGTCGATCAATTCGCGTGCGAGCGCCGGAACGCGCCCGACATCGAGGCCGAACGGCTTGGCGCCCCCGCCCATCTTCATCCCCGAGCCCTTCAGCTCGAAATCGGGATTCACCCGGATCGCGAGCCGCGGGATGAGGCCGATTTTTTCGGCGATGAAGAGCGCACGGCGGCCCTCATTCTCGGATTCGAGATTGAGCGTCACGCCGGCAGTTATCGCCGCCTCGAGTTCGTCGTCGCGTTTGCCGGGCCCGGCGAAGCTGACTTCGGCGGGGTCGATCCCGGCGGCGCGGACCATCGCCAATTCACCGCCCGAGGCGATATCGAAGCCATCGACTAGCCCGGCCATCTCGCGCAGCAACGGCGCGAACGGATTGGCCTTCACCGCATAATGAATAGCGAGCCGAGTGGGCATCGCGGCGCGCAGATCCGCCACGCGCTCCCGGATCAGATCGCGCGAATAGACGAACAGCGGAGTTCCGCCAGCCTCTGCCACCAGCGCCGACGCGGTTTTGCCGCCGACCGCAAGTTCGCCGTCAAGCGCCTGATAGGCTGCAGGAATCGGGCCGAGCGGCCTCACGCCGCCAACTCCTGCGCCAGCGCCGCGCGGTCGATCTTGCCGTTCGGATTGAGCGGCATCGCCTCGCGCCAGTGAATCACTTTCGGCTGCATGAAATTCGGCAGTTCCTTCGCGAGCGCCTTGGGCAAAGCGTGTTCCGCATCGCCCGCCCCGGCGGCCGCGCGCACGATCAGATGCACCGCCTGCCCCAGCCGCTCGTCGGCAACGCCCAGCGCAATCGCCTCGGCGACCAACCCGGTGGCGAGTGCCGCTTCCTCGATTTCCTGCGGCGAGATCCGGTTGCCGGCGCTCTTGATCATCGCGTCGCGCCGCCCGGCGAAATACAGCAGGCCTTCCGCGTCGCGGAAAACCCGGTCGCCCGACCAGACCGCGGTGCCGCCATAGGCCGACGATGCCGGAGCCGGCCTGAACCGCTCGGCGGTACGCGCGGCATCCCGCCAATAGCCCTGTGCCACCAGAGGCCCGCAATGCACCAACTCGCCCTCCTCGCCCGGCCCGGTCTCGGCGCCATCATCGCCGATCACCAGCACTTCGACAAAGGGGATCGCCCCGCCCATCGAGGTCGGATGCGTCGCGACCAGCTCAGGATCGAGATAGGTCGAGCGGAACGCCTCGGTCAGCCCGTACATCGGGAACAGCCGCGCCCGCGGGAACAATGCGCGCAATCTGGCGACCAGATCGACCGTCAGCGCGCCGCCGCTGTTGGTCAGCCGCCGCAGCGGGGCGGAAGCGGCCGGCGGCCAGTCCTGCTCGGCCAGTTGCACCCATAGCGGCGGAACCGCGGCGAGTGTGGTGATCCGGTGCTTCTCGCAGGATTTCACGACATCGCGCGCGGTGAGGTAATCGAGCGGCACCACGCTCGCCCCCGCGCGCCATGCGCTGAGCAACTGATTCTGGCCGTAATCGAACGACAGCGGCAACACGCCGAGCACCACATCGTCAGGCTCAAGCCCGAGGTAGTTCGCGACGCTGACCGCGCCGAGCCACAGATTCGCGTGGCTCAGCATCACGCCCTTGGGCTTGCCGGTCGAGCCGCTGGTGTAGAGAATCGCCGCCAGCTCATCCGGATCGGCAGCGGACGGGCCGAACGAACCGCCCAGCGCCTCGGCCTCGGTCCAGGCCTGTGCTTCCTCGATCGTCGCGCAGCCTTCGGGCACATCGTTCATGCCCAGGCTCGCAAGCCGCGCCGCGTTCCCGATCAGCAAGGCCGCGCCGCTGTCGGCGAGAATATAGGCGACCTGCGCATGTTTGAGCAGCGGATTGATCGGGACATGCACGAGCCCCGCCCGTGCGGCCGCCAGCGGCAGCAGGCAGGTCAGCTCGCCTTTCGCCGCCCAGCTCGCGACCCGCGCGCCATGTTCGGGCACCCGGGCGGCCAGCCACGCCGCCAGCAGCGAGATACGCTCCCTTAAGGCCTTGTAGCTAAGGGTGCCCTGCCGGAGCACGAGCGCCGACGCATCCTCCGCCCCGAACAGGGCGAGGTGGTCGAGTGGGCGGGCATCCGGATCGGGGGCTACTGACAATGGTCTTTCCGGGAAATAGGGCAATCAGGAGTCGGGCGAGTGATCGCAGTCAGCTATCACGACAGGGTTAATGTCTTGCAAGCCATGGGGCTGGCAAGCGCCGCGCCGTTCGACCGGCCGGAATGGTTTACGCTGCTGGCCGAGGAAGGCGGGCTGGAGCCAATTATCGTCGGCGCCCAAAACAGCACCCAGGCCGCCGCCCTGCCGCTGATGCGCGAGGGCGGAGCGCTGGTGCCGCTGGCCAATTGGTACAATTTCACCTGGCGCGCGCTCGCGACGCCGGGAGCGGATCGGCAGGCGCTGCTCTCCGCGATCGCGACGAAGCTGAAGGACGGGCGCGAGCGGCTGGTGCTGTGGCCTGTGCCAGACGAGGACCTGTCCGCCTCCGCGCTCGCCGCCGCTTTCCGCGCGGCCGGCTGGGCGGTGATCCTCGAGCCCTGCGACACCAACCACATCCTGCGCATCGCCGGCCGGTCCTACCCGGACTACCTCGCCGGCCGCCCCGGCCCGCTGCGCACCACGCTCAAGCGCAAGGCGAAGAAGATCGAGGTCGAGACCATCGATCGCTTCGATCCAAAGGCGTGGCGCGATTACGAGGCGGTCTATCAGGCAAGCTGGAAGCCGAACGAAGGCAAGCCCGCGATGCTGCGCCGCTTCGCCGAGCAGGAAGGCGCCGCCGGGCGCCTGCGCCTCGGTATCGCGCGCTACGAAGGCCGCGCGGTGGCCGCGCAGTTCTGGACCGTGGAAGGCGGCACCGCCTTCATCCACAAGCTCGCCCATACGCCCGAATCCGAGCCGCTCTCGGCCGGGACCGTGCTCACCGCCGCGCTGTTCGAACGGGTGATCGACCGCGACAAGGTCGAGCTGGTCGATTTCGGCACCGGCGACGATCCCTACAAGAGCATGTGGATGGAAGAGACCCGCCAGCGCTATCGTCTCGAATGCCTCCGCCCCGGCCGCCCGGCCCATTGGGTGCGGCTGGCGAAGGGGGCACTGCGCAAACTTGCCTCGCGGGGCCGCCAAAGCTAGAGCGGCGCCTCATTCACGGGTATCTCAGGGTTCCATGAGCAATATTTCCGAACGCAGCGAGACCGACGCCGTCCTGCGCGCGATCCTGTGCGACGTGCTCGGCCTCGACGCCGATCAGGTCGACGACTTCACCGGCGAGACCGGCCTGTTCGGCGCGCTGCCCGAGCTCGATTCGATGGCGGTCGCGGGCCTCCTCACCGAGATCGAGGATCGCCTCGGGATCGTGATCGACGACGACGAGGTCGATGGCGAGATGCTCGAGACCTATGGCGGGCTCCTCGCCTTCGCCGAAGCCAAAACGGCTGGATGATCGCAGCCTGGCCTTGCGCCGACGGCGACGAATACGCCCTCGCCTTCGATCGGGGCCGCAAGTCCCGCCTGCTGGTGCTGCCGGCACTTTTCGATGAAGCCAACAAGACCCGGCGCCTCGCGGCCGAAACGATGCGGCGGCTCGACCGGGCCGGGATCGACAGCTTTCTACCCGACCTGCCCGGCTGCAACGAAAGCCTCGCGCCGCTGGAAGCGCAAACGCTGGCAGGCTGGCGCGCCGCGGCGGTCGCCGCCGCAAACCATTTCGGCGCGAGCCATGTGCTGACCATCCGTGCCTCCGCAATCCTCGCCCCCGCCGCCCTGCCCGGCTGGCGCTATGCCCCGACCGGCGGCGCGAGCGCGCTGCGGGCGCTGCTGCGAGCGCGGGTGATCGCCGCGCGCGAGGCGGGTGAAGACCTCACCACGGAAGGCCTGCTCGAGACGGGGCGCGACACGGGGCTCGACCTTGCCGGCTACCGGATCGGCACGGCGCTGATCCGCGATCTTGAGCACGCGATGCTGGCCGACAGCGGGCGACTGGCCGACATCGCGCAGGGCACCATCGGTCGCGGCCCGCCATGGCTTCGGGCCGAACCCGATTTCGATCCGGCGCAGGCCGATGCGCTGGCCGCGGTGCTGTCGGTCGGGCTCCAGCCGTGAGCCGGCGGCACCTGAGCTTCGCGTGCCAGGGCGCGCGGCTTGCGGCCACGCTCGACGAAGCGCCGGGCACAACCGGCCTGCTGATCGTGACAGGCGGCAACGAGACCCGCGCTGGCGCATTTGGCGGCCAGGCCGAACTCGCCGCACGGATCGCCGCGACCGGCTTCCCGGTGTTCCGCTTCGACCGGCGCGGGGTCGGCGACAGCGAGGGTGAGAATACCGGCTTCCGCCACAGCGCGCCCGATATATCCGCCGCCCTCGCCGCGTTCCGCCGGGAAGCGCCGCAGCTCACCCGCATCGCCGGCTTCGGCAATTGCGATGCCGCGAGCGCGCTGATGCTGTCGGCGGGCGCGGGGCTCGACGCGCTCGCGCTCGCCAATCCGTGGACGATCGAAGGCGCTCACACCGCGCCGCCGCCTGCCGCGCTGCGCGCGCGCTATTCCGCGAAATTACACAATCCGAAGGAACTCTGGCGCCTGCTCACCGGCGGCGTCTCGCTGCGCAAGCTGGCCGGCGGCATCCGCCACGCGTTGCGCCCCGCTCCCGCGCCGAGCGGTCTGGCCGAGGAAGTCGCGGCCGGCCTCGCGCGGTTTGCGGGCAACTCCACCATCCTGCTCGCGGGCCGCGACCGCACCGCGCAGGTGTTCGCTGCCAACTGGGATGCCGCGGATCCGCGCCTGCGCCATTGCACCGGCGCCAGTCACGCCTTTGCGGAGGCGGAAGCTCGGGAATGGTTGTTCGGCGAACTGATCCCGATCCTGGAGGGCTTGGCTAGCGGGTGAAGAAGCTCGCCAGCTCGACATGGGTCGACCAGCGGAACTGGCCCACCGGGCGCAGTTCCTCAAGCCGGTAGCCGCCGTCCCTTAGCATCGCCGCATCGCGCGCCCAGCTCGACGGGTTGCAGCTGATATAGACGATCCGCTGGACCGTGCTTTCGGCGAGCAATTGGACCTGATCGCGCGCACCGGCGCGCGGCGGATCGAGCACCACCGCGTCGAAGCGGTTGAGTTCTTCGGGCTGGAGCGGATTGCGGAACAGGTCGCGGTGGATCGCATGGACCGGCCTGCCGCTGGTCCCCGCGGCCGTCTTGCACGCGAGATAGGCATCGCGCGCGGCCTCGGCGGCAAGCACCTTGGCCGGGCCGGCGAGCGCGAAGGCGAAGGTGCCGAGACCGGAGAAGAGATCGGCAATCGTGTGCGCTCCGGCCAGCCACTCGCGCGCGGCGGCAACCAGCGCGGCCTCGCCGTCCTGCGTTGCCTGGAGGAATGAGCCCGACGGGAACGGCACCGCGACGCCCGAAAGGGTGACGGTGACCGGCTCGGGCTCCCAGCGGGTTTCGGGGCCATAACCCTCGTCCAGGGTCAACCGCGCAAGGCCGCTATTGTTCGAAAAGTCCATCAGCGCTTCGGCCTGTTCGAGGCCTTCGAACGTCAGCCCCTTGATCCCGCAGTCGACGCCCTGATCGGTCAGCGCGAGTTCGATATTGGCGGAATACTTGCCCTTGCGCCGGGCGAGCATCTCCTTGATCCGCGCAACCGCATCGAGCAGTTCGGGCCGCAGCACCGGGCATTCGTTGAGCCCGACCACCTTGTGCGACCCCGCTTCGTGAAAGCCGATCAGCGGCCCGCCCCCGCCATTCACCGCATGCAAGGTCGCGCGGCGGCGGCTGTGCGGCGGCGACAGATGCGGCGCAGCGAGCAGGCCCGGTTCGAGGCCCTGCCCTTCGGCCGCATTGGCGACCCGGTCGGTGACGAAGCCGGCAAGCGCCTCCTCGTCGAGATGCTGCAACTGGCACCCGCCGCAGGCGCCGTAATGACGGCAGGCCGGTGCCGCATGGTGCGGTCCGGGTTCGAGGGTGCCGTCTTCGCGCACGATGTCGCCCGGCGCGGCGCGCGGGATATGGCGGCCGCTCCCGGTCAATCCGTCGCCCTTGGCGGCGACACGCAGGATGGTTTCGGTGGTCATAGGCAGGCAGCCAGCGCGGCAGGGATCTGCGCGATCAGGCTGGAAGGGGTAAGCGCGGGCCCGGCCCGCCGCGCGGCTTCGCCGTGGAGCCATACCGCCTCGCAGGCCGCGTCGAAGCCGTCCGTCCCAGTCGCTAGCCGGCTCGCGACGATCCCGGCGAGGACATCGCCGGTCCCGGCTGTCGAGAGCCAGCTCGGCGCCGGCCGGGCAATCGCGACGCGGCCATCGGGCGCGGCGATCAGCGTATCGGAACCCTTGGCGATCACGATCATCCCGACCCGCTGGGCAAGCTTGCGCGCGATCCCGCCCTTGCCCGAGGCATGAACATCGAACGCATCGGCGAGCTGGGCCAGCTCCCCCTCATGCGGGGTCGCGACCAGCGCGGCAGAGCGGCTCGCGAGCATATCGGTCCGCATCAGCAGCAACGCATCGGCATCGATCACCCGCGGCACCGGCATGCGCATCGCCTCGGCGAGCTTTTCGCGCGCCCAATCCCCGCGCCCGAGGCCGGGGCCGATCAGCACCGCGGAGAGCCGCGTATCGGCCAGCGCATCGGGCTGGACCACGAGGTCGGCCGGGGTTCCCGCGGGCGGCGCATGGGCGGCGAGCTTCACATAACCGGCCCCGCCGCGCATCGCCGCTTCGCTCGCCAGCAAGGCCGCGCCGGGCATTGCGCCGGCGACCACCGCGAGCAGCCCGCGGGTGTATTTATGGGCATCGAGTGCGGGGGCCGCGAGCTTCGGCCTGCCAAGCAATTGCGCCGCACCGGGCACCTCGCCGATCCCGATCGGGACCAGATGCCGCGCGCCCATCGAGGCCGCGGCGGGCATCGTCCAATGGGCGAACTTCCACGCGCCCAGCGCGAGGGTCAGATCGTAGCTCGGCAGCCCGTCGTTCAGCGCCCGGCCGCTGTCGCTCTCGATCCCGCTCGGCAGGTCGATCGCAATCCGATAGCGGTGCGAGCCGGCAAGGCGGCGCAGCAGTTCCGCAGTCTCGGGATCGAGCGGCCGGGTCAGCCCGCTACCGAACAGGCAATCGACCAGCACCGCGCCGAACGGCAATTCGCCGCTCATCGCGGTCCCACCGGCGTAGGCCGCGCGCGCATTGTGCGCCGCTTCGGTCGCGGGTTCGAACGCCTCTACCACCGTCACCGGCAAGCCGCGTTCGCGCAATCCCTCGGCGATAACATAGCCATCACCGCCATTGTTACCGGGGCCGCACAGCACGGTCACCGGCTTCGGCCAGGCGATCCGATAGATCCATTCGGCCGCCCCGCGCCCGGCGAGCTGCATCAGCGCATCGACCCCAGAGGCTTGATTGCTTCCGGCATCGATCAGCGCCTGCTCCGCCGCCTGCATCTGTGCGACGGTGAGGATCTGGCTATGCGGGTTTGTCACTGTGCCTGATCGTCGCTGGGAAGCGGTAGCGGTCGTCGCCCACGCGCACGTCGAGCCGGTCATCGACCACCGAGGTCTGCGCCTGCTCGAACCCATCTGCGGTTTCCAGCCCGCGCCCGTCGGTCACTACCTTGAAGCGGCGGAACCCGCCATCGAGGTGATGCACGACCAGCACCAGTGCGCCGGTGTCGTCACGAGTCTTCTCGACCTCGCATTCGCGCAGGAACCACTGCCCGCCGTGGATCGCGCATTCGATGATATCGTTGCCATTGGCGGCCACAGTCGGCGCTTCGCTCGGGGTTTCGGATGGAGCGGTCTGGGGAGCCTGCTGAGCCTTGCAGCCCGCTATTACCCCCACCATCGTCATTGCGAAGAGCCAACGGCGACGCGGCAATCCAGGGCCGCCGCGTGCAGCCGCTCTGGATTGCCGCGCCCCGCGGGCTCGCAATGACGAACCGGGCAACACTTACCCGCGCTTGAGCTGCGAGACGTCGCGCACGGCGCCCTTCGCGGCGCTCGTGGTCATCGCGGCATAGGCCTGCAGCGCGGCCGAGACCTTGCGCGGGCGCGGCTTGGCCGGGTGCCATCCGGCCGCGTCCTGCGCCGCGCGACGATGCGCGAGTTCCTCGTCCGACACCGCGAGATGGATCGTGCGGTTGGGGATATCGATCTCGATCGGATCGCCTTCGCGCACCAGCCCGATCGTGCCGCCCTCGGCCGCTTCGGGCGAGGCATGGCCGATCGAGAGGCCCGACGTGCCGCCCGAGAAGCGCCCGTCGGTGATCAACGCGCAGGCTTTGCCGAGGCCCTTCGATTTAAGGTAGCTGGTCGGGTAGAGCATTTCCTGCATCCCCGGCCCGCCGCGCGGCCCTTCGTAGCGGATCACCACCACATCGCCCGCGACCACCTGGTCGGTCAGGATCGCGGCGACCGCCGCATCCTGGCTTTCATAGACCTTGGCCGGGCCGGTGAACTTGAGGATGCTCTCGTCCACCCCCGCGGTCTTCACGATGCAGCCGTCGAGCGCGATATTGCCGTAGAGCACCGCGAGCCCGCCATCCTTGCTGAACGCATGTTCGGCCGAGCGGATTACGCCGTGCTGGCGGTCGGTATCCAGCTCGTCCCACCGGCGGCTCTGGCTGAACGCGGTCTGGGTCGGCACCCCGCCCGGCGCGGCCTTGAAGAATTCCTGCACCATCGGATTGTTGGTCAGGCGGATGTCCCAATCGGCCAGCGCATCGCCCATCGTCGGGCTGTGCACGGTCGGCAGCGCGGTATGCAGCAGTCCGGCGCGGTCAAGCTCGCCGAGGATCGCCATGATCCCGCCGGCGCGGTGAACGTCTTCCATATGGACGTCGTTCTTGGCCGGGGCGACCTTGCTCAGGCACGGCACCCGGCGCGACAGCCGGTCGATATCTTCCATCGTGAAATTCACCCCCGCCTCATGCGCGGCGGCGAGCAGATGGAGCACGGTATTGGTCGATCCGCCCATCGCGATATCGAGGCTCATAGCGTTCTCGAACGCTTCGAAACCGGCGATGGTGCGCGGCAGCACGCTCTCGTCGTCTTCCTCGTAATACCGCTTGGCCAGCGTCACGATCAGGCGCCCTGCGCGCTCGAACAATTGCTGACGGTCGGAATGCGTAGCGAGCTGCGAGCCATTGCCCGGCAGCGACAGGCCGAGCGCCTCGGTCAGGCAGTTCATCGAATTGGCGGTGAACATGCCCGAGCACGACCCGCAGGTCGGGCAGGCCGAACGCTCGATCTCGGTCACTTCCTCGTCGGTCATGGTCTCGTCGGCGGCTGCGACCATCGCGTCGATCAGATCGAGCGCGACTTCCTTGCCCTTGATCACGACCTTGCCGGCCTCCATCGGCCCGCCAGAGACGAACACCACCGGGATATTGATCCGCATCGCGGCCATCAGCATGCCCGGCGTGATCTTGTCGCAATTGGAGATGCACACCATCGCGTCGGCGCAGTGGGCGTTGACCATATATTCGACGCTGTCGGCGATCAGATCGCGGCTGGGGAGCGAATAGAGCATCCCGTCATGGCCCATCGCGATCCCGTCATCGACCGCGATTGTATTGAATTCCTTCGCGACACCGCCGGCCGCCTCGATCTGGCGCGCGACCAGCTGGCCGAGGTCCTTCAGATGGACATGGCCCGGCACGAACTGGGTGAAGCTGTTGACCACCGCGATGATCGGCTTGCCGAAGTCACTGTCCTTCATCCCCGTCGCGCGCCACAGCCCCCGCGCGCCGGCCATGTTGCGGCCGTGGGTGGTGGTGCGGGAACGATAGGCAGGCATGTCGGGCTCCAACGTCGGAAAGTAACGCAAATATGGGCGCCGCCCTGCGCTTACTCAAGCGTGAGCGCAAGTGTTTGCGGGCCGTAAGCCTCTCTTCCCCCTTGATGGGGGAAGGATAGCAGAGCTTGCTCCGTCAGGAGCTAGCACCGCTTGGATGGGGGTGAAGCAGCGTTTGAACGAGAGAGCACCCCCATCCAGCTGCGACTAGCGAGCACACTCGCAAGTCTCCGCATCCTTCCCCCATCAAGGGGGAAGAAGGGTTCACCCCTCCAGCTCGATCGCCACCCGATTGCACAGCCGCACCAGCCGTTCGGCCCACTCTGCCTGCCCGGCCGCGTGGCCGATCTGGTCCTGCCGCACTTCGATCCCGATATAGGGCCGCCCGTCAGCCTCGGCATGGCGGTTCATGCTGAAGTTGAGCAGCTTGCCCGAATAGGGTTCGTTGTCGCCGACCACCAGCCCTTCGGCCTCAAGCAGCGGGATCGCCATCCGCGCGGGGCGCTCGACCCGATTGTAGAGGATGCCGCAATTCCACGGGCGCTGCTGGTCAGCATTGCTTCTGAGCTGCGGGGTGAAGCTGTGGAGCGAGAGGATCAGCGCTTGCGGCACATCCTCAAGCAACTGCGTCAAAGCATTGTGATACGGGTGATAATAGGCCGCGATACGCGCCTCGCGCACGCCTTCGCCCACATTGCCGGGGATCGCATGGCCGTCGCTCGTGTGCGGAACCAGCCCGGGCGCGTCCTCGGCGCGGTTGAAGTCGCACACCAAGCGGCTGACATTGCCCTGAAACGCCGCGATGCCGGGCTGCTCGGCCATCATTTCGCCAATCGCGCCGACCCCGATGTCGATCGCGATGTGATCCTGCATCAGCGCCGGATCGATGCCGAGGTCGATCCCTTCAGGCACACGGTTCGAGGCATGGTCCGACACCAAGAGGATACCGCCGAAGCGCGGGGTGCCGATCAGCCGGTATGCCTCGTGAATCACCGCAATCCGCCCTCCATCCGCCACCATTGCGGATGTGTCTGCGCTAGTCGATCCGAGGCGGCGCGCAAGTGTGCAGGATCGTCGAACAATGCAAAACAGGTCGCGCCCGAGCCGGACATGCGGGCGAGGAACGGATCGGTCGCGGCGAGCGCGGCCAGTACCTCGGCGATCGGCGGGCAGAGGGCGATGGCGGGCGCTTCGAGATCGTTGCGGCCTTCGAGGGCGATTGCGCGCGCGGTGCCGTCGGGCAGCGGCCCGCGGTCGATTCCGTCCCATGCCTTGAACACCGGCCCGGTGCTCAGCGGCTCGCGCGGATTGACCAGCAGCACCGGAGTACCGCTCAGATCGCCGCCGGCCGGCGCCAGCTCAGTCCCGGTCCCGCGCCCGATACAGGTGATGCTATCGACACAGGCCGGCACATCGGCGCCAAGCCGCGCCGCGCGCTCGCGCCAATCCTCGGGCAACCCATGCATCCGCTCGACCAGCCGGAACACCGCACCCGCATCGGCCGAGCCGCCCCCCAGCCCGGCTGATACGGGGAGGTTCTTTTCGAGCGTTATCGCGAGGCCATCTGCGCGCGGCAGCTTGGTGAGAGCGCGAGCAACGAGGTTGTCGAACGGGTCGGTCAGCGCGCCGGCAAACTCGCCGCTAACGCTGATCTCGTCCTCCGGCGCCTGCCGCGCGCCAAGCACATCGCCCTGGTCGACGAACGCAAACAGCGTCTCCAGCTCATGATACCCATCCTCCCGCCGCCGCCTGACATGCAGCGCGAGGTTGATCTTGGCGTAGGCGGTTTCCTTCACAATTCCTCCCCTCCCCGTGCCGGGGAGGATTCACATATTCGGATAATTCGGGCCCCCGCCGCCTTCGGGCGTGACCCACTCGATGTTCTGGGTCGGGTCCTTGATATCGCAGGTCTTGCAGTGGACGCAGTTCTGGGCGTTGATCACCAGCGCCGGGTTGCCCTCTTCCACTCCGACGAACTCATACACCCCGGCCGGGCAATAGCGCGCCTCGGGCCCGGCATAGACCGGCAGGTTGACCTCGGTCGGGATCTTCGGATCCTTGAGCAACAAATGGCTCGGCTGGTCCTCCGCATGGTTGGTGTTCGAGAGGAACACCGAGGACAGGCGGTCGAAGGTCAGTTTGCCGTCGGGCTTCGGATAGGCGATCGGCTGGTAGTCCTTCGCCTTGCCGGTCTCCGACGCATCGGTGTGATGACCGAGCGTGAACGGCAGGCCGATCCTCAGCGTGCGCATCCACATGTCGACGCCCGCCAGCAGCGTACCGAGATTGCCGCCGAACTTCGCGACCAGCGGCTCGGCGTTCTTCACCTGCTGCAGTTCCTTCGCGATCCAGCTCGAGCGCAGCGATGCGCCGTAGCCGGTCAGCTCATCGCCCGAACGGCCAGCCTCCAGCGCCTCGGCCACCGCGTCGGCGGCGAGCATGCCGCTCTTGATCGCGGTGTGGCTGCCCTTGATCCGGGGGACGTTGACGAAGCCGGCGGTGCAGCCGATCAGCGCGCCGCCGGGGAATTCGAGCTTGGGCACCGATTGCCAGCCGCCCTCGTTGATCGCGCGCGCGCCATAGGAAACGCGCCGCCCGCCCTCGAGGATTTCGCGGATCGCCGGGTGCTGCTTCCAGCGCTGGAATTCCTCGAACGGATAGACATAGGGATTGGCATAATCGAGCGCGGTGACGAAGCCGAGCGCGACCTGGCCGTTCTCCTGGTGGTAGAGGAACCCGCCGCCCCAGCTGCCGCTTTCGCTCAAGGGCCAGCCCTGGGTGTGGATCACCCGGCCGGGGACGTGTTTGTCGGGAGCGATGTCCCACAATTCCTTGATCCCGAGGCCGTAGGTTTGCGGCTGGCAATCGCGTTCGAGGTCGAACTTCGCCTTGAGCCGCTTGGTCAGGTGGCCGCGCGCGCCCTCCGCGAACAGCGTGTATTTGCCGTGCAGCTCGATCCCCGGGGTATAGTCGGGCTTGTGGCTGCCGTCCTTCGCGATGCCCATGTCCTGCGTGATGACGCCCTTCACCGCGCCGTCCTCGCCGTAGAGGACTTCCGCTGCGGGAAAGCCCGGGAAGATCTCGACTCCGAGCCCTTCGGCCTGCTCGGCCAGCCAGCGGCATAGATTGCCGAGCGAGCCGGTGTAGCAGCCCTGGTTGCTCATCAGCGGCGGCATCAGCAGATGCGGCACCGACAGCTTGCCGGTCTTGCCGAGCACCCAGTGCCAATTGTCGGTGACGGGAGTCCGCGCGAGCGAGCAGGTTTCGCGCCATGCGGGCAGCAATTCGTCCAGCCCCTTGGGATCGACGACCGCACCCGAGAGGATATGCGCACCGACTTCGGAGCCTTTTTCGAGGATGCAGACCGTTGTTTCCGGCGAAATCTGCTTGAGCCTGATCGCCGCGGCGAGCCCGGCAGGGCCCGCGCCGACGATCACGACATCGTATTCCATGGACTCGCGTTCGCTCATCTCATCCTCAACCGTGCTTAACTGGTCGCTTGAGCCTTGATCGGCACGCGGGCAGAGGTCAAGGCTTGGACCGGGATTATGGACGGACGCTCAAACCTCACTCTCGCCGAGGAGTTCGCCGCCGCGCAAGCGTGGTGGAACGAAGCCGGGGTCGACCTCGCTTTCGAGGACGCTACGGCGCATTGGCTGCGCGAGCGCGAGGAAGAGCTTGCGGCGGAGAACCCCGCGCCGGTCGCCCGAGTGGCCAAGGCGCCGCCGCCCCCGCCCACACCGAAAATCGGCGGCGCGGCCGAAAGCTGGCCGCAAACGCTGGAAGCCTTCGCCCCGTGGTGGCTAGCCGAGCCGAGTCTCGACGCCGGCGGGTCGCGTCCGCGGATCGCTCCGCGCGGTGTGCAGGGCGCGAAGCTGATGGTGCTGGTGCCCGAACCGGAAGCCGGCGACACCGACATGCTGCTGTCGGGCCCGGCCGGCAAGTTGCTCGACAGCTTTCTCGCGGCGGCCGGAATTGGCCCGGCCGAAACCTATGTCGCGGCGCTGCTCCCGCGCCACATGCCGCACCCCGATTGGCCGGCGCTGGCCGAAGCCGGTCTCGGCGCGATTGCGCTTCATCACATCGCTTTGGCCGCCCCTGAGCGCATTGTTTCCTTCGGAAAGGACGTCCTGCCTCTGATTGGCAACGATCCGCCGCAAACTTCTCAATCTTTACTTAGAATAAACCATCATCGCGGCAGCACTGCGCTATTGGCCGAACGAAGCCTCGACTTCCTGCTGGCACGGCCGGCAGCGCGAGCGGGGTTCTGGCGACGATGGCTGGACTGGACGGGTAAGTGAATTTGACCACGGGACGAATGTTTCGCCTCAAGCGGCGCTGGGCGGTTGCCATGCTGGCAGGTGCCACATTGTTGTCGGCAGCCTCGCCCGCATTGGCCGACAGCGCCGAGTATTTCGCGCTGCGTTCGACGCACACCGAAGTCCCCGCGCTGCTGCCGCAGAGCGACCGCGACTATTACAAGGCGCTGTTCGCCGCGATCGACAAGGAAGACTGGAAGACGGTCCAGTCGATGTTCGACCAGCGCAAGGACGGCCCGCTGCACAAGGTCGCGCTGGCCGAATTCTACCTCTCCGCCCGTTCGCCCAAGGTCGAGGCCTCGCAACTTGAGGACTGGTTCCGCGGCGCGCCGCCGCTGCCCGAAGCCGAGAAGCTCGCCCGCATGGGCCAGAAGCGTGGACTGACGAACCTCCCCAGCCTGCCCTCGGCACAGAATTTCTACCGCCAGCCCACGCTGCCCAAGCGCACCCGGCCAAGCGCGATCGACGACGGCACCGTCTCCGCCGCATTGCGCGCCGGTATCCTCGACCGGATCGACAAGGACGATCCCGACGGAGCCAGGCTGCTGCTCGACGCAGCCGATGCCGGCCTCTCCACCGACGCCCGCGCCGAACTGCGCCAGCGGATCGCATGGTCCTATTATATCGAGAACCGCGATCCCGACGCGCTCGCAATGGCCCGCACGGTAGACGAAGGCACCGGTCCGTGGGTCGCTGAGGGCGACTGGGTCGCCGGCCTCGCCGCATGGCGCACCGGTGACTGCAACACCTCACTCGACGGCTTCGAACGCGCCGGCAGAGGCAGCACCAACAACGAGTTGACCGCCGCCGCACATTACTGGGCAAGCCGCGCGGCGACCCGCTGCCGCATGCCCGACCGCAGTGGCGAGCATCTGAAGGCCGCCGCCCAACTCGACCAGACGCTCTACGGCATGCTGGCGGCCGAACAGCTCGGCACCACCCTGCCGCAGCGCTTCGCCAAGCCGGATTTCGACGATCACGACTGGAACAAGCTGCAGGACAAGGAGCCGGTGCGCGTCGCGATCGAGCTGACCGAGATCGGGCGCGACGATCTCGCCAGCCAGGTGCTGCTGTACCAGGCCAAGATCGGCGACGCCTCCGATTACGAACCGCTCTCGCGCCTCGCCCGCGGCCTCGGCCTGCCGGCGACCCAGCTCTACATGGCCAACAATGCGCCGATGGGCGGCCAGGCCGATCCGGCCGCGCGCTTCCCCGCGCCGCGCTGGATGCCGGTGACCGGCTGGCAGGTCGATCCGGCGCTGGCCTTCGCCCATGCGCTGCAGGAATCGAACTTCCAGACCGCCGTGGTCAGCCCGGCACAGGCGAAAGGGCTGATGCAGATCACTCCGATCACCGTACGCGAACACGCGCCGTCGCTGAACCTGAGCGCTCCGGCGGTCGATCTGACCGATCCGCGCGTGAACCTCGCCTTTGGTCAGCAGAACCTCGAGATGCTGCGCGATGCGCCGGCGACGGGCGGATACCTGCCCAAGATCATGGCCGCCTACAACGCGGGCCTCGCCCCGGTGACCCGCTGGAACACCCAGATCAACGACCAGGGCGATCCGCTGCTGTGGATGGAATCGATCCCCTATTGGGAGACCCGCAGCTACGTCGCCATCGTCATGCGCAACTACTGGATGTACGAACGCCAGGCGAACAGCGATTCTCCGAGCCGCAAGGCACTCGCCAGCGGAAAATGGCCGACCTTCCCGGGCCAGCCGTCCAGCGGCCGGGTGTGGCTGTCCGCGAAGGACTAGGGGCCCGGTGCCCTGCAACAAGGGCAAGTATCAAATGGCCGTCGATCCAGAGCGGATATTCAAGCCGATCAACATCGCATTGCTGACCGTGTCCGACACGCGCGGACCGGACGAAGACACCTCGGGCGACATCCTCGCCGAGCGGATCGGGAGCGCCGGCCACACGCTCGCCGCGCGTGCGCTGGAGAAGGACGATGTGCCGGCGATCGCGAACCGTCTCACGGGCTGGATCGACGATAAGGGGATCGACGCGGTGGTGATCACCGGCGGCACCGGCCTGACCGGCCGGGACGTGACCCCCGAAGCGCTCGACCGGGTGAAGGACAAGGATATCCCCGGCTTCGGCGAATTGTTCCGCTGGATCAGCTACCAGAGCATCGGCACCTCTACCGTCCAGAGCCGCGCCTGCGCGGTGCTCGCGCGCGGGACGTATATCTTCGCCCTGCCCGGCTCGAACGGCGCGGTGAAGGACGGGTGGGACGGGATCCTCGCGGAGCAGCTCGACAGCCGCAACCGGCCGTGCAACTTCGTGGAGCTGATGCCGCGGTTGCTGGAGAAGTAAGTCAGCGCGACCACCGGCCACCCCGCAGCCCCCGACATCACACCCGTCATCCTGAACTCGTTTCAGGATCCATCGTGCAGCCAAAATCGGAACGCGGCGGAGTTTGATGCGGATTGCCGGCTTACAACCGTCAAACCTGGGCGGGTGGAGAAATGGATCCTGAAACGAGTTCAGGATGACGGGAAAGGGGGAGCGGTTCCGACCGTTCCGCCGCCACCGCGCCTACTTGTTCTTGAAGTTCTCCAACCCGCGCACCAGGCCCGGCTTCTCGCTCGGCTTCGAGGCGATGGTCTTGACCTTTTCGGCCTTGGGTTTGCGGACTTCCTTGTTCGATTTCTTCTGCGATTTGGCCATGGTCGGGTTCCTCGTGTCAGCGGTTCAAGCGGCGATCAGCGGGTTGTAATCGTGGGGAGGTTCGCCCGGGGCCTGCTCTTCAGGATCGCGGCCAGCTCTTCCCACGCCTTCGCCGATGCGAGATGCTTGCGCCGGACGTTCTCCAGCATCGGACCTTCGGCGGCGATGCGCGCGGTGGCGGCATGGGTGAGGCAATTGTCGGCACTGTCGATCATGGCTGTGAACTCGCCCCACGATGCGGGAGCGCGAATGGGTCTCTCAGCCGCAGCAAGCATCGGATCGATAACGCGGTGCGTTCGATATGGGGAAGCACGAGCAATCAAACAAGGCGCTTGAGAATTCATTTTCCTACACACCCCGCGATGCATAATAGAAGGACTTATCCCCTTGCGACAAGTAAGGTCCATTAAATTGATTATATTTCCACAGCCACTAGATTCTACCGATCGAATCGGGAGGGATCATGCCAGACGAAGAAAAGCCGGAAACGAAGGCCGCGCCAGTCTCCGGCAGCTTCGAGGAGATAAAGCAATTGTATGGCTTGGACACCGACCGAAAGTGGTCGAACTCAGTCCAAATCTTCTACGAGCATCCAGCAAGCACGGTGTTGGTCGTGTTTCGGGAAACCATAAAGGCAGTCGGTGTAACCGAGGACGGAACGGAAACGCCGGAACAAAACATTCTCGGAAAGAACGTTGCGAGCCTAATCTTGCCGCTCGATACAGCGCTGAGCCTCGGCAAAATCCTCGTCGAAAATTTGAGCCAATTCAAGGATGGCTGACGACGTTAAGTACAATGCCGGGGCGTTTAAATACGCTCTTACCAGCGTGGCGCTCTCCGCGACCGCTATGGGCGCGTCCAATCCAAGCGTTGGAAGCTTTTCTGCCCAAACCCATCAATCGGCGACGGCCAGTATGCCATCCACAGCCAGCGCAGGTGATCCCATGACGATTACGCATGAATTGCTGGAGGCCAAGCTTGAGGCCGTCGAAGCGCGGACCGAGACTAAATTCGAGAAATTGCTTGGCAGCATTAATCTTCTGGGTGAGCAAATGAAGGGCCTTGGAGACGCGATTGCGGATGTCAAAATTGGTGTAGGCAAGGTCGATCAAGCGGTGGAACGTGTTGAAACGAAAACCAACAACACGCGCATAATCATCGTGACAACAGCCATAGCGGCCACCTTAACGATCATTGGCGTAACTTACGGCATCATTGGCTATGGCCATCAGGTCGCGGACACCGTGGCTGCCGCTTTTGCGAACGGCCAGGGGGCGAAGAAATGACCGATGATCCCGAAACCCGCTTCGACAAGCTCCTAGCCGCTATGGCGGCGGGCGATGCCCCTAGCGCCGGAAAGAAAACATCAGTTCCCAAAGCATCCCCTGCGGAGCAAGGCGACGATTGTGGCGAAATTCAAACTCCGCCAGATACTTCGGAAGATGCTTCGGGCTGACGTGAATGTGGGTTCCGTTGATGCCGCGCTTTAGGGCGGCCCAGAATCCTTCCAGCGAGTTGATGCCGACGCCAGCCTTCGTGTGATATTCGCCAAGCGAGTGATTGACCCGTTTGTGAGCGTAGCCGTTCATAACCGCCAGAGCGCCATAAGCCTGATGCTCATCGGTATGGACTTCGCTTCCCGCCTTCACCGTGTCGCGAATGATCGGGAGGAGATCGGCACCGCGACGAGTAGGAACAACGCGCGTGACAATGTCGCCGCCGCGCTGTTTCATGCCGAGAACGATTGCCTTGCCTTTGCCGCCCATGCCGCCGGGCATGAAACCGCCAATGAAAGTCTCGTCGATTTCGACAGTGCGGCCAAATCCGCCAATGGCATCGTCACCGTCCACCGCGCCCATATACTTGCGGATTTCGTGGCACATGCGCCAAGCGGTCTTGTAAGTCACGCCAAGCTGGCGCTCGACTTCCTTGGCAGCAACGCCGTTCCGCGAAGCGCAGAACTGGAACATGACAAAGAACCAGTCGCGCAGCGAAGTGCGGGTGCGATCGAAGGGCGTCCCTGCGGTCGGATAGAGCTGATAGCCGCAATACTCACAGGCATACGAACGGCGCTTAGCAACACGGTAGTAGTGGGCCGACTTGGCGCACCCCTGACACTCATGGCGATCCCCGAAGCGGGTGCGCATCAGATGCTCAAGGCAGCTTTCTTCCGTGGGGAAGCGGTCCTGAAACTGGCGGAGCGTGGGGGCTTTCGTTTTCATGCCCATTATCTAGCAGACGGACCTACTTGTCGCAAGGGGATAATTGCCATAATAGACCAGATTCGCTGTTTGTTCTCATCAGGAGCTGCGGATCATGGAATTCTCGAACTTCGCCGATCACACCCCCGCCAGCCGCCGGAATGGCTGGAGCCCCGAACTCAAGATCAAATTCCTCGACCATCTCGCGGCCAAGGGCAACGTGCGCGCTGCCTGTTCCTGCGCGGGCATGTCGCACGAGGCAGCCTATCGGCTTCGGCGGCGCGACGTGCTGTTCGCGCGCGGATGGAATGCCGCGCTGGGGCTCGCGCGGCAGAACAGCGCTGATGTGCTGAGCTGCCGCGCGATCGACGGGATCGTCGAGGACGTGTGGTATCGCGGCGAATTCGTCGGCACCCGCATCCGCCATGACAGCCGCCTGCTGCTGGCGCATCTCGCGCGGCTCGACCGGCTGGTGGAAGGCGCCCGGACGCGGCAGGACACCGGGCGGTTCGACGAGATCCTGGCACTGATCCTCGAGGAAGAGGTGCCCGAAGAGGTCGGTGAAGATTACGGCGAACTACCGCCCGACCGCACGAGCTTCATCGCCAGCGCCGAGCGCCAGGCGAAGATCGAATGCCGCTGGGCCTGGCCCGACCGGGAAGAAGACGAAGATGCCGAGCCGCTCACGGCCGAGGAGCAGTGGGAAGCGGACGAGGACCGGCGGATCGAAGTCGAAGAGGCCTGCGACGATGCGGCCCACGGAGCTTCGCTCGAAGCGGCGGCGCTGTGGGACGAGTGGTTCCGCCGCGCCTGCGGGCGGGTGGACGAGGTTCTCGGCGGGGCGGAGTTTGCAGTCGGGACTGTGTCAACCGTGTCAACTTCGGTGGATCCCGCGGAAGACAGCACTCACGACCCGGCCCGTGATTCTGAACCACACTCCCGTCATCCTGAACTTGTTTCAGGAACCATTGGGCCGGAAGCGCGGAGGTATGAAGCGGGCAAGGACGAGGCGGGACAGGCAGGCTCATCGCACAACGATCAGGGCAAATCGGGGGATGGATCCTGAAACAGGTTCAGCATGAAGGGGTGCGATGAATGGCCCGCGCGCCATTGCCTATGTTCCCCATATGTTCTATATGCCAACAATGGCCCCAAAGCCCCCCACCCACGGCCGCGGCGCGCAGTCCGGGGCGCTGTCGCGGCGCTTCAACCTGCCCGCGCGCGAGGTGGATGGGGACTGGCGCGACGAGGCGGAGGAGATCGACGGGCCGCCCCCCAAATTGCGCACCACGGTCACGGTCGAGCATCCTCGCACGATCCTCAGCTTCAACAAATCGCCCGACATCGGCTTCGACCGCTCGATCAATGCCTATCGCGGCTGCGAGCACGGCTGCATCTATTGCTTCGCGCGGCCGACCCATGCCTATCTCGATCTCTCGCCCGGGCTCGATTTCGAAACCAAACTGTTCGCCAAGCCGAATGCGCCCGAGCTGTTGCGCAAGACGCTGGCGAAGAAGAACTATCAGCCGCGCCCGATCGCGATGGGGACGAACACCGATCCTTATCAGCCGATCGAGGGGACCTGGCGCATCACCCGCCGGATCCTCGAGATCTGCCTCGAAACCCGCCATCCGGTGACGATCACCACCAAGTCCGATCGGGTGACCCGCGATCTCGACCTGCTGGCGGAGCTTGCACGACACCGGCTGACCCACGTCGCGATCTCGGTCACCAGCCTCGATCCGCAGCTGTCGCGCAAGCTTGAGCCGCGCGCGCCGACCCCCGCCCGGCGGGTCGATGCGCTGCGCCGGCTCGCAGAGGCGGGGGTGCCGGCCTATGCCTCGATCGCGCCGGTCATCCCGGCGATCACCGACGACCAGATCGAGGCGATCCTCGACGCGGTCGGCAAGGCCGGGGTGAGCGGCGCGGGCTGGATATTGATGCGCCTCCCGCACGAGGTCGCGCCGCTGTTCAGGGAATGGCTGCAGATCCATTTCCCCGACCGGGCGGAGAAGGTGATGGGGATCGTGCGGGCGATGCGCGGCGGGCGCGACAACGTGCCCGAGTTCCACAAGCGCTTCCAGCCGGAAGGCCCGTGGGCCGAGCTGTTTCGCGCGCGCTTCCGCCTCGCGAAGCAGCGCGCCGGAATCCCGGGCGAGCGCTTCCCGCTCGACCTCAGTCAATTCCGCCCGCCACCGCCCGATCGGGGCGACGGACAGATGGATTTGTTCGGCGGCGGGCGCTAACCCTTGCGCACCGATGGGATCAGGATGACTTTATGAAGCTTCGTTTCGCCGCCGCCGCGCTCTGCGCCCTCGCCCTCCCCTCCGCGCTGGCCGCGCAGGATGTGAAGATCACGATCGACCAGACGCTGGTCGAGAATTTCGACGGCGACGCTCTGACCCAGGCGCTGGCGCCGTTCGAGGTGAAGCCGACCACCCAGAAGGGGCCCGACGGCACCACCATCTACAACATCGCCTTTCCCGGCGGCCTCAACGCGGTCGCCACCCCGGCCGGCTGCAGCGACGACAAGACCCACACCGGCTGCACCGCGCTGAAGCTGCAGGCGGTGTTCGCGCTGCCGGCGGGCAAGACCGTGGCCGACATGGCCGAACTCGCCAACCGCTTCAACGCGACCCATGACGCGACTCCGGTGGTCTACGACCCGAAGGGCCAGACCCGGCTGACCCGCTATGTCGTGTCGCAATTCGGGATCACCCGCACCAATCTGGCGATCGAGGTCTACACCTTCCGCCGCGCGGCGCAGATGTGGAGCGAGACGCTGTTCGGCAAGCCCGCGGCGGCAGCGGCCAAGCCGGCGGGCTAAGCGCGGAACGGGGGAGCCATCGAAGACTGCGAGTTACGCGACGAGCTTGAGGTGCCCCCTGCCCCGCCGCGGCACCAGCGACACATTGGCAAGCCCTTCGATGCTTGCCAGGCGCTCGACCAGATCGCCGTCGAGCTGGAAATCGCGGCCGAGCCGCATCGTCGGCGTGCCCTGCTCGCCAAGCTGCAGCCGCGCGAGCACCTCGCCGCAGCCTTCCGGCCCGGGCTGGAGCGTCCGCGCCAGTTCGCGCAAGGCTTCCTCATGCTCCACGTCGAGCGTCAGCAGCATGTTGGTCGAGCTGGTGACTTCGGCCAGCGGCCGAGCGCCGCGGATGGTGACCCGCGGCGGCTCGTCGGGGCTGGGGCTGTCGAGCTCGACCGTCAGCAGCACGCAGGTGCCCTCGGCCGCCCAGCGCTGGAACGGCTCGACCAGCGCTTCCTCGAAGCAGGCGGCGCTGAACTGGCCCGAATTGTCGGAGAAGTCCGCGCGGATGAAATCGCCGCCGCGCCGGGTTTTCCCACGGTTCACACTTTCGACCATCGCGGCCATCATCGCCTGGCTGCGCCCGCCGCCCGGAACGCCGGTCTCCATCAGCCCGGCGAACGAGCGCGCGCCATTGGCCGTGGCGACCGCGCGATATTGCTCGACCGGATGGGCGGCGAAATAGAAGCCGAAGTTCTCGCGTTCCCGCGCCATCGTCTCGGCCTTCGTCCAGGCGGGGGTTTCGGCCAGCCGGGTCTCGTGGACGCTGTGATCCTCACCGCCGAACAGCCCGCCCTGCCCGCTCTCGCGCTCGCGCACCGCATGATCGGTCACCGCCATCAGCATCTCGGCGTTCGCGAAGACCAGCGCGCGGTTGGGTTCGAGGCTGTCGAACGCCCCGGCCCCCGCCAAGCCCTCGAGCTGGCGGCGGTTCATCGCACCGGGCGGCGTGCGGCGGAACAGGTCCTCGAGGCTCAGGAAGCAGCCATTGGCCTCACGCTCGGCCACCAGCGCTTCCATCGCCTTCTCGCCGACATTGCGGATTCCGGCAAGCGCGTAGCGCACCGCATAGCCCTCGTCGGTCTGCTCGACGGTGAATTCGGCCTCGGAGAAGTTCACATCCGGCCCTGCCAGTTCCACCCTGTTGCGGCGCATGTCGTCGACATAGACCGAGAGCTTTTCCGACTGGTGCATGTCGAAGCACATCGAGCCGGCGTAGAATTCATGCGGATAATGGGTCTTGAGCCAGGCGGTCTGGTAGGCGAGCAGTGCATATGCGGCGGCGTGGCTCTTGTTGAAGCCATAGCCGGCGAACTTGTCGATCAAGTCGAACAATTCGTTGGCCTTCTTCGCATCGATGCCGGAATTTTCCTTGCACCCGTCGACGAAGCGCTGGCGCTGCGCATCCATCTCCGCCTGGACCTTCTTGCCCATCGCGCGGCGAAGCAGATCGGCGTCGCCGAGCGAATAGCCGGCGAGCACCTGCGCCGCCTGCATCACCTGTTCCTGATAGACGAAGATGCCGTAGGTTTCGGACAATATGCCTTCGAGTTTGGCGTGCGGATACTCGATCGCGACTTCGCCGTTCTTGCGCTTGCCGAACAGCGGGATGTTGTCCATCGGCCCCGGCCGGTAGAGCGATACCAGCGCGATGATGTCGCCGAAATTGGTCGGCTTCACCGCCGCCAGCGTCCGCCGCATGCCTTCGGATTCGAGCTGGAACACGCCGACCGTGTCGCCGCGCTGGAGCAGGCGGTACACCTCGGCATCGTCCCACGGCAGCGTATCGAGATCGACCGCGATCCCGCGCTTGTTCAGCAGGTCGACCGCCTTGCGCAGCACAGACAAGGTCTTCAGCCCGAGGAAGTCGAACTTCACCAGCCCCGATTCCTCGACATATTTCATGTCGAACTGAGTGACCGGCATATCCGAGCGCGGATCGCGGTAGAGCGGGACGAGCTGGGCCAGCGGCCGGTCACCGATCACCACCCCGGCGGCGTGGGTCGAGCTGTTGCGCGGGAAGCCTTCGAGCTGCATCGCGAGGTCGACCAGCCGCTTCACTTCGGGCTGGGTGTCGTATTCGCGCTTGAATTCGGACACGCCGTTGAGCGCGCGCGGCAGGGTCCATGGATCGGTCGGATGGTTGGGCACCATCTTGCACAGCCGGTCGACCTGGCCGTAGCTCATCTGCAGGATGCGGCCGGTATCGCGCAGCACCGCGCGCGCCTTGAGCTTGCCGAAGGTGATGATCTGCGCGACGTGGTCGTTGCCGTATTTCCGCTGGACGTAACGGATCACCTCGCCGCGGCGGGTTTCGCAGAAGTCGATATCGAAATCCGGCATCGAAACGCGTTCCGGGTTGAGGAAGCGTTCGAACAGCAGGCCAAGCCGCAGCGGATCGAGATCGGTGATGGTCAGCGCCCAGGCGACCACCGAGCCCGCGCCCGAACCGCGCCCGGGGCCGACCGGGATGCCGTTTTCCTTCGCCCATTTGATGAAGTCGGCGACGATCAGGAAGTAGCCGCCGAAGCCCATCCGGTTGATCACGTCGATCTCGAATTCGATCCGCTCGCCGTAGCGCCTGCGGTCGTCCTCGGTCAGCTCGCCATAAAGCGCGAGCCGCGCGGCGAGGCCGGCGCGCGCATCCTCGGCCATCATCCGCGCCTCGCCTTCCTGATCGCCCGCGAGGCTCGGCAGGATCGGCTTGCGCTTGGGCGGTGCGAAGGCGCAGCGCCGCGCGATGGTCAGCGTGTTGGCGGTGGCTTCGGGGAGATCGTCAAACTCGTCGATCATCAGTTCGGCCGATTTGACGAAGGCTTCGGGCGAGGAGCGCGGGCGCTCGGCCGCGTCGATATGGGTCGAATTGGCGATGCACAGCATCGCGTCATGCGCCGCGTGGAAGCCCGGGTCGGCGTAATTGGCGGGGTTGGTCGCGACCAGCGGCAGGTCGCGGGCATAGGCGTAATCGATCAGCGCCGGTTCGGCGGCATCCTCGGCCGGGTCGCCGCGGCGGGCAAGTTCGATGTAGAGCCGGCCCGGGAACAGTGCTTCGAGCCGCTCGCCATAGGCAAGCGCCGCGTCCGCCTGCTCCTCGGCGAAGAGCCGCGTCATCGCCCCTTCGCTCGCGCCGGTCAGCGCGATCAGCCCGGCGGTCCGGCCCTCGAGGTCGGCCAGACTGACATGAGGATCGAGTTCGAGCGGCCGGTCAAGATGCGCGCGGCTGACAAGGTGGCAGAGATTGTTCCACCCATCCTCGTCCTGCGCGTAGAGCGGCAGATAATCGACCTGACGCCCGTCTTCACGGATAACCCCGAGCAGGGTCCCGACGATCGGCTGCACCCCGTACTCGCGGCAGGCTCCGGCGAAGGCCACGGTGCCGTAAAGCCCGTTGCGGTCGCAGATCGCGATTGCGGGAAAGCCGCGCTCCTTCGCCAGGCGCGCGATAGCCTTCGGATCGATCGCACCCTCCAGCATGGAGAAGGACGACAGGACTCTCAGGGGTACGAAGGGGGCATAAGCCATGTCCGGAAGGTAGCCGTCCCTGCCACTCGATCAAGGCCGCCTGTCAGGGAGATGAGGATGACTTGTTGAAAAGCGACAAGGGTTGCAAAGCCCTGAAAAAAAGGGTCCACTCCCGCCTTCCGCGCATACGGGGAGACGCGTAATGTCCGACAATCCACTTTCGACCGAGAATACCAGTTCGCTCGTCAACCGGGCCAAGGCGATCATCATGACGCCGACGACGGAGTGGCCCAGGATCGCGGCCGAGGCCAAGAGCCCGAAGGAAGTCCTGCTTCAATACGCATTGCCGCTGATCGCGATCGGCCCGATCTGCTCGATCCTCGGCAGCTTCCTCGCGACCTACAGCCTCGGGCTGACCTTCTCTATCGCCACGGCAGTCGTCAGTTTCGTGCTGTCGATCGTGTCGCTCTATCTGCTGTCCTTCATCGCCAATTTCCTCAGCTCGAATTTCGGCGGCAAGAACGATTTTCCCAGCGCGTTCAAACTGGTGGCCTATTCCTATACCCCGGCCTGGATCGCCGGTGTCCTCGGGCTGGTGACCGGCATCGTTCCGGGGCTCGGCTTCCTCGCGCTGATCGCTCTCTGCTACGGCCTGTACCTGTTCTATCTCGGCACCACGCCGGTGATGAGCGTGCCGCAGGACAAGGCGATCGGCTACGTCGTGATTTATGTGGTCAGCGCGATCGTGCTTTACCTGATCATCGGTGCGATCACGACGTCGATCGTGCTGAGCATGGTGGTTCCGGCGTCCCCGGCCCTGACCATCACCTACCAGTAAAAGCGCGGCGGGCGGGGAGCGATCCCCGCCCAGCCCGCCTATCCCAGCACGCCCTCGTGCAGCCGGACCACCCGGTCCATCGCCAGCGCCAGCCGCTCGTTATGGGTGGCGACCAGCGCCGAGCTGCCCTCGCCCCGTACCAGCCGTACGAACTCCGCCAGCACCTTGTCTGCGGTGGCCTCATCGAGATTGCCGGTCGGCTCGTCCGCCAGCACCAACTGCGGCCGGTTCGCCAGCGCCCGCGCGACCGCGACGCGCTGCTGCTCGCCGCCCGAAAGCTGGCTCGGCCGATGTTCGAGGCGCTGGGCCAAGCCGAGCGCACCGAGCAATTCGCGCGCACGCGCCGAAGCCTCAGCACGGCTTTTGCCGGAAACCAGCTGCGGCAGGATCACATTCTCCTCCGCGTTGAAGTCCGGCAGCAGATGGTGGAACTGATAGACGAAGCCGAGGCTGTCGCGGCGCAGCGTGGTGCGTCCGTCGCTGCCGAGCGAGCTTGCATCGACCCCGGCGATCTCGATCGTTCCGCCGAAGCCGCCTTCGAGCAGCCCGACCGCCTGCAGCATCGTCGACTTGCCCGAACCCGAGGGGCCGAGCAGTGCAACGATCTCGCCCGGCTGGATCGCGAGATTCACCCCGCGCAGTACGTCGATCTGCACCCCGCCCTGCTTGAACGAACGGGTCAGGTTTTTGAGCTGGACCACCGGCATAAGATGCGGATCATTCATAACGCAGCACCTGTACCGGATCTGTATTCGCCGCCTTGTAGGCCGGATAGAGCGTGAACAGGAAGCTGAGCACCAGCGCCAGCCCGGAAATCGCTATGACCTCTCCGGGGTCGGTCCGGCTCGGCAGTTCGGTCAGGAAGCGGATCTGCGGATCCCACAGATTCTGGCCGGTGATGAATTCGAGCAGGCGCACGAAGCCTTGCCGGAAGTAGAGCGTGACCATCGCGATCAGCAGCCCGGCCAGCGTGCCGAGCGCGCCGATCGTCAGACCGATGGTCATGAAGATCTTCAGCAGGCTGCGCCGCGTCGCCCCCATCGTCCGCATGATCGCGATGTCGCGGGTCTTCGCGCGCACGAGCATGATCAGCGAAGAGAGGATGTTGAACACCGCGACCAGCACGATGATCGACAGGACCACGAACATCGCGACCCGCTCCACCTGCAGCGCTTCGAACAGGCTGGCGTTGATCGTCTTCCAGTCGGAGATCACCGCCTGGCCGGCAAGCTGGCGCTGGAGCGGGGCCAGCGTTTCGGTCACGGTGTCGGGATTGTCGGTCTTCACCTCGATCATCTGCACGGAATCGCCGATCAGCAGCAGCGTCTGCGCATCCTGCATCGGCATCACGACGAATTTCTCGTCGTAATCGTAGACCCCGATCTCGAAGATCGCGCCGACCTGATAGCCGATCTGGCGGGGCACCGTGCCGAACGGGGTCGATCGCCCGGCCGGATTGATGATCGTGATCGTATCGCCGACCCGCGCGCCGAGATTTTCAGCCAGCCGCGCCCCGATCGCGACTTCGTTCGCGCCGGGCTTGAGACTGGCGAGGTTGCCCGACACCTTTTGCGGCTCGATCCGGTCGATATCCTCGGGGGTGTTGCCCCGCACGAGGACACCTTCGACCCGCCCGTTGAAGGTGACCAGCAACGGCTGTTCGATCAGCGGGGAAGCGCGGACCACGCCGGGGGTCTTGCGCACCTCCTGAAGCACGCCCTGCCAGTTCTCGAGCCGCCCGCCATAGGCGTTTATCACCGCATGGCCGTTGAGCCCGACGATCTTGTCGAGCAATTCGCCGCGGAAGCCGTTCATTACGCTCATCACCACGACCAGCGCCCACACGCCGAGGATCACCCCGAACAGGCTGATCGCCGCGACGATCGCGATGAAAGCCTCGCCCCGCCCGGGCATCATGTAGCGCTTGGCGATAGTCCATTCGAAGGGGGAGAGGATCAAGACCTGCGGTTCCTGCGGTTCGGTTGGGACCGTTTAGGCAGGTGGATGAAGGGTGGCAAATGCTTATCGCCGGCCTATGCCCTTCGCTTACAGCGCAAGCGGTGGCAGCTCGGCCCCGTCCAGTTTCACCCCGAGCAATTTCGCCAGCGTCGGCGCTATCGCGCGCATGTCGATCTCGCCCAGCGAACGCCCAGCCGGAACGCCCTTGCCCACGATCAGAAAGGTCGAGCGGAGCGCGGGGACCTGAGGGAAATAGCCGTGCGAGCCCTTGACGCTCGCCGGGCCTGTGAGCGGGGCGGTGGCGGAGCCGCCGGCGGTGGCATCCTCGTCCATGTCGACGAAGAAGCTCGCCTGCGGGTTGCCGCCCATCGCGGCGATCTCGTCGCGCCCGGCGATCGCATGGATGCCGGCGGCCGGGTCGGCCTTGAGCTGTTCGAGCAACGCGCGCACTTTCGCTTCCATCGCTTTATCCTCGGGGTGCGCGAGCACCACCGCGACCGAGCCGCCGGTGATCCACGGCATCGCGTCCCAGCTCGCGATCTTGCCGCTGGCGTCGAGCCGCACCAGCCCGGCATCGAGGAACGGGCGGAAGAAATTGGTCTCGCGCGTCACCGCCTCGAAGCCGTGATCGCTGACGATCGCTATCGCGCCGTCAGTTTGGACCCTCTGCTCGGTCGCCACCAGGCGGCCGACGATCGCATCGATCCGTTCGAGTACGGCATGCGCCTCGGGCGTATCCGGTCCCTTGCCATGCTGCTCATGGTCGAGCGCTGTGAGATAGACGGTCGCGAAGTCCGGCCGGTCGAGCTCGATCAGCTTGGCCGCGAAACGGCCACGCTTCTCGTCCCCTTCGATGCTCTCGTCGATCCCGGCGGCATAGGGCTCGCCGGTCGCGGTTTCGAGTTGGCCGACCAGCCCCGGCGTGGCGAGTGCGGTCAACAGCTTGGCGTCGTCGGCATGGCCGCTGCGCCAGATCTGCGGAAGGTTCCAGGTCACGCCGGTCGCCCCGACGCTGACCGGCCAGTGGACGTTGGCGACCTTGAGCCCCGCCGCACCGGCGCTCGACCACAAGGTCGGCAGCTTGATGTCGCTCGCATACCAATACCACCCCTGGTAATTGATCTGCAGCGGGTCGAAGGTGGTATTGCTGACGATCCCGTGCCGTGCCGGGCTGGCGCCGGTCAGCAGCGTGGTATGGCTGGGATAGGTAACCGTGGGGAGGACGCCCTTCACGCCCGTGGCATAGGCGCCCTCCACCAGGAATTTTCGCAAATTCGGAACCTTGAGGCCGCGCTGTTCGGCCTCGATCACGTCCGCCGGGCGCAGCCCGTCGATCGAGATCATCAGCACGGGTTCGGCCAGCACCGGCGTAGCGCCGAGCGCAGCCGGAAGAACGAAGGCAAGCAGCGCGGCCCGCACGATCAGAAGCCCGCCTTCACGGTGACGAAGAACTGGCGCGGCGCGGCCACCAGCAGCGTCTGGCGATCGCCGCTGTCACCGGTTCCGGCCGAGTTGATCGTCCCGACATAGTCCTTGTTGAACAGGTTCGAACCATTGAGCTGCAGGTCGATTGTGTCGGTGATGTGATAGCCGAGCGTCGCATCGGCGATCACCCGGCCCGGGACCGAGGCATCGTTGAGGTAGTTGTAATAGCGCTTCGACATATAGTTCAGCGCGAAGCGGCCGAAGATCTTGCCGTCGTCATAGCTGAGTTCGCCGCGGGCCATGTGCTTGGGGGCATCGACGACGGTCTTGCCCGCGGTCGGGGTGATGATCGGGTTGCCTAGCTTGTCTTCCTCGACCACGTCATCGCGATAGGTCGCATCGGTGTAGGTATAAGAGGCGAAGAAGCTGACCGCGTCGGTGATCCGCCAGTCGCCAACCGCTTCGAAGCCGATCGAGCGGACCGCGCCGACGTTCTGCAGCACCGTCGGGCTGCCGACGATGTCGGGACCCGAAGCCACGCCCAGCAGGCGGTCATGGAAATTGACCAGATAGACGCCGACCGTGCCGTGGAAGCTCGAAGTATTGTAGCGCGCGCCGATCTCATAGGTGTCGGAGGTTTCCGGCTTGATCGTATCCTTGATCTTGTCGAAGCCCGCCTGGGTCGTGCCCCAGATGCTGCCGTTGACGCTCGGGAAAGCGCGGGTCGCCTGGCTGAAGCTGCCGAACAATTCGGCCTGGTCGCTCACTTCGAATACGACCCCGGCGCTCGGCTGGAACCAGTCGACCGTCTTGAACTTGCCGTCGGGATAGACGTTCTTGACGATCGCTTCAGCGCGGTTTTTGACCTGATAACCCTTCCAGCCGAGATTGATCTTCACCGCACCCAGATCGATGTCGTCCTGCACGAAGTACTGCAGCGTGTCGGTGTAATAGTTGAAGTCCCACTGGGTGTAGAACGGATCGGTCGGATAGTCGCGGAACGAGCGGCCCGGATCGGTCCGGCTGGCCAGCGCATAGAACCGCCGCGCCTGGTTGAACTTGTTGTGTTCGTACCAGCCGCCGACGGTGATGGTGTTGCTGCCAGCGGTGTAGTCGAGCGAACCGAACACGCCGCCGCGGTTGATGTCGTATTCGGTGGTACGGATCGAGATCGGCACGCCGTTGGGGCTCGGGGTATAGGGCGTGGCCCACAGGCCCATGCCCTTGTTGTGGTGGTAGTAGCCCTTGATCGCGAAATTGACATTGTCGCCCAGCGGGGTCGAATAACCGAGCGCGCCGACTGTATCCTTGCGAAGGCCCGACGCGTCGTAATAGGCGTCGTCGAGGCTCTCGTAATCGCCCGGGAAGACCGTTCCGGCGGAGGGATTGGACGGCTCCAGCCCGGTGATGTCCGAAAGGCCGTCAGCGCCCGGCTTGCCGGTGGTGTTGTTGAAATTATCGATATTGTTGGCGACATCCGCGAGCTGGATCGCCAGCGCATAGTCGGGATGGGTGTTGTCGGAATCGTAGCCGAGGCGATTCAGCATCTCCATCGACATGTCCTGGTAATCCTGCTCGCGGCGGTCCGAATAGCTGAACCAGCCGTCGAGCTTGCCCTCGCCCACCGGGACGACCAGCTTGGCATTGACCATGTGCTGGTCCTGCTTGCCCTCGCCGCGATATTTGTCGGTCGCGCCGTAGCCGTAGGAGACGTAGCCCTTGAGGCCGTCATGCGAGCCGAAGTTCACCCGCATGAACCCGCGCATCGTGTCGTTGCTGCCATAAGTGGCGCTGGCATCGACCCCGAACTCGCCGGTCGGATCGACCGAGAAGGTCTCGATCGTGCCGCCGAGATTGTTGGTCGACTGCGTGTTCACCGCGCCGGCGCCCTGCGACACGCGCACCGTGCCGACATTCTCCGGGCTGACGATCCGGCTGATGTGGAGACCGTTGTAGTTGCCGTAGCTCATGTCGCCGAGCGGGATGCCATCGAAGTTGAAGCCGAGCTGGCTCTGGCTGAAGCTGCGGATGGTGACGCGGGTCGACCATTCGTAATTGCCGAAAGGATCGGACGCCTGGACGTTCACGCTCGGCAGCTTCTCGATCGCCTTGATCACGCTGGTGCCCGGGGTCAGCACCTTGAGGTCGGCTGCCTCGATTTCCTGCACCTGGATGGTCTGGCCCTTGCCGAACACGACGATCTCGTTCGCATCGTCGGAACTCGCGGCATCTTCGGCAGCGGCGGTGTTGTCGTCGGCAGCCAGAACCGGCTGCGCGATCAACACGGTGGACGCCAGAAGTGAAGCGGTAAATTTGCGCATGAAAGCCCCCTTGGTCCGGCCTGTCCGGACACAAGGGCGACTATTCCGCGCTTATGACACGCTGATGCGAATTCGATGATGGCACGATGAAGCCGGTCGTTCCGCTATGTGAACGCGATGCGTCAGCGTGACACATTGCGTTACCTATCGGTAACAGACGGGACGAGGAGGTGCTTATCCGCCCCGTCCCGCAGTGTGCCAGCCGGCGGCGGTCAGAGCTTCACGCGCGCTCCCACCCTGAAGGTCCGCCCGTAAGTGTCGAAATAGACCGGATTGGTCGGGAAGCCATTGCCGCCCGGGGCGATCGCCGGATCCTTGTCGAACACATTGTTGAGCGATCCGAACAGCTGGATTTCCTTGGTGATGTCGAACGACGCGGCGAGATTGAAATAGACCGCGCTGCTCACCGAGTTGTCGCTGATGCTGTTCGACAGTGTCGTGTCGTAACCGGGATCGCTCGGGTCGATCGGAGTCTCCCCGTTGATGACGGTCAGGTAACGACCCGAACCGACATAGCGGGCCTGGACCGTGCCGGTGAACGGTCCCTGGTTATAGCTCACGAAGGCATTGCCCTGCCACTTGGGCCCGGTGTTGAAGCTGCCGAACGCCGCGGTCGGGCCCGATTGACCAGCGTAATTGGTCGGCGCCTGGCCGAGCCCGGCATCGAACAACTGGTCATAGAGATACGAGGCCAGCACCCGGAAGCTCAGCGATCCCTTGCCCACGGAAGTTTTGTAGGCAGCCTCGAAATCGATCCCCCGCGTGGCGAAGCCCTGCAAATTGCCGGCGACGTTCTCGACCACCAGAATGTCTGACGTTCCCTCGCCCGTCATCAGGTCGCAAAACACCTGGCTGCCCTGGTAGCAGCCGTTGACGATATTTTGCGCGCCGAAACCGAACGGCGGGCCGACGATCGCATCGGCAATCTTGATCTGGTACCAGTCGGCCGAAAAGCGGAAGCCCGACAAGGCGCCCTGCGGCTGCAGCACGATACCCGCGGTCAACGTGTCGGCCTTTTCGGGCTTGAGGTTGACGTCACCGCCGCTGTTGATGGTGACGGGATCGCTCGCCCCGGCGTTCCACGGATTGGTCACCGTACCGAACGCTCCGCCGACGGTGGGGGCATAGGTCTGGAACAATTCGCGGAACTGCGCGGCGCGCACGTCGCGCGAGCGGGTTGCCCGGAACCTCAGCCAATCGGTCATGTCCCAGATGCCGCTGACTTTCCAGGTAACGAATTCACGGCTTTGCGACTGGCCCGCGTTCTGGCCAAGGGTGCCGGTATTCTTGTTGTGGGTCCAGCGCACGGCACCGTCTAGTTCGAGATATTTGCCGATCGCGGAATCCTTGAACACCGGGACGTTGAGTTCGCCGTAGCCCTCCAGAACCTTGGTCTTGCCGCCATAGTCGAGGCCGTAGCCGAGCGTGTAGCCCGCATACCAGGGCTGATCCGCAATATCGTGCGTGACGACCCCGCTTTCCTGCCGCCATTCGGCGCCGGTCGCGAGCTTGACCGTGCCCGCGCCCCAACCGGCGAACAGGTCGCCGCGAAGGTTGAACGAGACGACATCCTGTTTCTGGGTCGAATGTTCGTACAGCGTGCGGAAGGCATAATCGATCGCGGCCTGGTCGGCATTGGCCGCGCCGAACAAGTTCAACGGAACGCAAGTGCCCGACGCGCTGGCGAGCGAAACATCGCCGGGCGTATAGGGCGCGCCCGTGTTCGGGTTGATCCGCCCCGGAATGGTCACGCCACAGACGATGCTGCCCGAACCGTCATCGACCGCATCCAGCGTGAAGCGTAGCAATGGATCGACGACATTGTGGTGCAAAGCCTGATCGTTCCGGTTCTCGCCGTGGGAGTAATGGGCATCCCACGCCCAGCTACCGCCGAACCCGCCCTCGAGCCCGGCAACCATGCGCCAGGTTTCGTTTTCTGTTTCATTCTCCGCGTTCTGGAGGTTGGTCATGTTGCGGCCGATAAACGCGCCGCCGGGCCCGAGGGTCGCGGCAACGTCGGCCGGGAGGAAGGCGTTGTCGGGCGCGATATGGAAGCCGACCAGCGCGCCGCCACCCACGTCGAAGGCATAGGGGCCGATCGCACCGTTCGCGATGGGATTGCGCGCCTTGCTCTTGGCATAGGATCCTTCGAGCGAGACCGTAATCGCCGGGCTCACCTCGTATTGGAGCCGGGCGAGCGTGCTGAGCTTCTTGATGCTCGGCCGCATGGTCGTCGCATCATAGGCGCCGACCGAATATTGATCGCCGCCCTGACGGAAGCCGAACACCCCCGCTCCACCGGAGTAGAGGCCGGGATCGTAGGGGATGGTCTCGGTGCCTTCAGGATTGAACTGCACCGGCGTTCCCGCGATGCACACTCCGACGAATGCGAAGCACGGGATCAGCACGCCGGTCGAACTTGAGTAGGCCGGGCTGGCGTTGGGGCCGATGATATAGTGCGGCTGGCCGTTGGTCGCGAAGTCCGGATTGGTGAACATGCCGTAGTTCTGACCGCACCAGTCGCGCTCTTCCGTGCAATTGCCGATCGACGAGGTGTGCTGGTATTCGGCGCCGACGATGAAGTGGCCGCGGCCGTCGGCAAAGGCGGTGCCCCAGGCGCCGGCGGCGTGCCAGTCGTCCCCGTCGCCATGCGTGGTAGCGCCGTAATCGACCTGCGCCTTGAAGCCTTCGAGGGTCTTGTCGAGGATGATGTTGACCACCCCGGCAATCGCGTCCGATCCGTAAATCGCCGAAGCGCCGCCGGTGACCGTCTCCGTCCGCCCGACCAGCATCGAAGGCACCAGCGAGATATCGACGCCGCCGCCGGTCGAGGTCGGCACCACGCGTTGCCCGTCGATCAGCGTCAGCGTGCGGGTGCCGAAGAACGGATTGAGCCCGCGCAAGTTCACAAACTGCGCGCCGACGTTGAAATTGCCGAGGCCGACGTTGTTGGCAGCGAAGAAGTTCGAGTTTTGCGGCAATTGCGCGACGACTTCCGCGACGTTGACGAGGCCGAGCTTCTCGATGTCCTCAGAATTGAGCACCGTGACCGGATTGGGCGTATCGAAGGTCGAACGGCTGACACGCGAGCCGGTGACGATAATGTCGTCGGAGGATTTGGCGGCCGGTACCGCGGCATCGTCCTGCGCCCAGGCAGTGCCCGATCCTCCCAAGAGAAGGCCTATCGCTAGAGCTGTGGTGCTGAGCTTATGGCATGACGACAGGTTACGGAAAGCAGTCCGCTTCATGTGTTCTCTCCCAGGCCAGCCGCTTTATTGCGGCTTTACTCTCTCTCAGCTCTCTGCGGAGCGCCTGGAAGCTTCACGAGCCCTCAGGTGCGCGACCACGGAGCCTTCGTTGTTATTTCAACAGAGCCTAACCAACCCTGATACAATGTCAAATCGTGTCTAAATGTTTCGCCTAATCATCCACCGCGTAACAATTGCACGCCCCAATCGCGCTCGAACAGATAGAGCAAGATCCGCGCCGCCTCGCCGCGTGGTGAAGCCAGCCCACCATCGCGTTCGATCAGCAGCCTGGCGTCGTCATGAGCAAGCGGGAGCAGGCGCTGGATCTGGTCAAGACTGGCGATGCGGAAGGCGCTGTCGCCCGATTGGCGGGTGCCGAGGAGTTCGCCGCCGCCGCGCAGTTTGAGGTCTTCCTCGGCGATGCGGAACCCGTCCTGGGTCTCGCGCATCAGCGCGAGGCGCTGCTTGGCGCTTTCGGACAGCTCGCTGCCGCGCAGCAGTACGCAGGTCGATTTCTCCGACCCGCGCCCGACCCGTCCGCGCAGCTGGTGCAGCTGGGCTAGGCCGAAGCGTTCCGCCTGTTCGATCACCATCAGGGTCGCGGCCGGCACGTCAACCCCGACCTCGATCACCGTGGTCGCGACCAGCAGCTTTGCGTGGCCGCTGGCGAAGCGCTCCATCGCGGCATCCTTCTGCTCGGGGCGGAGCTGGCCGTGGACCAGCACCACATCCTCGCCGAAGCGGGCCTTCAGCGAAGCATAACGCGCCTCGGCTGCCGCTTTGTCCTCGTTCTGATCGTCCCCGTCGCTCACCAGCGGACAGACCCAATAGGCCTGTTGTCCGCTCGCCAGATGGCGCTCGACACCGGAAACCACATCAGGCAGCCGCTCCAGCGCGACAACCCGCGTATCGATTGCCTGCCGGCCGGGCGGCATCTCATCGAGCCGGCTCACCTCCATCTCGCCATATTGCGCGAGGGTCAGCGTGCGCGGGATCGGGGTCGCCGTCATCGCGAGGCAATGGGGCGTGACCTTGCCCTTCTGGGTCAGCATCAGCCTTTGCGACACGCCGAAGCGATGCTGCTCATCGATCACCACCAGCCCGAGATTGCGGTAGCTCACCGCTTCCTGGAAGATCGCATGGGTGCCGACGACGATCTGGATCGAACCATCCGCCAGCCCCATCAAAATGCTCTCGCGCGCCCGGCCCTTGTCGCGCCCGGTCAGCAGCGCGACACTGACGCCGGTCGGCGCGGCAAGCTGGCGCATGGTCTCGAAATGCTGCCGCGCGAGCAGCTCGGTCGGCGCGAGCAGCGCGGCCTGCGCCCCGGCCTCGACCGCGATCAGCATACTCTCCAGCGCGACAACGGTCTTGCCCGAACCGACATCGCCCTGCAGCAGCCGCAGCATCGGCGAGGCCTGTGCCAGATCGCCCTCGATCTCGCCGATCGAACGCCGCTGGGCGCCGGTCAGGCCGAACGGCAATTGCAGCTTCGCGCGCAGCGATCCGTCGCCCTGCAGCGCCTGCCCGCGCCGCTGGCGATTATCGGCCCGCACCAACATCAACGCGAGGCTGTTGGCGAGCAATTCGTCATAAGCGAGCCGGTCGCGGGCCGCAGCATGCTCGTCGCGGTGGCCGAGCGCCAGCGCAGCACGCCAGGCGGGCCATTTCTGGCGCTCGACCAGGCCCGGCTCGATCCATTCGGGCAGTTCGGGCACCCGGGCCATCGCCTGCGCGACGAGTTTGCCGATCATCGGCTGGGTCAGGCCTTCTGCGAGACGGTAGACCGGCTCGTTAAGCTTGCCGGCAAGTTTGGCGCTCTCGGCCTCGACATGCTCCGGATGAACGATCTGGAGCATCTGGCCGTACTGGTCGAGCCGCCCGGCGATCCAGCGCTCCTCGCCCACCGGCAGGAGTTTCCGCGCGGAGTACGACGCCTTGCCGAAATAGGTCAGCGCGCAGATGTTACCGAGCGCATCGGCCGCCATCACCCGGAACGGCCCGCGCCCGGTGGAGGCGCGGTGCTCGGTCGGAGTCAGCGCGACGACGATCTGTTCGCCGACGCTCGCCTGATCGAGATTGTCGACCGCGTGGCGCAACACGAACCGCTCGGGCAGATGGTAGGCGACATCCTTGACCCGTTCGAGCCCAAGCTTCTCGAGCGGCTTGCGGGACTTCGGCCCGACGCCTTCGAGCGCGTCGGTCTCGACGAACAGTGGATTGAGCGTTTCGGGGCGCATGGCTGCCTCATGCCGTGTCCCCGCCGCTTTCGCCAGAGCGGCATGGTGAATTCCGCGACGAGGAACAGGCGAGCCAGTCGGAACCGCGGTCGCCATCGGGCGTTGCAAAACCGATAGGAATCAAAGCCTCCGCCGGAAAACAAAGGATAAACGGATGCCCGCACGCACGCTGCAACGTATCGCGCTGAGCTTGCCTGCGATCCGCGCGACGCTTAGGCCCGGGGCCATGGATCACGAAGCCCGCATCTCCCGAGCCAAATTCCGCGCTTGGCACCGAGGCACCCGCGAAGCCGACTATCTGGTCGGCGGGTTTTTCGACCGCCACCATCAGGATTGGGACGAGCGGGCGCTGAGCTGGTTCGAGGCATTGCTGCAGGAACAGGATGCCGACATTCTCGCTTGGGCGCTGCAGGCGCAGCAGGTTCCGCACCAATTCGCAGGTCCCATGATGCGCGCGATGCAGAAGCTGGATTACGTACAGGTTTGAGCCGACCAGCCTCATCCTTAAACGAGTTCAGGATGACGGCTGGGGAGTGGGAGCTGGGAGACGGCGCGGGGTGGCGCTTTGCCCTGCGCATCGCTATCTGCGTGAGCGAAATACCCGCACCACCCCCTCCTCCACCGGGCAGGGGGTAAGGCGCGTGCGCCCGCGCCATCAGACCGACGAGAAAAATGCCCGATTTCCAACGCATCCTCAGTTCCAAGACCCCTCTCACCCTCGCTTCGGTAGCGCGCGGGGCGCAGCCGTTGATGTTGGCGGATCTTGCCCGC
Organism: Candidatus Andeanibacterium colombiense; assembly: GCA_029202985.1. Taxonomy (GTDB): domain Bacteria; phylum Pseudomonadota; class Alphaproteobacteria; order Sphingomonadales; family Sphingomonadaceae; genus Andeanibacterium; species Andeanibacterium colombiense. The sequence goes on along the minus strand of CP119316.1, from coordinate 169,908 downwards.
GCCTCGAAGGGGCGCGCGGTATTCGTCGCACCCGACGATGCGGCGATGCGGGCAGTGGCGGATGCGGCCGCATGCTTCGCGCCCGAGCTGGACGTGATCGAGTTCCCGGCGTGGGACTGCCTGCCCTACGACCGCGCCAGCCCGGCGCTGAGCGTCAGCGCGCAGCGACTCTCGGCACTGCACCGGCTGCAGCAGGGCAAGGCCGGCAGCCAGTTGCTTGTCACCACCGTCAATGCGCTGCTCCAGCGCGTACTGACCCCGTTCCGCATCCGCGAGGCGGTGCGGATGATTCAGCCGGGCATGCAGATCGGGCACGACAGCCTCGCCGCGCTGCTCCAGCGCCAAGGTTATTCGCGCAGCGACACCGTGATGGACGCGGGCGAATTCGCGGTGCGCGGATCGGTGTTCGACATCTTCCCCTCCGGCCTAGAGGGCGGGCTGCGGCTCGACTTCTTTGGCGACGAGCTGGAAAGCCTGCGCCTGTTCGATCCGGCAACACAGCGCAGCACCGGCATCGTCGAGCAGCATTTGCTGCTGCCCGCGAGCGAGGCCCTGCTCGACGAGGATACGATCAAGCGCTTCCGCAGCCGCTACCGCGAGATGTTCGGTGCCAATGCGACCGGCGACCCGCTGTACCAGGCGGTCAGCGACGGGCGCCGGCTTGCGGGGATGGAACACTGGTTGCCACTGTTCGAGGACAAGCTCTCGACCCTGTTCGATCATCTCTCGCCCGACGATGTGATGGTCGCCGACACCTCCGCGATCGGATCCGGCGACGAGCGGCTGGGCGATATCGCCGACTACCATGAGGCGCGCGTCAACGCTTCGGGTCAGGCGGCAGGATCCTATCGCCCGCTGGCGACCAAGGCGCTTTATCTCTCGCCCGAGGAATTCTCGGGCCAGCTCGCCAAGTGGCCGGTCCACCGCGCGGATATGTTCGCCCAGCCCGAAAGCGCCAGCGTGCTCGATTTCGGCTTCGGCAGCAGCCGAGACTTCACCCCCGAGCGGGCGCGGGGCGACAATGTCTACGAAGCGGCCGCGAAGCATTTCACCGCACTCGGCAAGGCTGGCAGGAAGCCGTTGCTCGCGACCTATTCGCAAGGCTCGCGCGCGCGCATCGCGTCGATCCTGTCCGAAGCCGGGACCACCTTCGCCCTCGCCGAGAGCTGGCAGGAAGCTCTCGGCCTCTCGGCCAAGGGCACGCCCGTTGCGCTGGTGCTGCCCCTCGAAAGCGGCTTTGCCAACAACGAGCTTGAACTGGTCACCGAGCAGGATCTGTTGGGCGACCGCCTCGTCCGCCGGCGCAAGAAGCGCAAGGATGCCGACGCTTTCCTTGCCGAACTCTCGGCGCTCAACGCCGGCGATCTGGTGGTCCATATCGACCACGGGATCGGCAAATATCTTGGCCTGGAGCCGATCAGCGTCGGCAAGAGCCAGCACGATTGCGTGATGCTGGAATATGCCGGGGGCGACAAGCTCTATATTCCGGTCGAGAACATCGACGTCCTCAGCCGCTATGGCTCGTCCGAGGAGGCATTGCCGCTCGACCGCCTCGGCGGTGAGGCCTGGCAGAAGCGGCGCGCGAAGCTCAAGGAGCGCATCCAGCTCATCGCGCATGAGCTGCTGCGCACCGCCGCCGCGCGCGCGCTCCGCAAGGCGGTGGTGATGGAGCCCGACGAAAGCGGGTTCAACCAGTTCATCGAACGCTTCCCGTGGCAGGAGACCGACGACCAGGAACGTGCGATCGAGGATGTGCTCGGCGATCTGGGCTCAGGCAGCCCGATGGACCGGCTGGTCTGCGGCGATGTCGGCTTCGGCAAGACCGAGGTCGCGCTGCGCGCGGCCTTCGTCGCGGCGATGTCGGGCCATCAGGTCGCACTGGTCGCGCCGACGACCCTGCTCGCTCGCCAGCACTACGAGAATTTCTGCGCGCGCTTCAAGGGCTTTCCGCTGAACGTCGGCCGCCTTTCCCGGCTGGTGTCGCCGAGCGAAGCGACCGCTACCCGCGAAGGGCTTGAGAACGGGCAGATCGACATCGTGATCGGGACCCACGCAGTCTTCGCCAAGAGCACCGAGTTCAAGCGGCTCGGGCTGGTGATTGTCGACGAGGAGCAGCGCTTCGGGGTCAAGCACAAGGAACGGCTCAAGGAGCTCAAGGCCGACGTCCACGTGCTCACCCTCACCGCCACGCCGATCCCGCGCACGCTGCAGATGGCGATGTCGGGCCTCCGCGAACTTTCGACCATCCAGACCCCGCCGGTCGATCGCCTCGCGGTGCGGACTTATGTGATGGAATGGGACGAGGTGGTGATGCGCGAGGCGCTGCTGCGTGAACATCACCGCGGCGGGCAGAGCTTCATCGTGGTCCCCCGCATCGCCGACATGCCAGAGGTCGAGGACTGGCTGCACAAATACGTGCCCGAAGTGAAATACATCGCCGCTCATGGCCAGATGGCGCCGCGCGAGGTCGAGGAGCGCATGGCCGCGTTCTACGAGCGGCGCTACGACGTGCTGCTCTCGACCACGATCGTCGAAAGCGGGCTCGACATCCCGAGCGCCAATACGATCGTGATCCACCGCGCGGACCGCTTCGGCCTGGCCCAGCTCTACCAGTTGCGCGGAAGGGTCGGGCGCTCGAAGCTGCGCGCTTACGCCTACCTGACCCATCCGGCCGACCGGCAATTGTCGGAAGTCGCCGAGAAGCGGCTCAAGGTGCTGGGCGATCTCGACGGCCTCGGCGCCGGCTTCCAGCTCGCCAGCCACGATCTCGACATTCGCGGTGCGGGCAATCTGCTTGGCGACGAGCAGTCCGGCCATATCCGGGAGGTTGGCTTCGAACTCTACCAGTCGATGCTGGAGGACGCGATCCTCGCGGCAAAGGCGGGCGAGATTGGGCTGGAACGCGGCAGCGGCCTGAGCCCGCAGATCACCGTCGACGCGCCGATCATGATCCCCGAGGACTACGTGCCCGACCTGACGGTGCGCATGGCGCTCTATCGCCGTCTCAACGATGCCGGCGACAAGCCCGAGCTCGACGCGCTCGCCGCCGAGATGATCGACCGCTTCGGGCCGCTGCCCGAACCGACCGACAATCTGGTCAAGCTCATCGAGATCAAGCAGCAATCGATCGAGGCGAATATCGCCAAGGTCGATGTCGGCGTGCGCGGCACGCTGGTCAGCTTCCACAAGGACGATTTCCCCGATCCGGCCGGGCTGCTCGCCTATGTCGAGCGGCTCAAGGGCACCGCACGGCTGCGGCCCGATATGAAGCTGGTGATCGAACGCGCCTGGGGCGACCCGCAGGCCCGGCTGAACGGGCTGCTGCAATTGACCCGCGGGCTGAGCGGGATCGTCCGGCGGATGAAAAAGGCCGCTTAGCTGCCCGCCGCGAATTCGATGAACTCGGCCCCGCTCATCGGCTTCGCGCGCAGGAAGCCCTGATAGAGCGCGCAACCTTCCTGCGCGATCAGAGTTCGCTGCTCCTCGGTCTCTATTCCCTCGGCGATAACGTCCAGATCCAGCGCGTGCGCCATCGCGACGATCCCGCGCAGGATGACCAGGTCGCGCGGATCGGTCGCGATCTCATCGACCATCGAACGGTCGAGCTTCAGATAATGCAGGGGTAGCAACTTCAAATAACGGAAGTTGCAGAAACCCGCGCCGAAATCGTCGAGCGCGATGCGGACGCTGCGATCGACCAGCCGGTTGAGTGTGCGGGCCGAGCGGTCGAGATCGGTCAGCAGCGCCTGCTCGGTGATCTCTAGCGTCAGCCGCTCGGGCGCAAAGCCGCTTTGCTCGATCAGCGCGGACAAATCGTTGGCATAGCTCCCCGCCGAAAGATCGGCCGGAGTGACGTTGAGCGACATTTTCAAAGGCGCCGGCCACTGCGCGGCGGCGGCCAGAGCGCGGGCCGCGATGTGGTGCGAGAGCTGGGCGACATGGTCGGCCCGTTCGGCGATCGCGAACAGCGCCCCGGCCCCGATCCGCCCCAGCAGCGGGTGCTCCCATCGTGCGAGCGCCTCGGCTCCGACCAGCGCATCGGTCGCTGCGTCGAATTGGGGCTGGAACAGCATCTCGATCTCGTCGCGATCCAGCGCCGCCAGCAGATCGGCTTCGAGCTGCGCCCCGCTGCGCCCGGCGATGCTGATGTCGCCATCGACCCACACGACCCGCCGCCCGGTCTCGTGCCGGGCGCGTTCGAGGGTCTCGGCCAGGCGGCCGAACATAGCGTCGGCGCTTTCCTGCTTGAGCGTGCGCATCAGCGCGATCCGCGGCCACAGGCGCAAAGTTCCGGCCCCGCCCGGATTGGCGATCGGGCGCGAGATGCTGTCGGCGAGGCTCTCGGCCAGCCATTGCCAGCGCTCGCGGCTGCAGGGTTCGTAGGCGGCGAGGAGGAAATTGCCCCCGCTCATCCGCGCGACCAACCAGTCGCCCTCGATCTCGTCGGCGGCAAAGCGCAGAATTCGGGCGGCGACCGCGACCAGCGCGGAATCGCCGGCCGCCTCGCCATAGGCGAGATTGACCGTATCGAACCGCCGCAGGCCCAGCATCAGCGCGTGGATCGGGGCGGTTTCGCCTTCCAGAACCGCGCGCCGCTGCCACTCGACGATCCGCTGCCGCGCGCCGTCGGAACCCACCAGCCCGGTCAACGCGTCGCGCAGTTCGTCCATCACCGCCTCGTATTCGCTCGCCATGCCGGCGCCATAGCGCAAAGCGGTAAGGAATTCCTTCCTTTCCCGCGATTGCCAAACACTCTCGCGCTTCATAGGTATGCCCCGGTTTCGAGGAGACGATGGTGAGGCAGGCACAAGGTTTCAGCGCGCTCGCCATACTGGCGTCCGATGCACCGCGCGCCCAGGAAGCCGCCCTCCAGCTTGCCGGAGCCGCCGCTTGGGTGCCGCTCGACCAGGCCGACGCGGTGGTCGTGCTCGGCGGCGACGGCTTCATGCTCCAGACGCTCCACCACATGCTCGACGGCGGGCGGGTGATTCCGGCCTACGGAATCAATCTCGGGACGGTCGGGTTCCTGATGAACAGTCTCGGGAGCGGCCGCAAACTGGCTGAACGGGTAGCGAAATCCCGCGCGATTGCGGTCGATCCGCTGAAAATGGACGCCGTCACCCGCTCGGGCGAGCGCAAGACCTTCTACGCGATCAACGAAGTCTCGCTGCTGCGCGAAACCCGCCAGACCGCGAAGATCGAAGTGACGGTGAACGACAAGGTCCGGATCGAGGAGCTGGTGTGCGACGGCGTGCTGGTCGCGACCCCCGCCGGATCGACCGCCTATAATCTCTCCGCCTCGGGCCCGATCCTGCCGCTCGATTCGCATCTGCTCGCGCTGACCCCGATCAGTCCGTTTCGCCCGCGCCGCTGGCCGGGCGCGTTGCTGCCCGATCGCAGCACGATCACCCTGCGCGCGCTCGAGGCGGACCGCCGCCCGGTCGCGGCGGTCGCCGACCAGAAGGAAGTGCGCGACATCGCCGAAATCCACCTCGAAATCGCGCGCGACCGCGAGCTGACGCTGCTGTTCGACCCCGGCCACAGCCTCGACGAACGGATCGTGGCGGAACAGTTCATCGCGTAAGTTTTCGTCCGTGCGAGTGGAGCGACGCTATCCGGAGAGACCGCGAGAGGCGCCCTGCATCGGCACGCGACCTGCGGTCGCTCGCGATGACGAAAAAAGGGCAGCCCCCGCTTGCCAAACCGCGCAGCCGCAAATATAGGCGCACTCCTGCCCGCAAGGGCTGCTCCCCGATAGCTCAGCGGTAGAGTAGGTGACTGTTAATCACTTGGTCGTTGGTTCGAATCCAACTCGGGGAGCCAGATTTTCCAGACCGCCCGGGCGCCAGCGCGCCTGAGGCCGGCGCCAGAAAATCCTCACGAAATCCATTTTTGCGACGAACCGTGTCCCCTCGGGGAACCACGGCGCTTTTCGGCGATTTCTGCCCAAGGTGGAATTTTTCCGAAGGGGCCCGCATGCTTGACCAGAGAGCCTTGGCCGTCCGCACCGGCGGCATCGACCTGCGCGCCGGAGCGCTCGATCCCTGCCGCCGCCGCATGATCTTCGGCCCGGTCCGCCCGATGGAGCGGCCGAGCCTGTTGCGGCGCTTGCTGGGCGGCTAGGCCGCCCCGCTCGCTCTTTCAGGGCCTCTTGAAGCGCACGGCGAACTTGTCGGTTTCGCCCTTGATGCTCGCGTCGAACACCGGCTTGTCATGCGCGTCTTCCGGGTTCTTGAGCAGGTCGGTCTGGTCGTCGAGCTTGAAGCCCGCTGCCTCCACTTCCGCAATCGCGGCCGCCGGCTCGATCCGGTGGAGGGTCGAGGCCACCGTGGTGCCCGCGCCCGCGGCTGCCGCATGGTCCTCAACGAAATAGATCCCGCCCGGCTTCAGCGCATCATAGACCGATTTATTGACCCCGCCCGGGTTCGCGGTCGGGCCGTTATGCATGTCGTGGTAGTTCTCGGTCGTCCAGATGAGGTCGACCTTCTCCGGCAGGCTGATCGCCGAAAGCTCGCCGACCACCACGCTGACGTTCGGATAGGCGGCCGCCAGTGCATTCACCCCGTCGAGTCCGCCCGGGCGCTGCGCGAAGAACGGCGGCACCAGCAGATAGACATGGCCCTGCGGCCCGACCGTCTTGGCCAGAATGCGGGTATAATAGCCGCCACCCGGAATCATTTCGGCAACCTTGTCGCCCGGCTTCACTCCGGCGAAGTCGATGATCTCGGCCGGCTTGCGCGCGAGGTCGCGCTGCTTGTCGGCATCGGGGCGGCCGCTGTCGGCCACCGCGGCGGCGATCGCCGGACTTGGCTGCGCCCAGGCGGGTGTCGCGGCAAGTGCGATTGAAACGCCAATCAGGCTGGCAAGAAGCGCTTTCTTCACGGTGATCTCCCTCGATTCAAGGCTGTCGGGTGGCTCTACGCGCACGCTACGCGAGAATGATCGGGAGACAAGGACTTCAGGCGGAAACGGCGGGCTTTCGCGTCAGTTTGATCAGTTGCAGCCCCGCCGGCAGCGCCAGCAGCACCAGCACCGCCCCGGCATACCACGGCGTGTCGTGCCCCCAGCTTTCGTAAATCAGCCCGAACAGCGGCGGGGCGACGATCCGGCCGCCGGCATTCTGCGCCATCAGCAGGCCCATGATGCTGCCCTGCCGTTCGACCGGTGCGGTGCGCGAGGTCAGTGCGCCGGCGGTCGGGAAAGCAAGGCTATGGCCCATCATCAACATGCCCATCAGGGCGGCGGCGACATAAGGGTCACGCAAGACCGGCTGTAGCACCATCGCCAGCGCCAGCACCAGCAGGCCCGCGGTGATCACCCGCCCTTCCCCGAACCGCGTCACCAGCGGCTGGAGCAGGAACAACTGGACGATGAACCCGCCCGCACCGATCGCGAGGAACGCGAAGCCGAGATCGCGCGCCGACCAGCCGAAATTGGCCTTGCTCCACAGGCCGTAGATCGCCTCCATCGAAGCGAAGGCCGAAATCCCGACCAGCGAGACCAGGAACAGCCGCAGCAGCAGCGGGCTCCGGCTGACGAAGGTGAAGCCTTCGCTGTACTTCGGCAGCGGACGCGCCTTGCCGGCCGGCGGCACGACATCGCGCAGCGCGGTCACCGACCAGAAGCACGCAATCGCCGAAAGCCCGGCAGCGATCAGGATCGGCGCATGGAAATCGGCCAGCGCGGTGCCCGATCCGGCGAAGATCCCGCCGATCACCGGGCCGCAGATGAACCCGAGGCTGAAGGCGGAGCCGAACAGGCCCATCGCCTTCGCGCGCTTCTCGGGCGGCGAGGCATCGGCGAGGAAGCCCTGCGCGACGCTGAGCGTACCGCCGAAGAAGCCGTTGACCACCCGGATCGCGACCGCGAGCCACAGATAGGGGACGAAAGCGAAGGCGACGTAGGTCAACGCGGCTCCCGCGGTGGTCAGGATCAGCACTGCGCGGCGGCCGTGCCGGTCCGACTGCCGGCCCCAGTAGATCTCCCCGAAGACGTTGCCGAAGCTGTAGGCGGCGAACAGCACCGCGACCTCGAACGGCCCGGCGCCGAACAGCGTACCGTAGAACGGCAGCAGTGGGAGGATCAGGCTGAAGCCCGCGATGTTGATGAACACCGCGAACATCAACAGCAGCATACGCCGGTCGATCATGCGTCAGGCTCCGTAGCGGGGTTCGGGCAGGCCGGTGACGCCGAGCCCTTCGATGAGAAAACTGAACCCGTCGTCGGGCTGGTTTGGCTTGCCCATGAAGCCGGGATCGATCGTCGGCACGAACAGCCGGTCGAGCAGCGGGCCCATGAACATCACGCTGGCCGGGATATTGGTCGGGAATTTCACTTCGCGCACCACTTCGCCCGCGGGCGAGAGGCACAGCACCACCCCGCCCTCGCAGATCGCGACCCAGATGTTGCCCTCGCTATCGACCGTCGCGCCGTCCGGGATCGGGCCCCAGGCCGAACTGTCGAAAAATGCGCGGCGATTGGTCGCCGCGCCGGTCTCGATGTCGTAGTCATAGGCATAGATCGTGTGGCGCAGGCTGTCCGCGTGATAGAGCACCGTGTCGTCGGGCGACCAGCACGGGCCGTTGCCGAGATGGATGTCGTCGTCGAGCCGGGTGAGCTTGCCGTCGAGGCCGAGCGACCATAGCGCGCCCTTCGGCTCCTGCATCGTGCGGTGACTGGTACCGAACACGAAGCGGCCACGCCGGTCGACCTTGCCATCGGCCAGCTGGAGCTCGGGATCGAGCGGGTCCATCAGTGCGAAGGGTTCGACCGCGCCGGTGGCGAAATCGAGCGTGTGAATACCGCTGACCAGCGCGACGATCGCCCCGCTCGGCTTCGCGCCACTGCCGCGCAGTGCCATCGAGCCGATCATCTCGGGCACGTCCCAGCTGTTGAAATTCTCGCTCGCCGGATCCCAGCGGAACACCTTCTTCTCGAAGATATCGATGTAATAGAGCGCCTGCTCGGCGACGTCCCATACCGGACCCTCGCCGACCGTGCAGCGCGGCAGGCCGAGCTTCGTTATCTGCATGGTTTTGTTCTCTCCCTTATGGGAGAACCATAACAGGTGTTACAATCGCGGCAAGCTTACCAGTGCGCTTATATCTCCGTCATTGCGAGCGGCCGAGGTCGCGCGGCAGTCCAGAGCTTCGGCGCAATACGCCCTGGATTGCTTCGCTCCGCTCGCAATGACGAATTCAGGGGCGGACGTTACGCAATCGCCCCGTGGCAATGCTTGTACTTGTTGCCCGATCCGCAGGGGCACGGCGCGTTGCGACTGACGCGCATCTCGCGGTAGGGATCGACCGTGCCCAAGGCAGAGCCCGGGCCGGCGGTTTCCGCATTCGGCGCATCGGCGAAGCTGCCGAACATCGCCGCGCGCCGATCCGACCCGTCGCCGTCGTTGCTGTCGTCGAGTCCGGTAAACGGATCGACATGGCCGGTGAGGAAATCGGGCAGTTCGGGCAGGCCCTCCTGCACCGGCTCCGCGATCCGCAGCTCGCTGACCATCAGGATGCGGGTGACGTCTTCGCGGATCGTTTCGAGCATCCGTTCGAACAGGCCGAAGGCTTCCTGCTTGTATTCGTTGATCGGGGTCTTCTGCGCATAGGCGCGCAGGAACACCACTTGGCGCAACGCGTCGAGCGTCGCGAGGTGTTCCTTCCAGAAATGGTCGAGCCGGTCGAGCAGCACCTGCTTTTCGACCTGGCGCCAGATGGCGGCGTCGGACGCGCCGATCTTGGCTTCCATCTTGGCGTCGGCGAGCTGGACCAGGCGTTCCTCGATCATGTCGGGTTCGAGCGCATCCTCGCTCAGCCAGTCGTCGAGCGGCACTTCGAGCCCGAGGACCGACTCGATCCGTTCCCGGAGCATTTCAACGTTCCATTGCTCGGGATAGGTTCCCGGCGGGCAGGCCTCGCCGACGATCGCGTTGACCGCATCGTGACGCATGTCGAGCACGACGTCGTCGACCGCTTCGGAATCCATGATCTCGGCGCGCTGCTCGTAGATCACCTTGCGCTGGTCGTTCATCACGTTGTCGTATTCGACGACCTGCTTGCGGATATCGTAATTGCGCGCCTCGACCTTTTTCTGCGCGGTCTCGATCGCCTTCGACAGCCACTTCGACCCGATCGCCTCGCCGTCGGCGAGGTTTGAATTCATCATTCGGGAGAACAGCGTGTCCGGCCCGAAGATGCGCAGCAGGTCGTCCTCCAGGCAGAGGTAGAAGCGCGACAGGCCCGGATCGCCCTGGCGGCCCGAGCGGCCACGCAGCTGGTTGTCGATCCGGCGGCTTTCGTGGCGCTCGGTGCCGAGCACGAACAGCCCCCCGGCTTCGAGCACCTTGGCCTTCTCGGCCGAGATCTCGGCCTTGAACCGGGCAATCTCGGCATCGCGTTCAGGACCTTCGGGCATATCCTTCAGCTCATCCTCGATCCGGAAATCGAGATTGCCGCCGAGCTGGATGTCGGTCCCGCGGCCGGCCATGTTGGTCGCGATGGTCACCGCGCCGATCCGCCCGGCCTGCGCCACGATATGCGCTTCCATTTCGTGGAAGCGGGCGTTCAGCACATTGTGCTTCACGCCTTCCTTGCGCAGGAATTCGCTGAGCAGCTCCGACTTCTCGATCGACACGGTGCCGACCAGCACCGGCTGGCCGGTCTTGTTCTTCTCCGCGATCGACTTCGCGATAGCCTGGAACTTGTCCTGCGTGTTCTTGTAGAACTCGTCTTCCTCGTCGATCCGCGCGACACCAACATTGGTCGGGATCTCGACCACGCCGAGCTTGTAGATGTCGTAGAATTCGGCCGCTTCGGTCGCGGCGGTGCCGGTCATGCCCGAAAGCTTGGGATACATGCGGAAATAGTTCTGGAAGGTGATCGAGGCCATCGTCTGGTTCTCGGGCTCGATCCTCACGCCCTCCTTCGCCTCGACCGCCTGGTGCAACCCGTTGGACCAGCGCCGCCCGTCCATCATACGGCCGGTGAACTCGTCGATGATCACGACCTTCTCGTCCTTGACGATATAGTCGATGTCGCGCTTGAACACGATGTTGGCCTTCATCGCCTGATCGAGGTGGTGGACCACCTGGGTGTTCTCGACGTCGTAGAGATTGGTGGTTTCGAGCAGCCCGGCGGCCGCGATCACATTCTCGATCTGCTCGGCGCCGTCCTCGGTCATCATGACGCTGCGCGCCTTCTCGTCGACCTCGTACCATTCCGCCGGGATCTGCTTCACGATTGCATCGAGCTGGACGTAGAGGTCCGACTTGTCCTCGGTCGGGCCCGAGATGATCAGCGGGGTGCGGGCCTCGTCGATCAGGATCGAATCGACTTCGTCGACGATCGCGAAATTATACGGGCGCTGCACCATGCCTTCGCGCTCGTGCTTCATGTTGTCGCGCAGGTAATCGAAGCCGAGTTCGTTGTTGGTGCTGTAGGTGACGTCCGAATTGTAGGCTTCGCGGCGCTCCGGTTCCGACAGATTGGGCACGATCACGCCGACCGTCAGGCCGAGAAAGCGGTGGATCTGACCCATCCATTCGGAGTCGCGCTTGGCGAGGTAGTCGTTGACGGTGACGACGTGGACGCCCTTGCCCTCGATCGCGTTGAGATAGGTCGCGAGCGTCGCGACCAGGGTCTTGCCCTCGCCGGTGCGCATCTCGGCGATCTCGCCGCGGTGGAGCACGATCCCGCCGACCATCTGCACGTCGAAGTGGCGCATTCCGAGCACACGCTTCGAAGCCTCGCGCACGGTGGCGAAAGCTTCCGGAAGGATGTCGTCGAGCGTCGAGCCGTTCGCGAGCATGTCGCGGAACTTCCCGGTCTGCGCCGAGAGTTCCTCGTCGCTGAAGCTCTCAAGCTCGGGCTCCATGGCGTTGATCTGGCGCACAATCTTGTCGAGCGACTTGACGTAGCGGTCGTTGGACGAACCGAAAATGGCTTTGGCTGCCGCAGCGAGCATGGGCGTTTCCTGACGTGAAATAAGGGAATCTGGATGGAATCGAGCCGCAGGCACGCGCAGGCGCCGCGGTTCAAACTGCAGGCTTTCGAAAAGCCGGGTCTAGTCTAGCGAACGGTCGCTTCCGAGCATGACCGTGGGGATCACGATAGTGATCACGGCCGGGCGGCAAGCGGCGGGCGCCTGCGCCTTGCGTTCGACATAACGGGCGCGCGGAGCGGCCCCGTCTTCGATATGCTTGTCCGCGCATTTCGACGCATTCTCGCCAGCGGCGTGAAGCCCGATGTCATCGCCCGAGATAAAGCGCGCCTCCACAGGCGCCGCGATTGCGGCGAGCCCGGTGAGGATCGCGAACAGGGTCAGAATGCGCTTGAGCATCGGCGACAAGATAGGCGCGTAAGACCGGAACGTCCAGTGTCCCTTGCTCGACCCGTCAACGGGACTTAATGGCACCGCCATGGACATCGAACGCTCCCCCCTTGCCCTGCCCTTCCCTGCCATGCCGCCGATCGCCGGCGCGACGGCGCGGATCGCGCGGGCGGGGTATAAGGACTGGGGCCGCTGCGACCTGACCTATCTCGAATTCGCCGAAGGCACCGCGGTTGCCGGCGTGTTCACCCGCAACATCTGCTGCTCGTCCGAAGTGGAGCTCGGGCGCCAGCAGGTGAGGAACGGGAATGCGCGGGCGCTGGTGGTCAACGCCGGCAACTCCAACGCCTTCACCGGCTATCGCGGGCGCGAGGCGGTCGAGCAGATCATGGGCCAGGTGGCCGCTCATCTTGGCTGCGCCGCCACCGAGGTATTCGTCTCCTCGACCGGGGTGATCGGCGTGCCGCTGCCCAAAGACAAGGCGCGGGCCGGGGTCGCGGTGGTGCTCGAAGCGGGCGAATGTTCGTGGGAGGAGGCAGCGGCGACGATCAGCACCACCGACACCTTCCCCAAGGGTGCCACCGCAACGGCAGTGGTCGGCGGCAAGACCATTACCCTCGCCTCGATCATCAAGGGCAGCGGCATGATCGCGCCTGACATGGCGACGATGCTCGGCTATATCGTCACCGACGCGGCCGTCGAGCCGGGCTTCCTGCAGGAACTGCTCTCGGCCGCGAACCGCCGGAGCTTCTCCTGCATCACCGTCGACAGCGACACCTCGACCAGCGACACCGTGCTCGCCTTTGCGACCGGCAAGGCCGGCAACGCGCTGCTTGCCTCGTTCAACAGCCCGGGCGCCGATGCCTTCGCCGCGGCGCTGCATGACGTGTGCCTGCAACTGGCCAAGCTGGTGGTACGCGACGGCGAAGGGGCGCAGAAGTTCATCTCGGTGGACGTCACTGGCGCGGTCTCTGACGAGAGTGCGCGGAAGATCGGCCTCGCGATCGCCAACTCGCCTCTGGTGAAGACCGCGATCGCGGGCGAGGACGCCAATTGGGGCCGGGTGGTGATGGCGGTCGGCAAGGCCGGCGAACCCGCCGACCGCGACAGGCTATCGATCGGCTTCGGCGGGGTGTGGGCGGCCAGGGATGGTCAGCCCCTCGCCGATTACGACGAAGCCCCGGTCGCCGCGCATCTCAAGGGCCGCGAGATCGACATCGCGGTGGATATCGGCCTCGGCGATGGCCGCGCGACCGTGTGGACCTGCGACCTCACCCACGGCTATATTGCGATCAATGCCGACTATCGCAGCTGATCTGACGGGCGGATGCCTGTGCGGCACGGTCCGCTATCGCCTGACGGCGCAGCCGTTCGACCTCGGGTGGTGCCATTGCCGGATGTGCCAGCTTAACTCCGGTAGTCCGGCCATGGTGTTCGGTTCGGTCGCGTTGGACGATTATGCGATCCAGCAGGGCGCTGAAGCGATCCGCAAATATTGCTCGAGCGAGAAGGCCGAGCGCTGGTTTTGCGGCGAGTGCGGAACACCGCTGCTGTTCCGGGAATTGGACGGCCGGACATACGACTTCAGTGTAGCTACGCTCGATGATCCCGGCGCGGCTCCGCCCGAAAAGCATATCTATTATTCCAGCCATATTCCCTGGGCCGAAGCGGCCGACGACCGGCTGCCGCGCTATCCGCAAAGCAGTCGGGGATGAACCCGACCGCACTGCATGACGCGATGCTGGCGCTGCTGCGCGATGTGTCGCGGCGGGCGATCCTGCCGCATTACCAGACCCTTACCGCCGACCAGATCGAGGCCAAGGCGGCCGACGACGTGGTCACGGTGGCGGACAAGCTCGCCGAGGAAATGCTCGCCGAGGGGCTGGAGAAGATCGTCCCCGGCCTCGGCATCGTCGGGGAGGAAGCCGCGCACGCCGATCCTTCGGTGATGGCCCGGCTTTCGGGCAGCTGCTGGATCATCGATCCGCTCGACGGCACGCGCAATTTCGCCGCCGCCAGGCCGCCCTTCGGCATCTTGATCGCGCTGGCGGATGGCGGCGATGCGCACACCGGGTGGATATACGATTGCCTGAGCGATCGCTTTTGCGTCGCCCACCGCGGCAAGGGCGCTTTCATCCACGGCGAGAAGGTTATCGCAAAGCCGACCGGCGAGGCCCCGCCGGTCGCAGCGCTGTCGCTGATCTTCCTCGATCCCGCGCGGCGCGAAGCGGTGAAGCAGCATGTCGCCCCGCATTACCGGATGGTCGACGTGCCGTTCTGTGCGGCCGAGCAATATCCGCGGCTGGTGATGGGGGCCAACGACGTCTCGATCTTCGAGCGGACCCTGCCATGGGATCACGCGGCGGGCGCGCTGTTCCTCAACGAAGCGGGTGGCAAATGCGCCCGTCCCGACGGTTCGGCCTACCGGGTCGATGACGGCCGCAAGGGCCTGATCGGCGCGGCGAGCCCGGAACTGTGGGATGAACTGGCGGAGCGGCTGGCCGCGCTCTCGGCGTGACACTCTTCACCCCATTTTCGTCATTGCGAAGGACCAAAGGTCCCGCGGCAATCCAGAGCGTCATTTACAATCGCCCTGGATTGCTTCGCTGTGCTCGCAATGACGAGTTGGGGACGAGGCAGGGTTTTAAAGCGAGCCTTCGATCCAGCCCTTGAGCGCGCTCTTCGGTGCGGCGCCGAGCTGCTTGGCGACCGGCTCGCCGTTCTTGAACACCAGCAGCAGCGGGATCGACTGGACGCCGAAGCGGCTCGCGATCTCGGTGTTTTCCATGATGTCGACCTTGGCGATGGTGACCTGGCCGGCCAGTTCCTCGCTGATCTCCTCCAGCGCGGGACCGATCATCTTGCACGGCCCGCACCAGTCGGCCCAGAAATCGACCACGACCGGCAAGTCCGAGTTGAGGACGTCTTCGGCGAAGCTGGCATCGGTGACGGCTTTGGTAGCCATTGGGATTCTCCTTAAACCTTTGATGGTCAATCTAGGCAGCGCCGGCCCTTTGGCAATGTCACGAACAGACAAGGATTACTCCGCCGGGGACAAGACCGATTTGTGCGCCTCGATCAGCGCCGCCGGAAGCGCGAAAAGCTGCGGCGTCCGGGTGTAGAGCACCGCCGCCTCGACCGGCCTGCCGGGATAGATCGCCTCAAGCGCGGCGACATAGGCCGCCATCTGCCGAACCGTCGTGAGCGGGATCGCTTCGAGGTTCTGTGGCGGACGCGCGGCGGTCTTGAAATCGACCAGCAGCACGCGCTCCTTCGTGACCAGCAGGCGATCGGCGGTGCCGGCGATGACCCTGCCCGCGACCGTCGCGGCCAGCGGAACTTCGGCCAGCGCGTCGGGTCCGAAAATCCCGGCCCAATCGGGAGTGTCGAGCACCCGCAGCGCCGCATCCACCATCTTGGTGCGCTCGTCTTCTGGCAGGTCGCCCGCCTGCCGCGCAAGCCAGCGCGCCGCTGCGGCGGTGCGCGCCTCGCGCGGCAATTCTGGCAAGCGTTCGAGCAACCCGTGGATCAGCGTGCCGCGCCGCGCGACTTCCTTGAGCGCGCCGGGCGGCAGCGGCGGTGCCGCGCCGGCGTCCTCTCCCGCGGCGGAAGGCGCGAGCGGCCGTGGCGGGCGCGGTTCGGGGCCGATCGGGCGGATCGCCCAATCCGGCACCTCGATCCGGACCTGCAGCCCCGCCTCTGCCTTCCCGGCGACAGGAGCGGCGCGATAGCCGAGTTCCCGGATCTCGCCCCAGATCCGGTCCTCGATCGCTTCTTCGCCGAACAGCGGACGCAGCCGCGCGAACCAGCTGTCGGGCGCGGGTTCCTGCTCGCGCGTGCCGAGCGAGCCGCCGATGAACAGCGCCTCCTCCGCGCGGGTCATCGCGACATAGAGCAGGCGCCAGTGTTCCTCTCGCTCGGCCGCAGCGGTCACCGATTCGGCCTCGGCGATTCGCCCGACCCGCTCGTCGCCGGTCAATCCGGGGAGCGGCATCACCCGGTCGCCCGGATCCAGTTCCGCCAGTTCCAGCCCACGCGGGGGGGACTTGTCCGGATCGCCCGCGGCGTCGGCAAGGATCACGATCGGCGCCTGCAGCCCCTTGGCACCGTGGACCGTCATCACCCGCACAAGCCCTTCGCTGGCGCCGGCTTCGCGCTTCAGCTCGCCCTCGCCGACATCGAACCAGCGAATAAAGCCCTGCAGGCTCGGCGTATGCGCCGAAGCATAGTTGAACGCTGCGTTGAGCAATTCGTCGATCGGATCGTTGGCCTCGTGCCCCAGCCGCGCGACCAGAGCCCTGCGCCCCCGCCAGGGCCCGACCAGCATCCAGTGCAGCAATGCCTGCGGCGGTTCGTAATCGGCGCGGGCGAGCAATTGGCCGAGCCTTTCGAGCGTGTCGCGCACGAATGGCGCGGAGGACTGGCGCAGGTGTTCCCACAATTTCGGCAGGCGCCGGTTCGGCTCGGGCTCCGGCCGCCACGCGTGATCGAGCAGATCCTTTTGGCTCCAGCCGATCAGCGGCGAAACCAGCAGATTGGCAAGGTTGAGATCGTCGAGCGGCTGCGCGGCGAAGCGCAAGGCGGCCATCAGATCCTTCACCGCCAGTGGCGCACCGAGCCGCAACCGGTCCACCCCGGCAACCGGCACGCCTGCCGCATGGAGCCGCGCGACAATCAGCCCGGCAAGGTCGCGGCGCTTGCGGACGAGCACCATGATGTCGCCCGGCCCGGCGTTGCGATGACTGCCCTTTTGCAGCGCAAAGCCCTGATCGAGCCACTGGCGCACCTGCCGCGCGATCCGGTCGGCCAACCGGCGTTCGGAACCGGAGAGCCAGGTTTCCTCACCCTCCTCCTCATCCGGGGCAGCCGTGACCGGTCGCCACAGTGTCACGAGGCCCGGGCGTTCTTCGCCGACATGCGGCTCCGGTTCGTCCGAGAGCCCGAAGCGCGCATAGCCGATGGTGCCGATCGCAGTGTCGACGAAGCTGAGCACCGGCTGCGCGGTGCGGAAACTCTGTCCGAGTCCGAGATCGACCAATTCGCGCGCGCCGCGCGAGCGGCTTTCGAGCGCAGCTTCAAGCGCGCCGGCCATCGTTTGCCGCACCCGCTCGCGCGCCCGCGCGAAATTCTCCGGGCTGGTGCCCTGGAAACGGAAGATCGCTTGTTTGTAATCGCCGACCACGAACAGGGTGCGCAATTTGTCGCCATGCTGGCCGAGACCGGCGAAGAAATCGCCGGTCAGCGCATCGATGATCTGCCATTGCTCGGCATTGGTGTCCTGCGCCTCGTCGACCAGGATATGGTCGAAGCGCCGGTCGAGCTTGTAGCGGATCCACTCGCCGAGGTCGGAGCGGTTGAGCAGGTCGGAAGCCTGGCGGATCTGGTCGTCGAAATCGATCAAGCCTTCGCGCGCCTTGGCCTCGTCCCATTCCAGCGCGAATTTGCGCCCGAGTTCGAGCGCCGGGGTCAGCCACGCCGAAAGCGCCAGCAGCACCTGCAATTCGCGCACCCGCAGCGAGCTTTGCAGCACCTGCTCTGCCGCATAGCCGAATTCGGATTCGAACTTTTCGAGCGAGGGAACATCCCTCACCGTATCCTTCAGCGTGAACAGGACCTTGTGCAACTCCGCCAGCCCGGCGAGCCGCTCCACCGGTGCGGCGGCAAGCCAGTCGGCGATCACCACCCGGCCTTCCTGCCCTTTCTTGCCGTTCCATTGGCGATAGGCCGCGAGGCAGCATTCGAGTGCGTCGACATCGAACAGCTCGTCCGAACACAGCGCCGCCGCATCCGCCTCGCTCGCATCCCCAGCCAGCCCGAGCAGCCGGTTTACCCGGTCGCGCAGCGGCGGTTCCCACCGGCCGGGACCGAACCACGCCTTGCGCGCCTTCGCACAGGTCATCAGCCAGGCCTCGACCGCGTCGGGACCTTTCTTCAGCGACAGATCGGCAAGCGTATCGAGCATCGCCCGGTCGCCCCGTTCATCGGCCTCGACGAGCATCGCCGCGAGCACTTCGCGCGCGAGCAGGTCGCGGTCGCGATCCTCCATCGCCCTGGTGCCGGGGGTGAGGCCGGCCTCCTCGGGAAAGGCCGAGAGCAGCCATTGCGCGAAAGCGTGGATCGTATCGATCCGCAGCCCGCCGCCGGGGCAATCGAGAACGCTGGCGAACAGGGTTCGGGCGCGCGCGCGCGTTTCCGGGCCTATGTCGGCACCGATATGGCCGAGGTCCTGTGCAAGCAGCGTGTCGTCCATCCGCACCCAGCTCGCGAGGACTTCGTTGACCCGCGTCGCCATTTCAGCCGCGCCGGCCTTGGTGAAGGTCAGGCACAGGATTTCGCCCGGCGCGACATCGGGCTGAAGCAACAGCCGCAGGACCCGCGCCGAGAGCACCTGGGTCTTGCCGGTGCCGGCCGAAGCGGAGAGCCACACGGTCTCGCGCGGATCGACCGCGCGCGCCTGGTTGCCCTTCAGCGGGTAAACCTTTCCGCTCATTCCTCCAGCCCCATCCACTCATCCAGCCGCATCAGCTGGTCGTATTCGCCGTAGGACGGCAGATCGGGATTGAGCCGCGCGGTGAACGGCTCGCTGCCGAGGATCCATTTGCCCAGCGCATCGCGCAGGTACTCGTCGGTCTTCTCAAGGAATTCCTCGCGGGTGAAGCCGGTCGTCCTGCGCCCTTCCTTCACCGGCTCCTGGCTATAGCCGAAGCCGGTCTCGCTCTTGTCGCTGCGTCCGAGCGACCAGTATTCGAAATGGGTCGGCTCGCCCGAGATCGGCACTTCGGCCATATCCTTGAACGCCCCTTCTCGCGCCATCAGCCCGAGCGTGCCGAGCTGCAGCGCGAAGCCGAGTTCGGTCATCCTCGCGCTCGGCGGCGTGCCGGTCTTGTAGTCGACGATCGCCAGTTCGCCGCCGGGCAGCCGGTCGATCCGGTCGGCGCGGCCCCTCAGGGTGACACCCAGCACCTCCATCCGCCCCCAGGCCTCCACGCCGGCGACATCGCGCCCCGTGCGTTCGATCTCCGCCTCGATCCAGTCGAGCGCCGCCATCAGCCGCGGCCGCCACAGGGTGCGCATCAGCGGGTGGGCATTCATCTCGTCGAGCACCTGCTCCGCGATCGGGCGCAACTCGCCCTTCTGGCGGTGCCAGCGTTCGAGGATCTTGTGCGCCGCATCCCCGCGCCACGCCGGCGACGGTTCTGCATCGAGCGGATCGGGGCTGCGCAATTTGAGGATCGCGTTCGCGTAGAATTGGTACGGATCGCCGCGCAGCCGGTCGAGCGCGGTAACGCTGACCGCGACCTTGCGCTGCGCCGCGCTCGGTTCGGGCGCCGGGCGTTCGTAGCGCGGAGCCGACTCCGCAAGGTCGAGCGCGCGCGCCAGTTCGACCGGGCGCCGGTCGAGATGATCGCCGAGCTGTTCGCCCAGCAGCGCCTCGACCCGCAGGAGGAAGCGCGACGGAATCGCCGGGCCGGAAATGTCGCGCGCCGCCCGGCTCAGGACCACTTCGGGCGCGCCGAGCATCCCGGCAAGGTCGTGCGCCGACAGGCCGATGCGGAAATCCCCGCCCGGCACGCCGAGCGCGCGCAGCACCGCCGGCGCGAGCAGCGGGTCCTGCGCCGGGACCGGCGGCCACGAGCCTTCGTTGAGCCCGGCACAAATCACCAGATCCGCGCGGGTCATCCGCGCTTCGAGCAGGCCGTAGATCGCGACGCGCGGGTGGCTGCCCCACGGCGGGCGGACCGCCACCGCATCCATCCGGTCGCGCAGCACCGCCGGTAGGTCGGCAGGCGCCAGCACGGTGCCGACCTCGCCCGCGTGGAGCCGCAATTCCTCCACCAAGGCGGAGAGCGCTCGCCCGTCTTCCTTTTCCCACAGCGCGAGCCCGCAAAGCGCCTCGCCCGCGAAGGCCAGCGCATCGATCAACGCGGCGAGCCGGGCATCTTCGCCGAACTCCAGCAGCGGGGCGAGCGCGGCGCTGACCCGCTCCCACCACGCCGCGTCCGCAAGTTCCGCGAGCGCCTCAAGACCCGGCTCGCGCCGCGGTCCGCGCAGCCTGAGTTCCAGCGCGCGTGCATGGTCGAGCCATTCGGCGCGCCCTTCCCCGGCCCCCGCCAGCGGGTGTTCGAGCAGCGCCATCAGCGGCACCGGCGCCGCACGGTCCGCCATCACTTCGGCGAGCAACAGCAGCACCCGCCCGGCCGCGGTCTGCGACAGCGGTCTGCCGGCGGAATCGTCGGCGGCGATGTTCCAGCGCCCGAGATGCGCGGCGACCCGTCCCGCCAGCCCGCGATCCGGCGTCACCAGCGCGATGCGTTTCTCGGGCTGCTCCAGCGCCTCGCGCACCAGCAATGCGATCGCCTGCGCCTCTTCCTCCGGATTGGCGCTGCGCATGATCCGCACACCTTTCAGCCGGCGGTGCTCGGCGGGGAGCTTGAACCACGCCTTGCTCGCCTCGGGCGGAAGGAACAGGTTCGAGATCGCGCGGCTGCGCTCGGGCGGCCCGGCGGCGATCCCCGCGCGGTGCCACGGCTGGACTTCGGCCCTGTTCACCCCCATCCGGTTGAGCAGCAGCTTCAGATGATATTGCGGATGGGTGACCGCATCCCCTCTTGCGAAGGGCGGATCCTTCGGCTGTTCGGGCGCGCCGGCGGTGCCGAGTTCGTCCCACACGGCGTCGTCCATCGCCAGGTCGAGATCAGGCAGCACCACCGCGCCCTGCGGCAGGTCGGCGATCGTCCTCAGCAGCCGTGCCAGGGCTGGTGCGGCGCTGGTGACCCCAGCCGCGACGATCGGCATCGCCGGAGGATTATCGCGCCATTTCCTTCGCGCCGCGCGGAACAGCATATTCCGCCGCGCCGCCGCATCGACCTCGCCGCGCGTCTCCAACTCCATCAGCCAGCGCTGCTGGACGCTGGCGAACAGGCGGATGCCGGCGCGCCAGTGATCCTGCAGATCGCCGACGATCTCGATCACCCGGTCCTGCAGCAATTGCTCGGGCCGGATTTCCTCGACCAGCAGCCGGTCCATCCCCGCCGCCATCTCCGCCGCGAGGCGCAGCAAAGCGCCGCCCTTCGGCGCGTCCGCGCCCCTCTCCAGCCGGATCAGCTCGGCCAACTTAAGCCAGCGGCGGGTTGGATCGGCGGCCGGCGGGATCGCGCCGTCACCGCCGATCGGATCGAACAGCGCGCCGAGTGTTTCATCGAGGTCGAGATCGCCGACCACCGCCATGCGCGGCATCAGCAGGCCCTGGCGCCCTTCCTCCTTGCCGTAATGGCGGATGAAGGCCTCGCTCATCGTCCGCACCGCGCGGGTGCTCGGCAACAGCAGGGTCAGCCGGGCGAGGCCGAGTTCGGGATCGGAATAGCGCGGCACCAGCCCCGCGACGAGCGCATCGGCGAAGCCGCGGTGCGCGGCGATCGAATAGACCCGCGGGCCGTCAGCCACGCTTCAGCGCGGCTTCGGTCGGCGCGATCGCTCCGGGTTCGCCGACTTCGAACCATTCGCCTCCGAAGCACAGGCCATAGAGCCGCCCTTCGTCGATCGCGCGGCTCCACAGGATGTTGGTCGAAAACGGACCCTCGGGCGCCTCGCGCAGCAGTCGCTTCGACACCAGCTGGATGCCCGAATAAATGAACGGCGCGATGCGCCCGGAACGGCGGCGGGTAACCCGCCCAAGCGGATCCATCTGGAAATCGCCCTTGCCGCGATAGTTGAACGCGCCCGAATGCGGCACCAGCAGGAGCAGCGCGTCCATCTTCGCCGGATCCCACATCTCGGACAATTCGCGAAACGCATCGTAAGGCCCGTCAAGCCAGAGATTGTCCGCGTTCACCGCGAAGAACGGATCGGGGAGCAGATTTTCTGCCTTGGCCATCCCGCCGCCGGTTTCCAGCAGCAGTTCGCGCTCGTCCGAGAAGGACACCGAGGGATTCTTGCGCGCCTTGAGGTGAGTTTCGATCTGGTCCGGAAGATAATGGACGTTGACCACCGCCTGCTCGATCCCGGCCGCGCCGAGCCGGTCGAGCACGTGGTCGATCAGCGGCTTGCCGGCGACCCGCACCATCGGCTTGGGCTGGGTCGCGGTCAGCGGACGCATCCGCTTGCCGAGCCCGGCCGCGAGAATCATCGCGGTGTCGCTCGCGAGCTTGCTCACAGGCCCAGGCCTCCGCCGCGCCGCTCACGGATTTCGGACGGGACATTCGCATCGAACCAGCGCGCGACCGGCGCCAGCGCGGGATGCGCCAGATCGCGCTCCAGCGCTTCCCACACGCGCGGGATGAAGGCGAGGTAGCGCGGCTTGCCGTCGCGCTGCCACAGGCGGGTGAAGATGCCCACGATCTTCGCGTTCCGCTGCGCGCCGAGGCGGGCGTAATCGCCTTCGAAATCCGGCCCGGCATCGACCTGCGCGAGATAATGCGTCAGCATCTGCGCTTCGAGCTCGACCGAAACGTCGCGCCGCGCGTCCTGCAGCAGCGAGACGATATCGTAGGCCGGATGACCGACCAGCGCGTCCTGGAAATCGATCAGGCCTTGCTCGTCATCCGGCAACAGCATGATGTTCTCGGCGTGATAGTCGCGCAGCACGGTCACGCCCGGCACCTGGCGCGGCAGCATCGGGGCAAGCGCCTCTTCCCACGCCCCGGTATAGCCCGCCGCATCGACCTCGATCTCAGCCGCCGGGCAGAACCATTCGGTGAACAGCCCCGCCTCGCGCTGATAGACCGCCATATCGTAGGGTGCGAAGGGCCCGGGCGGGGAGGCGTGGAGCTTCACCAGCGCGTCGATCGCGGTGCGGTAGGTCTCAACCTCGGCGGCCGGATGATCGTCGAGCCAGTCGCGCATCCGGTCGTGGCCGAAGTCCTCCAGCAGCACCAGCCCGCGCGCGCGATCCTCGGCATAGATCTTGGGAGGGCGATGGCCCGTGTCGCTCAGCCAGTGCGCCACGTCGAGGAACGGCCCGGTGTCCTCCTCTGGGGGCGGCGCATCCATCAGCATCGCCGCGCGATCCCCGCTACGGATGCGAAAGTAGCGGCGGAACGACGCGTCGCCGGCGAGCGGCTCGATCGCGGCGTCACCCCAACCCGCAGTTGCGAGGAATTCTTCGATACCGGCGGGCAATGTCATGGCATCCGCTCTAGCCAATCCGCGCCCGGTTCGACAATCGCCTTGCGGCCTTCATCCGCACCTTCGAGCAGGATCGCGAGGCAGCCCGGCTCACCCGCAAAGCCGCCCGCGCGTTCGGACCATTCGGAAATCAGCGCCGCCCCTTCGCGATAGTCGTCCAGCCCCAGTTCGACCGCTTCGTCCGGATGATCGAGCCGGTAGAAATCGGCATGAACCACCGGGATGCGCAGATCGTAGGTTTCGACGATGGTGAAGGTCGGCGACGGTACTTCGCGTTCATATCCCAGCGCGGCGATGATCGCGCGCGCCAGCGTGGTCTTGCCCGCGCCCAGCCCGCCCGACAAAGCGACCACGTCGCCCACCCGCAAGCGCGCGGCGATGCGCGCGCCAAAGGCATCCATCGCGGCGAGATCCGTCAGCTCGACGATCACGGCAGCAACACGCTGACGGTGGTTCCGACGCCTTTTTCCGACAGCAATTGCAGCCGGCCGCCATGCGCCTCGACCAATTGCCGGGCGAGCGGCAGGCCCAGGCCCTGGCGCCGTTCCGGGCTCTTGCCGTCGCGCGCGATCTTCGAACCGTCGAGCGCGCGGGCGGCTTCGGCCTGGGTCATTCCCCGGCCATTGTCCGACACCACGATCCGCGCGCCACTCTTCATCCGCGCGAGATCGACCAGAATCTTTCCGCCCGCGGGAGTGGCCGCGATCGCATTGTCGAGCAGATGGCCGAGCGCGCGGGCGAGCCGGCGCCGGTCCGCAGTGACCATCCCCGCGGTCTTGTCGCCGCGCAGATCGAGGCTCAGCCCACCCTTGCCGATCGCGGCCTCGCGTTCCCGCACGATCCCGGTGACGAAAGGCAGCAGGTCGACATCGACCAGGTCGAGCGGCAGCAAGCCGGCCTCGCTCTGCGACAAATCGAGCACATTCTCGATCTGCTCGCCCAGCCGCGCGACCGAATCGAGGATTGCGGAAACATATTCCTGGCCCTGTTCCGAAATCTCGCCCGCGACCCCGCTCTGCAGCAGCTCGGCGAAACCACCGATCGAGGTCAGCGGAGTACGGAATTCGTAGGACATGTTGGCGAGGAACCGGGTCTTGACCGCATCGGCCTCTTCCAGCGCCGCGTTGCGCTCCCGCAGCGCATGCTCGGCCTTCTGCGAATCGGTGATGTCGAGCACGGTCAGCAGCCCGTTGCCGTCGGGCAGCGGCACACCGGCGAATTCGAGCGTGCGCCCGTCGGCCAGGGTCACCCGGCCGCTCTTCTGCCTCCGGTCGAGCGTCGCCGCGCGGACCACATCGCCGATCGCATTGGCATGTTCCGGCCGGGCGAGCTTCTTCTTCACTTCGACCAGCAGTGTCTCGATATGCGGGTGAGCATCGAGGAAGTCCGCGTCGAGGCCCCAGTCGGCGACGAAGCGCCGGTTCCATAATTGCAACTTGGCGTCGGGCGCGAACACCGCGAGCGATTCGAACAGCGAATCGAAGGTCGCGGTGCGGGTGCGCAGCAGCGTGTCGCGGGTCGCGGACAGGGCAAGCTGCTCGGTGCGGTCTTCGGCCACCAGCACCAGCCCGCCGTCGGGCATCGGCTGGGCGACCATCCGCAGATGCGTGCCGTCCGACAGCGGCCAGGCGTCCTCGCTCGGAGCATCGGCCGAGAACCAGCTGCCGAGTTCCCGGCGCCAGGCGGGGAAGTCGCGGCTTTCGGGCACGCGCTGCGCGTCGCGCGCGATGTCGAGGAAGCGGTCGAAATGCGGCGGGTCGATCATCGCGGAGGCGGGCAAAGCGAAGATCCGCTGGAACGGCTGGTTGGCAAAGGTCAGAATCCGGCGGCCGTCGAACTGCGCCACGCCGACCGAAAGCTGGTCGAGCATCGAGCGCTGCGCTTCGCGGAACGCGCGGAAGGCGCGGCCCTGCTCTTCCATGTCCTCGATATCGACCGCATAGCCGGCAACGCCCTCGTCTCCCAGCGGCAGGTCGCTGACGCGGAAGCTGCGCCGTTGCCCGTCGACCGTCGCGGTCACGATGCGCTCGACCGGCTGGTCCTGCGCGCGCGCCTGGCCGGCTATCTGCGCCGCGGTGAACCCGTCGATCGTCTCGACCAGTTCGATCTGGCCCCTGACCACCGCATCGGCATCCGACGCGCCGACCGCATCGACATAGGCGCTGTTGACCAGGCGCAGCTTCGAATCCGGGCCGCGGAACCACATCGGCATCGGTGCCGCTTCGATCAGTCCGACCAGCGCGGCAAAATCGCCCTTCGCGCGGGCGGTGTCGGCGCGCAGCTGGGTCAGTTCGATCTGGGTGTCGGAAAAGTCGAAGAACCACACCAGCGCCGCGCCGCCGGGGGAAACCGTCGGATCGGCGAGATGGCCGTGGACCGCGAGGCTGGTGCTGCTGCCGCGCGGAGTGACGACCATGCGAAACGGCGCCGCGGTTTTCTGGGCCCGGCGAACATAGTCGTCGAGCTGGGCCAGTTGCGCGGTTTCGATCCCGTAGGAGCCGGCATCCAGCTCCGAGAGATAACCGGGGATCTTTTCGAGCCCGAGCCACGAAGCGAGCCGGTCGGGCGCCTCGATCCGGCCGTCGACCCTTACCAGCAGCGGAACCGCCGGGGATTCGTCGACCATCCGCCCAAGCCGTTTCGAGGCCCGGCGCGCGCCTTCCCCCGCGCGCGCCGCAGCGCTCGCACGCAGCACCATCAGCGCCGCCGCAAGGGTCCACGCAGCAAGCCCCAGGCCGAGCAGCGCCAATGCGGTCGGGCTGATTTCCATTGCGCAACCGCTATGCCCGGCGGCGGCCGATTACAATGGCTTGGCCGCGAACTTGCACCGTTGCGAGCCCCCCGAAGGGGGCTCGGCGGTTAGTAGCGGTAATGATCGGCCTTGAAAGGCCCTTGCTGGGGGACGCCGATGTAATCGGCCTGGCGCTGGGACAGGGTGGTGAGTTTGACCCCGAGCTTGTCGAGGTGGAGCGCGGCGACCTTCTCGTCGAGATGCTTGGGCAGCACGTAGACCTGGTTCTGGTACTCGTCGCCCTTGGTGTAGAGCTCGATCTGCGCCAGCACCTGGTTGGTGAAGCTGCTGCTCATCACGAAGCTCGGGTGACCGGTCGCGCAGCCCAGGTTCACCAGCCGGCCCTTGGCCAGCACGATGATCTGCTTGCCGTCAGGGAACTTCACCAGGTCGGTGCCCGGCTTGACCTCGGTCCACTCGTAATTGTCGAGCGCGGCGATCTGGATCTCGCTGTCGAAATGGCCGATGTTGCACACGATGCTCATCGGCTTCATCGCCTTCATGTGCTCGGCGGTGATCACGTCCTCGTTGCCGGTCGCGGTGCAGAAGATGTCGCAGCGCTGGACCGCCTCTTCCATCGTCACGACCTCATAGCCCTCCATCGCCGCCTGCAATGCGCAGATCGGATCGATCTCGGTCACCATCACCCGCGCGCCGCCCTGGCGCAGCGAGGCGGCCGAGCCCTTGCCGACATCGCCGAAGCCGGCGACGCAGGCGACCTTGCCTGCCAGCATCACGTCGGTCGCGCGGCGGATCGCGTCGACCAGGCTTTCCTTGCAGCCATAGAGATTGTCGAACTTCGACTTGGTCACGCTGTCGTTCACATTGATCGCCGGGAACGGCAGGCGGCCGTCCTTGGCGATCTGGTACAGGCGGTGGACCCCGGTGGTGGTCTCTTCACTGACGCCCTTGATGTTCTTCACGCTGGCGGTGAGATAGCCCGGCTTCGCCTTGAGGAACGCGTTCAGCGCGCGGACGAACTCGATCTCCTCGGCGTTCGAGGGCTCGAACAAAGTCTCGCCCGCTTCGACCCGCGCGCCCCACAGCGCGAACATCGTCGCATCGCCGCCGTCGTCGAGGATCATGTTGCAGGTAAGCTCGTCATCGCCCGAACGCGACCAGTCGAAGATCTCGGCGACGTAATCCCAATACTCGGCCAGGCTCTCGCCCTTGATCGCGAACACCGGGATGCCGGCGGCGGCGATCGCGGCCGCCGCATGGTCCTGGGTAGAGAAGATGTTGCAGGTCGCCCAGCGCACTTCGGCGCCCAGCGCGACCAGCGTCTCGATCAGCACCGCGGTCTGGATCGTCATGTGCAGCGATCCGGTGATCCGCGCGCCCTTCAGCGGCTGAGAAGCGCCGTACTCGGACCGCAGCGCCATCAGCCC
This sequence comes from Candidatus Andeanibacterium colombiense, assembly GCA_029202985.1. Lineage (GTDB taxonomy): Bacteria > Pseudomonadota > Alphaproteobacteria > Sphingomonadales > Sphingomonadaceae > Andeanibacterium > Andeanibacterium colombiense. The sequence continues at coordinate 142,275 of CP119316.1, read as the reverse complement.
CGGCATCTCCGTCTCCGCGATCTCGATCTCCAGACGGCCGTAATCCGTTTGGCTGATGTCCTTCACGATGTAGTCTTGCGTCTTGGTCGCCACAGGTCGTTCTCCAGAAACGGGCGGACACCGCGCAAAAAAGAGGGCGGCATCCTTTCGAATGCCGCCCTTAGCCGCTGCATGGACCGGAGGTAAAGTCTCCGGCCTCGGGGATTACGGAAATTGTCAGTAAGCCGCCGTGAGCGATACTCGCGCACTGTCGCCCAGGAGGGTATCGGCAGCGGCGAGGAGGGCGCCTGGCGCACGATTTTGCGCCAGGCTTTGCGTGGCCTGTTTAAGCTCGGCGCAGTTCAGCCACGGGTGTCCCTGCCCGTAGCTGTTCGCCATGCTGGTGCTGATCTTGTCGAGGGCACGGTTCGCGCCGCCACTGCCGTAGCGCGCGTTGAGCGACTGCTTGAGCGTCGCTGCGGCCGCGTTCAGCTCCGACAGATGCGCGGTCGAGAAGTGATCGTAATCGTTCTGGAAGCCGTCCGCCGTGGTGCGGCAGCGCAGAGCGCTGACCATCAGCATGATGTCGAGCCGCCGAACCTTTTCAGCGTCGTCCCCGGCGCTCGCCCGCGCCGGAACCGATGTCAGTATCGAAAGTGCGGCGAGCCCCGCCGCGACCCCTGTTGAAAACCTCATGTGCCTGTCTCCACGGCGGATAAGTCCGCTGAAGGCACACTGAACCCGGCCCGTTTACTCAATCTTCAACACCCAGAGTAAAGGGATTTTCACCACGATTGGCACACGCGAAATTAACCAAGCTCCGCGGTTGCCCGCCCGCCTCTCGCGGCCTATCCCGCTCTCCGGACGGAGAGTTGAACAAAAGGGATTACCGACATGACGATTGCAGTGGGCGACAAGCTGCCCGACGTGAAGCTGGTCAAGGTGACCGCGAACGGACCCGAAGCGGTCCAGTCGGGCGAATATTTTGCGGGCAAGAAGGTGGCGCTGTTCTCGGTGCCGGGTGCTTTCACCCCGACCTGTTCGGCCAAACACCTGCCGGGCTTCGTCGAGAAGGCCGATGAGCTCAAGGCCAAGGGGATCGACGAGATCGCCGCGACCGCGGTGAACGATGCCTTCGTGCTCGGCGCGTGGAACAAGGCTTCGGGTTCGGACGATATCGTGATGCTGGCCGACGGCAATGCCGATTTCGCCAAGGCCGTGGGCCTGACGATGGACGGCTCGGGCTTCGGCATGGGCACGCGCGGCCAGCGCTATTCGATGATCGTCAACGACGGCGTGGTCGAAGCACTGAACGTCGAGGCTCCGGGCGATTTCAACGTCTCGAGCGCGGACTACATGCTCGGCCAGCTCTGAGCGCCGGCAACAGTCCGGAAAAGAGAAAGCCCGCCTTCCCGGCGGGCTTTTTCTTTAATACCCCATCAGCTTGAGCACTTCCTCGCGGCTGCGATGGTCGCTGCGGAAAATGCCGGTGACGTGGCTGGTGACCATGCTGACCCCCGGGGTCATCACCCCGCGCGCGGTCATACACGCATGGTTGGCCTCGATCACCACCGCGACCCCGCGCGGCTGGAGATTGGTCGCGATGCATTCGGCAACTTGCGCCGTCAGCCGTTCCTGCACCTGAAGCCGGCGGGCGAAACCGCGCAGCACCCGGGCAAGCTTGGAGATGCCGACAACCTTATCGGTCGGGAGATAGGCGATCGCGGCCTTGCCGATGATCGGCGCCATGTGATGCTCGCAATGCGACTGGAACGGAATGTCCTTCAGCAGCACGATCTCGTCATAGCCGCCGACTTCCTCGAACACCCGGCTGAGGTGCTCGCCCGGATCTTCCTCATAGCCCTGGCAATATTCCTTCCACGCCCGGCCGACCCGCTTGGGCGTGTCGATCAGGCCCTCGCGCTCGGGATCGTCGCCGGCCCAGCGGATCAGCGTGCGGATCGCTTCCTGCACATGGTCGGGCACATCGATTTTGTCGCTCATGGAAAACCTTCTTCGATTCCGCGGCACAGGTAGGGACTAAGGCGCGCAAAACCAAGCCAGCTCTTTTTTCACCGCCTGTTCCCTGCCATCTTCCTAGCGCTCCGGCGGAACACGACGGTCGCCTTCCCGGCAATCTTGAGCCGTTCGAACCCGAGTTTCATGACGCGCGATACCGGTCCGCGGAGACAGCCCGCTGCCGCTGATCCGCGGCAAAAACCCCAGGGTGCGCCCGAAGTTCGGCATCCTCCCACGCCTGTTATCGCTCGATAGCGGACAGCTGCAACAAAAGCGTCATGAGCGTGTGAAATAGGCGCGGCGATCCGATCGAGATCCGGCGCCGCGGATGCGAGTCCCCGCAGCGTTTCTGCATGAGGGAAAAACATAAATGTCGCCTAAAACCGCTCTCGCCCTGACCGCCGCCGTTTGCTTCACCTTCGCCAGCCAGGCACAGGCGGCGGATGGCGCCGCCGACGGCGCGGACAGCAACGACAGTTCCGACATCAACGAGATCGTCGTGATCGGCACCGGCCAGACCCGCTCGGTCTCGACCCTGCTGCCGTCGAACCTCGATGCGCTGCCGCCGGGCACCAGCGTGCAGAAGGCGCTCAACATCCTTCCGGGCGTGATGGCTCAGTCGATCGACGCGCTGGGCCTCAACGAACAGTCGCTCTCGCTGCAGGTCCGCGGCTTCAACACCACCCACCTCGGCTATACGCTCGACGGCATCCCGCTCGGCGATGGCGCCTATAACAACTACAACGGCCTCACGATCGGCCGCGCGCTGATCTCGGACAACCTCGGCCGCGCCGATCTGGCGACCGGCATCGCCGGCCTCTCGATCCCCTCGACCAGCAACCTCGGCGGCGCGCTCGCTTATACCAGCAGCGATCCGCATGCGGAATTCGGCGGCCAGCTGAGCCAGAGCTTCGGCAGCGACGATGCTTTGCGCACCTTCGTTCGCATCGACACCGGCGAGCACGGAGGGTTCTCGGCCTATGTCTCCGGCCAGTACAGCCAGCAGGATCTGTTCGTCGATCAGGCCGACGGCAACAAATCGACCGGCAAGCAGTTCAACGGCAAGCTGAAGTACCAGGCCGACGGCATCAAGCTGACCGCCTTCGCGGACATTTCGCGTACCAACCAGGCCGACGACCCCTATCTCTCCAAGGACATGCTCGGCCGTCTCGGCTGGGATTGGGGCGGCTATGCCCCCGACTGGGATTCCTATGTCGACCGTTCCTACTGCGTCGCGAAAGCGACCTCGGGCGCCGCGGGCACGCCCAACTCGGGCGTAGCCACCGCGCAGACGGCGCTGGGCAAAGCCAATTGCGTTGCCGGGACCTCGCCGGAAAAGAACTCCGACGCGAACTACACCAACGGCCAGATCCTCCGGAACGACCAGCTCTATTACGTCACCGGGGATTTCGACGTAACCAGCTCGCTGCGCCTGAGCGTCAAGGCCTATCACCACAGCGACAAAGGCGCGGGCAACAACTTCATCAACTCCGGCTGGTCGGATCAGGGCACGCTGGATACGTCGGACGACGTGCCGGTGCAGATCCGCGACACACGCTACACCATTAATCGCACCGGTGGGCTCGCGAGCCTGAGCTGGGATGTCGCGTTCAACCACTTCCAGGCCGGTTTCTGGCTGGAAGAAAACAAGAGCAGCGCTGCGCGCTACATTCGCACAAGCGTCACCGGCCCGTCCGACCTTGCGAAATTCCTGACCAGCCAGCCCGAAAGCGCCCAGTGGGTCCAGGAGACCAAATGGAAGACGCGCCAGTTCTATGTGCAGGACACGGTTTCGCTGCTCGATGACACGCTGAACTTCGACTTCGGCTTCAAGGGCACCTACTCGCGTTCGGATGCCGAAGCACAGGACGGGATGGCCAAGACCCTGCCGACCGCACAGTTCGCGACCGGCACGCTGGTGGCCAAGGACTATTTCCTTCCCGAAGTCGGCGTGCGCTGGGAAGTCGCGCCCGGCCATGAATTCTTCGCCAGCTACGCCGAGAACATGGCGATGTTCCAGGGCGGTTTCAAACTCGGGCCGCAGTCGGTCTCGCAAAGCGTTTGGGACCAGCAGGGCGCGACCCTGGTGCCTGAAACCTCCAAGAGCTTCGAAGGCGGCTATCGCTATGCGAGCGGCCCGGTGCAGCTTTCGCTGGCCGGCTATTACGTGAAGTTCGACAATCGCCTGCTGCAGTACAATCCCTGCGCAACCAAGGACCAGGCCAGCCCGGGCTGCGGCAACTCGTTCCACAACGCCGGCAGCGTCACCAGCAAGGGTGTCGAGCTCGGCGTGCTGCTCAAGCCGCTGCCGTGGGTGAGCTGGTACAACTCGGCGTCGTATAACAAGACCACCTATGACGATGATCTGGCGTGGAACGTGGGCGGCAACGTCGTGATGCTGCCCACCGCGGGCAAGCAGCAGGTCGATACGCCGAAGGTGCTGCTCGCCAGCATGGCCTCGATAAATTACGGCGGCTTCTCGGTCTCGCTCCAGGGCAAGTATACCGGGCGCCGCTATTACACCTATACCAACGACCAGAGCTTCGCCGGCTACGTCACGCTCGACGCAGGTCTCGGCTACGATTTCGGCGATCTCGGCCCGCTCAAGGGGCTCAAGCTGTCGGTCAACGTCACCAATCTGACCAACAAGCGCTATGCATCGAACTTCGACAACAGCGTATTCGCGCCGAGCGATTCGGGCGTTCTCGCAAATGGAGATTCCAATGCGGTCGCTGGCGATGTCCTGGTGTTCCACTCCTCCGCGCCGCGGCAGGTATTCGGGACGCTCAGCGTTTCGTTCTGAACGCCTGCGCGCCGCGCTGATCCTGTTGCCGCTCTTCTCCGCTGTGCCCGCCTGGGCCGGCGGAGAAGAGGCGGTCACCCGCCCGCATCTCGAACAGGCCAGTGGCCCGCGCAGTGTCACTCTGGGGGGCGAGACCTTCGTCAACCACGGGCTGGTCGGCGCCGGATCGCTTCCGGCGGGTACAGTCGATTTCCTCGGCGACACGCTCGGTTCGATTTCGTCGCTGCAGATCGCGCCGGGCAGCTGGACGCGGGTCGGCGACCATTACGAGGGCGTGTTGTGGACGCTGCCCGACCGGGGGCGCAACGATCCTTCGGCCAAACTGTTCTTCGACTATGCCGCGCGGCTGGAGCGATTCCGCATCCGCTTCACGCCGGGCGACGGCAAGCTCGATCTTGTTCCCGAGGGCGGGCTGGAGTTGCGGGACTTTCGCGGCCGGCCGTTCACTGGTGCCGATCCCGGCAAGGATAGGCTGAAAGAGCTTGGAATTGCCCTGCCCGCGCCGGCCAAGGGAATAGGCAGCGGCAAGGTCTCGCTCGACCCGGAATCGCTTCAGTTCACGCGCGATGGCGGTTTCTATGTCGGCGACGAATATACCGCGAACGTCTATTTCTTCGACAAGAGCGGGCGCCTGCGCGGCGCGATCCAGCTGCCGCCCGCGGTCGTGCCGCGCCGCTCCGGGAAACTCGCCTTCGGTTCGCTGGAAGCGCCCGACAGCGGCCGGCGCAACAATCAGGGTCCGGAAGGCATGTCGCTCTCGCCCGATGGCCGCACGCTGTTCGTGGCGCTGCAGAGCGCGCTGATGCAGGACAGCGCCGGCAAGGGCGCCGCGGGCCGGGTCAATACGCGCGTGCTGGTCTATGACGTGAGCCGCGCCCCCACCCCGACGAAGCCGAGCGCGCATTACGTGATGCGGCTGCCCGCCTATACCGGCGCCGGCGACGGCGGAGTGCCCGACCGCACCGCCGCGCAGAGCGAAATCCGTGCGATCGACGGCCACCGCTTCCTGATGCTTGCCCGCGACGGCGCCGGCCGCGGCGCGGGGGGCACCGCACCGATCATGTTCAAGAGCGTGCTGCTGGTCGACACCGCGGGCGCCACCAACCTCGCCGGCACTAAATATGAGACCGGCACCGCGTCGGTATTGCAGGACCCGCAAGATCCCGCGCTGCGTCCGGGCATCGTTCCGGCGCAATCGGTCGAGCTGGTGAACCTGCTCAACCCGCCGGAACTGGCGCGCTTCGGATTGAGCATCGAGGCACTGTCGGAGAAATGGGAAGCACTGGATTTCGCATCGGTCCTCGAGCCCGAGCATCCGGCGGACTATTTCCTGCTGGTCGGCAACGACAATGATTTCATCGCGCGCCACTGCGTGATGTCGGGCGAGGCCTGCGATTCGACGATCGACAACGACAGCCGGGTGCTGGTCTATCGGCTGAGCCTGCCGGCGCCCTTGCGCTGAGGCCTCCCGAGGGCTGGAATTCCAGCCCTGACGATGGCCAGAAACAAACCAGGGGCCTCCCTTACGGAAGACCCCTGGTTTATTTGGTGCGCCCGGAACGATTCGAACGTCCGACCCTCAGATTCGTAGTCTGATGCTCTATCCAGCTGAGCTACGGGCGCCCCGGAGACGCGCACATAGGGGGACCTCCCCGGGTTGGCAATCCCCTAAGAACGACCTTTTTCAGACCGCGCGAGATTGGCCAGCAGCGGTATGTCGAGCGGCGGTTTCGGTAGCTCGGCCGCCTCTTCGAATGTGAACCAGCCCCATTCGCCGCCTTCGCGGGCCTCGGGTTTGCCGCGCCATGAGCGCGCGGTGTAAAGCAGGATTACAATCCCGGGATGCGCCCCATCGCCGGCTCCTTGCGCGAATTCGGCAGGTTCCAGCGCGGCCGGATCGAGCTCGATTCCAAGCTCTTCCTCGATCTCCCGAACCAACGCATCCGCCGGAGTTTCGCCGTTTTCGACCTTGCCCCCGGGGAATTCCCACAGCCCCCCATGCTGCTTCCCCAAGGGCCGCCGATACATCAGCACCCGCCCCCCGGAATCGATCAGGGCCGCCCCCACCACCAGCAGCCATGTCGGATTTTTTTCCAAATCCGTGCTCATCGGAAACCTTTCATTAGGATTATTCTGGGAAATGGAACTCATCAGACCGCATTGGACGGGGGGTTACACCCATGAATACGATGAGACTGTTCAAGGCAATCTTCGGTGACACGAGGGGCGCCACTGCCATCGAATACGGCCTGATAGTGGCTTTGGTCGTGATCGCGATCATCGGCTCACTGAAGAGTGTCGCAAATGAGAATACCGGCCTCTGGGCAGTCGTCCAGACGAAGGTCCAGAACGTCGATAGCACCGTCTAAAAACGCGCTAAACCCTTTAGGCCTTTATAAACTTTTGCGATTTAATCACCCTATTGCCCAGACCAGTTCAACGTGGGGTTGGCCCGGGCTCGAAGACTGAACCAGGAGACTAGTCATGAAGTTCATCAACAAGCTGCTTCGCGATGAAGCAGGCGCCACCGCCATCGAATACGGCCTCATCGCCGCCCTGATCGCCGTTGCTGCGATCACCGCCATGCAGAGCCTCGGCAACCAGCTGAACACGACCTTCAACACGGTCAGCACCAAGCTCAGCGAAAACAACACCGTCTGATCGACGGCTAACGCCTAAAACGGAGAGGGCGGCGGGGAAACCCGCCGCCCTTTTCCTTTGTCCGGCGAATCCGGCGTCGGAAATTCTGACAGGTCGGACGCGATCGTCAGCTCAACGCGTACCGATTTCGAGGAAGCGGTCCTCGCGCATTTTGCGGATCGCGGCCGGGCTCTTCTTTGCCAGAACGTCGAGTTCCTGCGCGATCGCCGCGCCGAGATCGAGCGCCGCGTTCCGGGGATCGCGATGCGCCCCGCCGATCGGCTCCGGCACGATCCGGTCGATCACGCCCAGCGCAAGCAAATCCTGCGCGGTCATCTTCATCGCCTCGGCCGCGAGCGGCGCCTTTTCGGCGGTGCGCCACAGGATCGAGGCACAGCCTTCGGGCGAAATCACCGAATAGACCGCATGTTCGAGCATCAACACGCGTTCGGCGCTGGCCAACGCAACCGCGCCGCCGGACCCGCCCTCACCCACGATCGCCGCGACCATCGGGGTCGGCAGCGCGAGGCAGGCCTCGGTTGAACGCGCGATGGCTTCGGCCTGGCCGCGCTCCTCCGCCTCGATCCCCGGAAACGCGCCCGAGGTATCGACCAGCGTGACCACCGGCAGGCCGAAGCGCCCGGCCAGTTCCATCAGCCGGATCGCCTTGCGGTAACCCTCCGGCTTGCCCATGCCGAAATTGTGGCGGATGCGGCTTTCGGTGTCGTGGCCCTTCTCCTGCCCGATCAGCACCACCTTGCGCCCGTCCAGCTTCGCGAGGCCGCCGACGATCGCTTCGTCCTCGCCGAAATGACGATCGCCGCCGAGAGGCATGAAATCGTCGAACACGGCTTCGACATAGTCCCGGAAATGCGGGCGCGCCGGATGGCGGGCGACCTGCGTCTTCTGCCACGGGGTCAGCGCCGAGTAGGTACTGGCGAGCAGATCGGCGCTTTTCGCCTCGAGCCGCTTGAGCTCGGCCGAGATATCGACCTCGTCGGTGTCGGAGGCCGCCCTGAGCTCGGCAATCCTCGCTTCGAGCTGTGCGACCGGCTTTTCGAATTCGAGATAGGAAATCATCCGATTCCGCTAACCGCCTTGGCGCGTTCGGGCAAGAGGATGCCGTTCATTGACCAAAGCCACCAAACGCGCCGCATCGACATGGGTGTAAATCTGGGTGGTCGCGATATCGGCATGGCCGAGCAGCGTCTGGAGCACGCGCAGATCCGCCCCGCCCTCCAGCAGATGAGTCGCGAAAGCATGGCGCAGCACGTGGGGGGACAGCTTTTCCGGCGGTAGGCCCGCCCGCGCGGCGAGTTCCTTCAGCAGCTGGAACAGGCGGATGCGGGTCAGATGCTTGCCGCGCGAGGGGAACAGGTACTTGCTCTCGCCCTGCCGCAGCACCAGCCATCGGCCCAGCGCCTGCTTGGCGCGGTTCGAAACCGGGACCATCCGCGCCACCCCGCCCTTGCCGGTCACGGTCAGGAACGGCGCATCGCGCGGCACCGCGGCCAGCGGTAGTGAGACCAGTTCAGTCGCGCGCAGGCCCGAACCGTAGAGCAGTTCGAGCAGCGTCAGCAGCCGCACCGTTTCCGCGCGACCGCCTTCGGCCTCCTGCTCGGCCTGCGCGAACAGGCGCTCGACCTCCGCATGCGAGAGGATTTTCGGCAGCGGGCGCCGCGCGGGCGGGCGCGGCAGCGCGGGCGAGGGATCGTCGTGGCGCAAGCCCTCGTCGATCAGGAAGCCGTAGAATTGCCGCAGCGCGGAGCTTTTTCGCGCAACGGTGGCCGGAGCGAGCGAGGCCCAGCGGGCGCCGAGCGAGGCCAGAGCCTCCTTTCCGGCCGCCTCGGGCGCGCCGATCAGTTCCTCGGTTCCCTCAAGATCGCGGCGATAGGCCGCCAGCGTGTTCGGAGCCGCGCCGCGTTCCGCCGCGAGCATCGCGAGGAACGAGTCGATCGCCCCCGAAATCGCGCTACCCTCTCGCCACGGCCTCGGCCGCGATCATCCGCGCTTCGGCCGAGAGCCCGACCCGGTCGAGCGAGCGCACGATCAGATAGAGCTGGCGCGGGGTCATCATGTCCCAGCTGCTGCCCTGCATGCCGAGCCCGGCCAGCATCGCGACCAGCGCGGGATTGTTGGCATCGGCCGCCTTGGTGATCATCCGGCTCCACGGGCTTTCGCGGCCAAGGCCCGTGCCGAGCGATTTTTCGGTAGAATTGGCGCTCGAAAGGCTGAGCCGGCCGAGTCCGGCGAGGCCGGCGACGAGGAATTGCGACTTGCGCTGCCCGCTGCTCGAATCCTGCTCGACGTAGCTATCGACCGCACCATTATCGACTTCGCCTTCGCGGACCGGCTGGGCCAGCGCCAGCAGCCCCCAGCCCGCGCTGCCTTCGGGCACCACCCGCGCCCAGCGCATCGCATTGCGGTCGAGCCCGGCGGACAGCATCGAGGCGATCAGCAGCGGCGCATCGGCCGCCAGGTCGCTGCTCGGAGAGATTCTCGCGGCGGCATAGGCGGTCAGGACCAGCCGCCCGTAATTGGGCCCGGCAACCGCATCGGCGCCGGCCCAGATGTCTTTCATCGCCTGCACCTGTTCGCCCGGGGTGCGGGCGACATAGGCCTCGCGCAAACGCTCGGCGCGAGTCGCTGCATCGCCCTCGACATCCGAATCGGCGTAGATCTGCGAATAGAGATCGACCATCGACGCGCTCGACATGATCCCGTCGCTCCCCGCGCGGTCGGCGGCGAAGGCACGGTCGGCCAGCGGCAGCGCGGGCGAGACCGCACCTGCCCGTTCGTACCACGGCCCGGCGCTAGCGATCAGCGTCTTCGGCACATCGACGCCCAGCGCAACGCTGAGCGAATAGCGCCAGTGGTTGAGCTGCGAGACCCCGTTCCATTCGACATTGACCGCCTGCCCGCCCTGTTTGGCGGCGCCCGCGTAGCGCTTGGCCAGCAGCACATCGATCCGCGGCGCCACGCCGCGATACAGTGCGCGGTCGAGATCGCGATCGGCCTCGCTCGCGTCGCCGGAGAACGAGCGGCAGATCGAACGAACCATCTGCCATTCGCCATCCTTGCGGATATCGCCCTTGAGCATCGCCACCGGGCACATGCCGGTGATGTCGCCGGTCGCGATATAGGCGTTGAAGGCGGCGTTCGTTAGCGCCGCATTATAGTTGGAGGAATCGACGTCCTGCACCAATGCGCGGGCCGGATAGGCCTCGCCGATGGTGTTGAGCACGGCGGCGCGCAGCGCGGCGAATTCGACCGGATCCATCCCCTGCGGCGCGTCGAGCCGGCTGACCAATGTCCGCCGCAGCAAGATATGGCCCCAGCGCGAGACGAGTTCGTGCCTGGTCCCGGCGAGCGCGGCGCGGATGAGCAGCGCGGGCTGGCCGGCCAGGGCGCGGCTCGGGAATCCGCCCTCGCCCATCGACAGCACGCCGACGCGCGACAATGCGCGGCGCGCGCCGGCGGGAATGTCGAACTTGGGCTTGAGGCCCAGCAGATCGTCGATCTGGTCGGGCGACATTTTCTCGATCTCGGCGATCGACGGGAAATTCGCCGGCAGGCCTGCCGAACCCGCGGTTTCGTCAAGGGTCGCGGGCAGCGGCTGGACCACCGGCGCGGGACCAAGGCGCGGAGCGGGAGCGGGCGCCGGGGCAGCGCGGGATACCGGCGCCGCGGCGGTCGCACGGGGCCCCGGCTGCGGGGTCGGGCGCGGCTTGTCGAAGCCCGGCGGCAGCAGCGATTCCGGCGCGGCCAGCGCGAGGGTGGCGGAGCAAACCGTCAGCGCGGCGCCGGCAATCAGCAATGCGCGCTTCACAGCGCAGCGCCGGGAAGCGCGACCTGGGTGCCGATTTCATGCAGCGGCCGTTCGCCGCCGTCGATCCACGCGATCGCCAGTATCAGGACTACCAGCACAACAAGCCCAATCACAAAACGCCTCAAACTCTTGGCCAAGGGGTGCGCCTCGTCCGTTACGGTTGCGCTGCGGGTTAGCCCAACTATAGGCAGGGCGGCAATGACCAACACGGACACACCGCTGTCGGAAAGCGAGATCGAGGCGCTGGCCAGGCGCATCGACCGTCCGGTCGTGCTCGCCGGAATGATGGGGGTCGGCAAATCGACCATCGGCCGCAAGCTGGCGGGCCTGCTGCATCTTGCCTTCGTCGATGCGGACGAAGAAATCGAGAAAGCCGCGCATATGACCGTCAGCGAGATTTTCGAACGGCACGGCGAAGCAGAGTTCCGCGACGGCGAGCGGCGCGTGATCGGCCGGCTGGTGCGCCAGGGCCCGGCGGTGATCGCCACCGGCGGCGGCGCGTTCTGCAATGCCGAAACCCGCGAACTCGTATTGCGCGACGGGATCGCCGTGTGGCTCGACTGCGACACCGCCACGCTGGTCGAGCGCGTCGCCCGCAAGGACACGCGGCCCTTGCTGCGCGGCGGCGATCCGAAAGAAATCATCACCCGGCTCAAGGCCGAGCGCGAACCGTTCTACGCACAGGCCCCGATCCACGTGATGAGCGAATCCGGGCCGCACAGCCAGACTGTGCAGCGTATCCTGCAGGGAATCGATACATGGCTGTAATTCCGGTCGAACTCGCCGGCCGTTCCTATGAAGTGCGAGTAGGCCAAGGCCTGCTGGGCGATATCGCGCACCACTGCGGCGCGCTGCTGCGCAAGCAGACGGTGCCGGTCGTAACCGACGTGAACGTCGCCGAACAGTGGCTCGAGACGGTCAATGCCGGCCTGCTCGGCGCGGGCTTCGAACCGCACTGGCTGGTGCTCGATGCGGGCGAAGCGACCAAGAGCTGGGACGGGCTCGCGCGCACGGTCGAATGGCTGCTCGAGGAAGAAGTCGAGCGGAACGATCACGTGCTGGCGCTCGGCGGCGGGGTGATCGGCGATCTGGTCGGTTTCGCGGCCTCGATGCTCAAGCGCGGCTGCGGCTTCGTTCAATTGCCGACCACGCTGCTGGCGCAGGTCGACAGCTCGGTCGGCGGCAAGACCGCGATCAACACCCCCGCGGGCAAGAATCTGGTCGGCGCATTCCACCAGCCCAGCCTCGTGCTGGCCGATCTCGACACGCTCGAAACCCTGCCCCGCCGTGAGATCGGCGCCGGCTACGCCGAGGTGATCAAATACGGGATCCTCGGCGATTACCAGTTCTTCGAATGGTGCGAGACCCACGGCGCCAAGGTGCTGGACGGCGACAAGGACGCGCAGGAAATCGCGGTGACCCAGAGCGTCCGCGCCAAGGCGCGGATCGTCGCCGAGGACGAGCGCGAAACCACCGGCGCCCGCGCCCTGCTCAACCTCGGCCATACTTTCGGCCATGCGCTCGAAGCCGAAACCGGCTTTTCCGACCAGTTGCTTCACGGCGAGGCGGTGGCGCTCGGGATGGTGCTGGCCGCACGCTTCTCCGCCCGGCGCGACCTGCTCTCGCGCGAGGATGCCGAACGCATCGCCTCCGCGATCGTCGCCGCCGGCCTCCCCGCCGAGCTTTCCGCGCTCGGTCTCGAATGCAGCGGCCAGAGGCTCGCCGCGCATATGCTGCACGACAAGAAGATGGACGCAGGCACCCTGCCCTTCGTCCTGCTGCGCGCGATCGGCGAGGCGTTCCTCGACAAGAGCGTGGCGCTGGGCGAGGTCGCGCAGTTCCTCGACGAGGAATTGCGGGGCTGATTGCGGACGCGCCGCATCGCCCGCTGGCGAGGCCGGGCTAACGCCTGGGAAGTGAGAGACACGGGCAAGGCCGGTGCAACGCAGCGCCAGCGGGTGAGCTGGCAATAGCGCGGTTTTCGTTTGCGAACGGCGAGGCAAGACTAATGCTGCAAACTTGCTCGCTCGGCCCTTTCCCGACGGAGGAGGCAGGTTAGAGCTCGCAGGTGTGCAGCCCCCTTCTGACCCGTCAGGCGATACTGGCGCCACCGGCAGATAGCTTTCGCTATCCGGCCCGCGAGACACCGGCCTAATGCGGAAGCGTAGAGCAAAGCGCTTTGCTCCCGCACCCGTCTCCCACATATAACCAATATGGTTCGTTTGTCAAGCTGAATCCGCGCACTGGTCATCCCGGCCACCCCGGACTTGGAAGGAGAGGGGGCCTAGCTCGCCAAAAGGTCAGGCTCGAGGTTCACGACCGCGAAATCGCCCAGCAGCGCGTCGATCAGCAGGCTGCGGTGGCATTCCGCCGCGCTGCGCTCGTAACACAGCAGGCAGGTCGGCGTTTCGAGCGCCAGCGTCCGCAACTCGGCCATCTGCGCGAGGGCTTGCGGCAGTTCGAGCTGGCCCGAATAGACCCGCTCAAGCTCCGCATGATCGCCGCGCCGCGCGGCCGCCCGCCCCTCGGCCGGCGTGCCGAGATCGCGGAAGTGGCGATAGGCGATCCCCGCCTCCTCGACCGCGGCCTTAAGCGAGTTCTTGGAAAAGCCGGGGCGCCGCGAGAGCGGCAGGTAACGAATATCGGCGAGCAGCCTGACGCCGGCAGAGCGCAGCGTAGCGACCAGCGCCGCCTGCGTTGCCTGCTCGTAACCGATGGTGAAGATCGTGGGCATCCGCCGGATATAGGAAGCGAACCCAATTCCTGCGAGACTCCGCGGGCTCCGCTCGTTAACCCGTTGCAAACGCAACTTGCGGAGCCTGCATGACCGCCACCGAAGTGACGCCCGAACTCGCTATCATCGACAGGAACGACCGCGCCTTTCTCGGTCACCCCAAGGGGCTCGGCTATCTCGCCTTCACCGAAGCGTGGGAGCGGTTCTCGTTCTACGGGATGCGAGCGCTGTTGCCGCTCTACATGATCCACTTCCTGTTCCAAGCCGAGCAAGTCAGCAAGATCGCCGGGATCGAGACGCTGCGCAAACTGTTCGGCGGGCTACAGGGCGAGCCTTTCGCGATCGCGATCGCCGGGGCCTACGCGGCCGGCGTCTATCTCACCCCGATCTTCGGCGGATTACTGGCGGACCAGGTGCTCGGCAAGCGCCGCACCGTGCTGCTCGGCGCGGTCACGATGGCGCTCGGCCATTTCCTGATGGCGTTCAACGTGACCTTCGTGCTCGCGCTGGTCTGCCTCGTGCTCGGCGCGGGCATGTTCAAGGGCAATATCTCAAGCCAGGTCGGCTCGCTCTACAAGCCGGAGGATTTGCGCCGCGCGGACGCGTTCCAGATATTCTATCTCGGGATCAACGCCGGGGTGATCGCATCGCCGCTGGTGATCGGGACGCTGGGCGAGAAAGTCGGCTGGCACTGGGGCTTCGGCGCGGCCGGGATCGGGATGCTGCTGGGCCTTGCGATCTATATCGCCGGCCAGAAATATCTGCCGAAGGAGCATTTCGATGTTCCTGGCCGGACGGCGGCGAAAGACCGGCCGACGATGGAGCCGATGAACCGGCGCGACTGGCTGGCGGTGCTGGCGGCACTGCTGCTGATCCCGATCATCGCCCTGGGGCAGGTCCCGAACGACCAGATCTTCGGCGCCTATATCGTCTGGGCCGATCAGCAATTCGATCTGGTGTTCTTCGGCATCCGCCTGCCGACCACCTGGCTGGTGACGCTCGACGCGATCGTCAGCGTAGCCTTCCTCGCGGGCGTGGCGTTGTTCTATCGCTGGTACGGCAAGCGCTGGAAGGAGCCCGACGAGCTGAGCAAGATGATCATCGGCTCTGCAATTTCGGTGTTCGGGGTCGGCTGCCTCTATATGGCCGCGCTGACCCAGCCGGAGGGCGGCAAGATCGGTATGTTTTGGCCGGTGATGTTTCATGTGGTCAACTCGATCGCCTTCGCCCACATCCTGCCGGTGGGGCTCGCGCTCTATGCCCGCCTTGCGCCGAAGCAGCTCAATTCGACCGTGATTGCGTTCTATTTCATCGGCTTCTTCGTCGATGGCGCGATGACCGGCTATGTCGGAACCTGGTACGGCAGCATTCCGACCACGAGTTTCTGGGCGATCCACATGGGCTTCTCGGCCGTGTGCGGCGGCGCGCTGCTGCTTTTCAAATTGTTCCTCGCCAAGCCGCTGATGGGCGGCGGCAAGCCGGAGGATCTGGCGCTGGCGTAGCCGCCGCTATTCCGCCGGTTCGTTTACGGCCGCCCTGCTCGCCCGCAGCGGCTCCTCGCCCGCCAGCGGCTTGAGCCCGAGCCGGGCGAACAAAGCCTTGTCGGTATCGTCGCCCGCATTGGGCGCGGTGAGCAATTTGTCGCCGGTGAAGATCGAGTTCGCCCCGGCGAGGAAGCACAGGGCCTGGGTCGCCTCGCTCATGCTCTCCCGTCCAGCCGAAAGCCGCACCATGCTCAGCGGCATGGTGATCCGCGCGACCGCGACGGTGCGCACGAATTCGATGTCGTCGATCTTCGTCAACGGCGTATCGGCGAGCATGTCGCCCAAAACCGTACCCTTGACCGGGACCAGCGCGTTGACCGGTACGCTTTCCGGGTGCTGCGGCAGGGTGGCGAGGGTGTGGACGAAGCCGACCCGGTCCGCGCGCGTCTCGCCCATCCCGACGATCCCGCCCGAGCACACATTGATCCCGGCGCCGCGGACGTTCTCCAGCGTGTCGAGCCGGTCGGCGAAACTGCGGGTCGAGATCACCCGCTCGTAATATTCGGGGCTGCTGTCGATATTGTGGTTGTAATAGTCGAGCCCGGCTTCGGCGAGCATGTCCGCCTGGTTCGGCGTCAGCATCCCCAAAGTCATGCAGGTCTCGAGCCCCATCGCGCTGACGCCGGCGACGATCTGGACGATCGCCGGCATGTCGCGGTCTTTCGGGTTGCGCCACGCCGCGCCCATGCAGAACCGCTGGCTGCCCGCGTCCTTCGCCTGCGCCGCCATCTGCAGCACCGAGCGGACATCCATCAACTTGCCCGGCGTCACCCCGCTGTCGGCCTTCACCGATTGCGCGCAATAGCCGCAATCCTCGGGGCAGCCGCCGGTCTTGATCGACAGCAGCGTGCAGAGCTGGACCTCATCCGCCGCGTGATGCGCGCGGTGAACCTCGGCGGCACGGAACACGAGTTTGGTGAAGGGGAGATCGAACAGTTCGGCGATCTCTTCGCGGGTCCAGTCGGTACGGATGGTCATAGGGCTTCCTAGCGATTTCCCCGGCCGGACGAAATCACTTCCCGTCGAGCGTCCGCGCGTGCTTTTCGGCCGCCGAACAGGCCGGCTCGAAGCCTTCGTAAGGCGGCTCGTCGCTCGGAACCGGGAACAGGAACTGCAGCGCCGAAGGGCTCAGCGCGTGATAGGTGGTCGAATGGCGCAGATCGGGCCGGACCACCGCGCACCAGCCGGTTTCCGATGGCGGCGCCAGCGCGGTAAGCGCCGCAACCACCCGGTCGAACCCGGCCTGCATCTCGGGCCCCTCGCTGCCGACTGCCATATAGAGCTTCGGCGCCTTGCCCTGCTTCGCCAGCACATCGCCGGCGCCGAACGCAAGCCGCCCATCGTCCCACCACAGGCTTGGACTGATCGCCGCATAATGCTGGAACAGATCCGGCTGCTCCAGCGCGGTCTCGACGATGAACAGGCCCGCGAGCGATTCCCCGATAACCCCGCGATTGCCGTTTGTGCGATAGCGCGCCTCGACCAGCGGGATCACTTCGTCCGCAATGTACCGGCGGAAATCGGCCGAATGGCCTGCGGTCGGATATTGCTTGAGCAGTTCGGCGCTGTGCGTCGGACCGACCAGCTCCTTGCGCCGGTCGATCGTCTCGATCCCGACCACGATCGCTTCCTGGGAGCGCCCCCAGATCGAATTGAGGGACGTGGTGCCGGAGACATGAAGGAAATCCTGATCGACCCCGCCGTCGATCAGATAAAGCACCGGATAGGTCTTGGTGCCCTTGGCATAGGAGGGCGGGAGATAGATCGCGAGATGGCGCTCCTCGCCCAGCACGGCGGAGCGCAGGGTCAGTTGTTCGCCCACCGTGACCGGCGCGGAGGCCACCGCCGGCGGCTCTGCCGCAAGCGGGGCTGCACAGGCCAGCAATATGGTGGAGGCGGCGAGGAACAGGCGCATCATCGTCCTTTGAACTTGGGTTCGCGGCGGGTGAGGAAGGCGGTGATGCCTTCCTCGGCATCCTCGGTCGCGGCGATCAGGCGCTGGGCCTCCGCCTCCTGCGCCATCGTCGCGCCATAGGAATGGGCGGCGGCATCGAACAGATTGCGTTTCATCAGCGCGAGCGCCCCGGTCGGCCCGCGCGCGAGCTTGCGCGCGATCGCATGCGCGCTGTGCTCGAGCATATTCTCCGGCACGCAGCGGTGGATCAGCCCCCATTGCTGCGCCTGCGGGCCGTGGACCTTCTCGCCCAGCATCAGCATCTCGGCCGCGCGGGCCCGGCCGATCAGCCGCGGCAGGATCCAGCTGGCGCCGCCATCGGGCACCAGTCCGATGTTGACGAAGGCGAGCAGGAAATAGGCGCCCTCGCCCGCGATGCAGAAGTCGCAGGCCAGAGCGAGGCTGCAGCCGATCCCGGCGGCCGCACCATTGACCTCGGCCACCACCGGCAGGCGGTGCTCCGCAATGTCGAGCAGCAACGGGTGGTAATGACGCTCGAGCGACAGATATGCCCCCTCGCCCGGATCGCCGCCGGCCATGATCGAGGTGAGGTCCGCGCCCGAGCAGAACGCCCGCCCCTCGCTGCGGATCAGCACGCTGCGCGCGTCCTCGGTCGAACTCAGCGCATGGCGGATCTCGTCCGCCATGTCGGGCGTCAGCGCATTGAGCTTGGCCGGCCGCGCCAGGGTGATGGTGGCGATCTCACGGGCGATGTCGAACTTGATCGAACGGTATTCCATCATTGCGCCTTAAGCGCCTCTCCCCTTTCGCCGGGCTGAATTGCTTTGGCATCCTTTAGGGCTCTCAAACCCCATAAACACGGACTTCAATGCCAGGCCGGTATGAGACTTCATGCGATCGCGCGTAAAACGGCGCTCCCCAACTCCCAAGCCATCAACAACGTCCAGGCGCCCCCGAGCGCAAGACCGGCCCAATACAAAAAAGGGTAGGACACTTCTCCCGGTGGCTCTCCCAACACCACTGTTCGGTCCTTCCGGCGGATCAGCACCAAACAAAAGACCGCTCCGTTCGCAGCCATGGCGAGTTGGCCGCCGGCGTGGAACAGGGCATTCACAGCGGCATATTCCCGTGCTTCTTCCACGGATTGTCGAGTTGTTTGTTCCGAAGTTTCCTTAACCCCAGCGCAATCCTTCGCCGGGTCGAGTGGGGATAGATCACCTCGTCGATGAAGCCCTTGCTCGCCGCGACGAAGGGGTTGGCGAAGGCCTCTTCATATTCGCGGGTCCGTTCGGCGAGGCGTTCGGGGTGGGCACTTTCCTTGCGGAAGATGATCTCGACCGCGCCCTTGGCGCCCATCACCGCGATCTCGGCGGTCGGCCAGGCATAGTTGAGGTCGCCGCGCAGATGCTTGGAACTCATCACATCGTAGGCGCCGCCATAGGCCTTGCGGGTGATCACGGTGATCTTGGGCACGGTCGCCTCGGCATAGGCGTAGAGCAGCTTGGCGCCGTGCTTGATGATCCCGCCGAGTTCCTGGGCGGTGCCGGGAAGGAAGCCGGGGACGTCGACGAAGGTCAGGATCGGGATCTCGAAGCAATCGCAAAAGCGCACGAAGCGCGCGGCCTTTTTCGAGGAATTGATGTCGAGGCAGCCGGCCAGCACCATCGGCTGGTTCGCGACCACGCCCACGGTGCGCCCCTCGACCCGGCCGAAGCCGATGATGATGTTGCCCGCGTGATCCGGCTGGAGTTCGAAGAAGTCGCCTTCGTCGAGTACCTTCCGCACCAGTTCGTGCATGTCGTAAGGCTCGTTCGCATTGTCGGGGATCAGCGTGTCGAGGCTGTCCTCTTGTCTGTCCCACGGGTCGGACGTCGGCCGTTCGGGCAGTTCGTCGCGGTTCGAAAGCGGCAGGAAATCGAAGAATTGTCGCGCGGCGAGCAGCGCCTCGAGGTCGTTTTCGAGCGCGAGATCGGCGACCCCGGTGCGGGTCGTGTGGGTTGTAGCCCCGCCGAGTTCCTCCTGGCTGACGATCTCGTTGGTGACGGTCTTGACCACGTCAGGCCCGGTGACGAACATGTAGCTGGTCCCCTTCACCATGAAGATGAAGTCGGTCATCGCCGGGGAGTACACCGCCCCGCCCGCGCAGGGCCCCATGATCAGGCTGAGCTGCGGGACCACTCCGCTGGCGCTGACATTGCGCTGGAACACCTCGGCATAGCCGCCGAGCGCCGCGACGCCTTCCTGGATGCGTGCACCGCCGGAATCGTTGAGCCCGATCACCGGCGCGCCGACCTTGAGTGCCATGTCCATGATCTTGCAGATCTTCTGCGCATGGCGTTCGGACAATGAGCCGCCGAACACGGTGAAATCCTGCGCATAGACAAAGGCCAGCCGACCGTTGATCGTGCCGCTGCCGGTCACCACCCCGTCGCCGGGGACTTTGGTGTGCTCCATCCCGAAATCGTCGCAATTATGCTCGACATACATGTCGAGCTCTTCGAACGAGCCTTCGTCCAGCAACACGGAGATCCGTTCGCGCGCGGTCAGCTTGCCTTTCGCATGCTGCGCATCGACCCGCTCCTGCCCCCCGCCGACCATGGCGGCGGCGCGGCGGCGTTCGAGTTCGGCGATATTGGCGGACAAATGCTCCCCCGCTGTTGTGGTTTCACAAGGGGTAGACTTGTGAAGCGAGGGGAACAAGGCCCCCTCTCCAAGCTCCGCTAGCTCCTTACGGAGCAAGCTATGCTATCCTCTCCCCCGATCGGGGGAGAGGATACGAAGGCTTGGCAACTTGTTGCCTAGCCGCAGTTGGAGAGGGGGCGCCGCTCCTACTTCAACAGCACCAACTCCTCCGCCATCGACGGATGCAGCGCGACCGTGTCGTCGAACGCCTGCTTGGTCAGCCCCGCGGTCAGCGCGATTGCCGCGACCTGCAGGATCTCCGGCGATTCCGGCCCGATCATGTGGATGCCGAGGATCTTGTCCGACGCCTCATCCACGATCATCTTGTAGAGCCCGCGCTCGGGTGCGTCGGAGAAGATGTTCTTCATCGGGCGGAATTCCGAGGAAAACACCTTCACATTGCCATAGATCGCGCGCGCCTTGGCCTCGGTCATGCCGACGCCGGCGATCGGCGGCTGCGAGAACACCGCGCTCGGGATATTGTCGTAATTCACCGTGCGCGGATTGCCGCCGAACACGCTGTCGGCGAAAGCGTGGCCTTCGCGGATCGCGACCGGGGTGAGCTGGATCCGGTCGGTCACGTCGCCCACCGCGTAGATGCTGTCGCAACTGGTCTTGTTGCTCTCGTCGACCGGAATCTGGTCATTCTCTCCGAGTTCGATCCCGGCCTTCTCCAGCCCGAGCCCCGCGGTGTTCGGCTTGCGTCCGGTCGCGATCAGCACCTGGTCGGCATGGATCGGATCGCCCTTGCCGGTATAGACCAGCAACGAGCCGTCCTTCTGCTTCTCGACCTTTGAAATCTCGCAATGCATGCGGAAATCGATCCCGCGCATCATCGCGATATGCAGCAGGCGCTCGACGATCCCCTCGTCGTAATGGCGCAGGATCGTCTCGCTGCGGTTGACCACGGTGACATGGCTGCCGAGCGCGTCGAACACGCCCGCGAATTCCAGCGCGATATAGCCGGCGCCCTGCACTACCAGCCGCTTGGGCTGCTCGGGCAGTTCGAACACCTCGTTCGAGGTGATGCAATGCTCGGCGCCGGGAAAGTCGGGCGTGATCGGCCAGCCCCCGACCGCGACGAGGATATATTTGGCGGTAATTTCCTTGCCCGAGGCAAGCCTCACCGAATGCGGCCCGGTGACAGTCGCACGCTCGTGGAAAGTCTCGACCTTGTGGCTCTCGAGCGTCTTGCCATAAAGCGCCTCGATCCGGTCGACGTCGGCCGCGACGAAATCGCGGAGCTTGCCCCAGTCGAACGAGGCCTCCCCGATCGTCCAGCCGTAATTGGCCGCGTGTTCCAGCTCCTCGGCGAACATCGAACCGTAAACCAGCATCTTCTTCGGCACGCAGCCGCGGATCACGCAGGTCCCGCCGACGCGGTATTCCTCGGCCACCGCGACCTTCGCGCCGTGGCTCGCGGCAATCCGGCTCGCGCGCACGCCGCCCGAACCGGCGCCGATGACGAAAAGGTCGTAGTCGTAAGTGGCCATGGGAGACTCCGTTTGGAGCGCATATGGGAGCGAGCCCGCGGCGAGGCCAGTGCCTTTTGCTTATTGAGCCGATAGAAAGCTTAGCTCTTCGATTTCCGCCGCTTCGGGACCTTGGGCAGATGCGCGAGAGCCGCCTTGTGCTTCTTGCGCTTCTTGCCGTGCTTGGCCTCCTTGCGGAGTTTCTTGTCCGAAGCCTTGGCCGGCTTGGTGTGGAACCCGGCGAGCCAGGCCTCGATCTCGGCGAGCGGCTCGGCGCGGAGCGTATAGAGCCGCCGCTGCGCCTCGGCCCGCACCACCGAAAGGCCGCCTTCGCGCAGCACGCGCAAATGCTGCGACACGGCCGGCTGGCTGATCCCGAATTCGCCGCGGATCGCCTCGACCAGCTCACCCGCGCTCATCTCGCGTGTGCCGAGCAGCTCGAGAATGCGGCGGCGGACCGGATCGCCGAGGATGTCGAAGATCCGCATAAACGTTTAAATAAGCCCGACCTTATCACACGGCAAACTTATGCGACGATTGTCACAACTGCCGCATTCAGGACCCGCGCGGCCTCCTGCGGATCGAGCCGCACCTGCAGCCCGCGCTGGCCGCCGTTGATATAGACATAGGGCTGCTCCAAAGCCGCCGCCTCGATCGCGGTCGGCACCTTGCGCCGCTGGCCGAAGGCGCTGATCCCGCCGATCTTGTAGCCGGTCACCCGCTCGGCCTCGGCCGGCTTCATCATTTCAGCGTGCTTCCCGCCCAGCGCCGCCGCGAGCTTCTTCATCGCGACCTCCCTGTCCGCCGGGATCACCGCGCAGGCCGGCTTGCCGTCGAGCAGAACCATCAATGTCTTGAGCATCTGTGCCGGATCCTCGCCGAGCGCTTCGGCTGCATGGAGACCGATGCGCTCGACGTCTGGGTCATAGTCATAGGTGTGGACGGTGAAGGCGGCACCGGCGGCTTCGAGGGCTTTCGTGGCGGGGGTGGATTTGGACAACACCGTTCCTCGTCATTGCGAGCGGAGCGAAGCAATCCAGAGCGTATTGCGCGCTGCCCTGGATTGCTTCGTCGCTACGCTCCTCGCAATGACGAGGAGTTGGTTCACCCCAGCCCAGCCGCCTTCAGCAGCCCCTTGGTACTCGCATCGAAATCCGCGCCACCGGCGTCGATCCGGTTGGCGATCTCCTTGCCCAGTTCGACCCCGAACTGGTCGAACGGGTTGATCTCCATCAGCACCGCATTGGCGAAGGTGCGGTGCTCGTGGAATGCGATCAGCGCGCCGAGGGCCGCCGGGTTGAGATCGTCGCACAATATCGTCGCCGAGGGGCGGTCGCCCGGATAGGCGCGCGCGCCGTCGTCGCTGGCCTTGCCCGCCATCAGCGCCGCGCCTTGGGCGAAGCAGTTCATCAACAGGACACGGTGATGCGCGGGATCGAGCGTATCGCCGGAAATGACACTGGCGATGAAATCCACCGGCACCAGATTGGTCCCCTGGTGGAGCAGCTGGAACACCGCGTGCTGCGCGTCGGTGCCGACCCCGCCCCAGGTGATCGGCGCGGTCGGGCCCTGCACCGGAGCGCCGTCCGCCGTCACGCTCTTGCCGTTGCTCTCCATCTCGAGCTGCTGGAGATAGGACGGGAGCAGCCGCAGCCGCTCGTCATAGGCGAAGCAGGCGCGGGTCTGGCAGCCGCGGATGCGGGCGTAATAGAGATCGGCGAAGGCCGCGCGCAGCGGGAGGTTGGCGAAGCCCTCGGCGCTTTCGAAATGCGCGTCCACCGCCCGCGCGCCGGCAAGGAATTCCTCGAACTCGCCCATGCCGACCGCCAGCGCGACCGGGAAGCCGATCGACGACCACAGCGAATAGCGCCCGCCGACCGTTTCCGGGAACGGCAGCACGCGGGTCTCGTCCACGCCCCATTCGACTGCCTTCTTGGGCGCCGCGGTCAGCGCGACGACGCGGCCATAGGGATCCTCGACCCCTTCCTGCGCCAGCCACGCGAGCACGCTGGTGGCGTTGGTCATGGTCTCGATCGTGGTGAAGGTCTTGGATGCGACCGCGAGCAGCGTGGTCCGCGGATCGCAGGCCTTGAACGCCTCTTCCAGCGCGCAGCCGTCGATATTGGAAACCACATGGACGTCGACCAGCCGCTCGTCCCGCGCCAGCGCGTCCACCGCCAGTGCCGGGCCGAGCGCGGAACCGCCGATGCCGACATGGATCAGGTGCTTGATCTCACCCAGCGCACCGTCATGGATCGCCTCGACCAGCATGCCCATGCGTCGCAGCAGTGCCTGTGCTTCCTCGACCCCGACCGGATCGCCGCTGCCGCGCATCGCCGGATGCACCGCCGCGCGCCCTTCGGTGGGGTTGACCACCTCGCCCGCGAACAGTTTTGCGCGCATCGCAGCGAAGCCCGCCGCGACGGCCAGTTCCTCGAACCCCGCGACCAGTTCGTCATCCAGGTGTGTCTTCGACCAGTCGAACAGGATCCCGCCCTCGGGCAGTTCCAGCCGGGCCGAATATTTCGCCACCCGGCCCTCGTCCCCGAACAAGTGGGAAAGCGTTTCGGGCCGATGGGCCGATAATTTTTTCCAGGCCGATGCGGTAGCGTTCATGCTGCCCCTTTCCTACAGACGGCCTGACGGGTAAGGCCTGCCGCGATGATTGAAAAGGCCAGAAACGCGAGAAAAACGCCGCCGTTCCAACCGGCGGCCGGAGTGCCGGAGTTTTGTCCCAGTACTGTGTCAACAGTGTCAACTTCGCCCCTGGGACGGGGGTCGGCGCGATGACCGAAACCGTTCTCGACCTGCCTCCGCCCGCCCCGGAAAAATCCGAACATTCCCGCGCGAAGCTGGTCCGCGAAGGGCAGAAGAAGAAGGAAAGCAGCTTCTTGCTGTTCCTGCTCAAGCTGGCGGTGGTGATGTTCGTCTTCCGCAGCTTCGCCTACGCTCCGTTCAGCATCCCCAGCGAAAGCATGATGCCGCGGCTGCAGATCGGCGATTACCTGCTCGCGTCGAAATGGAATTACGGCTTCTCGAATTATTCGCTGCCGTTCGGCCTGCGCCCTTTCCCCAAGGGCCGCATCCTCGCGAGCCAGCCGGAGCGCGGCGACGTGGTGATCTTCAAGGCCCCGCCGCGCGAAAAGGAAGATTACATCAAGCGCGTGATCGGCCTGCCGGGCGACCAGATCCAGATGGTCGGAGGGGTGCTGTTCATCAACGGGGTCGAGGTGAAGAAGCGCCGCATCGCCGATTTCGTTCAGCCGATCGATGCGGCGATGCTGCGCGATGCGAAGGCCAGGGAGCGCGTCTCGGCCTGCTTTTCGCTGAAGTTCGAGGAGCAGACGCCGGACGGCCGGGTCTGCCGCTATTCGCAATTCGTCGAGACCCTGCCCAACGGGATCGGCTACAAGGTGCTCGATTTCGGCACCACCTGGCAGGACGATACGCCGCCGCGCGTGGTGCCCGACGGGATGCTGTTCCTGATGGGCGACAACCGCGACAATTCGATGGACAGCCGCTTCCCGGCCGCCGACGGACAGGGCGTCGGGCTGGTGCCGCAGGACAATCTGGTCGGCAAGGCATCGGTGATGATCTGGTCGACCGACGGTTCGGCCGAATGGATCAAGCCGTGGAGCTGGTTCACCGCCGCACGCTGGAGCCGGATCGGGGGCACGTTTTGAGCGGCACTCTGGATCCCGAGACCCGCGCCTTCCTCGAAGCGCTCGGCTTCGGCCCGCTGGCCGACGAGGCGCTGTGGCGCGAGGCGCTGACCCACGGCAGCACCGGCGAGAAGCGCGATTACCAGCGGCTCGAGTTTCTCGGCGACCGGGTGCTCGGCCTGTCGATCGCCGAATGGCTCTATGAGCGCGACGGCGATGCCGAAGGGCGGCTGTCGCAGCGGCTCAACGCACTGGTCAGCGGCGCGACCTGCGCCGGGATCGCGCGCGCGATCGGCCTGGCTCCGCATATCCGGCTCGGCTCGCAGGCCAGGGCCGATGGCGGAGCGGACAGCGACAATATCCTCGGCGACGTAATGGAAGCCGTGCTCGGCGCGAATTTCGTCGAGCACGGGTTCGGCGCCACACGCAATCTCGTCCGCAAGTTCTGGGCCGAGACCGTGGGCGGCGGCGTCGGCGAGGCCAAGCATCCCAAAAGCGCACTTCAGGAGTGGGCGGCGGGCAGCGGACGGCGTATGCCGGAATACCGGCTGGTCGATCGCGCCGGCCCCGACCATGCCGCGCGCTTCACCGTGGCGGTTTCGGTAAAGGGCGTCGGCGAGGCGGAAGCGACCGCGCCGAGCAAGGGCGAAGCGGAAAAACAGGCGGCACAAGCATTTATGGAGCGGTTCGGATGACGCAGCGTTGCGGAGTAGTCGCGGTGATCGGCGCGCCCAATGCGGGCAAGTCGACCCTGGTCAATGCATTGGTCGGCCAGAAGGTCGCGATCACCAGCGCCAAGGCGCAGACCACGCGCGCGCGCCTGCTGGGGATCGCGCTAGAAGGTGAGACGCAGATCATCCTGGCGGACACTCCGGGAATCTTCGAGCCGCGGCGACGGCTCGATCGGGCGATGGTCAGCGCGGCCTGGGAAGGTACCACGGCGGCCGATGCGGTGGTGCTGGTGGTCGATCCGGTCAAGCAGCGCCGGCACGAGCTGGAACCGCTGGTCGAAGCGCTGGCCAACCGGCCCGAACGCAAATTGCTGGTGCTCAACAAGGTCGATGCGAGCGCGAAGGAACCGCTGCTGGCGCTGGCGCAGGACCTGACCGGCAAGGCGAATTTCGACGAGGTATTCTTCGTTTCTGCGTTGACCGGCGACGGTGTGCCCGAACTCAAGACCAGCCTCGCCGGACTGATGCCGGAAAGCCCGTGGCACTATCCGGAAGACCAGGTTTCCGATGCGTCCGAGCGTCTGCTCGCGACCGAGATCACCCGCGAACAACTCTACCGCCAGCTCCACGAGGAACTGCCCTACGATTCGGCGGTGCGGCCCGAAAGCTACCGGACGCGGCCGGACGGTAGCCTCGAAATCCACCAGCAGATCGTGATCGGGCGCGACAGCCAGAAGCCGATCGTGCTCGGCAAGCGCGGCGCGCGGATCAAGGCGATCGGCGAAGCGGCGCGTAAGGAACTCTCCGAATTGCTCGAAACGAAGGTTCACCTATTTCTTCACGTTAAGGTGGAAGAGAACTGGGCTGAAAGTCGTGAGCTGTACGAAGAGATCGGCCTCGACTGGGTTCGATAACCGGCGGACAGGCGCGCCCACGTCCACCACTTTCGGGAACGTGCGACATGTCGAAAATCTATCCCCCGGTGCTTGCCGGGGCAAGACGCCCAGCGCCGCGCAGCGAGACTGCACTCGCGGGCTGGAAGGTCTCCCTGGTCCTGCTGGCGGGCTATCTGGCCATTGCCTTGCTGACCCGCCTGCCGATCCTCGGCAATCCGCTGGTCCATAACGACGAGCAATTCTACCTTCTGGTCGGCTCGCGGATGCTCGACGGCGCATTGCCGTTCGTCGACATCTGGGACCGCAAGCCGGTGGGCCTGTTCCTGATCTATGCCTTTGCCTCCGCGATCGGCCCTTATGCCGTCGTGCAATATCAGCTGCTGGCGGTGGCCGCGGCCGCCGTTACCGCGCTGTTTATCCGCGAGCTCGCCAGGCTTATTGCACCGGCGGGGGCAGTCTGGACCGGCTGTGCCTATCTGTTGTTCACCGCCGCGTTCAGCGGGATCGGCGGGCAATCCCCGATCTTCTACAACGCGCTGATCGCCGGCGCGGCGGTCTTGACCGCGCAGCGGATACGGCGCGGTGGCCACCGCGGACTGCTGGTGACGGGCTGCCTGATTATGCTGATCGCCGGGCTTGCGATACAGGTGAAATATACCGCCGTGTTCGGCGGAGTGCCCTGCGGGCTCGCGCTGATGTGGCGCGGCCGGCGCGACGGCTGGATGCCGCAGCAGCTTGCGGCCGCCGCCGCCTGCTGGACAGGCTGCGCGCTGCTGCCGACGCTGGTCGCCTTCGCCTGCTATGTCTCAATCGGTGAAGGCTGGACCTTCGTTCAAGCCAACTTCCTTTCAATCTGCGAGCGAGAGGTAGAACTGGCACCGGCACTGCGGCGCCTCGCCACTTCGATTGCCCTGCTTGCGCCGCTGGTGCTCGCAATCGTGATCGCACCGATGCTGCAGCGGGGACCGCGCCAGCGGACATCCCCGGTAACGCACTTCCTGTCCGCCTGGGCCGGGCTCGAGACATTCGGCTTCCTCATTCTCGGTACCTGGCACGATCATTACGCGCTGCCGCTGCTGGTGCCGCTCTGCGCACTTTCCGGCCGGATTTTCGGCGGAGGGCAGATGGCGAGGCTGTGCGGCGCGGCGGTACTGCTGTTCGGACTCGTCGCCAGCGCGCTGATCACGCGCGCGCATTTGCATCGGTTCGGCGGGCAGGCGGATCTGGATCGCATGGCGGCGCTGGTGAAGCCACACCTCGGAACAGGCTGCCTCTATATCCACGAGGGCGACACCGCACTCTACCGCGTGACCGGCGCCTGCATACCGACCCGCTTCGCCTTCCCGACCCATCTCAACAGCGCCAAGGAACAGCACGCACTTGGCATCGACACCGCCGCCGAGATGCACCGCATCATCGCTGCCCATCCCGCAGTGGTGGTGATCGCGAGGGAACCGGTGTCGCAGCCGCCCAATCGGGAGGCGCGGGCATTGCTGCAACAGGCGCTGCGGCGAAACTACCGTCTCATCGGCGAAACAAACGTGGGAGTGCGGAAGCTCAGGGTTTACTCTGCTGATTAGAGGTGCGTCAGAGCGCGGCCTGCCGGCTGACGAAATCGACCGTGATGGTCTTCACGTAAGCCACCGCATTGCCGTCCTTGCCTTTGCGCACGCGCAGCAGCTTCTGGTCGATCGAGCCGCAGGCGGCCTTCGCGAAGCCCCCGGCGGAACCGTTCGCAGCTTCGCAGCGCGCGATCTTGCCGCTCTCGTCGAGCATCACGTTCAGGCTGATTGTCTTGCTGCGGGCCCCTTCCGGCAGCGACGCGACGTCGAGTTCGACATCGGGCTGGAGATTGGGCTTGAGCGAGTTCGCCTGGGCTGCATCGCTGCCGGCGACGACATAGATCAACGCACCGTAGGAAGGCTTGCCGTCCGGCCCGACGGCCGCTTTCGCGGCGCGCTTGCCGCGCAGGCTGTCGCAGATCCGCTCATTGTCCTTCTTGAACAATTCTGAGTTCACGATCTTGCAATCGAGGACCTCGCGCTCGGGCGAAACGAACAATTCGACCACCGCGACACCGCTGCCGCGCGCCGCCATCGCCGCCTGGGTGAAGGTCGGGCCGGAGGAGGGGACAGCCAGCGACGCGGCCATCATCGACAGGAGAACAGTTGTGCTCATTGCAGTATTTATAGCCGCTGCAGTTGTTCTGGCAATTCGACTTTGAAAGCGGCATTTTTTTGCAGCAAATGCTGCGCGGGCATCAGATCGCCGGATCGACCGCCTGGTCCGCGCTCCGCTTCCCTATCGTGAGCCCGCCGTTCGCCCGTGCGCTCCGGAACCGGGCGAGGCTGCACAGCGCCGCCACGACCGCGAACGCCGCAGACAGCACCAGTGGCGACCTTCCAGTCCCCAACCCCTGCGCGAGCAATATGCCGATCGCCGCGGCTGCCAGTGTCTGCCCGCCGAGCCGCGCGGTCGAGAGCAGACCGCCCGCGGCGGCCGAACGATGGCGCGGGGCGCGGCCGATCAGCAGGCGCGAATTGGGCGCGAAGAACAGCCCGAAGCCCAGCGCACATAGCGAGAGGCGCCATGAAATTCCGAAGGCACCCGGCTGCACCGGCATGGTGGCCATCAGCACCAGTCCGGCAATCGCGATTGCCATGCCGGTGATACCGAGCTTGGTCGGCGCGATCCGGTCGGACAGCCACCCGGCCAGCGGCGCGACCACCAGCATCGTCAGCGGAAACGGCAGCAGCAGCAGGCCGACCTCGTCCGGGCTGTAGCCCATCACGCCCTGGAAGCGGAACGGCAGCGCCAGCATCAGCGAGCCGGAGGCGATAAAGGCGCAGACCGCGCCCAATGCCGAAAGACCGATCACCGGCATCGCCAGCAAATCCACCGGAACCACCGGATGGCTCCGCTGCCGCTCGCGCTTGACCAGGAACCACGCCGATACGACGCCGAGCATCGCCAACGCCGCACCCAACTCAGGGGCCGCGCCGTGCATCGCCAGCTGGAGCCCGCCGATCAGCAACAGCACGGTCAGCGCGCTCCACACCCCGCTCACGGTTTCGGGCTCGCGGTCCTGTCGCACCGGTTCGGGCAGCGAGCGCCCGAGCAGCAGCGAAAAGGCGGCCAGCGGCGCCGCGACCACAAACACCCAGCGCCAATCGAGATGGGCGACGATATAGCCGCCCATCGTCGGCGCCAGCGCGCTCGACGAGGCGACGATCACGCTGTTGATCCCCATGCCGCTGCCGAGCCGTTTGATCGGATAGATCTCGCGCAGCATCGCGGCCGAGACGCTCAGCGCCATCGCCGCTCCCAGGGCCTGCAATGCGCGGACCGCCAGCAAAAGTGCGAAATTATGGGCGAAGATCGTCGCGGCCGAGGCGATCAGGAACACCACTTGCCCGAACTGATAGAAGCGGCGATGGCCCATCCGGTCACCAAGGCTGGAAAACGGCAGCAGCAGCATCACCAGCACCAATTGGTACACCGTAACGACGTTGGTCACCGCCCCGTCGCCGACTCCAAGCTCGCGCGCGATCGTCGGCAGTGCGACGTTGGCGATTGCGCCATCGACAACGAACAGCGCGGTCCCGAACGAAATCGCCGCGATCGCCCAATAGCGGCGCGGCTTGGGCAGGCCGTCGGGCTGCGCGGAGGCTGGTGCCTGTTCGCTCATGCAATGGTCATCCGCGCCGGGCCCATGGTTACGTTCATCCAACACGCACGCATAACGGCCCGCATGGCGAAAGGTCCCGTCAATCCCCGGCCTTTTTCGCCACGGCTTTCTTGACCGGAGCTTTCTTGGCAGCCTTCTTCGCAGGTGCCTTCTTCGCGGGCGCCTTCTTGGCAGGCGCCTTGCGCCCCTTCTTCGTCGGCGGGCCCTTTGCGGCGCGCTCGTCGATCAGCTGGATCGCCTGCTCCTCGGTGATCTCCTCGGGCTTGATCGCCTTGGGGATCGTCGCGTTGGTGGTGCCGTCGGTGACATAGGGGCCATAGCGCCCCGGCATCACCTTGATCTCGCCGCCGCTGGTCGGGTGCGCGCCGAAACTCTTCATCGGCTCGGCCTTGGCCCGCGCGCCGGGGCCGCGATTGGCGGCTTCCGCCAACAGCGTGACTGCCGCATTCATACCCACTTCGACCACATCGCGGGTCGAGGAGAGCTTCGCGTATTTGCCGTCATGCGCGAGATAGGGGCCATAGCGCCCGATGCTCGCGGTGATCGGCTTGCCACTCTCCGGATGATCGCCGACCGTGCGCGGCAGCGCCAGCAGCTTGAGCGCCCATTCGAGATCGAAATCGTCGAGATCCTTGGGGATCGAGGCGCGCTTCGCTTCCTTGCCCCCCTCGCCCAGCTGGACATAGGGGCCGAAGCGCCCGGTCTTGCGGAACACTTCGAGGCCGGTTTCGGGATCCTTGCCCATCGACGCATCTTCGGCGGCGCCATCGCCGTCCCCGCCCGGCTGGGCGAAGCGGCGGGTGAACTTGCATTCGGGGTAATTGGCACAGGCGACGAACGCGCCGTACTTGCCGCCGCGCAGGGCGAGGCGGCCATTCTCACGGCCTTCCTCGGCACAGCGCGGACACCAGCGCGGGTCATGGCCATCGGCGCGGTCGGGGAAGAGATAATCGGACAGGAATGTGTCCAGCTCTTCGGTCACTTCCGAAGGCTTGCGCTCCATCACCTCGTCGCTCTTCGGCTTGAAGTCGCGCCAGAAGGCTTCGAGCACCTTCTTCCATTCGGCGCGTCCGCCCGAGACATCGTCGAGCTCTTCTTCCATCCCGGCGGTGAATTCGTAGGCGACATAACGCGGGAAGAAGCGTTCGAGGAATGCCGTCAGCAGCCGCCCGCTTTCCTCGGCGAAGAAGCGGTTCTTCTCCATCCGGACGTAGGAGCGATCGCGCAAAACCTGAATGGTCGAGGCATAGGTCGAAGGCCGCCCGATCCCGAGTTCTTCCAATTTCTTGACCAGCGAAGCTTCCGAATAGCGCGGCGGCGGCTGGGTGAAATGCTGGGTCGCCTCGACCCCCTTCTTGGCCGGGCTGTCGCCCTTGTGGATCACCGGCAGCAGGCCTTCGTCCTCGTCGTCGTCGCCCTTCTGGTCGCGGCCTTCCTCGTACATCGCGAGGAAGCCGGGGAACTTCACCACCGTGCCGGTCGCGCGCAGTTCGTGCCTGCCGGTCGGATCGCGCAGGGTGATGGTGGTACGTTCGAGGCTGGCGGCCGCCATCTGGCTCGCCATCGCGCGCTTGAAGATCAGGCTGTAGAGCTTGGCCTCGTCGCCCGACCCGGCGTGATCGACGCCGAAATCGGTGGGCCGGATCGCTTCGTGGGCTTCCTGCGCGTTCTTGGCCTTGGTCTGGTATATCCGCGGCTTCTCGGGCAGGTAGTGCCCGTCATAGCGGTCGGAGATCGCCTTGCGCGCGGCGGAGATCGCGCTGTGATCCATCTGCACGCCGTCGGTCCGCATATAGGTGATCGCACCCGCCTCGTAGAGGTTCTGCGCGAGCCGCATCGTATGGCTGGCCGAATAGCCGAGCTTGCGCGCGGCTTCCTGCTGCAGGGTCGAGGTGGTGAACGGCGGCGCCGGATTGCGCTTGAGCGGCTTGGTCTCGACCTCTTCTACGGTAAAGCGGCCAGCCTCGACCGCGTCCTTGGCGCGGTTCGCAATGCCAGCCTCGCCAAGCGAAAGCCGCTCGAGCTTCTCACCGTCGAAGCGCACCAGGCGGGCTTCAAACTCGGTCCCGTCATGTTCCAGCCGGGCGAGGACCTGCCAGTATTCCTGGGCCTTGAAGATCTCGATCTCATGCTCGCGCTGGCAGATCAGCCGCAGGGCGACCGATTGCACCCGGCCCGCGCTCTTCGCGCCGGGCAGCTTGCGCCACAGCACCGGCGAAAGGGTGAAGCCGAACAGATAGTCGAGCGCGCGGCGCGCGAGATAGGCGTCGATCAGATCCATATCGAGGTCGCGCGGATGCCGCATCGCATCGGTCACGGCCTGCTTGGTGATCGCGTTGAAGGTGACCCGCTCGACCTCCTTGGGCAGCGCCTTCTTCTTCGCCAGCAGTTCCTTCACATGCCAGCTGATCGCTTCGCCCTCGCGGTCAGGGTCGGTCGCGAGGATCAGGCGGTCGGCCTTCTTCGCGAGGTCGGCGATATCCTTCACCCGGCCGGCCTTGTCGCGATAGGTTTCCCAATCCATCGCGAAATCCTCGTCCGGGCGAACCGAACCGTCCTTGGGCGGCAGGTCGCGGACATGGCCGTAGGAAGCGAGAACCTTGAAGTCCTTGCCGAGGTATTTCTCGATGGTTTTCGCCTTGGCGGGCGACTCGACGATCACAAGCTGCATGGAAGTTTTTACCGGCCCCTACACGTACGTACGCGCGAGGGTGATGGCCCAGCAGCGGTTTCGTCAAGCGGGATATGCGGGCGGCGGTTGGTTTTCCCGCCGCCCGGCAAATCAGGTCAGCTCAATGCTCCACTCGCGTCGCGAGTTTTGAGAAGACCATAAACCACGATTCCCACAGCGATCGAAATGACATTCGCTGCGGCACCGGCGATCTTGGTTACGATGTTCAACGGAAGTGGGAGATTAGGAAACATAAACGGCGGAACAATCGCGATCGCGTAGAAGATCGCGAGCATCGCCAGCGACGCAAGAATGATCGGAAACTCGTGCCCCTTAGTCATCTTCCAACTGTCCCCCATCGCAGCGAAAACCCGATCACCACGTCCAGCGAACAACGCAGGTGCCGCGCTCCAACGAGCCATGAAGATGAACGCCGGAATGATCACCAGGATCAAACCGCCAATCACCCCAAGCATCACAAGCAACTCCATTCCGATAAAACCGATAAGACGCCAGTCGCCTTTGTAGGTCATCAATCCGCTACGCTTCATCATCGACACAACCAACGGGTAGCTCGCGATGATCTTCACGATCGTAAGTAGCAACGAGTATGCGGTTGAATGAATGATAGCCTCAACACTCGGAACCTGCATGGATTTGCGAACAAAAACATCAGCCACCGTGCCTGCCGCGCCGATGAACAGGATGAACATTAATGCCGGAAGGCCACTGCGGCTTACCAGCGTCAAGGTCTTGTCGATGATTTCGCCGACCGTCAATTCGCGGTTTGGACGTGTAGCCATGTCGATCCCCTCTGCTTCGTCGGTCTCAGTCGGCGCGGCCGCAGAAATCTTACAGCGGGCCGGGAACTGTTTTAGGCAAATAATACACGTCGTGCAAAAAACCAGTCCCCGTTTATCAAGACGGTTGCATCCCGACCTTTCCGCCCGCGTGCCGGATCAGCCGGCCAGCGAGTTCCAGCTCCAGCAATGCGAGCTGGACAGCCGATGCCCCGGCGCCCGATTGGCGGATCAATTCATCGACCCCGACCGGCGTGGTGGTCAGCAGCCCGGCGATGTCCGCCGGGCCTTCCGCCTCCTCGAAATCGTAGCCACCAGCCACGGCCTCACGGAAGGTCGAGCGCGGTTGGCCGTCGAAGCCGGAAACCAGCTCGATCACATCGGCGGCCGACTGAACCAGCACCGCCCCCTCGCGGATCAGCAGGTTGCAACCCTGGCTGCGGGCATCGAGCGGCGAGCCGGGGATCGCCATGACTTCGCGCCCGTATTCGCCCGCCAGCCGCGCGGTGATCAACGAGCCCGATTTCGGCGCTGCCTCGACCACCAGCGTGCCGAGGCCGAGCCCGGCGATGATCCGGTTGCGGCTGGGGAAATGGCTGCCGCGCGGCTCGGTACCCGGCGGCTGCTCCGCGATCAGCAGGCCGGTCTGCGCGATCTCTTCCTGCAGCTCGGCATGTTGCGGCGGGTAGGCGATGTCGATCCCGCTGGCGATCACCCCGATCGTCGTAGGAAGCGCGCCTTTGTGCGCGGCCCCGTCGATGCCCCGCGCCAGCCCTGACGCCACTACGTAACCCTCGTCCGCCAGTTCGGCTGAAATGTCCCGCGCCAGCTTCATCGCCGCCGCCGAGGCGTTGCGCGCGCCGACTACCGCGATGCAGGGCTTCGCAGCAAGCGCCCCTTCGCCCCGCACGATCAGGATCGGCGGCGCGGTTTCCACTTCGGCGAGCAGGCCCGGATAATCCGGCGAATCGTGAAAACAGTAGCGCGCGCTGGCCTTGCGCACCGCGGTCACCTCGGTTTCGATCACGCGCTCCGGCGCCGGGCGGTATGGCGCCCCGCCCCGACCGGCAAGATCGGGCAGCGCGTCGAGCGCGCTCACCGCCGAGCCGAACCGGCGCAGCAACTGGAAATAAGATACCGGCCCGACATTGGGCGAGCGCAACAGGCGGATGCGCGCAAACGCTTCCTCCTGCGACAGCCCCGTCATTGCTTCCCCGTCATTTCTGGGCACCGAGCCTGGGTTCGGCGCCGCGCAGGAGCCGCCCGATATTCTCCCGATGAAGCCAGATGACGATCGCCGCGACGAGCGCGAGATACGGGACCGCCGTGTGCAGGCCCAGCACCCAGGCCGCGATCGGCGCTGCCACGACCGCGCAGATGCCGCCGAGCGATGAAATCCGCGTCAGTGCGAGCATGCCGATCCACATCGCCGCATAGGCCAGCCCGACTGGCCAGCCGATCCCGAAGCACACGCCGGCGGTGGTCGCCACGCCTTTGCCGCCCTTGAAGCCGAGCCACACCGGGAAGCAATGCCCGGCCACCACCGCAAGCGCGGCGAGCCCCTCCATGCCCGGCAGGAAATGACCGACCAGCAAGACCGCCGCGGCGCCCTTCGCGAGGTCGAGCAGCAACGTCGCCGCCGCGATCCCCTTGTTGCCGGTGCGCAGCACATTGGTCGCGCCGATATTGCCCGAACCGATGTCGCGTACATCGCCGAGCCCGGCCATGCGGGTCAGCAACAGGCCGAACGGAATCGAGCCGAGCAGGTAGGCCCCGAGAAAAGCTGCGAGATAGGTCATCGTCCCCCTTTACCCTTCGCGCCGAGCTTGTCGAAGAGCGGTCTTTCCCTATACGCCAGATGCCGAAAATACCGCCGCCCGACAAGCTTCGCACAACCGGAGTCTTTTCCATTACCGATCCAACCGCCCCGATCCTGCTGTTCGATTCCGGCGTCGGGGGGCTGACCGTGCTGGCCGAAATGCGCAAGCTGCTGCCGGATGCGCCGGTGATCTACGTCGCCGACACCGCCGCGCTGCCCTATGGCGAGAAGACCGAGCGCCAGATCGCCACCCGCGTTCCGGCGCTGCTGGGCCGGCTGGTCGAACGGTATCGCCCGCGCCTGGTGACGATCGCCTGCAACACCGCCTCGACCATTGCGCTTGCCGCCGCGCGCGAGGCGCTGGAGCTGCCGATCGTGGGCACGGTCCCGGCGATCAAGCCCGCGGCCGCCATGACCAGGACCGGCGCGATCGGCCTGCTCGGAACCGCCGCGACGATCCGGCAGGTTTACGTGGATAACCTCGAGCGCGAATTCGCGGCCGACAAGCTGCTCCTGCGCCATGCCGCGCCCGCTCTGGTGCAGGCGGCCGAGGCCAAGCTCCGCGGCGCGGCGGTCGATCCGGCAATCTGTGCCGAGGCCGCCGCAGGCCTTCGAGCGCAGTCGGGCGGCGAGAATATCGACGTGGTGGTGCTCGCCTGCACGCATTTCCCGCTGCTGAAACAGGAGCTGGGCGCGGCTTTCGGGCCGGAGGTCGCGCTGATCGACGGCGCCGCCGGAATTGCCCGCCGGATCGAATTCCTCACCCGCGGCGAAGCCTTCGAACGCCCCCATCCCGACATCGCCGTGTTCACCGGCGAGAACGGCTTGCTCGACACGCTGCTGCCGACCCTGACGGACTACGGGCTCGAACGGATCGAGCATCTGTAGTTGTTGCGAATCCTTCGCAAACTCCGCACTTTCCTTGACTTTGCCCATGCCGTAAAGGGCCGCGCAACGAGACCGGGAAACCGAGTCCCGAAGTGCAAGCCAGCGTAAGGCAGCAGCTTTGAACTACGATCAAGTTTTCGACCAGGCGATCGACCGGCTCCATTCGGAGGGCCGCTATCGCGTGTTTATCGATATCCTGCGCAACAAGGGCATGTTCCCGAACGCGCGGTGCTTCGCCGGCCATAACGGACCCAAGCCGATCACCGTGTGGTGTTCGAACGACTACCTCTCGATGGGTCAGCACCCGAAAGTCATCGAGGCGATGGAAGAAGCGCTGCACGATGTCGGTGCCGGTTCGGGCGGCACCCGCAACATCGGCGGCAACACCCATTACCACATTTCGCTCGAGAACGAGCTGGCGGACCTTCACGGCAAGGAAGGCGCGTTGCTCTTCACCTCGGGCTATGTCTCGAATGATGCGACGCTCTCGACCCTCGGCAAATTGCTGCCGGGATGCATCATCTTTTCCGATGAACTTAACCACGCAAGCATGATCGCCGGTATCCGCAACTCGGGCTGCGACAAGCGCGTGTTCCGGCACAACGATTTGCATCACCTCGAGGAACTCCTCGCGGATGCCGATCCCGAAACGCCCAAGCTGATCGCGTTCGAGAGCGTCTATTCGATGGACGGCGACGTCGCCCCGATCCACGCGATCTGCGACCTGGCCGAGAAGTACAACGCTCTCACCTATATCGACGAGGTTCACGCGGTCGGCATGTACGGCCCGCGCGGCGGCGGCATCACCGACCGCGACGAGGCCGCGCACCGGATCGACATCATCGAAGGGACGCTAGGCAAGGCCTTCGGCGTGATGGGCGGCTATATCGCGGCCGACAAGAAGATCATCGACTGCATCCGCAGCTATGCTCCGGGCTTCATTTTCACGACCTCGCTCAGCCCGGTGCTGGTCGCGGGCGTGCTCGCCGCGGTGCGCCACCTGAAATCTTCAAGCGCCGAGCGTGAGGCTCAGCAGGCTTCGGCCGCGATGCTCAAGCAGAAATTCCGCGATGCCGACCTGCCGGTGATGGATTCGACCACCCACATCGTTCCGCTGATGGTCGGCGATCCGGTGCGTGCGAAGAAGATCAGCGACATTCTGCTCGCCGAATACGGCGTCTATGTGCAGCCGATCAATTACCCGACCGTGCCGCGCGGGACCGAGCGCCTGCGCTTCACCCCTGGGCCGACGCACAGCGAGGCAATGATGACCGAGCTGACCGAAGCGCTGGTGGAGATCTGGGATCGACTCGAGCTGGAATTCCGTCAGGCCGCCTGACGGCAGAGATGGACTTTATCGGGCTGCGATAATCACCTTCATCATGCCGCTTGTCTGAATTTGAAAACAACCGTCAGCCTTCGGTCCTTGCAAACTGCCGACGGCAGGCCGCCGCAGTGGATTATGTCGACCGCGAAAACCAATACCCGCCCCGGTCGAAAGGCTACCGCATGCGTGGCCTCGTCACCGCTGCCATAGAATAGGGTCTCTCCGTGCCACTCGTCCCGCCACTCGGCATGATAGAGTGCCGTCATTCCTGGCCATACGCGTTGACGCGCAGTTGCCCGCCTTGCGACAAGGCCCGATCCATCCCGGGAAGGCAAGTGAATCTGGCGAAGCCCAACCAATTGCGCCGCAATTAAGACGAACCGACAAACGGCGCCGCAACTGTTCAGCTTCCTTTCACTGGACTGAACCTACCGGCGCCGATTATCTCAAGGCCGTATGAGGCCAACGACAGTAGAAAAGCGGTGCGAAGTGCCGGAAAAGCGTAAAACGGGAGAGTCGTGCGATAGGGCCAGGCAGCTATTCGCGGTACGGTCGCTATGAGCTCGCCGGTCTTCTTCGACCACACCGGCCGCAGGCGGCGACTCGTCAGCCGGCTTATCGGGCTGCTGCTGGTGTTTGTGCTGGTCAGCGCGGGGATTTTCGCGACCACCATCGTCGATCTGCCGACTGCCTCGCCGCTCAAATTCGGGCATGAGCGCGAGCAACCGCTGCCGTTTCGCACCCACCTCGCGCATTTACGCCACCACCTGCCGGCCTTGCCCTGGAAAACCAACCAGGGGGATATCGCCCGAATCGGTTTTTACGTGCCGTGGGACGAAGAGAGTGCCGCTTCGCTCCGCGCCAATTATGACCGGCTCGACTGGGTCGTGGCGAGCGAGGCCGAGATTCATCCCGGTGCTCCGAAGCTGGCGGTGACCGACGACACGACCCTGCGCGCGATCTCCCGCAGCCGTCTGCACCGCCCCAAATACTTGCTGATGGTCCAGAACGCCCAGGAAGGGCACTGGTTCGGACCCGAGATGGCGAAGCTGTTCGCCGATCGCAAAGCCAGCGACCGGCTGATCGACCAGACGATCGACGCGGTGAAGGCCGAACGCTGGCAGGGCGCGGTGTTCGACTTCGAGAACATGCCCGATACCGTCCTGCCCCTGTATGAGCGCTTCCTCGCCCGCGCCCATCCCCGCTTCGCCGCCGCCGGACTCGAACTGAGCATCACTGTACCCGCGGGAGAAGCCGCGTGGAATCTCAAGCAGATGTCCCGCTCGATCGATCATGTGTTCTACATGAATTACGATCAGCACTGGCAGGGCGGCGAGCCGGGGCCGATCGCGGCCCAGAACTGGTTCGCCCAGCAGCTCGCCCATGCTCGCGCCGAGATTCCCGCCGCGAAGCTGATCGTCGCGCTCGGCAATTACGGATACGACTGGCACGGCGGCAAGGCGGATGCGCTGACCGTCAACGAGGCGTGGCTGGCCGCGCATGACAGCGACACGGTGCCCCAATTCGATCCCGCCAGCGGCAACAGCGGCTTCGCTTACGAGGAAGACGGCGAAACCCACACCATCTGGCTGATGGACGCGGCCACCACCTGGAACCAGCTCGGCCTGCTCAAGGGCGTCGGCGGCATCGCGCTGTGGCGCCTCGGCAGCGAGGACCCGGGCTTCTGGGAAGCGCTGGATGCGATGCGGGCCAACCGCAAGCCCAATTTGTCCTACATTCCGCCCGACCCGGGCACCGAGGTCGAAGGCTCGGGCGAGATTCTGCGGATCGGCGCGGAGCCCAGTGCGGGCAAGCGCGCCTTGCAATTCGACGCTGCCGGAGCGGTGGCCGGTGAGCGGTACGAGCGCCTACCGACACCCTATGTGGTGCAGCGGACCGGCCGGGCGAACCCCAAACTGCTCGCCCTGACGTTCGACGATGGACCCGATCCGGACTATACCCCGCGGATCCTGTCGATCCTCGAACGCGAACGCGTGCCCGCGACCTTCTTCGTGATCGGCGAGAATGCGCTCGGCCATCCCGAGATACTGCGCCAGATCGCGCGCGACGGCTACGAGATCGGCAATCACAGCTACACCCACCCCAACATGGCCGAGGAAAGCACGCTGGGCACGCTGCTGGAACTGAACGCGACCCAGCGCCTGATCGAAGCTTATACCGGACGTTCCACCCGGCTGTTCCGCGCGCCCTATTTCGGCGACGCCGAGCCGACCACGATGGACGAGCTGAGGCCCGCTTTGCTAGCCCAGCAGCGCGGTTACACCATCGTCGGGCTGCACGTCGATCCGGGCGACTGGCGTACGCCGGGGGTCGATGCGATTGTCCAGCGGACCCTGCAGCAGGTCGCCGCGGCCACGCCTGATCGAAGCGCGAACATCATATTGCTGCATGACGGCGGCGGCAACCGCGAGCAGACGATCCGCGCGCTGCCGATCGTGATCGAGCGGCTCCGCGCGCAAGGGTACAGCTTTGTCCCGATCTCCCAGCTCGCCGGGCTCAGCCGGGAGGCGGTAATGCCGCCGGTCCAGAACGGCGACGTCACCTCGGTCGACGCCGACGTCGCCGCCTTCGTCGGGATCGCCGCGGTCAGCTATGCGCTGCGCTGGCTGTTTTTCTTCGC
The DNA here is from genome assembly GCA_029202985.1 of Candidatus Andeanibacterium colombiense. Lineage (GTDB taxonomy): Bacteria > Pseudomonadota > Alphaproteobacteria > Sphingomonadales > Sphingomonadaceae > Andeanibacterium > Andeanibacterium colombiense. The sequence goes on along the minus strand of CP119316.1, from coordinate 101,595 downwards.
GATCGCGCTCGGCGTGGCGCGCGCGGTGTTCCTTACCGCGCTGGCGCTGATCGATCGCAAGACCGGCACCCGCGCGCCCGAGGATGCGCCCCGCCCCCCGGTCTCGGTGATCATCCCGGCCTTCAACGAGGAGAAGGTGATCGTCGATTCGATCGCGCGGGTCCTGGCGAGCGATTATCCTTCGCTCGAACTGATCGTGGTCGACGACGGCTCCAAGGATCGGACCAGCGAGCTGGTCGCCGCCCATTACGCTTCCGATCCGCGCGTCCGCCTGCTGACCCTGCCGAACGGCGGCAAGGCCAGCGCGCTGAACCGTGCGCTGGTCGATGCTACTGGCGAGATCGTCATCGCGCTCGATGCCGACACGCAATTCCTGCCCGACACGATCTCCCGCCTGGTGCGCTGGTTCAACGACCCCATGATCGGCGCGGTCGCCGGCAATGCGCGGGTCGGCAACCGGATCAACCTGGTGACCCGCTGGCAAGCGATCGAATATGTCACCGCCCAGAATGTCGAGCGCCGCGCGCTCGACGCATTGGGCGCGATCACCGTCGTGCCGGGTGCCGTAGGTGCGTGGCGACGCGCGGCGCTGACCGCGGTCGGCGGCTATCCCGAGGACACGCTGGCCGAGGATCAGGACCTCACGATCGCGATCCAGCGCCAGGGGTGGCGCGTGGCCTATGATGTCGAAGCGATCGCTTTGACCGAGGCGCCCGAGACCCTGCGGGCACTGGGCAAGCAGCGCTACCGCTGGTCGTTCGGCACGCTGCAATGCCTGTGGAAGCATCGCGCGGTGTTCAGGACCGGTCGTCCGCGCGGCCTGGCGTGGTTCGGCATGCCTCAGGCCTGGCTGTTCCAGATCCTGTTCGCCGCGCTCTCGCCGATCATCGATCTCGCCTTGGTGCTCTCGATCATCGGCACCTTCGTGCGGGTGCATCAGCACGGCTGGGCGCAGACCCAGAGCGATGTCCTGCGGATGGGGATCTACTGGCTGGTGTTCGTGGGCATCGATCTGCTGGCCGGCTGGATCGCCTATCGCCTTGAGCCCACGCGCCAGCGCTTCCCCGCGCTGCTCATGATGATGCAACGGCTGGTCTACCGGCAATTGATGTACGGCGTTGTGCTGCGCTCGATCAGCGCGGCCCTGCACGGCCGGTTCGTCGGCTGGGGCAAGCTCGAGCGGACCGGGCGAGTGACATCGGCCGACGCGGGCTGAACCAGCTCATCAACATAGGTTGAGACGACCCGCCGCACGCGTTCCCGCCGTTAGAATTCCCTTGGGCAATTGACACTCGCGTGCAATTCTTGCCGCACGCTGCTGATCGGGAGGGCCGATGGATCGCGTTCCCGCCTTCCGGCGAATGCTGCTTGCCAAGCCGTCGCTCGCGCACGGCATGCTGTGGACCGGCGTCGCGGTGGCGGTGCCGGCGGGCCTGCGCTGGGTGATCGATGCAGGCGGCGTCGCCGACACACCTTTCGTTACCTTTTACCCGGCGATTCTGCTGGCGGCGCTGTTGCTCGGCTGGCGCTACGGGGCAGTGACGGCGGTGTTGGCCGGGATCGTGGTGAACCGTGTGCTGCGCTTCGAACCGCTCGATTTCCGGGCACCGGGCGATCTCCTGGTGATTCTCCTGTTCGCGCTGACCTGCTCGATCCTGATCTCTGTCGCGGCGATGGTCCGCAGGCTGGTGGAGGATCAGGCGGCGGCGGCCGAACGGGAGGCCGTGCTCAATCTCGAGCTGCTCCACCGGGTCAAGAATATGCTCGCCACGGTCAATTCGCTCGCGACGATGACGGCGCGCCATTCGGATCCCGGAGATTTCATTGATGCCTTCGGCGGCCGCGTCGCCGCATTGTCGCGCGCGAGCGACCTGCTTACGCTGGGCCGCGAGGTGCAATGCGACATCCGGAGGCTAATCGAGACCGCGATCGTGCCGTTTCGCACCGAGGAAAACTTCAAGCTGGGCGGCCCCGACGGGGAGCTGCCCCGCGAAACCTGCGTGCCGCTGGGACTCGCACTCTATGAATTATGTACCAACGCGGCGAAATACGGCGCGCTTTCGGTTCCCGAAGGTCAGGTCCTGCTCGATTGGGAACTGCACGGGGAAGACCGGACGGTGATCCGCTGGCGCGAGCTAGGCGGACCGCCCGTTCCCGAGCAGCGCAACGCCGGCCTGGGTTCGCGGCTGCTGCGGGCGCAGACCGGGCTGGCCGCCGTGCGGCTGGAATTCCCGGTGGACGGAGTCCGCTGCGAGTTCGAAATCGACCGACCCTGATCCCAACCCGAGCCATGTCGAAGGCCCGGTAAAAATCCCCGATAGGCCCCGCAGGCGAAGTGCAATATAGACCCGGGATGGGGAATAGGGCGGGTACTGGTTGGCTTCCGTGCCGTCTGTCGGCGATCGACGAGCGCTGGAATGCCTTGCTGAGGCCGGCGTGGCTGATTACGCTGGCCTTCGCGGTGATCGCGGACCTCGCCGGAACCGCCTATGTCCTGCACGAGAATTTCGAGACGCGGCCGGCTTTCTTCGATGTCGGGCTGACCTTCGATACCGACGGGACGGCGATTCCCACGGTTGGCCCATCGGGCGACGAAGCCACCCGCCTCGGTATCGTCGCAGGATCGCGCCTGCTGGCGGTCGATGGCAGGGCGCTGCCGCGGGATGCTGGACTGGAGCGGCTGGCCGGCGCGCTGCGCGATGCGCCCGGGACCACTGTCGAGCTACGGATTGCGGACCCGCAGGGGAAGGCCGCCGACTATACCCTCACCCGCTCCCCCGACCATACCCGCCAGGCCGACGCGGGCGAGCCGATCCCACGCGATGTCCGCTTCGGCATAAGGCTGCTGACCTCGCTCGCGGCCTGCGCGGTGCTGCTGCTGAGCGCGGGGCTGCTGTTCCTGCGCCGCGGCCGCGATCCGGTGGCGCTGCTGCTGTCGTTCGGTTTCCTGCTGATGGCAGCGACGATCGACCCGCCGTTGCCGATGTGGCTCGGTCTGGGCTTCGCCGATTCCTACGATGTGGTCTCGACCGCCGGCTGGGCGCTTATCCTGATCGCGCTCGCGGCCTTCCCCGATGGGCGCTTCATTCCGGGCTGGCTGCGCTGGCTCGTCCCGCTGTCGGTTCCGCTGGCCGTGCTTCTCTCGATCGACGAGGTCGATACGAATCTGCAGGTGCTGGTTGGTGTGGGCATCCCGCTTGCACTGATCGGCCTATGGATACTCCGCTATCGCAAGCTCGAACGAGGGATCGAGCTGCAACAGATCAAGTGGGCCGCGTTCGGCTTCGCCGCCGGCTTTTTCCTCGTCGGCGTAGCGGTTGCCGCCGCTGCGAAGTTTGGCGACGTCAACTCTCCCAGCGCGAACCTGCTGATTGTCGTGGCGTTCAATCTCGGTTTCATCCTGCTGCCGCTCGGGCTGCTGATTTCGCTGATCCGGTTCCGCTTGTGGGAGGCCGATCTCGTCATCACCCGCTCCACCGCCTATGCCGTGGTCACACTGCTGGTCGGGATCGTGTGGGCCACCACCACCGATCTGGTGAAGGAAATGGTCACGGCCACGCTCGGCCAGCACAACACCACCGTCTCCGCCTCGATCAGCGCGGTGATCGCCGCCGGGCTGTTCGCTCCGACCCAGTCGCTGGTGCTCGGCTATACCAAGCGGCGCTTCGGCAAATATTCGAGCAAGCTCAGGACCACCGCCGAGCGCCTGCCTGCTTGGAGCGCGACCGCGAGCCCGGCGGACCTCGGCATGCGGACCCTAGCCGCGATCGCCGAGAGCGTCCATGCGACCCGCGCCGCGGTGCTGACCCTGACGCCGACCGGCCGCGAGCTGGTCGCCGCGCGTGGGATCGAGGAGCCCGAAGCGCTGACCGCACCCGAGATCGTGCCCGAGGACGATCCGCGCTTCACGCTGCAATTGCCGCTGGAGGACGAGGATGGAACGATCGGCACGCTGCTGCTCGGCCCGCGTAGCGACGGCAACCGCTACAACCGCGACGAGCGCGAAGCGCTGCAGGCGTTGACCGAGCCGCTGGCCGAGGCGATCCGCCGGGCGATGCAACGGGTCCAGCGCGAGGCGGGCATGCACAAGATGATCAGCGCGGTCGAGGAACGGCTGGCCAAGATCGAGCGCGGCGGCATCGGCGGCCCCGATCCGGCACCGGCGTGACTCCCGTCCTCGCACCGTTTGACTTGCGCATGAATCCGGTCGAACGGGGCGGCGCAATCAGAGGAACCAAAATGTCCGGCTTGAATCCCGATATCGATCCCGACGGCCTGCTCGAATTCTCGGTCGTCTTCACCGACCGCTCACTCAACCACATGAGCCAGGCGTTCCAGCAGGTGATGCGCGAGATCCACGCGACCCTGTGCGAGGTCTACGGCGCCGACCGCGCGGTGGTGGTGCCGGGCGGCGGGACCTATGCGATGGAATCGGTCGCGCGGCAGTTCGCGACGGGCAAGAAGGCGCTGGTGATCCGCAACGGGTTTTTCTCGTTCCGCTGGAGCCAGATCTTCGAAGCCGGCTCGATCCCCTCGGAAGAAATCGTGCTCAAGGCGCGCCGGGTGAACGACACGCCCGACAGCCCCTTCGCGCCCCCACCGATCGAGGAAGTCACCGCACGCATCGCCGAGGACCGGCCGGCGGTGGTATTCGCCCCGCATGTCGAGACTGCTTCGGGCATCATCCTGCCCGACAACTACATTAAGGCGGTTGCCGATGCGATCCACGCCGAAGGCGGGATTTTCGTGCTCGACTGCATCGCTTCCGGCTGCATCTGGGCCGACATGAAGGCGCTCGGCGTCGATGTGCTGATCTCGGCGCCGCAGAAGGGCTGGTCCGCCCAGCCCTCTTCCGGCCTGGTGATGCTCAACGAAGCCGCGCTGGAACTGTGCAAGAGCCGCCAGACGACCAGCTTCGCGCTCGACCTCGCGAAATGGAACACGATCATGGAAGCCTATCTCAATGGCGGTCATGCCTATCACGCCACCATGCCGACCGATGCGCTGCGCGCGTTCCACAAGGCGATGATGGAGACCAAGGCGCTCGGTTACGAGAAACTGCGCGACGCCCAGTGGGAACAGGGCAATGCGGTGCGCGCGTTGCTCGCCAGGCGTGGGGTCAAATCGGTTGCCGCCGAAGGCTTCGGCGCGCCGGGTGTGGTGGTGTCCTACACCGACGATCCCGAGGTCCAGACCGGCAGGAAATTCGCCGCCCAGGGCTTCCAGATCGCCGCCGGCGTGCCGCTGATGGTGGACGAAGGGGCGGACTACAAGAGCTTCCGCCTCGGCCTGTTCGGGCTCGACAAGCTGAAGGATGTGCCGGCCAGCCTCGCGCGGCTGGAAGCGGCGTTCGACAAGGTGTTCTGATCTGCCGTGGTGGCCTCACGGGGTCGCCACAGGTTTCCCTTGCCCCGATCCGGGTCTGAGATACACTCAGTCCGAGTATTCAGGGGCCTATGTCGGACATATTCATTTCCTACGCGCGGCCGAATGAAGGCCAGGCACGGCTCGTGGCCGAATTGCTGCGCGCGCAGGGATACGGCGTCTGGCGCGACGACGAGCTGCCCGCCCACCGCGCCTATAGCGACGTGATCGAGGAACGGATCAAGGAAGCGAAGGCGGTGGTCGTGCTGTGGTCCGCCGATGCGACGCGCTCGCAATGGGTCAGGGCCGAGGCCGACGCCGCGCGCGAAGGTGGGACGCTGGTGCAGATCAGCCTCGACGGGAGCCTGCCGCCGATGCCGTTCAACCAGATCCAGTGTGCCGACCTGGCCGGCTGGCAGGGCGATGCCGGCGCGCGCGGCTGGCAGAAGGTCATGGACAGTATCGCGACGCTGGCTGGCGCGGGCTCCGCGCCCGGGCCGTCGACGCAGGCGCCGGTGCCGGATCGCAAGGTGGTGGTCTGCGTGGTGCCGTTCCTCAACATGAGCGGCGATGCGGAGCAGGAATATTTCTCCGACGGGATCAGCGAGGATGTGATCATCGACCTGTCGAAAGTCTCCGCGCTTTCGCTCGTCGCCCGCAACGTCGCCTTCTCGCTCAAGGGCAAACCGCTCGACACCGCCGCGCTGGTGCGCGACCTTGGCGTCACCCACATGCTCGAAGGCAGCGTGCGCAAGGCCGGCGACCGGGTGCGGATCACCGCCCAGCTGATCGATTGCGACGACAATCTCCAGCTGTGGGGCGAACGCTACGACCGCGATCTGACCGATATCTTCGCGATCCAGGACGAGATCTCCAAAGCGATCGTCAGCGCGCTCAAGCTCAAGCTGCTGCCCAAGGAAAAGAAGGCGATCGAGCAGCGCGGCACCACCAGCCCCGAAGCCTACAGCCTGTATCTGCTGGCCCGACAGCACTGGATCAGCGGCAACAAGGGCGATCAGCGGCGCGACAAGGTGGTCGTGCGTATCTGCCAGCAGGCGACCACGGTCGATCCGTCCTACGCCCGCGCCTGGGCGCTGATGTCGCTCGCGCAGTGCGAATTGCGCTTCTGGCACGGGATCGAGGATATCGACGCCCTCACCCCGGCCGAACGCGCGATCGAACTCGATCCCGACATCGCCGAAGCCTATTGCGTGCGCGCCCGCTATCTCCAGATCGACGGCAAGCTCGACGAGGCGAACAACGCGCTCGAAACCGCGCTGCGGCTCGAACCGGAAAGCTGGGAAGTGAACAAGGAGGTCGCGTTCCTCTACTTCCGCCAGGGCCGCGCGAACGAGGCGATCCCCTATTTCGAAAAAGCCACCGCGCTGATGGACACCGACTTCCACGATCCGAGCATGCTGCTGACCTGCTACCAGGCCGCGGGGGACACCGAGAATGCGAAGCGCGTGGCCGGCATCGGTGCGATCCGGGCCGAGAAGGCGGTCGCGTCGGACCCTGGCAACGCGGCCGCGATGGCGACCGGGGCCTATGCCCTCGCCGCGCTGGGCGACGGTGCGCGGGCGAAGGAATGGATTTCGCGCGCGTTGATGTTCGATCCGGACAATCTCTCGATGCGCTACAACCTCGGCTGCGCGCAGGCGGTGTTCCTCGGCGACAAGGAAGGCGCGATCGCGACGCTCGAACTGTTCTTCGAAAACGCCAACCCGACCCAGCTGCAGCACAGCCAGGTCGATCCCGACATGAACTTCCTGAAGGACGACCCACGCTTCGAGGCCATGTCGGAAGCTGCGCTCCAGCGGCTCGGGATGGCGTCGCAGCGGTAAGCGGAGATCATGGCCGACATCTTCATCTCCTATGCGCGCCCGAACGAGGGCCAGGCCAAGCTCGTGGCGGACCTGCTGCGGGCGCGCGGCTACAGCGTGTGGCGCGACGACGAACTCCCGGCCCACCGCGCCTATAGCGAAGTGATCGAGGAACGGATCCGCGCGGCCAAGGCGGTGGTCGTTTTGTGGTCGGGCGATGCCGCGCGCTCGCAATGGGTGCGCGCAGAAGCCGACGCCGCGCGCGAGGCCGGAACCCTGGTCCAGATCAGCCTGGACGGCAGCCTACCGCCGATGCCGTTCAACCAGATCCAGTGTGCCGATCTCGCCGGGTGGCAGGGCGAAACCAGCGCGCATGGCTGGCTCAAGGTGATGGGCAGCATCGCCTCGCTTGCCGGCACCACCGAACCCGCGCAGGCTTCCGCGGTCACCGAGGCTCCACCGCGCAAGGTCGTGATCTGCGTGCTCCCGTTTCTCAACATGAGCGGCGACGCCGAGCAGGAATATTTCAGCGACGGGATCAGCGAAGACATTATCACCGATCTGTCGAAGGTCTCCGCGCTCACGATCATCGCGCGCAACACCGCCTTCTCGTTCAAGGGCAAGACCGTCGACAATGCCGCACTGGCGCGCGACCTCGGGATCACCCATGTGCTGGAAGGCAGCGTGCGCAAGGCGATGGACCGGGTCCGCATCAATGCACAGCTGATCGACTGCGGCAGCGGGCACCAGCTCTGGGCCGAACGCTACGACCGCGACCTGCACGACATCTTCGCGATCCAGGACGAAATCTCGAAGGCGATCGTCGCCGCGCTGCAATTGAAGCTGCTGCCGCGGGAAAAGAAAGCGATCGAGCATCGCGGGACGACCAGCCCCGAAGCCTACAACCTCTATCTGATGGCACGGCAGCACTGGATCAGCGGCAATGACGGCGACAGCCGCCGCGACGAGGTGGTGGTGCGCATCTGCCGCCAGGCGACCACCGTCGATCCCGATTACGCAAAGGCCTGGGCGCTGATGGCGCTCGCTCAATCAGAGCTTCGCTTTCGCCATGACCGGCAGGACGAGGATGCGCTGGCCTCGGCCGAGCGGGCGCTGGCGCTCGATCCGGAACTTGCGGAAGCCCATTGCGTGAAGGCCCGCTATCTCGCGGACGAATACGGGCAATTCGAGGAAGCCGATCGCCTGATCCAGACCGCGCTGCAGCTCGATGGCGAATCCTGGGAAGTGAACAAGGAAGCCGCCCGGCTGCTGTTCCGCCGCGGCAAGATGCGCGAAGCCGTGCCCTATTTCGAAAAGGCCGCGGCGCTGGTTGAGACCGACTATCACGCGCCGGGCATGCTGCAGACCTGCTACGGCGCGCTGAACGACCGCGAAGGGGTGCGGCGGGCTTCGGCGCTGGCGCTGGCGCGGGTCGAGAAGGCGGTCTCGCAAGATCCGACGAACGGCGCGGCCCTGGGCCTCGGGGCCTGTGCGCTGGCGGCGCTGGGCGAAGGCGACCGCGCAAAGCAATGGGTGCAGCGGGCGATGCTGATCGCGCCCGAGAACCTCACGATGCGCTACAATCTCGTCTGCGCGCTGACCCAGCATCTGCGCGACAACCAGGCCGCGCTCGACCTGCTCGAAACCTTCATCGACAAGATGAATTCGATGCTGCTGACCCATCTGCAGGTCGACCCGGACGTCGATCCGCTGCGCGAGGAGCCGCGCTATCTCGCGATGCTGGCGGCCGCGAAGCAACGCATCGCAGCCGCCTAGCGACTAAGTTCTCAGCGCAGCCGCACCACATTGTCGCTCTTGCGCGGATCGACGCGGTCGCCGCGGTAGAGGCTGGCCATCGGCTCGTCGGCCACGGTCACCGCTTCCGACCGGCCGAAACCGTTGAACGCGGTCTTCATCGCCGCGCCATAGGCACCGAGCATGCCGATCTCGACATAGTCGCCCGGGCCGATATCGCCCGGCAGCATGAAGGGACCCTTCATGTAGTCCGCATCGTCGCAGGTCGGGCCGTAGAACGCGAATTCGCGCTCCCGGTCGACCAGCCGGTCGTCGAGCGGCGAGACCGGGAAGCGCCAGCCGATATGCGCGGCATCGAACAATGCGCCATAGGCGCCGTCGTTGATGAACAGCTCATCGCCGCGGCGCTTTTCGACGCGCACGACCATCGAATTATATTCGGCACACAGCGCGCGGCCGGGTTCGCACCACAGTTCGGCATTGTAGAAAATCGGCAGCGCTTCGAAGTGGCGGTCGATCACCGCGAAGTAATCCTCGAGCGGCGGCGGTTCCATCCCCGGATAGGAGCTGGGGAACCCGCCCCCGACATCGACGATATCGACGGTGACCGCGGCTTCGGCGATCGCCGCGCGCACCCGCTCGAGCGCCTGGACATAGGCGAACGGCGTCATCGCCTGGCTGCCGACATGGAAGCAGATGCCCAGCGCATCGCAATGCTGGCGCGTGGCCTGCAGCAGCGGCGCGGCATCGGCGAGGTCGATCCCGAACTTCGACGCGAGGCTGAGTTCCGAATAGTCCGACGAGACCCGCAGGCGCACCAGCAGGTACAAATCCTCGGCCGGCTTGCCGCGCTTGTCGGCGGTCGCGCCGACGATTTTCTCAAGCTCCTCGATCGAATCGAGGCTGAAGGTGCGCACTCCGTGCTTGTGATAGGCTTCGCCGATCGCGGCTTCGGACTTCACCGGATGCATGAAGCACAGCACTGCCTCGGGCAGAGTTTCGCGCACCAGGCGGACCTCGGCGATCGAGGCGACATCGTAATGCGTGATCCCGGAATCCCACAGGATCTGGAGCAGATCCGGCGACGGATTGGCCTTCACCGCATAGAGCGACTTGCCCGGAAACTTCTGCGAGAAGAAACGGGCAGCGCGCGCCGCAGCATGCGGGCGGTTGAGAATTACAGGTTCGTCCGGACGAAGGTCGCGGACTACAGCCGATGCGCTAGGATAGATGTGCAACTCAAGGGACCCCCAAAACATAAGTTTCAGACAAGGCTGCCTTGCGGTTAAGGAAGTCCCCTTGGGGCAGCGAGGGGCGGATATAGGACCCCTGTGCTGAACTGCAAGTGAAAATCGCTGCGCCGATTTACTGTGCGGACGAGCGCGGAACGCTGCCCCAAGCCGCGGGTTTTACGGGAAAACGTCGTCCACCGCGGTTCCGTGCACCGACAGCAAAACCCGCAGATTTTGGCGGATGTTGAGCCAGGTCACGCCGCCATCGAGCACCATGTAGCGGGTAAAACCGACCGTCTCGTTTTCCTTGTCCCACCACGTCGCGATCGCGGCTTCGTCGAGGTTCGCCTGGTTCACGTTTTCGATCGTGACCGATTCATCCGAATCGTAGCGAACCTGCATCATGATCCCCTGACACCCCGGCACGTCGCGGACGTCGCAATCGGTGCCCATCAGCACGAAGATCAGCCCGTCGGCGGTCTTGCCCTGCACGCTCGGCGCGTCGAACGGATGGGCTTCGTCGACCGCATGGCCTTCGCCGGTGACCACCTCGGTGAGGTCCTGCTCGGTCACCGACCTGAAGATTTTCGCGTCCTTGGAAGAACCCGCCACCGTCGCCGCGAAGGCCGGAGCAGGCGCAAGCACAAGCACAAGCGCGCCGCAAAGCAGCGCGGCCGTCAGTCTGTTCATCGATAGTCCCCTGTATCCCGCGGCCTCAACTCAAGCGGTCGCGGAAGTCCTCATAGCCGAATTTGCGGATCAGTTCGAGCGAATCGGTCTCCGAATCCCAAGCCCAGATCGACGGCAGCGGGACCCCGTTGAAGGTGGTCGTCTTGACCATCGAGTAATGCGCCTGGTCAAGAAAGGCGAAGCGCTCGCCCGGCGCCAGCGGCATCGGCAGGCGGTAATCGCCGATCACGTCCCCGGCGAGGCAGGACGGGCCCCCGAGGCGGACCGGATCGCCCTCCCCCTGCTCCTCATGCAGCATCGCCGGGCGATAGGGCGCCTCGATCACGTCGGGCATGTGGCAGGTCGCCGACACATCGGTGATCGCCAGTTCCATGCCGTTCCAGTGCGAATCGAGGATAGTGCCGACGAGGATCCCGGCATCGAGCGCGACCGCCTCGCCCGGCTCTAGATAGAGCTCGGCCCCGGTGTCTTCCTTCACGTCGCGCAGGAAATCGACCAGTTCCTCGCGCTGGTAATCCGCCCGCGTGATGTGATGCCCGCCGCCGAAGTTCAGCCATTTGAACTGGCCGAAATGCGGCTCGAGGTGATCGAACAGCACATCCCAGGTGCGCTTGAGCGGTTCGAGGTCCTGCTCGCACAGCGAATGCATGTGGATCCCGTCGATCAGCCCGAAATGCTCTTCGGTCAGCTGGTCGACCGGGAAGCCGAGCCGCGAATGCGGCGCGCAGGGATCGTAACGCGGGACCTCGCCTTCGGCATGGAGCGGATTGATCCGCAGGCCGATGTCGAAATCGTCCCCGCGCGCGCGCGCTGCGGCAAGGATCGCCGAGCAGCGTTCGATCTGCATCGGCGAATTGAAGATCACATGATCCGACAGGCGGCAGATCTCCTCCAGATCCTCGGGCTTGTAGGCCGCGCAATAGGTCGCGATCTCGCCGTCGTAATGCTCGGCCGCCAGCCGCGCTTCCCACAGGCCGGAGGTGCACACGCCGTCGAGATATTCGCCGATCACCGGTGCGACCGACCACATGCTAAACGCCTTCAGCGCCGCCAGCACCTTGATCTCGGCCGCGTCGCGGACATCGGCGAGGATCTGCAGGTTGGACCGCAGTTTCGCGAGATCGACCACGAAGGCCGGGCTGTCCACGCGGTGGAGATCGAAATTGGCGAAGGCTCCGGGGTCGCCGGCTCTGGTTTCCATAATGCTTCCTAGCCCAGCGGGGCCTTGAATACGAACAATGCGCCGAGCCCGATCAGGATGAACCCTACGATCTGGCTGATGCCCGGCTTCTGGTCGAACAGGAACCACGCGACGCCGAGGAAAGTCAGCAGCGACATCACTTCCTGGGTCGTCTTCAATTCGGCGAGCGAATAGGCCTTGGCGCCGATCCGGTTGGCCGGGACCGCCAGCGAATATTCGAACAAGGCGATGCCCCAGCTGACGAGGATCGCCAGCCACAGCGCCCTGGCCGGAAATTTGAGGTGCCCGTACCACGCGATGTTCATCAGCACGTTCGATCCGGCGAGCAGGCCGATCGGGGCGAAGAGGTTCCAGTTCATACCGCCGGTCCTTCAGGGTTACACAAGTTACACTCTGTCCGCCTGGGTGTCCGCCTGCGGGAGGCCAGGATTTCTGGGGGTTTGCGGGTTGAGGGTGACAACTCTGAGCTTGCAGGAAAATCGCGGGATCGCGTCGGCGCACGCGGCATATGCTTGCGCGAAGAGCGGCCGGCCGAGGTAGGTTTGACGCGGAACATGCGGGGTACTCTGCCCTGCCCGGAGGCTTGTAGGAAAGCTGTTTCTCACGCTCCTCTCCCCTTGCGGGAGAGGATAGCGCAGCTTGCCGCCGAAGGGGCTAGCGGAGCTTCGAGAGGGGTGGCGGCGCAAAGCCCCCTCTCCAACTGCGGCCAGGCCTTACAGGCCAAGCCTTCGTATCCTCTCCCGCAAGGGGAGAGGAGCGGTTAGAACTCCACCGGACCCGGCAATTCCTCAACCGTCCACGGCAGGCCGTGCCGGTTGAGCATCTCCATGAACGGATCGGGATCGAACTGCTCGATGTTGAACACGCCCTCCCCTTTCCATGCGCCGGTAAGCACCATCGCCGCGCCGATCATCGCCGGAACGCCGGTGGTGTAGCTGACCGCCTGGTTGCCGGTTTCCGCGTAGGCGTCTTCATGGTCGCAGATGTTCTTGATGTAGAAGGTCTTCTCGCCCGATCCGTCGAGCGCCTCGCCGGTCGCGATGCAGCCGATGTTGGTCTTGCCCTTGGTCGTCGGGCCGAGGCTTGCGGGTTCGGGCAGCACCGCCTTCAAAAACTGCAGCGGGATGATCTCGTGGCCTTCGTAGATCACCGGATCGATCCGGGTCATGCCGACGTTCTGCAGCACGGTCAGGTGCATGATATAAGCGTCGCCGAAGGTCATCCAGAAGCGCGCGCGCTCCATTTCGGGGACGAACTTCGCGAGGCTTTCGAGCTCCTCGTGGTACATCATGTACATGTTCTTCGGGCCGACGCCCTCGAAGTCGAATTCGACCTTCTTGCCCATCGCCGGGGTCTCGACGAACTGGCCGTTCTCCCAGTGCCGCGCCGGGGCGGTGACTTCGCGGATGTTGATCTCGGGGTTGAAGTTGGTCGCGAAGGCCTGGCCGTGATCGCCGCCGTTGCAGTCGAGGATGTCGAGCGTGCGGATGGTCTTGAGCTTGTGCTTCTTCAGCCACATGGTGAACACGCTGGTCACGCCCGGATCGAACCCGCTGCCCAGCAACGCCATCAGCCCGGCCTGCTTGAAGCGGTCGTGATAGGCCCACTGCCAGCTGTATTCGAATTTCGCGACGTCCTTCGGCTCGTAATTCGCGGTGTCGAGATAATCGACCCCGGCGGCGAGGCAGGCGTCCATGATCGTCAGATCCTGGTAGGGCAGCGCGAGATTGACCACGATGCTCGGCCCGATCTGCTTGAGCAGCGCGGTCAGCGCCGGAACGTCTTCCGCATCGATCCGGTAGGTCGCGACGGTCTGCCCGGTGCGCTGCTTCACGCTTTCGGCGATCGCATCGCATTTTGCCTTGGTGCGGCTCGCAAGATGGACCTCCGGAAAGATCTCCGGATTCATCGCCATCTTGTGGACCGCAACCGAGCTCACGCCGCCCGCACCGATCACCAACACCTTCGACATGCAATCTCCACTTGAGTTAGACCTGAGTCCCCGCGAAGGCGGGGACCTCGGGCAGCAATGTTCCGCTTGGCCGGACGAGATCCCCGCCTTCGCGGGGACTCACATAAGGAAAAGCGTAGGCACGGCAAGATGATCCACAACGATGTCAGATCACCCACGCACCAGGGCGTTGTCGAGGCCGCGGCACGCATCGCGGCGATCCTGCCGCCCACTCCGCTGCTACCGGTCGAGATCGGCGGCACCAGCTGCCGGGTGAAGGCCGAGAGCCTCCAGCCGGTCGGCGCGTTCAAGATTCGCGGCGGCTGGAACCGGCTGAGTACGCTCTCGCCCGAAGCGGCGGCGCGCGGCGTGGTCGGGGTGTCGAGCGGCAACCATGCGCAGGGCGTGGCCTGGGCGGCGAAACGGCTCGGGATCGCGGCGACGATCGTGATGCCGGCCGATGCGCCGCAGGTGAAGCTCGCCAATGTGAAGGCGCTCGGCGCCGACATCGTGCTCTACGACCGCGCCGGCGGCGAAGACCGCGACGCGATCGCGCGGGCTCTGTGCGAGGAACGCGGCGCGACTTTGGTCCATGCCTATGGCGATCCGTGGATCATCGAAGGCCAGGGCAGCGCCGGGATCGAGATTATTGCGCAACTGGGACACAGCCCGAGCCGGATCGTTGCGCCTTGCGGCGGCGGCGGACTGACTGCCGGCCTCGCCCTCGCTTGCCCCGAGGCGGAGATCGTGCCGGTCGAACCGGAAGGGTGGGACGATGTGCGCCGCAGCCTTGCCGCCGGTGAAATCCTGCCGGTCGGCCCCAACCCGCCCGCGACCGCCTGCGACGCGCTGCAGACGCTCGCGACCTGGCCGATCAATTTCGCGGTGCTGAAGGACCGCGCCTCGCCCGGCGTCGCGGTGAGCGAGCGCGAGGTGCGCGATGCGCAGCGGTTTGCGTTTGCGGTGCTGCGGCTGGTGGTCGAACCCGGCGGTGCGGTCGCGCTGGCGGCGGCCCTGGCGGGCAAGGTGACGCTCGATGCGGGCACGGTAATCGTGGTTTCGGGCGGCAATGTCGATCCGGCGCAGTTTGCGCGGGTGATTGCGGGCGCGGACTGACGCGCTCGCTCGACTCACCATCCACTCCCGTCATCCCAATATCGTCATCCTGAACTCGTTTCAGGATCCATGTCTCCGCCGGCCCAGTTCGCGGAACGACTCTCTGCGCTTCCGGCACGATAGATCCTGAAACGAGTTCAGGATGACGAGGGGAGAAGGCCTGTCCTCCCCTCTCCCCCCAAAATAGTCGCCTTTGACAATCCACCCCCGCCCGCGCAGTCTCCCCCCACAAAACCGGGGAGGAATGTATGCAGGCCCAGATGCTCGCACCCGCCGCCGTGCTGGTGGCGTGGACGCTGATCGTGATGTTCTGGATGATGGCGACGCGCATGCCGGCGCTCGCCAAAAGCGGGATCGACCTCAAGAAGGCCAAGCCCGGCGGACGCGGGCAGGACCTCGAAGGGGTGCTGCCCGACCAGACCAACTGGAAAGGCCACAATTACGCCCATCTGCTCGAACAGCCGACGCTGTTCTACGCCGCGGTGGTGATCGTCGCCCTGCTCGGGGCGACAGGGGCCGACGTGCTGGCCGCCTGGGGTTATGTCGCTTTGCGCATCGTCCATTCGATCTGGCAGGCGACCGTCAACCGCGTGCCGGTGCGGCTGGCGCTGTTCGGGCTCTCGACCGTCTGCCTGATCGTGCTGACGGTGCGGGCGCTGATGCTGACTTTGTTCGCCTGAGGGGAGAACGATCGTGACGGGCATGGGTATATTGCAGCCGGTCGTCGCGCTGGCGGCGTGGACGATGGTGATGTGGGCCTGGCTCTATGCCACCCGCATCCCGGCGCTGAACCGGGGCCAAGGTCGATCCCGACGCGCTGGTGCGCGATCCGGACCAGACGCTAGACAAGGTGCTGCCGCCGCAGGTCAATTGGAAGGCGCACAACTACAACCACCTGCACGAAGCGCCGACCGTGTTCTATGCGGTCGCGATCGTGCTCGCGATCTTGGGCCAGGGCGACGGGATCAACGCGTGGCTTGGCTGGGCCTATGTCGCGTTGCGGGTGGTCCACTCGCTGGTGCAGGCGACGATCAACAAGGTGATGCTGCGCTGGGCGATCTTCATGCTGTCCAGCCTCGTGCTGATCGCGCTGATCCTGCACGCGGCGATCGCGGTTTTTTAGGCGCGCGGCGCGCCAGCCAGTCCCAGGAACACCAGCATCGCGCGGTTCAGCCGAAGCAAATCGGTATCGCCCAAACGTCCAACCTGCTTGCCCAGCTTGGTCCGTGGCACCGTGGTGACCTTGTCCACCATAAGGCGGCTTACTTCGCTTAAACCGTTTTCCGCAGTCGGCTCGACTTCAAGGCGGAACAGCGGTGCATCGATCGGCGTGGTGGTAAAGGCGCAGACGGTCGCTGAGTCGATGGCATCGAAAGCATCGTCCTGCACGATCACGACCGGACGGGGTTTGCCCGCATAATCCTTGCCCCCGGATGCGGTCCAGATTTCGCCGCGCCGCACGGATCAGTCGAAGCTTGAAATCGCGTCGATGAAGTCCTGGTCGGCTTTCTCGAACGCACCGGCTGCGACCAGCGCGGATTGCCGCCGAGCTTCAGCGCGGAAGGATGCCCCACGTACATCAGGTACCCAGACCTGAATCGGCCGCAACCCTTGCGCACGCAAGCGCTCACGATGAAGACGAACCTTGTCGCGCGAAGATTGCAGACCCGGCACTTCAGCACTCCCTTTGGTTACATGTAACCTAGTGGGTGCTGCTCAATTTGTCAATCCGCACACCTCAGTAAGCCGCGACGCTCGGCAGTTCCTTGCCCGCTTCGAATTCGCGGTGAGCGAGGAAGCGCTCGGCATCCAGCGCGGCCATGCAGCCCGTGCCCGCCGCGGTGACCGCCTGGCGGTAGATGTGGTCCATCACGTCGCCGCAGGCGAACACGCCGTGGATCGAGGTGCGCGGCGTGCCCGGTTCGACCAGCAGATAGCCGTTGCCGTCCATCGGCAGCTTGCCCTTGAACAATTCGGTCGCCGGCTTGTGGCCGATCGCGACGAAGGCGCCGTCGGTCGCGAAATCGCTGACCGCTCCGGTTTCGGTATCCCGGAGCTCCAGCCCGACCAGCGCCTTGCCCTCGGGATCGCCGAGGAAGCGGGTGACCGCCTTGTTCCACAGCACCTTGATCTTCGGGTTCGCGAACAGCCGGTCCTGGAGGATCTTTTCCGAGCGCAATTCGCCGCGCCGGTGGATCAGGGTCACGTCGTCCGAATGGTTGGTGAGGTACAGCGCTTCCTCGACCGCGGTGTTGCCGCCGCCGATCACCGCGACCTTCTTGCCGCGATAGAAGAACCCGTCGCAGGTCGCGCAGGCGGACACGCCCTTGCCGCTCAGCTCCTGTTCGCCGAGCACGCCGAGCCACTTGGCCTGCGCCCCGGTCGCGATCACCACCACGTCGCCGACATAGATATCCCCGCTGTCGCCGATCGCCTTGAACGGCGAGCCATTGGCGAGATCGATATCGACGATCGTGTCCCATATCGTGCGCGTGCCGACATGCTCGGCCTGGGCCTGCATCTGCTCCATCAGCCACGGGCCCTGGATCACGTCGCGGAAGCCGGGATAGTTCTCGACGTCGGTGGTGATGGTCAGCTGGCCGCCGGGCTGGATGCCCTGCACGACGATCGGCTCCATCCCGGCGCGCGCGCCGTAGATCGCGGCCGAAAGCCCGGCCGGGCCGGAGCCGATGATGAGCATGCGGGTGGTATGCGTGGTCATTCCCTGAAATCCGTCCGAATGATGTTTACCGGCGATGTAGGGATTGCGGCCGCGCGCGACAATCGCAGCGAAAACTTGGGCTGGGGAAAGCTGCGCTGGGGTGCCGGTCAGACGCCGACGGAGTCGAGATCCTTGAGGAAATTTGCCATCCAGCGGGTGACGTTCTCGCCCTTCACCCCGCGGTTGAGCTTCTTCCAGCGCTTCTTGCGCTCTTCCAGCGGCATGTCGAGCGCGACGCGGATCGCGTGGCTGATGTCGTCCGGGCTGTAGGGATTGACCAGCACCGCGTCGGTCAGCTGGAACGCGGCCCCGGCGAAGCGCGAGAGGATCAGCACGCCGGGATCCTCGGGATCCTGCGCCGCGACATATTCCTTCGCGACGAGGTTCATCCCGTCGCGCAGCGGAGTCACCAGCGCGATCTTCGATGCGCGATAGAAGCCGTAGAGTTCCGCCGCGCTGTAGCCCTGGTTGACGTAGCGGATCGGCACCAGATCGACTTCGGAGCGCGCGCCGTTGATCTGGCCGCATTTCTGTTCGAGCAGTTCGCGGATATCCTGGTAGGAACTGACCTCCTCGCGGCTCGGCGGGGCGATCTGGATGAACACCAGTTCCTTCACCCGCTCCGGGTGGTTGTCGAAGAACCGGCTGATGCCGTCGATCCGCTCGGGCAGGCCTTTCGAGTAATCGAGCCGGTCCACCCCGATCATCGACTTGCGGCCACGGGTGCTGACCTGGATGCGACGCTCGGCGTTTTTCGCCTCGTGGGTCTGGCCCAGCCTGGTGAAGTGCTCGTAATCGATCCCGATCGGATAGGAGCGCGCGATCACCGTCCGGTCGCCCAGCGTGATCTCGCCGCTGCCCGGATCGACCTTCGCGCCCAGTTCCTTACGGCAGTAATAGCGGAAGCTCTCGAGCCATTCCGCGCATTGGAAGCCGACCAGATCATATTCCAGCATCGCCTTCACCAGCCGTTCGTGGAACGGCAGCGCCGCGAGCAGATTGGTCGGCGGCCAGGGGATATGGAGGAAGAAGCCGATGCGGTTCTTGAGCCCGTGCTGGCGCAGCCGCTCGCCCAGCGGAATCAGGTGATAGTCGTGCACCCAAACGATGTCGTCCGGCTCGATCAGCTTGGCGGCGGCGTCGGCAAAGCGTTCGTTGACCCGCTCGTAGCCCTTGCCGGTCTCGCGTTCGAAGCGGGTCAGGTCGATCCGGTAATGGAACAGCGGCCACAGGGTCGAATTGGCGTAGCCGTTGTAATATTCCTCGACGTCCTGCGGTTCGAGATCGATCGTCGCGATGGTCGCGCCGTCGGATTGATGGGTGGTGATCTCGCCGGTGAACTCGTCGGTTTCGTTGCCCGACCAGCCGAACCAGATGCCCTTCTGTTTCTTGAGCGCGGCGCCGAGCGCCCCGGCCAGCCCACCCTGCGCGCCGGCGGCGCCGCGCGCCTTTGGCACCGCCACCCGGTTCGAGATGACAACGAGCCGGCTCAGCGGATGGTGTTCCACGATTTAGACAGAGCCCCGGCACAGTTGATTACGCCCACCAACGAATAAGTCTGCGGGAAGTTGCCCCACAATTCGTCGTTCCGCCAATCGAGGTCTTCGGAAAACAGGCCCGACCGGGTGCGGTGCGACAGCATCGAATTGAACAGCGAGCGCGCCTCCTCGTCTCGCCCGACCAGGTGGAGCGTTTCGATCAGCCAGAAGGTGCAGAAATTGAACGCGGTCTCGGGCGCGCCGAAATCGTCTTCGGCCGCATAGCGCAGCATGTATTCCGCCCGGCGCAGTTCCTTCTCGAGCGCCTCGAACGTCGCGAGGAAGCGTGGATCGTCGGGGTTGATGAAGCGCAGTTCGACCATCTGCATCAGGCTGGCGTCGAGATAGGCGGTCTCGAACGAAGCACCGTAGAAGCCCTCCGCCTCCTTCCACGCATCCTTCTCGATCCGCGCGCGGATCACTTCGGCCCGCTCGCGCCACAGAGCCTCGCGGTCCGGCTTGCCGAGATGCGCGGCGACATTGGCCAGCCGGTCGCAGGCCGCCCAGCACATCACCGCGGAATAGGTATGGACCTCCTGCCGGGTCCGGAATTCCCACAGGCCGGCGTCCGGCTGATCGTGCATCGCGAAGGCCAGTTCGCCGACCTGCTCGAGGCTCCCGAAATCGCCCTCGTCGGCCATCCGCAACAGCCGCTGGTCGAAATAGCCCTGGATGTTGGGGAGCACGATCTGCCCGTAGCAATCGTGCTGGATCTGTTTGTAGGCCGCGTTGCCCCGCCGCACCGGCCCCATACCGCGATAGCCGGCGAGATGGGCGGCGGTGGTTTCGTTGAGCTCGCCCTCGCCCATCACCGAATAGAGCGGCTGGATCTGTCCACCCTTGGCCGCGTCGACGATGTTGCGGAGATAGGCGAGATATTTCTCCATCACGTCGAGCGCACCGAGGCGGTTGAGCGCCTGGATCGTGTAATAGGAATCGCGGATCCAGCAGTAGCGATAGTCCCAGTTGCGCTCCGATCCGGGCGCCTCCGGGATCGAGGTGGTCAGCGCGGCGACGATCGCGCCGGTTTCTTCGTGCTGGCACAGTTTCAACGTGATCGCGCAGCGGATCACGTCGCCCTGCCATTCGAGCGGGGTCGCGAGCCCGCGCACCCAGTTCTGCCAATAGCGCCGGGTGAACTGCTCCATCATCCGGATCTCGGAATAGAGATTGCCGCTGAACGGCTCGTCGGGCCCGAGGAAGAAGTGCAGATCGTTCTCGACCCGGAACGCCCGCTTGTCGAGAACATAGCCGATCGGCGCATCGGTCGTCAGCCGCAGGATCTGGCTGCCGGCGAGATAGCGGATATGGTTGGTGCCACTGGTCGTATCGGCCAGCGCCGCGCCGTAATCGCGCATCGGGGTCAGCACCACGCGCAGCCGCGGATTGCCGGCGACCGGGCGCACGATGCGGATATAGGCGACCGAGCGGTACATCCGCCCGAGCCGCTCGTAACGCGGGCAGAAATCGGTGATCTCGACCGCGCTGCCGTCCTCCGCTTCGAGCCGGGTGACCAGCATCGCGGTGTTGCGGATGTAATCCTGGGTCGCGCTGACCTGGCCTTCGAGCTCGAATCGCCAGACGCCGCTTTCCCGGTTTTCGCCGTTCAGCAGCGCGCAGAACACCGGATCGCCGTCCACCCGCGGCACGCAGCCCCACACCAGCCCGGCGCGCTCGTCGATCAGAGCGCTGACCTGGCAATTGCCGATCGGCCACAGCTCGAGGCTGCTCTGATGGGGCGTCACAGTTCGAGCCATGTATGGACCTCCGCGGGGGTTGAGAGGCGGTAACGCGCGAAGCCCGAAGGTCTTTCCCCGACCACGATACCGAAACCGCCGAGTTCCTCCGCCGCGCGGAAGCCGTCCTCGTCGGTGGTGTCGTCGCCGATGAAGATCGGCAACGCGCCCCGGAACGCCGCTTCGTGCATGAAGGCGTGGACCGCCGCGGCCTTGTCGGCGCCGCGCGGAGCAAGCTCGACCACGCATTTGCCGTGCTTCACCGCGAGGCCATGGGCGGCGGCGAGTTGTTCGACGAATGCGATCGCTTCGGCCTGGAGCCGCGGCGCGGCGCGGTAATGCAGCGCGGCGCCGTGGCTTTTCGGCTCATAGGCAAGACCGGGGCGATGTTCGGCGAAATCGCGCACCACTTCGGCGATCCCCGCGGGCATCGCGGCCGCGCGCGGTTCGATCGCGCTGCCATCGGCCCGAAAGCGTTCGAGCCCGTGCGATCCTGCCAGCGCGATCGATGCCGGGCCAAGATGCTCGCTGACGTCGGCGGCCGAGCGCCCGCTGACCAGCGCCAGCCGCCCGTCGTCGCGCGCGGCCATCCTCTCGAGTTGGTGCGCCAGTTCCACCGGCACGGTGATCGAATCCGGCGTGGGCGCGAGGTCGATCAGCGTGCCGTCGAAATCGAGGAACAGCGCGACCGGTCCCTTGGCGCGCAGGGCGCCGAGCGGCGGCGGCATTCCGATGATCGCGATCTGACCCATCGGCCCTTGCTCCCATGCTGCAGCGCAGCAGTCAACGCGCTTGCGCAAAAACCGCCCTGCCCGATCCGCCCCGTCCGATCCGCCCTGCGCTTATCGCTTGTCTCGCCCGCCGCAATTTCGCAGAGCAACGCGATGGCGATCCTGCAACCGATCTATACGCATCCTCCCGAGCGCGTGGCCGCCCGGGTCGGCGCGGAACTCATCACCTACGGCCGGCTCTGTGCCGACATCGATTCGATGGCGCACTGGCTGCTCGGCGAAGGGCTGCGTCCCGGCGACCGGGTGACGCTCCATCCGCAAGTGCTCGCGAACCCGTGCTATTGGGACTGGATCCTCCATCTCGGCGCGATGCGCGCCGGCCTGGTGCAATCGACCGGCCACATGCCGCCGAAGATCGCCGCCAGCGGGGCGATCGGCCCCTATGCCGCGGCGATCGGCAAGGTCGACAAGCTCGCGCCCCGCGCCCGGCCGGCCCTGCGGATGAAATTCGAACCGCAGGGCAGCATGCCGCTGGCCGAACGCATCAGGATCGACGGCAACCGCCCCCTCGACGGGCTCGAGACCCAGGCCGCACGGCTGCTCGCGACCTCCGGCACGACAGGACAGCCGAAGGTGGTGGTATGGGACGCGCCGCTGCTCGGAGGCCGGCTGGAGCAGGTCCGCGCGATCGGCGATCTCACGCCCGACACCACGCTGCTGACCTTGCTCGGCCTGATCACCACCACCGGCCTGCGCTATCCGCTGGCCGCGTGGCAGATCGGCGCGACGGTGCTGCTCGCGAGCTTCGGAACCGAAACGCCCGATTACGCCGCGCTGGTCGCGCCTTCGACGTTCCTTGCCGCGTCCCCGTTCCGGATGCAGGACATCCTCCGAGCCGTTCCCCGCACCTGGCCGGGGCGGACGACCCGCACCATTGAGCTGTTCGGCGGCCGCGTGCCGCCGCTGCTGCGCGACGAGGTCCTGAAACGCTGCTGCTCCGCGCTGCGGATGAGCTATGGCGCGACCGAGATCGGCCGGGTCGCGGCCGGCGACACCGCGCTGGTCGATCGCCATCCGGGCGCGGTCGGGATGGTCGAGCCGGGCATCGCGGTCGAGATCGTCGATGCCGACGGAGCCCTCCGCCCGCCCGGTGAGCCGGGGATCGTGCGGATGAAGTCCGATTTCATGGTCGGCGGCTACATCGGCCAGTTGCAGGGTCCGCGTTCGCCGTTCCGCGACGGGTGGTTCTATCCCGGCGATCTCGGGATCGTGTTCGACGATGGGCTGTTCGCGATCACCGGACGGATGTCGGAAACGATCAACGTCTCGGGCGCCAAATATTCGCCGGTCGTGCTGGAGGAGAGACTGTCGCGCGACCCTTCGATCCGGGACTGCTGCGTCGTCTCCGTCCAGCTCGATTCGACCGACCTGCTCGCGGTGGCGGTGGTCTGCCCGCAAGGGACCGACCTGCCGTCGCTGCGCAAGCGCATGGAGAAGCAGCTGCCGAAGCATATCACCTTCGCGCTGATCTCGGTCCCGAGCATTCCCCGCAATGCGATGGGCCGCATCCCGCGGGCCGGCGTGGCCAAGAAGCTCGCCGCGCTGCTGAAAGACCGCGCGGCCGATTCGCGGATCGCGCGCTGAAGGACTGGTAGCGGAGGAGGGACTCGAACCCCCGACACGCGGATTATGATTCCGCTGCTCTAACCAGCTGAGCTACTCCGCCAGTCCTGTGCTCCCAGGGCCTGGCCTTGGGTGCAGGCGGCGCGTTTAGGTCGGGCTCCCGCTCCGGTCAACCGCGAAAGGGATATTCGGCAAGCGGGTTCCACAAGCCGCTCTCCCACGCATAGAGGCCGAAGCCGCGAAAGCGGAAACGACGGTGCTCCAGTGTCTCGGCGAGCTGCGCCTGCAACGTTTTCGCCGCCCGGCGCTCGACCTTGTTCTGGACCGTAATGTGGAGCCGCAGCCGGCGGTCGTCCTGCCGGGTCAGCACTCCGTGCAGCCGTTCGGACATAGCTGCGTGCAGCGCGACCATCCCGTCCGAGCGCAGGTCCATCGCGGTGCCCGTGCCAAGGTCCATCAGCCCGGTGACCCGCGCCTCGGGCGGCGGATGCGCCGCCGAGAAATCCGCCAGCAAGCGCCGCGCCTCCCCTTCGGCCGAGGGGGGCAGCGCATGGAACAGCGTGACGTGGGCCCGCAGGCGGTTGCGTTCGGGCGGATAGTGCAGCCGCCGGAGTCCGTCCGCCCAAGCGAGCACATCGGGCGGCAGTTCGGCGGTGATCAGCAGCGGCGCCCCGGCCATCTCCCGCCACCCCCGCCTGCGGTTCAATCGACCGTCGGCTGGTCGGACGAAGGCTCGATCGCCGTGCATTGGTCGAGGTAGCCGCTCAGGGCCTTTTCCGCTTCGGCCTCGTCCTCGACCTTGCCGAGTTCGCCGTCGATCCGCTCGATCTCGGCCTGGAGGTCGGTGTCGTGGTGATAGCCGGCGCTGTCGGGATAGCTGGCGGCGGTGAAATCGTACCATTCGTCGAAGGTGTCGGCGGCGTCCTGATAATCGTCCGAATCGCGATCGAGCAGCGAGGCGTAGACGACGTAGAACGCCTGGCAGCGGATCGCGTCGGCATAGCTCGCCGACGAGGTCCCGGCTTGAGGAGCAGGCGCAGCCTGGGTTTCGGACCCGGCCGGCGCAAGCGCAAGCGCGAGCGCGGCAAGCAGCAGGCTCATTTCATCTCTCCCCGCTGGCGGCGGATCGCGAACCAGCGCGCGACATTGGCGTTATGCTCCTGGATCGTCGCCGCGAACACATGCCCGCCGGTGCCGTCGGCGACCATGAACAGCGCATTGGTCGGCGCCGGATCGAGCACCGCCTCGATCGAAGCCTTGCCCGGATTGGTGATCGGATGCTTGGGCAGGCCGGTCATGGTGTAGGTGTTGTAATCGTTGACCGCCGCGATTTCCGACTGCCGGATGCGGCGGCCGAGCGGCTTGCCCCTGGTAATCGGGTAGATGATCGTCGGATCGGCCT
Organism: Candidatus Andeanibacterium colombiense; assembly: GCA_029202985.1. Taxonomy (GTDB): domain Bacteria; phylum Pseudomonadota; class Alphaproteobacteria; order Sphingomonadales; family Sphingomonadaceae; genus Andeanibacterium; species Andeanibacterium colombiense. The sequence continues at coordinate 76,711 of CP119316.1, read as the reverse complement.
GCAGCGGCATGCCCTGCTTCAGCCGGTTCGAATAGAGCCCCGCGACCAGCCGCCGTTCGGCCGGCTTGCCGGTTTCCTTCTCGACGATCGAGGCGAGGATCAGCGCTTCCTCCGGGCTTTTCACTACCGTGTTCGGCGAACGCTTGGCCCAGGCGGCGTCAAGCACCTTGCCCATGCCCGCCTGCATCCGCTGGAGCACCGAGGCGCGGCTTTCACCGCGCGCGAAATCGTAGCTGTCGGGCAGCACCGAGCCTTCGGGCGGGACCGGGATGCTGCCGGTCAGCAGCTTTTCGGCCTTGAGCCGTTCCCACACCATGATCGAGGGCATGCCTTCGGGCACCGTGACCATCCGCCGGATCACATCCCCGCCCTGCAAGATGGTGAGGATGGTGCGCGGGCTGGCCCCGGCGGGCAGCATGAATTCGCCCGCCTTGATCGGCACGTCGGCGGCGAAGAATTTCGCGCGCAGGCGGAAGCTCTTCGCCGAAGAGATCGCGCCCGCCTGTTCCAGCCGCTCGGCCGTGCCGTAAAGCGAGGAGCCGTCGGCCACGACGAAGCTGGTGTCCCTGGCGAGCGGCCCGGGGCCGTACCAGCCCCACCCGAATATGCCCACCGCTCCCGCCGCTAGCAGGACGAGCACCAGGGCAGGCAGGAACAGCGGATGACGCCTGCGCCGCGCCATCCGTCAATCGGCCTTTTTCATCACCAGGCTGGCATTGGTGCCGCCGAAGCCGAAGCTGTTGTTGAGCACCGCGCGCACGGAGCGCTTCTTGGCGGTGTAGGGCACCAGATCGACGCCCGCGCAGCTCTCCGACGGATTGTCGAGGTTGAGCGTCGGCGGGACGATCTGGTCGCGCAGGACGAGGATGCAGAAGATGCTCTCTACCGCCCCGGCGCCGCCGAGCAGGTGCCCGATCGCCGATTTGGTCGAGCTCATCGACAAGGTCCCTATCGCATCGCCAAACAGCCGCCGGACCGCGCCCAGCTCGAGTTCGTCGCCGAGCGGGGTCGAGGTGCCGTGCGCATTGATGTAGTCGATGTCCGACGGCTCCATCCCCGCCTTCTTGAGCGCCATCTGCATCGAACGGAACGCACCCGAGCCTTCCGGATGCGGCGCGGTCACGTGATAGGCATCACCCGACAGGCCGTAGCCGACCACTTCGGCGTAGATCTTCGCGCCGCGCGCCTTCGCGTGCTCATATTCCTCGAGCACCACGATCCCGGCACCCTCGCCCATCACGAACCCGTCGCGATCGACGTCGTAGGGGCGGCTGGCCTTTTCGGGCTGGTCGTTGAAATTGGTCGACAGCGCGCGCGCTTGGGCGAAGCCGGCGATGCCGATCGGGCAGATCGTCGCTTCCGCGCCACCGGCGAGCATGATGTCGGCATCGTCGTCGCGGATCATCCGCGCGGCATCGCCGATCGAATGGGCGCCGGTCGAACAGGCGGTGACGACCGCGTGGTTCGGCCCCATCAAACCGTATTTGATCGAGACCTGGCCCGAGATCAGGTTGATCAGGCGCCCGTGGACGAAGTGCGGCGAGACCCGGTCGGGCCCCTTTTCCGCCAGCACCAGCGATTCCTTCTCGATCCCCGGTAGCCCGCCGATGCCCGACCCGATCGAGCAGCCCGCGCGCAGGCGCGTGGCTTCGTCCATGTCGGTCAGCCCGGCATCCTCGATCGCCTGGCCGGCGGCGTCGATCCCGAACACGATGAACGGATCGACCTGGCGCTGGACCTTGTGATCGACGCGTAGCGACGGATCGAAGCCCCACGGGTGGTCTGCCGGCTTCACTTCGCACGCAATCCGGCACTTGTAGGCCGAGGCATCGAAATGGGTGATGAGGCCCGCCCCGCTCTTGCCAGCGAGAATGTTGGACCAGGTGGTTTCGACGTCGGCCCCCAACGGGGTGACGAGACCGAGACCGGTTATGACCACACGGCGCATATCAACTCTCCAAAGTCACGAAAGGCCCAGCCGCCCGCGGCTGAGCCTTTCATCCCCGTCCGCGCCGGCCGGGAGCTGTCGCGCGGGGAGTCGGGCTATCAGCCCTTGTGATCTTCGATGTACTTGTTCGCATCGCCAACGGTGGCGATCTTCTCGGCTGCGTCGTCGGGGATCTCGACGCAGAATTCTTCTTCGAACGCCATCACCAGCTCGACGATGTCGAGGCTGTCTGCACCCAGATCGTCGATGAAGCTGGCATCGGGCGTGACTTTGTCGGCTTCGACACCAAGGTGTTCGACAACGATCTTCTTCACGCGTTCGGCGGTATCGCTCATGGAAATCCCTCTCGAAGGAAAGCGGTTAAATTCTGGGTCCAGCCCCTAATCAAGCCCGCGGCCCGTTGCAAGTGCGTTGGGTCCACCGCGCCGCCAGCGAACCGGGGAAAGCTTCCGCAAGCCCCCACCAACCCCGCGGAACTCCGTTGAAGTTGACAATGTTGACAGTGTCCTGATGGTTAGAACCGGGTTGGGCTCGCGGGGTTCCGCGAACCGTCTTTCGACGGGTGGTTTTTCGATAGCGATCACGGTGCCAGTCGCCTCTTCATGCCTGAGCTGAGCAGATTCGGCGCGTGTAGGAAAGCGTTTGGAAGCAACGGTCACTTCCTTGCCCGCAAGCAATGCTTCACTCCGCGCCCTTGACCCTTCGCATCCGCAACATAGGTTGCCGAAAACGACTTAATCAGGGAGTTTCCCAATGTCCGCCTCCAACGACGTCCTGTTTCGCCCGTTCAGCCTCAAGTCGCTGAATCTCGACAATCGCATCGTAATGGCGCCGATGACGCGGACCAAGGCTCCCGGCGGGATTCCGGGCGCGGCCAATGCCGCCTATTACCAGCGCCGCGCCGAAGGCGGGGTCGGGCTGATCCTGTCGGAGGGCACGGTGATCGGCCGTCCGGCATCGCGCAACGATCCGAACATTCCGTTCTTCCACGGAGCGGAGGCGCTTGAGGGATGGAAGCATGTGATCGAAGCCGTCCACCACGCGGGCGGAAAGATGGGGCCGCAATTGTGGCACACCGGCGCGGCCATCACCCAGAGCGGGTGGGAGCCGGAGGCTCCGGTCGAGAGCCCCTCGGGCCTCAACGCGCCGGGTGAGCCGCGCGGTGTGGCGATGAGCGAAGAGGACATTGCCGACACCGTCCGCGCCTTTGCCCAGGGCGCCGCAGACGCCGAGCGGCTCGGCTTCGACACCGCCGAGATCCACGGCGCGCACGGCTATCTGATCGACAAGTTCTTCTGGCCCGGCACCAACCAGCGCGATGACCGCTATTCCGGCCCGACCATCGCCGAACGCGCGCGCTTTGCGGCCGAAATCGTTTCGGCGGTGCGCGCGGCGGTAAGCCCCGATTTCCCGATCATCCTGCGGGTGAGCCAGTGGAAGCAGCAGGATTACGAAGCCCGCCTCGCGACCACCCCGCAGGAGCTGGAGCAATGGCTGGTGCCGCTGGTCGAGGCCGGAGTCGACATCGTGCACGCCTCCCAGCGCCGCTTCTGGGAAGCCGAATTCCCCGAGATCGACGGCGAAAACGGCCTCAACTTCGCCGGTTGGGCGAAGAAAGTCACCGGCGCGCCGACGATCAGCGTCGGCTCGGTCGGGCTGTCGAGCGACTTCTTCGGCGGTTTTCGCGGCATGGCCTCCGCAGCCAGCCCGCTCGACCAGCTTGTCGAACGGATGGAACGCGAGGAATTCGACCTGATCGCGGTCGGCCGCGCGCTGCTGACCGATCCGAACTGGCCGAACAAGGTCAAGGCCGGCGAGCTGGACCAGCTGCAGGGCTTCGATCCCGCCTCGCTGGCGGAATTGGTCTAGGCGGCTTGTGCGTCAGCGCAGGAATTTCATGCGCGGACGCACTTGATCCCATAGGCCGGCATCATCCGGTCGGCAGTCATCAGCACCGCCCCCTCGACCGAAGCCTGAGCGAGCAGCAGAAGATCGAATGAGTCACCGTGCCGATCGACCTTGGGCAACCGTTCAAGTGCGGCGAGATGCTGTTGCGTGACGCCCACGGTTTGAAAGCCGTTCCCGGCCGCATCGTGTGCAGCGCCTTCGAACCGAGGTCGGCACTCTTCCCCCAGCGGTACTTGGACGCTTGATCGGCAAGCGCAGGGTCGGACGGTCAGTCGGGGGCGGCGTCCTCGGGCGCGACGACGATCACGACCCGGCGATTTTGCGCGCGGCCCTCCTCGGTGTCGTTCCTCGCGACCGGGTCTGCCTCGCCCAACGCAACCACCCGCACGCGCCCGTCCGGCATGCCGCTATGGACCATTTGCGCCTTCACGCTCTCGGCCCGTTTACCCGACAAAACCCGGTTGTATTCGTTCGAACCGGTCGAATCCGCATGGCCTTCCACGCTCACCCCGCCGATCCCGATGTCCACCAGCGCAACGGTCAGTTCCTCCAGCATCTTGTCGGTCCCGGGCAAGAGATCGCTTTTATCGACGTAGAACAGCACTCGGTTGTTGAGTCCCAACTCGTAGTTCCGGCCGACCCGGGTGAAGCCCCTGGCTTCCAGCGCTGCGGCTTGATGGCGGGAAAAACCGTCCCCGGTAGGCCCCGGCGCCGTCTGGCACCCCGCCAGCGATATTGCCGCGAACAGAACAAGTAACCTGGCCATCATGTGCTTTCCCCGGTTTGCGCCATGCCTATGCGTTTCAGGCGCTTCCTTCCATACATCCCTGCATCCGCCCGGCGCAGGATCGCCTTCACGTCCGGCCCGTCGAGAGGGTAAATCGCAGAGCCGATGCTGAGGGAGACGGCAATCTCCTCTCCGCATTCCAGCTCGATCGGGCGGAGCATTGCGGCCTCGATCTCGTTACGAAGCGTCTCGACCCAGCCGGAGTCGGGCAACGGCGAGACGATCAGCGCGAATTCGTCGCCGCCAAGTCGGAAGACCTGGTCGCTCGAACGAACGCAGCGGCCCAGCCGGCGCGCCGTTTCGGCCAACACGCAGTCGCCCTCATTGTGGCCGAAATCATCGTTTACCTGCTTGAACTGGTCCACGTCGATAAACAGGAGCGCGAAGGTACCGTCGCTGGCCGTCGCGATTGTGGCCGCATCGTTCAACGTCTTCTCGAACAGGTCGCGATTGCCCGCGCCGGTCAGCGAATCGTGGGCCGCGCGGTGCGCCAATTCCTTGTTTTCGGATACGACACTCTCGTGCCAGCCCTGCAGTTCAACCAGCAACGCGTTGAAGTCGCTCGCGAAACGATCCACTTCATAGATGCCTGACTGGGCCACCCGTCGGCCGAAATCGCGATCGAAACGCACCGCGTGGGCGACTTGCGCCACATGTTCCATCGGGGAAATGATCTCGCGTTCCAGCCGCCGCGCGAGGATCCGGGTGGCGAGGATGGTCAGGCCGAGGCAGCACAGGCCGACCATCAATCCCATCGAACCGTAAGTCAGGATCGTTGCGGAGCTACCATAGACCCGCACCACCGCGAGCCGCTGTCCATTGCGTTCGACCGGATCGACCAGCGGGGCCGGCCACAACACCCGATCCGCGATGAGTTCCGCCGGGCTTTCGAGATTTTCGTCGCTCTGCGTCCAGACGTTGAGCAGTGTGCCGTTCGCGCCGACAATTTCGACACGGGCGACATCCTGATGGCCGACGACCGAAGCGATACCACGGTCCAACGCGTCCTTATCGCCGAACACCAACGCCGGCTCGATCGTATAGCCGATCGTATGGGCGACCAGCTGCAGATTGCGCTGGATGTAATCGTGGACGATGAAAATCCCGCTGACGGTGATGCTCGCGGAGGCCAGCGCGACCGAAAACAGGATCAGCCGGAGATGCCCCCGGGCGACCACTTGCCGCAGGGTCGGCAAACGCGTGGATGATCTGGCGGTGCTCATATCTCGCCCTTGCTCGCCGACAGCCGAAGGACCCGCGGATCGACCTTGAGGCCCGATCGGGAAATGGCATCGAGGTTCATCTTGAAGGACAGCAAACCCGCCCTGTACTGAAGGCAGAACATTGCATTGCTGCGGCATTGCGGATCGGCCTCGGCGATCGTCAGCACGCCCTTGCCGCGAACCTTTTCGGTCAGCCCCCGCACCGCGTCGGCCGGCATCTCGCCGAGATACAGCAATTGGCAGGATGCCGCGTCTACCGCCGTGGCGGCAATGCGCCTGGCGTTGATCCGGCGGCCATCGGCCAGCGCGAGATTGCGGAACTCGTCCGCATGCGCGGCGGATCCCACTATGCACAATTGGAACAGGCGCGGATCGGACGGCCAGCGCGTATATTCGGCGAAGGCGACAACCATGCGTGCGGCTGGAACCGCATAGGGATCGCCGCCGCTGTCGTTCTGCGCGTTCAACGCTTGACTGGCCGTGGCGGGCAACAGGAACCCGGCGAGCGCGAACCAGAAGACGGTCGATTTCGACACTTCGCCGGCTCTCCCAAATCGGTCGTCCGTCAGCCCTTCGGCTGTTCCACTACCCGGATACCGAGTTCGCGCAGCTGCTTCAACGTCACCTCGCTCGGCGCGCCCATCATCAGATCCTCGCCCTTCTGGTTGAGCGGGAAAGCGATCACTTCGCGGATGTTCGGCTCGTCGGCCAGCAGCATCACGATCCGGTCGATCCCCGGGGCCGAGCCGCCGTGCGGCGGGGCGCCAAGCTTGAACGCCTCGATCATGCCCGAGAAGTTCGTTTCGACCTCGACCTGCGAATAGCCGGCGATCTCGAACGCCTTGTACATGATCTCGGGGCGATGGTTCCGGATCGCGCCCGACGACAGCTCATAGCCATTGCAGACGATGTCGTACTGCCAGGCGAGGATGTCGAGCGGGTCCTGCGTGTTGAGTGCTTCCAGCTCGCCCTGCGGCATCGAAAACGGGTTGTGGCTGAAATCGACCTTTTTCGCTTCCTCGTCATATTCGAACATCGGGAAATCGACGATCCAGCAGAACTTGAAGCAGCCCTGCTCGATCAGTTCCAGCAGCTCGCCCACGCGGGTGCGCGCGGCGCCGGCCAGCTTGGCGGCCTGGCCTTCCTTGCCGGCGGCGAAGAACAAACCGTCATCCGGCCCGAGGCCGAGTTCGGCATAGAGCTTCTCCATGCCTTCGGTGCCGTGGTTCTTGGCGATCGGCCCGCCGAACTCGCCGCCCTTGCGGGTAACGTAGCCGAGCCCGGCGAAACCTTCGCCGCGCGCCCAGTCGTTCATGTCGTCGAAGAACTTGCGGCTCTTGTCGGCGGTGTTCGGCGCCGGGACCACCCGGACCACGCCGCCGCCGCCCACGATCTTCTCGAACAGGCCGAAGCCCGACGAGGTGAAGTGGCTGGTGACGTCGGCGATGATCAGCGGGTTGCGCAGATCAGGCTTGTCGCTGCCATATTTCAGCATCGCCTCGCGATACGGAATGCGCGGGAAGGTCCCCGCCGCGGTCACCGTCTTGCCGCCAGAGAATTCCTCGAACGTGCCGGCCAGCACCGGTTCGAGCGCGTTGAACACGTCTTCCTGGGTGACGTAACTCATCTCGAAATCGAGCTGATAGAATTCGAGGCTGCGATCGGCGCGGAGGTCCTCGTCGCGGAAGCACGGCGCGATCTGGAAATAGCGGTCGAAACCGGCGACCATCAGCAGCTGCTTGAACATCTGCGGCGCCTGGGGGAGCGCGTAGAACTTGCCGTTGTGCATCCGGCTGGGGACGAGGAAGTCACGCGCGCCCTCGGGGCTTGATGCCGCGAGGATCGGGGTCTGGAATTCGGTGAAGCCCTGATCGGTCATGCGCTTGCGGAGCGAGGCGATCACCTGGCTGCGCAGCAGTATGTTGCGGTGCAGCCGCTCGCGCCGCAGGTCGATATAGCGGTATTTGAGGCGGATATCCTCGGGATATTCCTGCTCGCCCGCCACCGGCAGCGGCAGTTCCCCCGCATGGCTCTGGACCACGGCACCGCGGGCATAGACCTCGATCTCGCCGGTCGCGAGATTGGGGTTCACTGCTTCCCCCGCGCGGGCCTTGACGGTGCCGTCGATCGTCACGACGCTTTCGAGCCTCAGCCCGTCGAGCAGTTCGAGCGCCGGGCTGTCGCTATCGGCGACGATCTGGGTGATGCCGTAGTGATCGCGCAGATCGACGAACAGCACCCCGCCATGGTCGCGCTTGCGGTGCACCCAGCCCGAGAGGCGCACGTCCTCACCGACATTGCCGGCGGCCAGTCCTGCACAGTTGTGGGTACGGTAGGGATGCATCGAATCACTTTCCAATCGGCCGCCGATCAGGCAGGGAAACCCTGCGGTTCGGGGGCTCGTTCAAGTGGCGGCCCTTGAGGCGAAGGCCGCCATCTTGTCAAGCCGAAGGCCCCGGAGGGGCCACCACCAGGGTTCCGATCGGACCCAAACAGAAATGCCGCAATGAAGATACATGACCTGATTACGACGAGCGAGGAACTGGCGGCCCTGTGTGCCCGCCTCGCCAAGGCCGACTTCGTCACCGTCGACACGGAATTCATGCGCGAGAACACCTATTGGCCCGAGCTGTGCCTGGTGCAGATCGCCGATACGAACGAAGCCGCCGCGATCGATCCGATGGCGCCGGGGATCGATCTCACTCCACTGCTCGACCTGATGTGCAACAATGAGGACGTGCTCAAAATCTTCCACGCCGGCGGGCAGGATGTGGAGATCATCTACAACCTTACCGGCAAAACCCCGCACCCGATCTTCGACACCCAGATCGCGATGATGGCGATCAGCCAGTCCGAGCAGATCGGCTACGCCAATCTGGTCGAGGCGTGGATGGGCGTGGTGGTCGACAAGGGCGCGCGCTTTACCGATTGGGGCCGCCGCCCGCTGACCGAGCGCCAGATCGAATATGCGATCGGCGACGTCACCTATCTCTCGGAGATCTTCCCGAAGATCCTGAAGAAACTGATCAAGACCGGGCGCGGCGCGTGGCTCGACGCGGAGATGGAGAAGCTCGCCGATCCGGAGAACTACCTCAACGATCCGAGCCAGGTGTGGCGCAGGATCCGCGCGCCTTCGCGCAATGCGCAGGTGCTCGGCCGGCTGCGCGACCTGGCGGCGTGGCGCGAGATCGAAGCGCAGGACAAAAACATCCCGCGCGGGCGGATCATGCGCGACGAAACCCTGGCGGACCTTGCGAGCCATCCACCGAAGAACCAGGAAGACCTCGCCAAGGTTCGCGGCCTGTCGGGCGCCTGGCGCGACAACGAGATCGGACGCAGGCTGATGAAAGTGCTCAAGAACTCCGAACCGCTGCCCGCCAGCGAGATGCCCGAGAAGGCCCCGCGCGGCGCGCCGCTGGGCAAGGAGGGCGCGCTGGTCGCCGATCTGCTCAAGCTGCTGCTCAAGATCCGCAGCCGCGAGATGGACGTCGCCTCGCGCCTGCTGACCCGCAGCGACGAGATGGAAGCGCTGGCCGCCGGCGTGCGCGGACTGCCGATCCTCGAAGGCTGGCGCTACGAGGCGTTCGGGCGCGATGCGCTGGAGCTGGTCGAAGGCCGGCTGGCTTTCGCGGTCGAGAAGGGCAAGCTCAAGATGACCCGGATCGAACGCGTGCGGGAAACCGCTGAGGACACCGGAGACGGGGCCGAAGACGAGACCGAAGACGAGACCGGGGCCCCGGCCGAGTGAGCACCTATTTGCCCACGATCAAGCAGCTGCAATACCTCGTCGCGCTGCATGAGCACGGGCATTTCGGACGGGCGGCGGAAAGCTGCTTCGTGTCGCAATCGACCCTTTCGGCCGGGATCCGCGAGCTCGAATCGCTGCTCGGGGTGATCCTGGTCGAGCGCAGCCGCCGGGTGGTGCGCTTCACCCCACTGGGCAATTCGGTGGTCGAGAAAGCCCACCGCCTGCTGCGCGAGGCGGAGGAATTGTCCGACCTGGTCCAGTCCGCCGGCAAGCCGCTCGCGGGCGAATTGCGGATGAGCGTGATCCCGACGATCGCTCCGTTCCTGCTCCCGCGTATCCTACCGCGCCTGCGCCGGGAGCGGCCGCAGCTGAAACTGTTCCTGCGTGAGGAGCCCAGCGCGGCGGCGATCGAATCGCTCCACCACGGGCGCGCCGATTGCGTGCTGCTGGCCCTGCCCTTCCCGACCGGTGAGGTCGAGACGGCCACGCTCGGCGAAGACCGGCTGTTCGTCGCCTTCCCCGAGAACGATCCGCGCGATCCGCCCGCCGAGATCCTGCCTTCGACCATCGACGAGGGGCGGCTGCTGCTGCTCGAGGACGGCCATTGCCTCAAGGACCACGCCCTCGCGGCCTGCGACCGCCCGGAAATGCGCGCCAGCGCGACGATGATCGGCACTTCGCTGCACACGCTGGTGCAGATGGTCGACAACGGGCTCGGGGTGACGATCGTTCCCGAAATGGCGATCGAGGCCGGGATCCTGCAGAATACCCACGTGGTCGCCCGGCCGCTCAAATCGAACAATGCCTCGCGCGAGATCGTGCTGGTGTGGCGCAAGAATTCCCCGCGCTCGGACGAATTCAGGCTGCTGGCCGAAGAATTGCGCGCGGGCTGAGCCGCAATTCATTGCCGGCCGATTTCCTTCCGGCCGATTAACCTTCGCTTATCGCTTCGCGCGCTATTGCCGCCTTTCCGACTGGGGGAGCGGCGCAGTATGGCTTCGCAAGCATATTATCCGGCCGATCTCGCGCAGGAGAACGAACTCCTGCGCGCGCGGCTGCGTGTGCTCGAAGATGCGCTCGACCATATGGCCCCCGGCCTGTGCGTATTCGACGCAGAGCGACGGATCTCGGTGTGCAACCCGCGTTTTTCCGAAGTGCTCGGTTTTCCCGAAGGCGCGATCCATCCGGGAATGACCACGCTCGAACTGGTCGAAAAAGGCATGGCGGTCGGCGATTACCCCACAGGGATGACCGCCCCGGAACTCGAACAGGTGCTGTGGCAAAACATGGCCTGCAGCGACGACGACCGCCAGCCGCTGACCCGGGGCGATCAGGTGATTTCCGCCAAGCCGACGATCACCGCGGCAGGCAACATCGTCACCACTTTCCACGATATCACCGCGCGCACCCGCGCCGAGGAAGGGTTGCGGGCGAGCGAGGCGCGGCTGAGCGCGATCCTCGACGCGATGCCCGACTGCGTGAAGATTTTCGCGGCCGATGGGTCTCTGACCTATATCAATCCCCAGGGGATCGAGATGCTTCAGGCCGAAGGCCTTGAAGAATTGATCGGCAGCACGGCGCCTCTGGTGTCGGAAGAGTTCATCGAGCTATGGAACGAGGTCCACCAGCGCGTGCTCGCCGGGGAGCGGGTGACCTGGACCTACGATCTGATCGGTCTTGCGGGCCGCCGGCTCCATGTCGAAGCCAATGCGGTGCCGTTCCGCATGCCCGACGGCACCCGCGCCCAGATCTGCATCTCACGCGACGTCACCGCCCGCGAGCGCAACCAGGAAGCGTTGCGGCGCAGCGAGGAACGCCTTCGGCTGGTACAGGACGCCACCGGGCTGGCGGATTACGAAGTCCGGATGGACATGACCATCCTGTGCTCCCCGCGGTTCGCCGAGCAGAAGGGGCTGCCGGAGGGTACGGCCGAGCTCTCGCACGTCGATTGGCTCAAGATCATCCACCCCGACGATATCGCACCGCTGCAGGAACAGGTCGGACTTTCGCTCGCGCACGGCGATGTCTGCCAGAGCGAGTTCCGGATCATCCGCCCGGACAATGGCGACATCCGCTGGATTTCCGCACGCACCACTTTCGAACTCGACGAGCACGGCACTCCGATCCGCAGCATCGGCTCGCACATCGACGTCACCGACCGGATGCGCGCCGACGAAGCCCTGCGCGGGAGCGAGGAACGGTTTCGGTTCGCGGCCGAAGCGGCGAGCCTGGGCGTGTGGGATTACGACCCCACCACCGGCAACCGCGAATGGTCGCACCGGCTGATGGAGATTTTCGGCTTCGATCCGGATATCGAGCCATCGCTCGAACTGGCGGCCGAGCGAGTCCATCCCGAAGACCGCGTGGCATTCGTCGAACGGCTGACCGAATTGCGCGACGGTTATCGATCGACGCGCTTTACCTGCACCATCAGGATCGAGCGGGCCGGCGACGGGGCCGAACGCTGGGTCACCGTGAACGGCTGGAAGGCCGACCGTTCCGAAGGCTTCCGCCGGATCATCCTGACCGCACGCGACGTGACCGAGGAGAAGACCGCCGAGGAACGGATCCGCTGGAATGCGAGCCATGACGGGCTGACCCAGCTCGCCAACCGCGCAAGCTTCCAGGAACAGCTGGAACGGGCGATCGAGGCGGCGCGCCAGGAGAACCGCCAGGCCGGACTGCTGATGATCGATCTCGACCATTTCAAGCAGATCAACGACGCGCTCGGCCACGACGCCGGCGACCGGCTGCTGCAAGCCTTCGCCGACCGGCTCACCGCGGCGGTCCACCCGGGCGACACGGTGGCGCGGCTCGGCGGCGACGAGTTCGCGATCGTGGTGCCGCACCTCGCTTCCGAACAGAAGCTGGCCGATCTGTGCAATTCGATCCACGAGCGGCTGCGCGAACCGTTCATCCAGGATGGCCGCGTGCTCGACTGCCGGATCAGCGTGGGCGCGGCGGTCTATCCGCTGCACGGCGCGAACCCGAAGGATCTGATGATCAGCGCCGACATGGCGCTTTACGCCGCGAAAAACGCCGGCCGCTCGACCACCGTCCAGTATCGCTCCGAGCTGCGCCACGAGGTTCAGCGGCTCGCCTCGATGGTCAGCCTCGCCCGCCGCGCGGTTTACGAAGACCGCATCGTGCCCTATTACCAGCCCCTGCTCGACCTCGCCAACGGCAAGATCGTCGGTTTCGAGGCGCTGCTGCGCTGGCGCGACAGCAAGAACGCCGTGCATCTCCCATCGACCATCGAAGCGGCGTTCGAGAACCACGAAGTCGCCGCCGATATCAGCGACCGCATGATCGAACAGGCGATCGCCGACATGCGCACGTGGCTCGACGACGGGGTCGATTTCGGCCACGTCGCGGTCAATGCCTCGGCCGCCGAATTCCGCCGGGACGATTTCGGCGAGCGGGTACTGGATTCGCTGAGCCGCGCCGGCATCTCTTCCGATTGTTTCCAGCTCGAAGTGACCGAGACCGTGTTCCTCGGCCGCGGCGCCGAGTTCGTCCATCGCGCGCTCGGCCTGCTGAGCTCGGCCGGGGTCAAGATCGCGCTCGACGATTTCGGCACCGGCTACGCCTCGCTGCGCCATCTCAAACAGTTTCCTGTCGACATCCTCAAGATCGACCAAAGCTTCGTGCGCGACATGGAAGACGATCCCGGCGACGAGGCGATCATCCGCGCGGTGGTCAATCTCGGCAAGAACCTAAACATCAAGGTCGTGGCCGAGGGGATCGAGAACATGCGCCAGGCCAAGCGTCTGATCGAACTCGGCTGCGATTACGGCCAGGGCTTCCTGTTCTCCAAGGCCGTTCCGGGCGATCGGGTCCCGCCGCTGTTGGCGCATATCCCGCAGCAGGCGCGCGAGCAGCGCTTGAAGGTCGCCGCCGGGCGGGTGTGAGCGCGCGCAAGGTTGAACCGCGGATCGAACCGGCGGGTTGAACGCCGGGTTCGACAGGCTTAAGTGGCCGCCATGGAAATGCTGCACGCCGCATCGAGCTTCGCGGGCGACCTGCTTGAGCGCACGTCGAGTACCGCGCGCGTGCAGGCGATGGTTCAGCTTTCGCTGACCCCGGCCTTCCTGCTCGCGGCGATCGGCGCCTTCATCAATGTGATGAACCAGCGCCTGACCTGGATCGTCGAGCGGGTCTATCTGCTGGAAAACCGGCAGGAAAAGGAAATCCCCGACAGCGAGATCGAACAGCTTCCGGTGCTGCGGCAGCGGCGCAAGTTCGCCCATGTCGCGATCAACCTGTGCACCGCGGCCGCGCTGCTGATCTGCCTCGTGGTCGCACTTACCTTCGTCAGCGCCTTCGTGAAGCCGCCGATGGGGACCTATGTCGCGGGCTGCTGGATCGTCGCGATGGGGCTGGTGTTCGCCGGGCTGCTGTCGTTCCTGATGGAGACCCGCTTCGCGACTCGCTCGATCTGGGCGACGCGCGCCTTGTCGCGTAAACTCGAAAGCAAGGGCGACCCGGCTGGCGAGTAGCCCCTGCCCTCGGCTCGTCGCGGGAGAGCTTCGGGCCGCCGCTCGCGCACCGCTGTGCCCCCTTAACGTTTTCGTAGCTAGTCCGGCATTATTGGTCCCTGATGGATGGGATCCCTATGCTTAATATTCGTTTACTGAAGCGGCTGCTCGCCGATCCGCGGGCCAGCGTGGCCACGATCGCCGCGCTGTCGCTGCCGGTCACGCTCGGCGGGCTCGGGCTCGGGGTCGATCTCAACCACGGCTACGAGCAGCGCCTGATCAACCAGCGCGCAGCCGACATGGCCGCGCTGGGCGCGGCGATGGCATACAAGGCCAGTTCCGCCACCGCGGTGCTCCAGCCGACCGCGGTGGACATCACCACCGCCAACGGCCTCACCGGCGCGACGGTTACGGCCACGGTGGTCGACAATTATCCGAGCGCCGGCAGCAAGGCCGTCAAGGTGGTGGTGAAGAAGACGGTGCCCTTCACCCTTGCCCGGGTCGTGGGCCTCGGCGCATCCTACACCGTCACTTCCGAAGCCTATGCCTCGCTCAACACGGCGGCCGCCTATTCCGCTCCGTGCTTTCTGGCGCTGGCCAGCGGCAGCGGCGCGATCACCCTCACCGGCGGCGCGACCATCACCGCCGCGGGCTGCTCGATCGCCGCGGTCGGCTCGATCTCGCAGGGCGCAACCTCCATCACCGCAGCCGACGTGATCTCAGGGACCGGCGGGGTCTCGCTCGATTACGGCTCGATCTCGGTGTCCAACTCGCTGCGCTTCTCGACGACTTTCACCTATCCGTCCTGGAACGGCGCGATCCCTGACGCAAGCAAGCGGGTGAACCAGTCCACCACGCTGACCGACCCTTGGGCGACCGACAGCGAATTGCTCGCGGCGCGCGCGCAGCTCGGCACCTACACCGCGGTTCCCGCGCTCAGCAATCCGACCACCCCGACCGGGGCGGACTGGACGATGGGTTGGTCGCCCACCGCGAATGTCACCGCTTATCGCACCGGACCCTACACCGGTGAATACGTCGTCCCGGCCGGGACCTACAACATCAAGCGGCTGACGATCGATGGCGGAATCAAGGTCACCTTCGCCAACAACTCGGTCATCACCGTCAGCAACGGCGTCGCGATCGGCGGCGGCTCGACGATCGATTTCGGCAATTCGACGCTCTATGTGAATGGCGGCTTCGATACCGGCTCGAGCGGGATCAAGATCGGCAACGGCCCGCTGTGGATCGGCAGCGGCACGGTCAATTTCCAAGGCACCAACACCAAGGGCACCGGCGACGTCATTATCAACTCGAAGCTCACCCTGGGCGGCGGGCAACGGCTGACGATGGGCGCCGGCAATCACTCCTTCGCCGGCCTGGCGCTTTCGGGCGGCGGCAGCGTCGCGCTGGGCACCGGAAATTTCACCAACACCGCCGGCATCACGATCGACGGCGACAGCGAGTTGGCGGTCAGCGCGGGCAATGTCCTGCTCGGCCCCAATCCCAGCGGCGGCCTCTCCGCCAATCTCGCCGGCAGCGCGCGCTTCTTCATGGAAGACGGCACCTTCAGCGCCAATGGCGGGATCACCACTCAGGGCGGCAGCCGCCTGGTATTCGGCAAGACCGCGAACCACTATATCAACGGCAGCCTCAACATCGCCGGCTCGGTGCTGTTCGGCGCGGGCCGCTATACGATCAACGGCAATTTCGTGAACGGCACCGGCGGCACGACCTGGCCCTACACCTCGTCGCTCACCGGCAAAACCTATGGCAACACGCTCGAAGGCGTGAGCGTCTCGGGTTACGACCAGGCGGGCGTCAACGTCAGCTTCATCCTCGCCGGCACGCTCAACCTCGCCGGCGGCGCGAAGACCAAGCTGATCGCCTCGACTACCTCGTCGACCGGGTCCTACATCGCCGACATGCTGGTCGACAGCCTGACCAGCAGCGCGACCACCTGGGGCGCCGGGGCGAGCAATATCTTCGTCGGCACCGTCCATCTGCCCAACTCGACCGTGTCGATGAGCGGCGGCAACGCCACCCTCTCGGCGGGCCAATGCTTTACCCTGATTGCCGCCAAGATCAGCGTGACCGGAGGCGCCCAGGCCGGCACCGCCTGCGCCAAGATGAGCGGCACCTCCTCGGCCAGCGGCAGCTCGACCGATATCAAGCTGCTGAAATGAGCCTGCTGCCTGTCCTTCGTCGGCTGAGGGCCGACCAGAGCGGCTTGGCCGCGGTCGAATTCTCGCTGTGGAGCGTGCTGTTCTTCCTCGTCGCATTGTCCGGGATGGATTTCGCCCAGTTCTATTTCCAGCGCAGCGCCGCCGACGAAGCGGTTTCGGCCGCGGCGGTTTCGGCCTTTTCGACCCGGACCAATGTCAATTTCACCGATATGCAGCCCTATGTCCGCGCGCTGGCGGGCGACACCGGGCTTACCGTCACCACCAGCTGCAACGGCACGTCCGGCAGCTGCACCAATCTCAACCGCACCTGCTCCTGCCTCAAATCGAACGGGACCTATGTCGCCGCGGCCTGCGGATCGACCTGTACCGGCTCGGGCGTTACCACCGGCTCGACCGCCGGCTATTACCTGACGATCAGCGCGACCAGGCCCTATCAGCCGATGATCCTGCCGGCGGGCATGGTGATGCCGACCAGGGTCGCGCAAAAGGCGACGGTGCGGCTGCAATGACGTTCCTGCGCCCTCTCCTGCGCTGCAAGACCGCCGCGACCGCGGTGGAATTCGCGATCCTGGCGCCGATCTTCTTCGCGATGATCTTCGGGATCATAGAATTCAGCCGCTATGCCTGGATACACCAGACGCTCAACGACGTGGCCTATGCCACTGCGCGCTGCATGTCGGTCGGCACCGGCTGCACCAGCAGCACGCTGCAGAAGACCTATGCGGTCAACCGCGCGGGCGGATTCGGCGTCACCATCGCGGCGACCAACGTCACCCCGGTCACCAACACCACCTGCAAGGGCTACGCCGCGTCCAACTCGGTGACGATCCGGGCGAATTTCCATTCGCCGGTCGAAGGCCTGATCCCGGCGATGCCGACCCAGCTGGTCTCGATCGCCTGCTTCCCGGTCCTCGCATAAACTTCGCCGCGCATTGCGCGTGGTAAATCGCCCCGGATCGGTTAGGTTCTCCCAAAATAATTGGGAGAATATCCGATGTTCATCAAACTTACCGCGATCGATCGCCTGCCGACAGTCGTCAACGCGAAGCAGGTAACCTTCGTCACCTCGGCCAGCGACGGCACCCGCATCCGCTTCGGCCAGGGCCGCACCGTGACGGTGATCGAACCGCTCGACGAAGTGCTGGAACGGTTGAACTTCACCCATTCCGACCTGCGGTTTCCGCCGGAAACCTAGTCCATGTGCTTGAGGCCGACCCGCAAATAGTCCCAGCCGGTCAGCAAAGTCAGTGCCGCCGCGCCCCACAGCGTGGTGAAGCCGACCGTGGTGGGGTTGATCCAGCCGCCGGTGAACGGGACCGACCAGCCGGGCACCGCGCCCATCAGCACCAGCGATCCGAGCGAAACGAGCTGCAGGGTCGTCTTCCACTTGGCGAGCTGCGAGACCGGGATCGAGACCTTGAGCCCGGCGAGGAATTCCCGGAGGCCGGAAACCGCGATCTCGCGCAGCAGGATCACCAGCGCCGGGATCACGTTCCAGCCGTGGATATCGCGGTTGTGGACCAGGATCAGGATCACCGCGGCGACCATGATCTTGTCGGCGATCGGGTCGAGGAATATCCCGAGCTTCGACACCGTTCCGCTCGACCGCGCGAGATAGCCGTCGAAATAGTCGGTGATGCCCATCAGGCAGTAGAGCGCGAAAGCGAAGGCATAGCCGGTGGTCCAGCCCGGCCACCACATCAGCGCGATCAGCAGGGGCACGGTCACGATCCGCGAAAGGGTGAGAATATTCGGCAACGTCAACATGATCGCCCCCATACAATGCACAGGCCTGGCGAAAAAGCGCCACTTGCCCCTTGTCCCCCTTTCTGATGCCGCTAGACGGGGCGCTTCAAGAGGTTGCTACCGGGGCCGCATGACGACCACCACCCATTTGCTGAGACAAAGGCGCTTCCTGCCGCTGTTCGCGACCCAGTTGCTCAACGCGTTCAACGACAATCTCTTCAAAAACGCGATGGTGCTGTTCGTCGTCTACAGCGTCTATCAGTCCGAAGCGGCCGAGGCGCAGTTCAGCGCGGTCGCCTCCGGCCTGTTCATCCTGCCGTTCTTCATCCTCTCCGCGCTGTCGGGCCAGCTGGCGGATATGCGCGACAAGGCGAAGATCATTCGCTGGATCAAGCTCGCCGAGATCTTCATCATGCTGTGCGGCGCGATCGGACTGGCGATGGCGTGGAAGGGCATGCTGACCCACACGGTGGCGATTCCGCTGATGCTGCTCGCGCTGTTCGCGATGGGCATCCATTCGACCTTCTTCGGCCCGATCAAATATGCGATCCTGCCGCAGCACCTCGAGAAGGATGAAGTGCTCGCCGGGACCGGGCTGGTCGAGGCGGGGACCTATATCGCGATCCTGTTCGGCACGATCCTGGCGGGCTGGATTCCGGTCGAATGGGCCGCGGGCGCGGTGGTCGTAACCGCGATCGTCGGCTATTTCACCAGCAAGCAGGTGCCCCCCGCCCCTCCGGAAGTTCCGCGGCAGCCGATCGACCGCAATGTCTGGCGCTCGTCGGTCGAACTGATCCGCGGCACCACCCACGATCGCGAAGTGTTCCTCGCGATCCTCGCGATCAGCTTCTTCTGGACCATCGGCGCGGTGCTGTTCATCCAGTTCCCGCCGCTCGCCAAGAACGTGCTCTACGCCTCGAAGGAAGTCGCGAGCCTGTTCCTGGTGATGTTCTCGATCGGGATCGCGATCGGTTCGGTTTCGATCAATGCGCTGCTCAAGGGTCGGGTCTCGGCCCGCTATGCGCCGGCGTGCGTGATCGTGATGGGGCTGTTCGTCGCGCTGTTCTGGCTGATCTGCCACGAATGGCAGGCGACCACCACTTCGACCACCCTGATGGACGTCAGCGAATTCATCTCGCATCCGCTCGCCATCGCGGTGCTCGCGACCCTGCTGCTGATCGCGATCTCGGGCGGGATGTTCGTGGTCCCGCTCTACGCATTCCTTACCACCAAGGTCGATCCGAGCCAGGCCGCGCGCACGGTGGCGGCGAACAACATCGTCAATTCGGGCGCGATGGTGGTCGGATCGCTGCTCGCGGTCAGCCTCAGCGCGCTGGGCGTGCCGATCACCGAGCAGGTGATGCTGAGCGCGGCGATGTGCCTGGTTTCGGCCTGGCTCGCGCAATTGCTCTACAAGGCGGAAAAACCCGCCGAAGCCGCCTGATCTCGCCGCTCAGGCGATGAACACCGTCACTGCCAGCAGGCACGCGCAATAGGCCAGCAGGAAATCGCGCAGATCCTGAGCGGTCAGCCACCAGCCTCGCCGGATCGCGAGAGGTTCGCCGCCGCTTCGCACATGGGGCGGAAGCGCCACCCGGAACGGGTGCCGGGCGGATTCGTCGGTCAGGACCAGCGAACGTCTCATGCCGCCAGCTTAACCCGAAAGTAACCATCGCCAAGGGCGGTCTATCCACCGTCGCAGGACGGGACATTAACCCCGAGCGTTCATGCTTGATCCCGCGATTGCCCGCCGCGCCGCCGCCCGCTAGAGCCTCGGTAATGAATGAAACCAAATCCTTGAGCGCCGCGCGCCTGCTGGTCGATTGCCTCGAAGCGCAAGGCTGCGACCGCATCTTCACCGTTCCGGGAGAGAGCTTCCTGCCGGTGCTGGACGCGCTGCACGACACGCCTTCGATCGAGACCGTTGTCTGCCGCCAGGAAGGCGGGGCCGCATTCATGGCCTGCGCCGACGGATCGATCACCGGCAAGCCCGGCGTGTGCTTCGTTACCCGCGGCCCGGGCGCGACCAATGCCAGCATCGGCGTGCATGTCGCATTCCAGGATTCCCAGCCGATGATCCTGTTCGTCGGCGACGTCGACAGCCATATGCGCGACCGCGAGGGTTTCCAGGAAGTCGATTTCGCTGCGTTCTTCTCGCCCATCGCCAAATGGGCCGCCCGGATCGACGATCCGGCGCGCATCCCCGAATATATCGCGCGGGCATATGCGGTCGCGGTCAACGGACGCCCCGGCCCGGTGGTGCTGGCTCTGCCCGAGGACATGCTGAGCCTGCCGGTTACCGGCAAGCCCCGCCCGGCGGTGGTCCGCCCGGCGCAGGCGCCCTGCCCCGATTCCATCCAGACGATGCTCAAGCTGCTCGAAGACGCCGCGGCCCCGGTCGCGATCGTCGGCGGGGCCGGCTGGAACGCCAAGGCGCGCGAATACTTCACCCACTTCGCCGAAAGCATCGGCCTGCCGGCCGCGACCGCCTTCCGGCGGCAGGACGCGGTGCCGCCATCGTCCCCGGTCTATGCCGGCAATCTCGGCTATGGTCCGAACCCGAAGCTGGTCGAGCGGATCAAGGCGGCCGATCTTCTGCTGGTCGTCGGCGCCCGGCTGGGCGAGGCCACCACCGATGGCTACGAATTGGTCACCCCCGAGCATCCGGACCAGATCCTGATCCACGTCCATCCCGATCCCGAGGAACTCGGCCGGGTCTATCGCACCAACCTAGCGCTGTGCGCCGACATGGGCGAATTCGCCGAGGTCGCCGCGATGTGGGCGGACGAGGTCGTGCCGTTCGCTGCCGGCAAGCAGGCCCATGCCGAATGGAAGACCTTCAGCACCCCGGGCGAGGACGGCACGCAGCTCGATCTCGCGCGCGTGGTCGCCACTCTGCGCGACAAGCTCCCGGCCGACAGCGTGATCTGTAACGGCGCGGGCAATTTCTCCGGCTGGTGGCACCGCTACTGGCCCTATGAAGGTTTTCCCTCGCAGCTCGCCCCGACCTGCGGCGCGATGGGCTACGGCGTACCGGCCTCGGTCGCCGCGAAACTGCGCCTGCCCGAACGGACCGTGCTGGCGGTGGCCGGCGACGGCGATTTCCTGATGAATGGTCAGGAACTGGCGACCGCCGCGCAATATGGATTAGACCTGCTGGTGATCGTGGTCGACAATTCCACCTACGGCACGATCCGGATGCACCAGGAGCGCGAATTCCCGGGGAGGATATCGGCGACCGCGCTGACCAATCCGGACTTTGCCGCGCTCGGCCGTGCCTATGGCGGCTGGGCTGCACGGGTCGAGACGACGGACGAGTTCGCGCCGGCATTGGAGGATGCACTTGGCCGCAAGGGCTTGCGCCTGCTGCATCTGGTTACCGATATCGAGCGGCTAAATGCAGCGGGGCAGACGGTCGCGGGACTGCGCTCGAAGTAAAGCGGTTGCCAGCCCCGCCCCTCTCCCGTCATCCTGAACTTGTTTCAGAATCCATTTCTCCGGATGATCGGGAAGCGCGGTTAGGCCGGCGCTATCCGCCAGCACCTTCCGGTAAGGCTAACCTAGGGGAATGCCGCCCGATGGATCCTGAAACAAGTTCAGGATGACGGGGTAGAGAGGTATGACGGATTAATCGGAATGGCGGAGGAATAGAAGGCCAACGCTCCATCAAAAACAAAGGGCCGCCCTCGCGGACGGCCCTTTGCTTTAACGCCAAGCGGCGGCGTTCAAATCTTGTTGCCGAGGGCGCCTTCGATCTTGCCCTTGAGGCCCTGGGCTTCGCCCTTGCGTTCCTGCACGAAGCCTTCGGCCTGGGTATCTTCGTCGTTGGACTGCTGCTTCACCTTGCCGGCGATTTCGTTGCCGATACCCTTGGCCTTGTCGATCAGTTCACCCATCGGAATTCTCCTGGTTCAAAGGCGATCGGGGGGAATCGCCCTGCCCCTGTGAAACGGGGAGAACCGCGTGAAGTTCCGGGCCTTATTTCTTCGCCATCGAAAGAATCAGCTTCCATTCGTCCGGGCGCACTTCACCCACGGACAGGCGCGAAAGCTTGACCAGCTCCATCTCGGCCAGCGCCGGCGTCGCCTTGATTTCCTTCAGGGTGACCGCCCGGGGGAGCTTCTCGACCGGCTTCAGCTTCACCGCCGCCCACTTGCCGTCCGGGTCGCTCGGGTCTGTCAGGCCGGATTGGCTGATCTCGGCGATGCCGACAATCTCAAGTCCGATGTTCGAATGATAGAAGAACGCGTGGTCGCCCGGCTTCATCGCGCGCAGATTGTTCGCCGCGCGGTGATTGCGCACCCCGTCCCAGGTGCCCTCGCCCTCGGCGACGAGATCGTCCCACGAATAGGCGTCCGGTTCCGATTTCATCAGCCAGTAATTCCGCGCCATCATCGTTCCTCCTGATCCGGCGGATTCCCTAGATCATGGAAACATCGCGAAATCAAAGTGATCGCCGCATTAACCAAAATTTCAACACGTTGAGCAATATGCAGAGCTGTAACAGGGGCCCATGAAATTGACCGAAGCCAGCCAGACCACCGGGCCAGCCGACAAGAACGTGGGCCGTGCGGAACACGACGTGGTCGCGCTCGGAGTGGCAATGGCGGCGCTGATCCTGTTCGTCGGCACCGGCGGCACCGTCCTGCCCCAGATCGTGCGCGCGTGGCTCGGCGCGGGCCGTGGCCCCGATACGCTGATCACCAATGCGCTGCTGCTCAACATCGCGCTGATCATCTTCGGCTGGCGCCGCTATGTCGAGCTGACCAAGGAAGTCGGCGAACGCCGCAAGGCCGAGGAAAATGCCCGCCTGCTA
Organism: Candidatus Andeanibacterium colombiense; assembly: GCA_029202985.1. Taxonomy (GTDB): domain Bacteria; phylum Pseudomonadota; class Alphaproteobacteria; order Sphingomonadales; family Sphingomonadaceae; genus Andeanibacterium; species Andeanibacterium colombiense. The sequence goes on along the minus strand of CP119316.1, from coordinate 53,871 downwards.
GCCGAGACCGATGCGCTGACCGGGCTGCTCAACCGCCGCAGCTTCGTCCCCGCTTCCGCCCGGCTCGTCACCGAAGTGTGCGAGACCAACCAGGGCGCGGCAGTGCTGATGCTCGACCTCGACAATTTCAAGCAGATCAACGACCTCCACGGACACAAAGCGGGCGATCTGGTGCTGACCGAGACCGCCCGGCGGATCGAGGCCTTCACCCCGCCGGGCGGTGTCGCCGCGCGGCTCGGCGGCGACGAATTCGCGCTGGTCGTGCCTTATGACCGCCGCACCCCGGACAAGCTCGACCAGTTGGCGGTGGCGCTGATCGAAGCCGCGGGCAAACCGGTCGAGATCGACAGCAAGAGCATTCATGTCTCGATGTCGGCCGGGCTCGCTCGCACGATCGAGAGCCCCGCGCCCGAGACGGCCGAGGACTGCGCCCAGTCGCTGCTCCACCATGCCGATATCGCGATGTACCATGCGAAGAAGCGCGGACGGGACGGCTACGCCTGGTTCGAGCCGACGATGGAAAGCGAATTGCGCTTCCGCAATGAGCTCGAGACCGGCATCCGCGCCGGCATCCCCAAGGGCGAATTCGTGCCGTTCTACGAACAGCAGATCGACCTCGCCTCGGGCGAGTTGGTCGGGTTCGAGATGCTCGCGCGCTGGAACTCGCCGAAATTCGGGCTGGTCAGCCCTGAGATCTTCATCCCGATCGCCGAGGACATCGGCGTGATCGCCGAGCTTTCCGAGTTCCTGATCAAGCAGGCACTCGAAGACGCGAAGCAATGGAATCCGAAGCTCTCGCTTTCGATCAACATCTCGCCGATCCAGCTGCGCGATCCGTGGTTCTCGCAGAAACTGCTGCGGCTGCTGGTCGAAAGCGGATTTCCGCCACACCGGCTCGACATCGAGATCACCGAAAGCTGCCTGCACGAGAATGTCGGCGTGGTCCGCTCGGTCGTCACCAGCCTGAAGAACCAGGGCATCCAGATCAGCCTCGACGATTTCGGCACCGGCTATTCCAGCCTCGCGCAATTGCGCTCGCTGCCGTTCGACCGGCTGAAGATCGACCGCAGCTTCGTGACCGAGCTGGCCCGCGACGGCGCCAACATCAAGATCGTCGAGGCGATCGTCTCGCTCGGCCGCGGGTTCGACCTGCCGATCACCGCCGAGGGGATCGAGAACGCCGAAGTGCTCAGGATCATGAAGGCGATGGGTCAGCTGAAGGGCCAGGGCTATCTCTATGGCCGGCCGGAGAATGCCGAGATGACGCTCGACCGGCTCGCGGCGGCGGATCTGCTCGCGCTGGAACCCGAACTCGCTCCGGCAAGACCCGTCCGGCATACGGACAAGCGCGCCGCCGGCTAAAGTTGCGGTTTTCCGCGCCTGCTACTAGATGCGCTGCACCATGCGCATTCCCTTCATCAAGATGCACGGCCTCGGCAACGATTTCGTCGTGCTGGATGCGCGGACCGATGCGCTTATCCCGGTCACCAACGATCTCGCCCGCGCGCTGGCCGACCGCCGCACCGGGATCGGCTGCGACCAACTGATCTTGCTGAGCGAATCCGATTTCGCCGATTTTCGCATGCGGATCTTCAACAACGACGGCAGCGAGGTCGAATCCTGCGGCAATGCGACCCGCGCGGTCGCGCTGCTGCACGGCGAGGATGCGACGATCGAGACCGCCGGCGGGATGCTCCACGTCAGCCTCGTCGGCGGCGGCATCCGGGTCGACATGGGCGCGCCGCGCTTCGGCTGGGAGCAGATCCCGCTGGCCTATGCGATGGACACCACTTCGCTCCCGGTCGCGTGGGACAATCTCGAGAACCCGCTCGCGGTCAATGTCGGCAATCCGCATGTGGTGTTCTTCGTCGACGATGCCGACGCGGTGGAGCTCGACCGGCTCGGCCCGCAGATCGAACACGATCCGCTGTTTCCCGAGCGCGTGAACGTCAACGTCGCGCAGGTGGTCAGCCGCAAGGCGATCCTGCTGCGCGTATGGGAGCGCGGTGCCGGGCTGACCCGCGCCTGCGGCACCGGCGCCTGCGCCACCGCGGTCGCCGCGATGAAGCGCGGGCTGGTCGACCGCGAGGTTGCGGTTACTCTCCCGGGCGGCACACTCACCATCGCCTGGGGCGAGGACGGCGAGATCACCATGACCGGCCCCGCGGCCGAGAGTTTCCGCGGCAGCTTCGACCCGGCCCATTTCGCATGACCGCGGAAGTCATTTCCCTCGGCTGCCGGCTCAACCTGTCGGAAAGCGAAGGCATTCGCACGCTGCTGGCGGGCGAGAGCGATGTGGTCGTGATCAACAGCTGCGCGGTGACCTCCGAAGCGGTGCGCCAGACGCGCCAGGCGATCCGCCGCGCCCGGGAGAATTTCCCGCGGGCCCGCCTGCTGGTGACCGGCTGTGCCGCCGACATCGAACGCGAGCAGTTTTCGGCGATGATGGAAGTCGACGGGCTGGTCGCCAATGCCGGCAAGCTCGACCCGCGCAGCTACAACGTCGCCGAATCCGCCAGCCTCCGCGTCGATCCCGGGGCTCACACCCGCGCGTTCATCGCGGTCCAGAACGGCTGCGATCATGCCTGCACCTTCTGCGTGATCCCGCAGGGTCGCGGTGCCAGCCGCTCGCTGACCGTCGCGCAGGTGCTGGACGAGGTCGCGCGCCATTGCGGCGCGCCCGAAGTGGTGCTGACCGGGGTCGACGTTACTTCCTGGGGCCAGGACCTCCCCGGCCAACCGCCGCTCGGCTCGCTGGTCCGCGCGATTCTCGACCGCTTTCCCGAAATCCGCCGGCTGCGCATGTCGTCGCTCGACGGGATCGAGATCGACGAGGAATTGTTCGAATTGTTCGCGTCCGAACCGCGCATGATGCCGCATCTCCATCTGTCGCTGCAGCATGGCGACGATCTGATCCTGAAGCGGATGAAGCGCCGCCATTCCAGCGCCGAAGCGGCCGATCTGATCGACCGGCTCAAGGCGAGGCGGCCCGCAATCGCGGTCGGCGCCGACCTGATGGCGGGCTTCCCGACGGAAGAGGACGGCATGCACGAGGCCAGCGTGACGATGATCCGCGACCTCGCGATCGTCCATGCGCATATCTTCCCCTATTCACCGCGCCCGAACACCCCCGCCGCACGCATGCCGCAGCTTGGCAAGGCAACGATCAAGGCACGCGCAGCCGAATTGCGGACCGAATCCGCCCGCACCCGCGACGCCTGGCTGCAATCGCTTGTGGGAACCCCGCTGTCGGTCCTCGCCGAGAGCGACGGTACGGGTTATTCGGAAGAATATGCCCGGGTCGCCCTGCCCGAAGGGACACCGCGCGGGGCAATCGTGACCATAACCCCCACCAAGCTCGAGAAAGGCCTGCTGCTGTGAGCGATAGCTGGACCCAGCGCGTCTTCGGCGGCTTCAGGAAGACCTCCGAGCGGCTGAGCGAGAACCTCGCCGGCGCGATCGGCACCGCCAAGCTCGACAATGCGACGCTCGACGATGTCGAGGATGCGCTGATCCTGTCCGACCTTGGACCGGCGGCCGCCGCGCGGATCCGGGGCAAGCTGGCCGAAAAACGCTTCGGGCTCGACATCACCGAGCAGGAACTGAAGGAAGCGGTGGCGGAGGAAATCGCCGCGATCCTGCGCCCGGTCGCCAAGCCGATCGACGTCACCGCCTTCCCCCGCCCGCAGGTGATCCTGGTGATCGGCGTGAACGGCAGCGGCAAGACCACCACCATCGCCAAGCTCGCGCATCTCTTCCAGGAAGAGGATTACGGCGTGATGCTGGCCGCGGGGGACACGTTCCGCGCGGCGGCGATCGGCCAGCTCGCGGTATGGGCCGACCGTCTCGGCGTCCCGATCGTCAAGGGCCCCGAAGGCGGCGACCCGGCGAGCATCGTGTTCGACGCGGTCAGGGAAGCGACTGAAAAGGGCACCGACGCGCTGATCGTCGATACCGCCGGGCGGCTGCAGAACAAGCGCGAGCTGATGGACGAGCTCGCGAAGATCCGCCGCGTGCTCGGCCGGATCAATCCCGCGGCGCCGCATGACGTGGTGCTGGTGCTCGATGCGACCAACGGCCAGAACGCGCTCGCGCAGATCGATGTGTTCAAGGAAGTCGCGGGCGTCACCGGGCTGATCATGACCAAGCTCGACGGCACCGCGCGCGGCGGGGTGCTGGTCGCGGCGGCCGAGCAATACGGCCTGCCGATCCACGCGATCGGCGTGGGCGAGAAGATCGACGATTTGCGTCCGTTCGACCCCGATCTGGTCGCGCGGGTGATTGCCGGAGTGGCTTAGATTTGAATTTCGTCATTGCGAGGAGCGAAGCGACGAAGCAATCCAGAGCGTCTTCCACTGCCGCCCTTGATTGCTTCACTCCGCTCGCAATGACGAGCTGATAGGATTTCCCCGATGAATGCCCCTGCCCCCCAAGCAAAGAAGCCCGGCAACGCCTGGATCAGCCTGCTGATCGATTATGCCCCGCTGCTGGTATTCCTCGGCAGCTATTGGTGGTTCGCCCCCAAGGGCGAGCATGAAGGCATCGGAGTGATCGTCGCGGTGACCAAGAGCACCGCCGCTTTCGTCGTCGCGTCGATCGCGGCGCTGGCGATCTCCAGATGGCGGTTCGGCAAGATCTCGCGGATGCTGTGGCTATCGACGATCATGGTGGTCGGCTTCGGCGCGCTGACCATCCTGTTCCGCGATCCCGAGTTCATCCAGGTCAAGCCGACCGTGCTCTACCTGTTCTTCGGCACCGTTTTGCTGGTCGGCTGGTGGCGCGGCAAGGCGCTGCTGCAATGGTTGCTGGAAGCCGCGTTCGAAGGCCTCGACGATGACGGCTGGTTGAAACTGTCGCGCAACTGGGGGTTCTTCTTCTTCGCGCTCGCGGTGCTCAACGAGCTTCTTCGGCTCAAGTTCAACGCGGAGAACGGCGGCTTCGGAACCTGGCTCGCGATCAAGGTGCCGGTGTTTGCCGGCCTGTCGTTCCTGTTCACCTTTTCGCAGCTGCCGATGCTGCTGAAGCACGGCCTAGCGACCGAGGCGAAGGTCGAAGAGGAAACCACGCTTCCCCCGCAATAAGCAGCACTCGCTTGCCGACCGTGCATTTTTGGCGATAGACTGCCGGCCACATGACAACGCCAGGGGGAAGTCACATGGCCAAACTGTTCGCTAATCTCAATCTCGTGATGCTGATCGGGCTGGTGCTCGCCATCGCGGTAATCTTCGGCTTCAGCCCCGATGTGCCGGCCACGGTCAATTCGGTGTTCCGCTGGATGCACGTGTTCTTCGGCATCCTGTGGATCGGCCTGCTCTATTACCTCAACTTCGTCCAGGTCCCGACCATGCCGTCGATCCCGGCCGAGCAGAAGGGCGCGATCACCGGTTTCATCGCGCCGAAAGTGTTCTTCTACTTCCGCTACGCCGCGCTGCTCACGGTGCTGACCGGCCTCGTGATCGCCGTCGTCTCGGGCTATGCCCACCAGGCCTTCACCTTCAGCGGCAACCGCCACGTGAATCTGATCGGCCTCGGCATGTACATCGCGCTGGTGATGGCCTTCAACGTATGGTTCATCATCTGGCCCGCCCAGAAGAAGATCCTCGGCATCGTCGAAGCCACCGCGGAAGAGAAAGCCGCCGCCGCGCCGCGCGCGCTGATCGCCAGCCGCACGAACGCGCTGCTGTCGCTGCCGATGCTCTACTGCATGGTCAGTGCGAACCTCGGCTAAGCCTTTCCGACCTTACGCCAAAGAAAAGGGCGCCCTGCGAAAGCAGCGGCGCCCTTTTCTTTGAATGTCTGGAACAAGCTTCCGGTCCAGATCATCGAATTTCCATGCGATCTCTGATCGACCTAACTGGGCATATGTTAACGATTTTAGGAAATACCACTCTCCGGATGCCGAATGCTTGGAATGCGCAATGGCGGATATGCAAGACATTTCCCGACGGCTTGTGCGACGCGAGGAAGCGCTGGGGATCTGCATTTGCGGCGCCATCGTGCTCATCCTCTTCCACCAGTTCGACGCATTCGATCGGCTGGCCGCCTTTCTCTCGGCGCATGAAGCGTGGCAGCTCGACGAGATTTTCTTCACTATTTGCACCGGCGGGGTGGCTGCGTTGTTCATCGCGATCCGCCGCGCGCACGACATGCGGCGGGAGATCGCCGCCCGTGAAGCGGCCGAGTTACGCATCACGCAGGCTGCCCGTCACGATCCGCTCACCGGACTTCCAAATCGGCGGGTTCTTGAAGAAGAGTTGCGCACGACGTTGCTGGAAAGCGGGCGGGCAGGCCAGGAATGCGCGGTCCTCTTTATCGACCTCGACCATTTCAAGCCAGTCAACGAAGCCTACGGTCATGAGTTCGGTGATGCGCTGCTGATCGAAGTTTCGAACAGGTTCAGGAAACTGGCCAATCCCGGTGTCCTGACGTATCGGCTTGGCGGAGACGAATTTGTATGCGTCATCTCCTACGAGCCTGGCAGCCAGGTACCCAACCGCCTCGCCGCACAGATCATCCTGTCATTGGCCGAACCGTTTCAGATAGGTGAACGCAAGATCGAGATCGGCGCCACGGTAGGCATCTCGCGATGCCCAGCCGATGGCAAACATGCTGACGAACTGATCCATTGCGCCGATGTCGCGATGTGCGAGGCCGAGCGCACCGCTCCCCGGACATACCGATTTTTCCATGCGGAGATGGATGTCCGGTTGAGCGAGCGCGCCGCACTAGAATTGGAGATCCGCGCAGCACTCGGGGCGGGCGATATCATACCGTACTTTCAACCTGTCATCGATCTCGACAGTGGGCGAGTGGCGGGCTTCGAGGCGCTCGCCCGATGGATTCATCCGGTCCGCGGCATCATATCGCCCGATCACTTCATTCCGATCCTGGAAGATCTGGGACTTGTCGACGCACTCGGCCAACACATCCTATCCGAAGGATGCTTGGTGGCGCAGCAATGGCCCCCGCATACCACTCTCTCGATCAACATCTCGCCGCAGCAGTTGAGCGATCCGTGGCTTTCGCCAAAGCTTCTCTCCGCTCTCGCGAAAACAGGCTTCGCACCGAGCCGGCTGATCGTCGAGATTACGGAAGACACCATCATCGGTGACATCGATCTGGCGGCGGAGGTATTTGCCTCGCTTCAGAACGCGGGGATTCGAATAGCGCTCGACGATTTCGGCAAGGGCTATTCCAGCCTCGCCCATTTGCGGCAGCTGCGCTTCAATCACCTTAAGATTGATAGCAGCTTCGTTCGTTCGATGGAGTCATTGGAAAGCCAGAAGATCGTCAGTGCCGTGGTAGGACTGGGCAAGTCCTTGGGAATGTCGGTCACGGCCGAGGGCGTCGAGACCGTCGCGATCGCAGATGCGCTGCGCGGTCTCGGATGCGAGCAGGCGCAGGGCTTCCTGTTCGGAAGGCCCGTGCCTGCCTCGGAAACCGCGGCGGCGGCGGCAATGCGGTTCAAGACGCAAACTCACCTCTTGCGTCGCACGGGATAGCGGGGCCCCGACTCGATTGCCCGCATGCCTGCTTGGTCGAACGGAAAGCGTCAACTGTCTCGTGGGCCGCTTGCGCTGCCCGGTGCGCCAGCCCCCTAAATCTCCAGCTGGCTCCCCAGCTCCACCACGCGGTTGGTCGGCAGGCGGAAGAAGTCCATCGGGGTTGCGGCGTTCCGCAGCATCCAGCTGAACAGTTTTTCCCGCCAGATCGCCATGCCCGGGGTCTTCGACGCGATCAGGGTCTGGCGCGAGAGGAAGAAGCTGGTCTGCATCATGTCGAACTTGCCGCCGCACATGCCCGCTTCCTTCAGCGCGGCGGGCAGGTCGGTCTCTTCCATGAAGCCGTAATTCAGCACCAGTCGGAAGAAGCCCTGGCCGAGGTCGGTGATCGCGACGCGCTGGTCCGGATCGACATAGGGCAGGTCGCGGATGTTGACCGTCAGCACCACCACCCGCTCGTGCAGCACCTTGTTGTGTTTGATGTTGTGCAGCAGCGCGGAGGGTACGCCCTTGGTCGCGGCCGACATGAAGATCGCGGTGCCCGGCACGCGCTGGGTGCTGGCATGGGCCGACTTGGCGAAGATATCGAGCGGCAGCTCGACCTCGCTCATCCGGTCGCGCATCAGCTTGCGGCCACGCGCCCAGGTGGTCAGCAGGGTGAAGGCGACCCCGCCGATCGCCAGCGGCACCCAGCCGCCATCGGGAATCTTGGTGGTGTTGGCGAGGAAATAGGCCCCGTCGACGAGGAAGAAGCCCGACACCACCGGGATCCACTGCCAGCGCTTCCAGCGCCACACCAGCGAGATCAGCACCGCGATCAGGCAGGTATCGATCAGCATCGCGCCGGTCACCGCGATGCCATATGCGGCGGCGAGGTTCGACGAGGTGCGGAAGCTGACCACCAGCGCGATCACCGCGACCATCAGTACCCAGTTGATGAACGGGATGTAGATCTGCCCGGCCTCGGTCTCGCTCGTGTGGCGGATCGACAGGCGCGGGACGAAACCGAGCTGGATCGCCTGGTGGGTGACCGAGAAGGCCCCGGTGATCACCGCCTGGCTCGCGATCACCGCCGCGCTCGTCGCCAGCAGCACCAGCGGCAGGCGCAGTGCCTCGGGCGCCAGCATGAAGAACGGGTTCTTGATCGCGATCGCGGCCTGGGCCGGCTCCATCCCCATGATCATCGCGCCCTGCCCGAAATAGTTGAGCATCAGGCACGGCATCACGAAGCCGAACCACGACAGGCGCATCGGCCCGCGGCCGAAATGGCCCATGTCGGAATAAAGTGCCTCGGACCCGGTCACGGCGAGCACGACCGAACCGAGCGCGAGGAAGGCGGTGACGCCGTCGTCGATGAAGAAGCGCACCGCGTACCACGGGTTGAGCGCGTAGAGCACTTCGGGGGACTGGGCGATGTGGACCACGCCGAGCACCGCCAGCACCGTGAAATAGGTGACCATGATCGGCGCGAACAATGCGCCGACCTTGGCCGTTCCGCGCTTCTGGATCACGAACAGCCCGATCAGCAGCGCCAGCGAGATCGGGATCACGAAAGGCTGCAGTCGCGCCTCGACCACGGTCAGCCCCTCGACCGCGCTCAACACCGAGACGGTCGGGGTGATCATGCTGTCGCCATAGAACAAAGCGGTCGCGAACACGCCGAGCGCGACCGCGAGCCAGCCGTATTTCGAGCGGCTGATGAAGCGCGAGATCAGCGCGACCAGCGCCAGCGTGCCGCCCTGCCCCTTGTTGTCCGCCTTCATCAGCAGGCCGACATATTTGATCGTCACCACGATCGTCATCGACCAGAAGATCAGGCTGACCACGCCCATCAGATTGAGTTCGTTTGCCTCGAGATGGTGGTGGCCGGAAAAGGTTTCGCGGAAGGCATAGAGCGGGCTGGTGCCGATATCGCCGAACACGATCCCGACCGCGGCCGCGGCGAGCTTGTACTTGGCGGACTTGCCGTCGCCCCCGTGGCCCATCGCATGGGCCCCGTGCTTGGCGGCGAGGATGTCGTCGGGCGTCTGTTCGGGGCCCGGCTCTTGCGCCGGGTGCGAATCCGGTTCTGGGGCCTGCGGCGTCACGGGATCACTCATCGAGTTCGAACGCCCCTGTACCGCCAGACTCGCCCGGAAAATTCCGAGAGCGGGCGACGGCGATTAGCAGTCCCCATGTCGCACTGCAATATGGTCGATTTCCGCGGTTTACTGCGGCTTTGCATTGCCCTGTTGGACCAGTTTCATCAGAATCTGGTCGAAATTTGCGAGTCGCTTGGCCAGTTCGTCGCGGCCCGGCGCATCGGCCGGCATCTGCTTGAGCTTGTCCGCCCAGACCTGGCGGCCTTCGAGCAGTTTGCCTTGGCGGATCATCGCCCAGCCGACGAAGAACGCCGGGGCCCCGCTGTTCGGCGCCAGCGCTTCCGACCGGCGATAGGCGAGCAACGCCGCCCTGGTCATCACCCCGTCGGCCTGGAAGGTCAGCGCATTGCCAAGCGCGAGCCAGGCTTCCGAATCGTTCGGGTTTTCATGGACGATCCCGCGCAGCAGCACCCCGGCATCGGCATATTGGCCGCGCCGGGCGAGCGCGTCGGCGGTCACCAGCAGCGGCGCGGTCGAATGCAGGTTCGGCGGGACGAGACCCTTGCGCATATCGATCACCGCCCAGTCGACCTCGGTATCGTCCTTCGGCGGATGGCCCGGTGCGCCGGCGAGATCGGGCGAGGCCTGGCTGGCATAGCCGGCCAGCCCCAGCACCAACGCGGTCAGCACCAGCGTCCAGGCGTTGCGCGGCAGGCGGAAGACGAACGCGATCGCGGCGAAGGAGGCCGCGGCGAGCAGGATCGCGAAGACGAAGCTCATGCGCCTTTCCTCTTGGCGAAACGTCCGCGCAACACCAGCGCGCCGACCGCCAGCAACAGCACCGGCAGTGCGAACAGCGGCCAGGTGGTACCGCTCAGTTCCGGCTTGTAGCTGATGTAATCGCCATAGCGCTCCATCAGCCAGCCGCGGATCGCCTCCGGATCCTCGCCCGCCTTGATCCGCGTACGAACCTGGTGGCGCATGTCGCCGGCGATCTTCGCGTCGGAATCCGCGATCGACTGGCCCTGGCAGGTCAGGCAGCGCAGGGTTTCCATCAGCGCCTTTGCCCGCGCTTCCTGCGCCGGATCCTCGAGCTGCTTGTAGGCATAGGGCGCGTCGGGCATCGAATCCTGCGCGGCCAGCTGGACCGGCGTCACCGACGCGAGCACGAGTGCGAGCAGGGCCAGCAGGAACCTCACGATTCCGCCTCCTTCAGCTTGCCCAGCAGCATCGCGACGTCGTCCTGGCGGATGTCGCCGATATGCTGGTAGCGGATCGTGCCCTGGCCATCGATCACGAAGGTCTCGGGCACGCCGGACGAACCGATCCCGAGCTGGACCGCGCCGATGTCGTCCGCGCCGATCCGGGCGAAGGGATTGCCGTTGCCGGCGAGGAATTGCGCGAGATCCTCGGGCCGGTCGCGCAGGTCGATCCCGACGATCGTCGCGCCCTGGCGCTGGAGCTGGCCGAGCTGCGGCGCCTCGGCCGCGCAGGGCACGCACCAGCTGGCGAAGACGTTGAGCAGCTTCGGCTTGCCGTCCCTGAAATCCTGGGTCGAGACCCCGGGCAGGTCCGGGCTGGCGGGCTTGAGCGAGAATTGCGGCAGCGGCTTGCCGATCAGCTGGCTGTGGATGTCGCTCGACGGCGGATGCAGCAGCGGCCACACGGCCACCAGGCAGAAGCCCGCGAACAGCACCAGCGGCAACCAGAGTTTCCAGCGGTTCATTCGGCGGTCCGCTTCCGCCGCGCGATCCGTACCTGCGCATGGCGGCGCTTGAGATCGGTGCCCACGCGGCCGAGCAGCGACAGCAGCCCGCCCAGCCCGATCAGGATCCCGCCATACCAGATCCAGGTCACGAACGGCTTCCACCACAGGCGCAGTTGCCAGCGGCCGTCGTCCGCTTCGTCGCCCAGCACCGTATAGAGCTGGCCGTTCCAGCGGGTCAGCAGCGCGGATTCGCTGGTTTTCTGCACCGGCGCCCAGAACTCGCGCTGCTGCGGGCTGAGCAATTTGCCCGGGCCGCCGTCATAGCTGACCGCCAGCCCGGCCTCGAGCGCGGTCCAGTTCGGCCCGGCGACCGGCTCGACCGTCTTCAGCGTCGCCCGCCACGGGCCGACCTCGACCGTCTCGCCTTCTCTGACCGCGACCAGCTTCTCGACCGTGAAGGCGCTGTCCGCCGCCATCCCGAACAGCCCGACCGCGACCCCGAAATGCGCGATCATCATGCCCCACACCGCCAGTGGCAGGCGCCGCAGCGATCGCCCCCGGGCCGGCATGAAACTCGCCACCGCCAGCATCGCGGCCAGCGCCATGCCGATCAGCGGGAGGAACCCGATCGAGGTGTTGAACCAGATCCCCGCCAGCGCGGCCACCGCGACGACGAAGAACAGCACCAGCGGCCCCTGGATCCGCTCGAGGCTGTCGCGCCGCCAGCGCAGCAGCGGGCCGACCGCCAGCACCACCAGCATCGGCAGGAAGAACATCGCCGATACCGGAGTGAAATAAGGCGGCCCGACCGACACCTTGACCCCGTAAGCTTCGGTCACCAGCGGATAGAGCGTGCCGACCAACACGATCCCGAGCAGTGCCGACAGCGCGACATTGTTCACCACCAGCGCGCCTTCGCGGCTGGTGATCGCGAAGCGTTCACCCTCGGCCACCGTCCCGGCGCGCACCGCGAACAGGGTCAGCGCGCCGCCGATATAGATCGCCAGCAGCACGAGGATGAACGCCCCGCGCTTCGGATCGACCGCGAAAGCGTGGACGCTGGTGAGGATGCCCGACCGGACCAGGAAGGTGCCGACCATGCTCATCGAAAAGGCGATCACGCCGAGCATGATCGTCCAGGTGCGCAGCGCGTCACGCGCGGCGAGGACGCTGACCGAATGGAGCAGCGCGGTCGCGGCGAGCCACGGCATCAGCGAGGCGTTCTCGGTCGGGTCCCAGAACCACCAGCCGCCCCAGCCGAGCTCGTAATAGGCCCAATAGGAGCCGGCGGTGATGCCGAGCGTCAGGCAGATCCACGCGCCGAGCACCCACGGGCGCATCGCGCGGGCGAAGTCCGGCGTCACCTGCCGGGTCAACAGCGCGCCGATCGCGAAGCTGAACGCGACCGAGAGCCCGACATAGCCGAGATAGAGCATCGGCGGATGGAACGCCAAGCCGATGTCCTGCAGCGCCGGATTGAGCCCGAGCCCCTCGGCCGCGGGCGGATCGAGCCGCTCGAACGGGTTCGAGGAATAGAGGATGAAGCCGTAGAAGCCGAGGGCGACGAAAGCCTGCCCGGCGAGAGTCGCGATCAGTGTGCGTTCGGGCAGGCGTCGTTCGATCAGCGCGATCAGCGTTCCCGCGAGCGCCATGATCGTCACCCACATCAGCATCGAGCCTTCGTGGTTCCCCCAGGTGGCGGCGAGCTGGAAGATCAGCGGCATCGTGTGCGAATTCATCGCGACCAGCTTCACCGACAGGTCGAGCCGCCCGAAGCACACCAGCAGCGCCAGAAACGAGACCGCCGCCAGCACGCCCTGCACCACCGCCACCGGCCGCACGATCTCGGAGATCACCGCGGCCACTTCGGGTTCGTCCTTGCGCAGCACCAGTGCTCCGCACAGCAACTGAAGCGCTGCCAGCGCGGCGGCGAGCCACAAAGCCGCAAGACCGAATTCCGCGATCATTTCGTGGTCTCTGCCACCGCGGCGCGCTTCTGCGCCTCGGTCATGTCCTTCATTTCGCGGGGCACATAGTTCTCGTCATGCTTGGCCAGCAGGCTGTCGGCCACGAAGGTGCCGCCTGGCGCGAGCTTGCCTTCGGCGACCACGCCCGAACCTTCGGTGAACAGGTCGGGCACGATGCCGGAATAGGTCACCGGCACCCGGGCCTTGCCGTCGCCGACGAGGAAATGGATCGTCAGTCCGTCCGCGTCGGTCTTGACCGAGCCCTTCTGGACCATCCCGCCCAGCCGGATCGCCTGCCCCGGCGCCGGCGGCTTGGCGACCAGATCGGCGGGGAGGAAGAAATAGCTCGCCTGGTTGCGCAGGCCCCAGGCCGCGATCAGCGCGGCGGCGACCAGCACCACCAGTGCGATTCCGAGCAGCATCAGCCGCTGGTGCTTGGGAGCGAGACGCTGGCTCATTGCTTGTGCTGCCCCGAACGCGCGGCGTCACGGCGTTTCTCCGCGCGTTTCATCGAAGCCCAGCTCCACGCGACCAGCGCGAGCGTGCCGGCGATGCCGATCGCATAGACCGCGATCACGAAATTCCACTGATCGAGCGTCTCTTTCACCGGATCAGCCCTCGAACGCCTTGCGCCGAAGCCGCGCCTCGGCCTGGATCTCGGCCAGCAGCGCCCGCATCCGCGCCAGCACGACACCGGCGAAAATCAGCGTGAAGCCGATCGTCGCGACCAGCAGCCCGATCAGGAACGGCCCGGCCATCGCCGAACCGCCCATGCCGATGCTCGGCGCCTGATGCAGCGAATTCCACCAGATCACCGAATAATGGATGATCGGAATGTTGATCGCCCCGACCAGCCCGAAGATCGCGACGATCCGGCTCGCCCCGCCTTCGCGGCTGCTCGCCCCGGCCAGCGCCATGTAGCCGAAATAGAGGAACAGCAGCACCAGCATGCTGGTCAGCCGTCCGTCCCACACCCACCAGGTGCCCCATGCCGGCCGGCCCCAGAGCGAACCCGAAGCGAGGCACAAAGCGGCGAAGAAGGCCCCCGGCGCGGCGGAGGCGCGCGCCGCGATCCCGGCCAGCGGGTGGCGCCAGACGATCTCGACGAAGCTCGCCGCCGCGATCGCGCTCCAACCGGCCATGCCGAGCCAGGCGGCGGGCACGTGGATGAACAGGATCCGCACCGTATCGCCCTGCAGCCGCTCGGCCGGAGCATAGACCAGTCCGTAGACCAGCGCGCCAGCAGTCAATGCCAGACCCGCCACCAGGAACGGCGCGGTCAGCACGCGGGCGATGCGCAGGAAGCGGGCGGGATTGGCGAAACCGTGCATTTGATTGAGTCTGTCCGGCTAATCCGCGCCGCTTTGGCAGGTGCCGCACGCGTCGGCAAGGGAGTTAACCGGGAGCATGTCCCAAGGAGGAGAATGGGGCGACCGACGGGATCCGAACCCGCGACCTCCGGTACCACAAACCGGCGCTCTAACCAACTGAGCTACGGTCGCCACAAGCCCGCGCGGAGGTGTCGAACCACGTCCGGCGAGCGCGCGCCTCTCGCACAGGTCCCCGGCAAAGCAAAGCGAAAACTGCGTCTCGCCCACGGTGCCGCACGGGCTTGATCGCGCGGGTGGCGGCGCTATCGTCGCGCGATGCTTTCCTCCGGCGACACCTCCGCAGAAATCCTTCGCGCCCGCCCCGGCATGCGCCAGGTCCCGAGCCCGCGGATCGAGATGTTCACCCTCCCCGGCTTCCTCCCGCCCGAGCTGTGCGGCGAGTTGATGGCGCTGATCGACACCAACCGGCGCCCGTCGACGATCGCCGATTCCGACGGCGACCATTATTTCCGCACCAGCGAAACCTGCGACCTCGCGCCGACCGAGCCCTCGGTGATCGAGCTTGAGCGGCGGCTGCTCGAACTCAACGGGATTTCGGCGGCCCACGGCGAGCCGATCCAGGGCCAGCGCTATGAAGTGGGCCAGGAATTCAAGGCACACACCGATTATTTCGAGCCCAGCGGCGCCGATTACGACCGCTTCTGTTCGGCCACCGGGCAGCGGACCTGGACCTTCATGGTCTATCTCAACACGGTCGATGCCGGGGGCGCGACCCGCTTCAAGGTGATCGACAAATTGTTCCAGCCCGAACAGGGCCGCCTGGTCTGCTGGAACAACCGCCGCCCCGATGGGAGCTGCAACCCGGCGACGCTCCACCACGCGATGAAGGTGCGCAAGGGGATGAAATACGTGATCACCAAATGGTATCGCGAGCGGCCGTGGAGCTGGGAAGACGCGGCCTGAGGGTTTCCCGCTACCGCGGAAGTCCGGTTGCGAACGGCCGCATCCGCAATGCCAAAACGAAAAAGGGCGGCCCCGCAGGACCGCCCTTTTCGTGTCGGCTATCCGCCAATCACTTCTTGAGCGTGAGCCCGCCGAAGCGCTTGTTGAACTGGGCGACGCGGCCGCCATCCTGGATGCGCTGCGGGCCGCCGGTCCAGGCCGGGTGGCTGGTCGGATCGATCTCGAGGTTCATCGTGTCGCCTTCCTTGCCCCAGGTGGAGCGGGTTTCGAACACGGTACCATCGGTCATGTTGACCTTGATCATGTGGTAGTCGGGATGGGTATCGGCCTTCATCGTAATCGCTCCGTATGCTCGGACCGGTTCCGACCGGTGCCTGCGGATGTTCGGAAAGCGCGGCCCCTACAGACGGAAGCCGCAAATTGCAAGGGTCAGACGTCCTTCGGCGGATCGGCGATCATCGCGGTGAATTCGACCTGACAGGTGACCTTGCCCTCCACGCTCGCCTCGCCCTTGAACTTGTAGACGCGGCTGCGCTTCTGCACGAACTCGACATGGAGATCGAGCAGGCACCCCGGTTCCACCATCGCGCGGAACTTGGCGTTCTCGATCCCCATGAAATAGACGAGCTTGCCGGTGCCGGCCAGCTCGAGCGTCTCGATCCCGAGGATCGCGGCCGCCTGGGCCATCGCCTCGATCTGCAACACGCCCGGCATGACCGGCTGGCCGGGGAAATGCCCCTGGAAGAAGTCTTCGTTGAAACTCACGGCCTTGACCGCGTGAATGCGTTCACCGAGTTCGATGCTCTTCACGCGGTCCACCAGCAGCAGCGGATACCGATGCGGCAAGGCCTTGAGAATCTTCCGAATATCGTAGGCGGATTGGCCCGCTTCTTCGCTCATCGTCGTGGTCGGTCGCTTAGCGCGAATCCGCCGGCGCGCCGGCCGGAGCAGTGCCCGGAGCGGCGGCGGCCGGAGCCGACTGGCCGCTGGCGGCCTGGGCTTGCGCCTGGCGCTCGCGCTCTTCACGCGGCAACCAGCCCGGCGGCGGCGAGAGCTGCGCGGTCGGCAGCAGAGCGTTGAGCTCGGCGGTGACTTCGTCGTTCATGTTATAGGCCGGATCGCGCATGACCACGCCGCCGCCATCGCGGTTGAGGATCAGCGTGACGCCCTTCTTGGTCGCGGCATTCTCGACTGCCTTGGGCAGCACGTCCTGGATCTGCTCTTCCACGTAGGCCTGGCTCAGCCCGACCGGCTGGAGGATCTGGTTCAGTTCCTGCCGGCCCTGCTGCTGCATCTGCTGGATCGTCGCATATTGCTTCTGCAGGTCGGCAGTGTTCGGGGTGGCCGCTTTGCGGTCGGCGTCGAACTTGTCGTACAGCGGCTTCAGCTGTGCCTGGATCTGGTCGCCGCGCGTCTGCGCCTGGTCGTAATATTGCTTGTAGGTCACCGGGCGCTGGGTCTCGGCGGTCTTGAACGCGGTGCTGCCCGAAACGATCACGGCCGGATCGATCACGCCGATTCCCTTGACCACCGGGCCGGTGGCCGGTGCCGGGGTTGCGGCGAAAGCGCTGGCGCTGGCAAGCGCGAGACCGGCGGCGATGGCCGGCTTGAGAAGAATTTTCATCAGAATTGGGTTCCTACGTTGAACGTAAATGCCTTGGTGTCGTCGCCGCGCTCTTTCAGCAAGACCTTGGCGAAATCGACCCGGAATGGACCGAACGGTGAATTCCAGTTGACGCCGATGCCGACAGAGATGCGCGGCTTGGCGGAATCACCGACGAAAGTCTCGCGGAATGACGCGGATTTGGAGCCGAGCGCGGTATTCGCGATCGGGCCGGACCCGATGCAGGGCGGAGGAGTCGGGTTGTTCGGGTTGGTGACCTGGCTCGTGGCCGTGACCGTACACACGCCGTTGACGAGCAGCGCGGTGTCGATCTGCGTATAGAGCGGATTGCCGTCATCGTCCTTGACCGGGAAGAATGCCCCATTGGGGCCGGTATCGGTCAGGATAGGTTTCTTAACGCTGAACACGGCGCCGGCATCGAGGAAGATCGACGGCCGCAGGCCGAGCTCGCGCGCGCCGGAACCGAGCGGGATTTCGAGCTCGTGGCGGACGAGATAATACATATCGCCGCCGAGCGGATCGTCGACCGGATTCTTGGGGTCGGTCGTATAGGTGAAACCGCCATTACCGGCGCAATCCGCATGCGAGGTACCGTCCGCGCAGGTCGGCACGCCGGCGTTGTCGAAGGCGTAGAACTCGCGGACCACGCGCGGGCCGACGCCGCGGATATCGAAGCCGCGGATCTGTGGATCGCCGAGGAAGAAGCGGTCGGTCAGGCGGACGCTATCCTCGCCCGGGCCGCGATCCTTCAGGCCCTTGACGTAACCGGCCTCGCCCTTGACCGAGAAGATCCAGCCGCTGCCGAGGTTCCAGAACTTCGACGCATTGGCGCGGAACTTGATGTAGCGCTCCGACCCGCCGAGCCCGGCGAAGTCGAGGTTGAGCGCGATCTGTTCGCCGCGGGTAGGACGGTTGCGGTTGTCGAGATTGTCGTAGACCAGCGAGGCGCCGATGATCGAGCTGATCCGGTTGCCGAGCGCATCGCACAGATAGCGGCCGGCCAGCAGCGGGTCGCATTCCGGGGTCGGGGTCAGGCGGGTGCTGTAATAAGTGCTCTTGTCGAGCGTCACGTCGTCCCAGTTGAGCGTATAGCGGCCGATCAGCGACATCTTCTCGGTCAGCGGCACGCCCGCGCGCACCTGGAAGCCGGTGGTCGCCTGGCTGAAGGTGGTATTGTTGTTGTTGTAATAGTCGTTGTTCGAATCGCGGCGATAGATGTCGACGCCCATCGAGATGTTCTTGTCGAACAGATAGGGCTCGGCGAAGCTGAGCGTGAAAGCGCGCGAATAGGACGAATAATCGGCGCTGAGGCCGATCGTCTGGCCCTTGCCGCGGAAGTTGCGCTGGCGGATCGAGCCGGAGAGGATGAAGCTCTCCTGCGACGAGAAGCCGGCCGACAGCTGCAATTCGCCGGTCGCCTGCTCCTGCACGTTGGCGTTGAGCGTGACCCGGTCTGGCGCGGAGCCCTGGGCCTGCTCGACCTCGAAGTTCTGCTGGAAGAACCCGAGCGAGTTGATCCGCGCCGTGGAGCGCTTGACCTGCAGCGAGTTGAACGCATCGCCTTCGGCCAAGCGGAATTCGCGCCGCACGACCTTGTCCTGGGTCAGCGTATTGCCGTTGACGTTGATACTTTCGACATAGACGCGCGGAGCCTCGTTCAGCACGAACTTGACGTTCATGGTGAGGTTTTCCTTGTCGCGGCTGTAGTCCGGGCGGACGTCGGCGAAGGCATAGCCGAACAGGCCGGCGGTCTGGGTCAGTCCTTCGACCGTATCCTCGACCAGCTTGGCGTCGTACCAGTTGCCCTTCTTGACCTGGATGCCCTTGGCGAGCTGGTTGCCGTCGAAATCGCGCAATTGGCTTTCGACCGAGACGTCGCCGAATTTGTAGCGCTGGCCTTCCTCCACCACGTAAGTGATGATGAAGTCCTTCTTGTCCGGGGTCAGTTCGGCCATCGCCGACACCACGCGGAAATCGGCGTAGCCCTGGGTCAGATAGAACTGGCGGAGCTTCTGCTGGTCATAGGCCAGGCGGTCGGGATCGTAGCTGGTCGCCGAGCTGAACAGGCGGAAGAAGCGCGACTGTTTGGTGACCATCTGGCCGCGCAATTCCCCGTCACCGAACTTCTCGTTGCCGATGATGTTGATTTGGCGGACCTTGGACTTCGGGCCCTCGGTGATCTCGTAAACGATATCGACCCGGTTCTGCGGCAGCGCGACGCTCTTCGGTTCGACCACCGCGGCGAAGCGGCCCTGGCGCTTGTAGAGCTCGACGATGCGGGCGACGTCGGCGCGGACTTTCGAACGGGTGAAGATCTGGCGCGGGGAGAGCTTGATCTCGGGCGTGATCTTCTCGTCCTTGAGGCGCTTGTTGCCTTCGAGGATGATCCGGTTGACGATCGGGTTTTCCTGCACGTCGATGGTGATGTTGCCGCCATCGTTGCGGACGGTCGCATTGGCGATCAGTTCCGAGGCGTAGAGGTCCTTCAGCGCCTGGTCGGCCGCGGCCTCGGTATAGGTTCCGCCGACCCGCAGCTGGACATAGCTGAGGATCGTCTCGGGCTCGAGCCGCTGGGCGCCGGTGACCACGATCGAACGGATCGTTTCCGCCGGCGCGGGTGCCGCGGCCGGAGCCGGGGTTGCGGCGGGGGCGGCGTCCTGCGCATGAACCGCAACCGGAACGCCCGCCAGGATGGTGCCGCAAAGCAGCACTCCGGCGATCTTCGGTGCAGCGATAATCTTGCCCTTGCGGCTCATTTCCCGTCCAATCCTCGACACGGCACTTGTCGCCACAATCGGGCTAATTTGCCGCCCTCCCACGGGAACATTCCCAGGTAGCGCTCAACCGCCGCCATTGCCCGATGCTGTGACACCAATCAAGCAATGTTACCGGATTTTGCGCCAGTTTGCCGCCCCCGCCGTGCTCAACGCCCAAAAATCGTGAGCGACGTAATATCGTTGAAAGTGACGAACAGCATCAGCGCGAGCACAAACACCACGCCGGTACGGAACGCCCATTCCTGACTGCGCTGACCGACCGGCTTCCGGCGAACCGCTTCGGCCGCGTAGAAAGCCAGATGCCCGCCGTCGAGGGCAGGAATTGGCAGCAGGTTAATGAATGCCAAATTAATTGAAATAAGCGCCACAAACTGGACAAACGCCTGCGGCCCGAGGCTGAGCTGCTCGCCGGAATATTTCGCGATCTTGATCGGGCCGCCAAGTTCCTTAACCGAGCGCTCGCCGGCCACGATCTGGACGATCCCGGTTACCATCATCCGCACCATCGCGACGCTCTGCTCGGCCGCCGAGGTCACCGCCTCGCCCACCCCGACCGGCTCGAAGCGGATCGTGCTCGAGAATACCCCGATCCGCCCAATTACCGCCTCGTTGCCGAACTGGTCGGTCTCCTTGCTCGCCATGATCCTGACCGGGATCTTCAGCGTTTCGCCGTCTCGCCTGACGCCGATCTGGACGGTGCGGCCCGGGAACAGCGAAATGCGGCCGGTGATCTCGTCGAAGCGGTGGACCGCCTCGCCGTCGATCGAGACGATCTCGTCGCCCTGGCGCAGCCCGGCCGCTTCTGCGGGCGAGTTCGGCGTGAAACTCGCAACCACATTGGTCTTCGACGGATCGAGCGGGACCGGCTTGCCATAAGCGAAATTGAACGCCGCGAAGATCGCCACCGCCACCAGCAGATTGGTCATCGGCCCGGCCAGCACGATCAGCGCGCGCTGCCACAGCGGATGGGCCTGGAAGGTCCGCGCGCGCTCTTCCTCGGGCAGGTCGAGCCATTCCTGGCTCGGCGTACCCGCCGCGTTCATGTCGCCGGCGAACTGGACATAGCCGCCCAGCGGCAGCAGCGAGAGCTTCCAGCGGGTGCCGCGCCGGTCGGTCCAGCCGGCGATCTCGCGCCCGAAGCCGATCGAGAAGGCATCGGCCTTCACCCCGCACCAGCGGCCGACCAGGTAATGGCCAAGCTCGTGGATGGTCACCAGCGGCCCCAGCACCAGCAGGAAGCCGAGGATCATCATCCAGACGGGTACGTGTTGGGCCAAGTCAGGCAAGCTCCAGCAATTCGCGCGCACGGGCGCGGGTTTCGGCATCGACCGCCAGCACTTCGTCGAGAGACGCAGGCGCCGCGGGGATGGATTGTGTCAGCATCCTGTCGGCCATTGCCGAAATTTCGGTGAATGCGATGTGACCGGCAAGAAATGCCGCGACCGCGATTTCATTGGCCGCATTGAGCACCGCCGGGGCCGCCCCGCCCGCTTCGGCGGCTTGCCGGGCCAGCCGCGTGGCCGGAAACCGCGCTTCATCCGGCGCGAAGAAGCTCAACGAACCGATCCGCGCAAGGTCGAGCGGGTCGAGCGGCGTATCCATCCGCTCCGGCCACGCGAGCGTCGCGGCGATCGGCACGCGCATGTCGGAAGGGCCAAGCTGCGCAAGGGTCGAGCCGTCGCGATATTCGACCATCGAATGGATCACGCTTTGCGGATGGACCAGGATCGAGAGCTTTTCGAGCCCGACCGGGAACAGATGATGCGCCTCGATCAGTTCGAGGCCCTTGTTCATCATCGTCGCGGAATCGACGCTGATCTTCGCGCCCATGCTCCAGTTCGGATGCTTGACCGCTTGCGCCGGGGTCGCCGCCGCGATCTGCGCGGCGCTCCATTCGCGGAACGGCCCGCCGCTCGCGGTCAGGGTGATCTTCGCGACGTCGCTCATCCGGTAGCCTTGCAGGCACTGGAAGATCGCATTGTGTTCGGAATCGACCGGCAGCAATGTCGCGCCATATTTCGCGACCGCGGCCGTCATCACCTCGCCGGCGGAGACCAGGGCTTCCTTGTTCGCGAGCCCGATCGTCCCGCCCGCGCGGATCGCCGCCATCGTCGGGCCGAGGCCCGCGCAGCCGACGATCGCGGCGATGGTCAGGTCGGCCCCGCGCGACGCCGCCTCGCACAGCGCATCCGCGCCGGCGGCAGCCTCGATCCCGGTTCCGGCCAGCGCGTCGCGCAATTCCGGCAGGCAGTTCTCATCCGCCACCACCGCGATCTCGGCGCCGAATTCCTTCGCCAGCATCGCCAGTTCGACCGACTGGCAATTGGCGGTGAGCGCGACGACCCGCCACTTGTCCCGCTCGCGCCGGATCAGGTCGAGGGTGGAGGCGCCGATCGAGCCGGTCGCGCCGAAGACGGAGATCGAGCGGGTCATCAGAACGCCATGCTCCGGAAAGCCAGCGCCACGATACCCCACGCGAAACTCACGGCCAGCAGACCGTCCACCCGGTCGAACAATCCGCCATGACCGGGCAGCAGCCTGCCCGAATCCTTCACCCCCGCCCGGCGCTTCATCCAGCTTTCGAAGAAGTCTCCGGCCTGGGCCACGATTGCCAGCGCCGCGCCCTGAATCACCAGAATCAGGTAATCCTGCGGCCGCGTCAGCCCGCAGGAACCGGCATCGCCGAGATAGCATTGCGAAGTGACATAGCTGGCCAAGACCAGCACGATGGCGGCCCCGACCATTCCGCCACCGAGGCCGGCCCAGGTTTTGGATGGGCTGATCTTCGGGGCGATCTTCGGGCCCCCGATGCTCCGCCCGGCGAAATAGGCGCCGATGTCGATGCAGATTACCGCGCCGACGAACACCAGCACCGGTGCAATTCCGAAGAATTCGCTGCGCAACAGCAAGAGCGTGAAGGCGGCTACCGCGATGTAGATAAAGCCCGCGACGTTCCACAGCATGCGCTTGAGCGCCGTGGGTACGAAACCCCGCACCAATGCGCGCCATTCCCACAACACGCCGACCGCGATCAGGCCGACGAACACCGCCCAGAACCAGCCGCCGAGCCACAGCGCCCCGCCCGCGACGACGACCATGCCGATGGCGGTCAGCGTGCGGGTGCCGAGGTCGGATTTACGAGTGAGGGTGTCGGTCACGGGAAGATCCTCCCCCACCGGGGGAGGTGGCGGCCCGCAGGGCTGACGGAGAGGGCGCCCCCTCCACCACCTTCGGCGGTCCCCCTCCCCCGGTGGGGGAGGATCGAACAGGCTTCACCGCCCGCCAAAGCGCCGCTCCCGTCCCGCGAAGCTCGCCAGCGCCTGTTCCAGATGCGCGGGCGTAAAGTCCGGCCACAGCACCTCGGTGAAATACATCTCCGCATAGGCCGCCTGCCACATCAGGAAGTTCGACAGGCGCACCTCGCCCGAGGTGCGGATCAGCAGGTCCAGCGGCGGGAGATCGGCGGTGTAGAGATATTTCTCGATGCTCGCGGGCGTCACTTCGCCCTCGGCCGCCGCTTTGGCCGCCGCCTGCGCGATTTCCTGCTGCGAGCCGTAATTCAGCGCCACCGCAAGGGTGATGTGGCCATGCGCGGTGCGCGCTTCCGCATCTTCGAGGCTGGCGACAATATCGGGCGCCAATGCCTTGTAATCGCCGATGATCTTCAACCGCACACCATTGGTGACGAATTCGGGCAGATCGGCCTTGATGAACTTGCGCAGCAGACCCATCAGGTCGGAAATCTCGTCTTCCGGGCGCTTCCAGTTCTCGGACGAGAACGCATACAGCGTCAGGCATTCGAGCCCGAGGCCGCGGCAGGCGCGGACCAGCTTGCGCACCGCCTCGACCCCGCGCTGGTGCCCGATCACGCGCGGCAGATGGCGCGAGCGGGCCCAGCGGCCATTGCCGTCCATGATGATCGCCGCGTGACGCACGCCGTGAGCCGCAGCTGTACCGCCCGCATCCTCGCAGCCGGGATCGCCGGACAAGTCCCGCCCCTCACTGACGCTCGGGGCGAGCGGGGGCGCGCCTTCGCTCACTGGCTGAGGATTTCCTTTTCCTTCGCGGCAGCGGCTTCATCGGTGTTCTTGATGTATTGATCGGTCAGCTTCTGAACTTCTTCCTCGGACCGCTTGCGGTCGTCCTCGGAGATTTCCTTCTTCTTCTCGTCTTCCTTGAGCATTTCCATGCCGTCGCGGCGGACGTTGCGGATCGCGACCTTGGCCTTCTCCGCATATTGCCCGGCAAGCTTGGCCAATTCCTTGCGTCGTTCCTCGGTCAGATCGGGGATCGGCAGGCGGATGGTCTGCCCGTCGGTGATCGGGTTCAGGCCGAGCCCGGCGCGGGCAATGCCCTTTTCGACCGGGGTCATGTTCGACCGGTCCCACACCTGCACGCTGAGCAGCCGCGGTTCGGGCGCCGAAACGGTCGCGACCTGGCTGAGCGGCATGATCGAGCCATAGACCTCGACCGTCACCGGATCGAGCAATGCGGTGTTGGCGCGCCCGGTCCTGAGGCCCGCGAGATCGCCCTTCAGCGCCTCGACCGCGCCGCCCATGCGCCGTTCGATATCGGCCTTGTCGTATTTTGCCATGTCAGGCTTCCTTCTGCACTGTCGTCCGGGTGCCCTCGCCCGCAAGGACCTTCGCCAGATTGCCCTTTTCGCGGATCGAGAACACCACGATCGGAATATTGTTGTCGCGGCACAGGGCCACGGCCGAGGCATCCATCACGCGGAGATTGTCGGCCAGCACCGTGTCGTAGGTGACCGTATCGTAACGCTTGGCGGCCGGATTGGTCTTCGGATCGCTGTCGTATACCCCGTCGACGCTGGTGCCCTTGAACAGCGCGTCGCACTTCATTTCGGCCGCGCGCAGCGCCGCGCCGCTGTCGGTGGTGAAGTATGGGGCGCCGACGCCGGCGGCGAAGATCACCACCCGGCCCTTTTCGAGGTGGCGTTCGGCCCGGCGGCGGATCACCGGCTCGCACACCGCATCCATCTGCACCGCGGACTGGACCCGGGTTTCGACCCCGAGCTGTTCGAGCGCGCTCTGCATCGCGAGCGCATTCATCACCGTCGCCAGCATGCCCATGTAATCGGCCTGCGCGCGGTCCATCCCCTGCGCCGCCCCGGCCATGCCGCGGAAGATATTGCCGCCGCCGATCACCAGGCACAGCTCCAGCCCGGTATCGCGCGCGGCCTTCACTTCCCTCGCCAGTTCCAGCACGAAAGCGGGGTCGATCCCGAAGGACTGGTCGCCCATCAGAACTTCGCCCGAAAGCTTGAGCAACACGCGTTTGCGGGGCTGGGACATTCTACTCAATTCTCACGAAACTGCCTGGGCGCGGCCCTTATAGGATTGTGACCGGTGCTGCCAAGGGGCGGAGGGCGGTAAGTGCACTCATTCAAACGACAGGGGGCGAAGCGCGGCACAAAACCCGTTTTCCTACACGCCCCGATCTCGCTAGCCTCGCATCGGCTCTTTCTTATTGTTGGATTCGCGAAACCGCCCCGTTTGCCCGTGCAAACCCGGCTCGCCGTATGTGTTTCATCAACAAGCCCCACCGAATCGCACGAAAAAGGCCGCCGAACCGAAGTCCGGCGGCCTCTTGAAGCGTTTGGAAGACGGCGTTCAGCCGGCCATCGCGGCGACTTCGGCGGCGAAGTCGCTTTCTTCCTTCTCGATGCCTTCGCCGAGCTGGAAGCGGACATAGTCCTTGAGCACGATCTTCGCGCCGGCATCCTTGCCGGCGTTGTCGACGACCTGCTGGATCGGGGTCTTGTTGTCCATCACGAAGATCTGGCTCAACAGCGCGTTTTCCTTGGCGAACTTGGCGATCGCGCCATCGACCATCTTGGCCTGGACTTCGGCGGGCTTGCCGCTTTCCTTCGCCTTCTCTTCGGCGACCGAACGCTCGCGCGCGATCACGTCGGCATCGAGGTCGTCGGCATTGAGCGCCATCGGGAAGGCGGCCGCGATGTGCATCGCGATCTGCTTGCCCAGTTCCTCGAGCTTGGCCTTGTCGCCTTCGCTCTCGAGCGCGACCAGCACGCCGATCTTGCCGAGGCCGGGGGCCGCTGCGTTGTGCATGTAAGGCACGATCACGCCGTCGGAGACCGATACGGCCTTCATCCGGCGGACCTGCTGGTTCTCACCGATGGTCGCGACGTTGTTGGTCAGCTTCTCGGCCACGGTGCCGCCGTCGGGATAGGCCGAGGCCTTGAGCGCCTCGACATCGTTCGACGACGCGCCCAGCGCGACCGCGGTGGTCTTGCGGACGAAATCCTGGAACTGCTCGTTCTTGGCGACGAAGTCGGTTTCCGAGTTTACCTCGACCGCAACACCCCGGGTGCCTTCGACGGCGACGCCGACGAGGCCCTCGGCCGCGGTGCGGCTGGATTTCTTGGCGGCGGCGGCAAGACCCTTGGCGCGCAAAGCATCGACCGCGGCTTCGATGTCGCCATTGGTCTCTTCGAGCGCCTTCTTGCAGTCCATCATGCCGGCGCCGGAGCGCTCGCGCAGGTTTTTCACGTCAGCAGCGGTATAGGCAGCCATCGTATCTTCCTTATAGGTTTGGGGGCGCCGGCCCCTTCATGGTCCGGCGCGTTACCCCGCAATTATGCCGGTTCGGTTACGCTTTTAAGCCGAGGCTTCCACGCCAGCTTCCGCCGCGACGGGAGACTCGGGAGTCGCCTCGGCGGTGGTATCCGAAAGGGCTTCTTCAACCGGCGGAGCTTCCATCGCGCCGATATCGCGGCCCGAATCGACCACGCCTTCATGACCGCCCTTGGTGGCAGCCTGGGCGATCGCGTCGCAATAGAGGCGCACCGCGCGGGCGGCGTCGTCGTTGCCCGGGATCGGGAAGGCGATGCCGCTGGGATCGACATTGGTGTCGAGCACCGCGACCACCGGAATGCCGAGCACGTTGGCTTCCTTGATCGCCAGTTCCTCGATGTTCGCGTCGATCACGAACATCACGTCCGGAATGCCGCCCATGTCGCGGATACCGCCGAGCGAGTTCTGGAGCTTCTCGTGCTTGCGCGTGAGATCGAGGATTTCCTTCTTGGTCAGGCCCGAGGTGTCCCCCGAGAGCTGTTCCTCGATCGTCTTCATCTTCTTGATCGAGAGGCTGATCGTCTTCCAGTTGGTGAGCATGCCGCCCAGCCAGCGGTGGTTGACGAAATACTGGCCGCTCGCGCGGGCCGCATCGGCGATCGGGCCCTGCGCCTGGCGCTTGGTGCCGACGAACAGCACCTTGCCGCCCTGGCGGACGGTGGCCGAGACAAAGTCGAGCGCGCGCGCCATCAGCGGCACGGTCTGCGACAGGTCGATGATGTGGATGCCATTGCGGGCGCCGAAGATGTACGGCTTCATCCGCGGATTCCAGCGGTGGGTCTGGTGGCCGAAGTGTGCGCCGGCCTCGATCAGTTCCTGCATCGTGACGGTAGGAGCCGCCATAGGTAATTTCCTTTCCGGTTGTTCCTCGGTCAGGCTGGAACCGTGACGGCCCAAGCAAATGGGATCCGCAAACGGCACCGGTATGTGCGCCTGACCTGTGAATTTGCCCCCGGCCTTCGAGTGTCGAAGATCATCAGGCGAGCCGGCCCTTAGCGGGGGTTTCGGCGGAAATCCAGCCTGAATCGCCCTGCCCGCGTACCGCCGCGCCGCCTCGCCGCGACGAGACGCACGAAATATCGCTTGACCGGAAAGAACAAAAAGGGAACATACGTTCCAACAGATGGAACACCCGATTCGTCAGACCGTTGTCATACCAACTGTCCACGGGTTTTCCACAAGGCTTTCCCTACCCTTTGAGCAGGGTTGGGAACAGGAGTAAACCGAGATGTTCGCTTTCGCGCTGACCGTGTTTTTCGTTGCCGCCGCCATCGCTGCCCTGGCTGTGCTGGGTGCCTCCTATGTGCGGGCGTTTGCCGCCCTCGGCGGATTGCGACGCGCGGCCGCGAATTGCGAAGCGAAAGTGTCGGTGACGATCCGGGTAATCGATCCCGCCGCGCCGCGGCTGCGGCCCGCGCTTCGGGTCGTCTGCTCGAACGGGTTCAGCCCTCGGCCGCAGCCCGCCTTGCGCGCTGCCGCTTGACCCGGGCGTAAGTCACCACCCCTACCGGGATCAGCGCAAGATAGCCCGCGCAGATCGCCGTCAGCGTCCAGAACGGATATTGCAGCAGCGCTGCGGCGATCATGCCCACCACCGCGATCAGGAACAGCCTCAGGCTCCGCTTCGGACGGAGCCGGCCCCAACTGAGCGTCGCGACGTTCGAAATCAGCAGCAGTGCGATCACCGCCAGCCATACCGCAACCAGGATCGGCTGGCGGAAGATCGCCTCCCCGCTTGCCAGCCACAGATAGAGCGGGATGAACGCCAGCCCGGCCCCGACCGGCGCCGGAACCCCCGTGAGAAAGCCGGCCGACTTGTGCGGCTGGTCGTCGATGTCGATCCGGGCATTGAAGCGCGCCAGCCGCAACGCGCAGCACAGCGCGTAGAGCAATGCGGCGAACCAGCCGGCACCCGGGAGATCGTTGAGCGACCACAGGAACAGGATCAGCGCCGGCGCCATGCCGAAGCTGAGCGAATCCGCAAGACTGTCGAGTTCCGCCCCGAAGCGCGATTGTGCCTTCAGCAGCCGCGCGATCCGCCCGTCGATCCCGTCCAGCACGCCCGCCAGCACCACCGCGAGGACCGCCATCCGCCAGTCGCCGTTGATCGCGAAGCGCACGCCGGTGAGGCCCGAGCACAGCGCCGCGGCGGTGATCGCGTTGGGGAGCACCGCACGCAGCGTCAGCCCGCGGCCCGGCGATCCGGCGACCGGCCCGTCCTCTTCCGAGGCCTTGGGCCCGAGCAGGCCCTGACCGTTCAAGTCTTCCGGCCCACCCGCTCCGCTCACTGGTTCACGCCCTCGATCAGCATCTGCTTGCCGAGTTCGGCCAGCACCGTCTCGCCGCCGATCACCTTCTGGCCCATCAGCACCCTGGGATCGGTGCCCTGCGGCAGAAACACGTCGACCCTGCTGCCGAAGCGGATCAGTCCGACCCGCTGGCCGGCAGCGAGCATGTCGCCCGGCTTGACGAAGGGTACGATCCGCCGCGCGACAAGGCCGGCGATCTGGGTGAAGCCGATCAGCAGCCCGTCGGCCCGCTCGATCAGAATATGCTGGCGCTCGTTCTCTTCGCTCGCCTTGTCGAGGTCCGCGTTCAGGAACTTGCCGGGGACGTAGATCACCCGCCGCACCGTGCCGCCGATCGGGGAGCGGTTGATATGAACATCGAACACCGACATGAAGATCGAAATGCGCGTCAGCGGCGCATTGCCGAGACCACCGGTGCCGGTACCGTCGTCGATTTGCAGCTCGATCGGCGGAGGAACCGCCTGGATCATCGTGATCAGGCCATCGGCCGGCGAGACGATCAGATTGTCGCCCTGCGGCACCACGCGCTCGGGATCGCGGAAGAACGCAAGGATCCCCGCGGTCAGCACCAGCAACAGCGTGCCGAGGATGTGCCAGCCAAGGCCGAACATCACCCCGATGCTCACCGCCGCGGCGATCGCGCCGTATTTGCGTCCCTCGGGATGGATCGGGGGCCAGCCCCACGACACGTCACCCCGGCCCTTGTTGTCGAGTATCTCTCCGGCCATGCCTCGCCTCTAGGGCCTAGCGCCCTCCCTCACAACCCACGACGGGCGCCCCGGTTGCGCGGCGCACACATAGATGTTCGCAAACCGGTCGCCTCGCTGTCAGCTATTGGGCGGCGGGTGGTGGACAGGGCTGGATTCGAACCAGCGTACGCTCTCGCGGGCAGATTTACAGTCTGCTGCCATTAACCACTCGGCCACCTGTCCACACCATCGCCGCACATTGTCAGCAGTGCCGGGTCGCCCCGGAAAAAGCTGGCCCTTGGAGGGGCCGTCCGGCCGAGAGGCGCCCCAATGGCGAAGCGGCGCTTGCCTGTCAATGGGTCGGCTGGCAGGAGCGGCGAAGATAGCGGGCATTCTGCCCTGCGAAGGAGCGACAGTGGCCAAAGGTGGCGAAAAGCGGAGATTGCGCGGACGTGCGGGCCGCATGCTGGGCGGGCGCGGCAGCGGCCGGGCGAGTACGGGACAAGTGCGGCTGTGGGGCCGCCACGCGGTCGAGGCCGCGCTCAAGAACCCGGCGCGGGTACACCGCAAGCTGTGGGCGACGCGTGAGGGGATCGCTTCGCTCGATGGCGAGCTGCCGGCCGATTTCCCGTTCGAATATGCCGATGTCTCCGATCTAGCCCGGCTGGTGCCGTATGACGCGCCGCACCAGGGCCTGGTGCTCGAATGCGCGCCGCTGGAGGACGTGTTCCTCGACGAGGTGCTGTCCGGCGATCCCGCACGGCCGCTGGTGGTGCTGGACCAGGTGACGGACCCGCACAATGTCGGCGCGATCCTGCGCTCGGCCGCGGCCTTCAACGCCTGCGCGCTGGTGACGCAGGACCGCCACGCCCCGCCCGAATCCGGGGTAATCGGCAAATCGGCCTCAGGCGCACTTGAACTGGTGCCCTGGGTGCGGGTGGTGAATTTGTCGCGCGCGCTCGAAGAGATGGCGGAGGCCGGCTACTGGCGCATCGGCCTTGCCGGCGAGGCCGGCGCTAAGCTGGCCGAGGCGCTGCCGGCGGGGCCGGTCGCGCTGGTGCTCGGCGCCGAGGGCGAAGGATTGCGCGAGAACGTCGCCGCGCATTGCGATGCCCTCGCCCGCCTGCCGATCAGCAGCGCGATGGAAAGCCTGAATGTATCCAATGCCGCAGCGATTTCGCTCTATGCGGTGGCCTCACGCGGCTGAGGCCGGACCAAGGGGACTGACGATGCAATTCGAGACCATGCGAAAACTGGCCGGCGTAGGCCTCGCGGCAGGGTTGGCGCTGCTGCTCGCCGCCTGCATCCTCTCGCCGGGCAAGTTCACCTCTGCGCTCGACCTGCGCAAGAACGGCAGCTTCACCTACAGCTACAAGGGCGAGATCTACATCCTCGGGCTGAACCAGCTGGCCGAGATGGGCAAGGAGGCGGCGACCCCGCAGGAATTCAGCCCCGACACCTGCTACGACGACGACAATGGCGACGCCGAACGCGAGTGCACCGAGGCGGAACTCGCACAGCAGCGCCAGGACTGGGGCACCCGGCAGCAGGCGAAGAAGGACGAGGACGAGAAGAATTCCAAGGCCTTCGGCAGCCTGTTCGGCGGGATCGACCCGTCGGACCCGCAGGCGGCCGAGGAGATCGCCGCCAAGCTGCGCCGGCAGCACGGCTGGAACGCGGTCACCTATAAGGGCAACGGACTTTACGACGTCGATTTCTCGGTCACCAGCACGCTGAGCCACGATTTCACCTTCCCGGTGCTCGAGGGCTTCCCGATGGCGAACTTCTTCGTCGTCGCGAATCTGCGCGACGGGAATGTCGCGCGGATCGAGGCGCCCGGCTTCGTGGTCCAGTCGAACAACGCCAGCAGCGGCAACGGGTTGCTGCAGATGGCCTCGGTGTTCGGCGGGCCCGAGGGAGGGACGGACGAGACCAAGAACCTGCCGTTGCTCGACGGCGTCTTCACGATTACCACCGATGGCGCGATCCTGGCCAACAACACCGACGAGGGCCCGCAGGCGATCCCGACCGGCAAGCAGCTGAGCTGGACGATCAACAAGCGCACCACCGCCGCGCCGACGGCGTTGATCCAGCTCGGGAAGTAGAGCGCCGAAAAGCGGACACAAAAAAGCCGCGCCCGCAGTCAAGCAGGCGCGGCTTTTTCGTTACCGGCCGCGAGGTGTCGCGACCGGTGAACCACAATACTTAGTTGACCGAGTCCTTCAGGCCCTTGCCGGCCTTGAACTTCGGCTGCGACGATGCCTTGATCGTCATCGGCTCGCCGGTGCGCGGGTTGCGACCGGTGGAAGCCTTGCGCTTGGCAACCGAGAAGGTGCCGAAGCCCACGAGGCGCACTTCGTCGCCCTTGGAAAGAGCGCCGGTGATCGTATCGAACACGCCTTCGACAGCCTTGGTCGCGTCGCTGCGCGAAAGGCCGCTCGCATCGGCAACGGCGCCGATCAGTTCGTTCTTGTTCATCTTGGAACCCCCTCTGAGTAAGTTGCCGGATTTGATCTTTGTTTATTGCATCGCCTCTCGGGTGGCGCAGTCATGAGCGAATTTTGGCGACGCTGTCAAAGGCAAACCTCGCACAAAAGGGCGGTTTTTGAGGATTTCCGCCCGGATTTCGATGAACCGAGGGGTTTGTGCTGTCACAACGCCCGTCCCCGTCCGTCGCATCCCGGTCAGAATCGCGGAAAACCGTCCGATTCGCTGCGCTGCAGCGAAACTAATGGGCCGTGGGCGAAGTGCCGGCGGGCGCCGGCGCAGGGCCCGGCTGGCTCGCCAGATCGTCCGCCTCGGTCCACTCGATCGCGACGAGCGGCGAGACCAGCGCGCGTTCCAGCACTTCATCGACATGGCTCACCGGCACGATTTCCAACCCTTCGGTGACGTTGGCGGGTATCTCGGCCAGATCCTTGCGGTTCTCTTCCGGGATCAGCACCGTCTTGATCCCGCCGCGCAGCGCCGCGAGCAGCTTCTCCTTCAGTCCGCCGATCGGCAGCACCCGGCCGCGCAATGTGACCTCGCCAGTCATCGCGACATCCGGCCGCACCGGAATCCCGGCGAGCGACGAGACGATCGAGGTGACCATGCCGATGCCCGCCGAAGGGCCATCCTTCGGCACCGCCCCTTCGGGCAGGTGGATATGGATGTTCTTGCGGTTGAAGATCGAGGGATTGATCCCGTAAGCGGGTGCCCGCGCCTTCACGAAGCTGAAGGCCGCCTGCACGCTCTCGTTCATCACTTCGCCGAGCTTGCCGGTGGTCCGGACCTCGCCCTTGCCGGGCACGGTCACGCTTTCGATCGTCAGCAGCTCGCCGCCGACCTCGGTCCAGGCAAGCCCGGTGACAGCGCCGACCTGCGCCTCTTCTTCCGAAATCCCGTGGCGGAACTTTTGCACCCCGGCATATTCGCCGAGATTCTCGGGCGTGATGGTGACCGAAGTCTCCTTCTTCTCGAGGATCGCGCGCAGGCTCTTGCGCGCCAGCCGCGCGATCTCGCGCTCCAGCGTACGCACGCCGGCTTCGCGGGTGTAATAGCGGATCAGGTCGCGCAGCCCTTCGGTGGTGAGAGTGAACTCGCCCTTCTTCAGCCCATGCGCCTTGACCTGCTTTTCGATCAGGTGACGCTCGGCGATCTCGACCTTCTCGTCTTCCGTGTAGCCCTCAAGGCGGATGATCTCCATCCGGTCAAGCAGCGGCTGCGGCAGGTTGAGGCTGTTCGCGGTGGTCACGAACATGATGTCGCTAAGGTCGATGTCGAGCTCCAGGTAATGGTCCTGGAACTTGGCGTTCTGTTCCGGATCGAGCACTTCGAGCAAGGCCGAAGCCGGATCGCCGCGGAAATCCTGGCCGAGCTTGTCGATCTCATCGAGCAGGAACAGCGGGTTGCTGGTTCCGGCCTTCTTGAGGTTGGTGACGATCTTGCCCGGAAGCGAGCCGATATAGGTGCGGCGGTGGCCGCGAATCTCGGCCTCGTCGCGCACGCCGCCGAGCGACTGGCGGATGAACTCGCGCCCGGTCGCCTTCGCGATCGACTTGCCGAGCGAGGTCTTGCCGACGCCCGGAGGGCCGACGAGGCACAGGATCGGCCCCTTGAGCTTGTTCGAACGCGCCTGCACCGCGAGATATTCGACGATCCGGTCCTTGACCTTGTCGAGCGCGTAGTGATCCTCGTCGAGGACCGCCTGGGCCTTCGAGATGTCCTTCTTCAGGCGGCTCTTCTTGCCCCACGGCAGGCCGAGCAGCACGTCGAGATAATTGCGGACCACGGTCGCCTCGGCGCTCATCGGCTGCATCGTGCGCAGCTTTTTCAGCTCGGCGGTCGCCTTGGCCTTGGCTTCGACCGAGAGCTTGGTCTTCTCGATCTTCTCGGCCAGCTCGGCGATCTCGTCGCCGTCCTCGCCGTCGCCGCCGCCCAGCTCGGACTGGATCGCCTTGAGCTGCTCGTTGAGGTAATATTCGCGCTGGGTCTTCTCCATCTGGCGTTTCACGCGCCCGCGGATCTTGCGTTCGACCTGCAGCACCGACAATTCGCCTTCCATGAAGCTGTAGGCCATCTCCAGCCGCTTCATCGGATCGCGCTCGGTCAGCAGCGCCTGCTTGTCGGAAACCTTGGCGTTGAGGTTGTGCGCGACCGTGTCGGCGAGCTTTGCCGCATCGTCGATCTCGACCAGCTCCTGCTCGAGCTCGTCGGGCACCTTCTTGTTGAGCTTCGCATATTCGGTGAACTGTTCGACCACCGACCGCATCATCGCGGCCACTTCGGTGCCGCCGGCCTCTTCGGGTTCGAGCAGCTCGACCTGGGCAACGGTGAAATCGCCTTCCTCGCGCAGGTTCTCAAGCCTGGCACGCTGCTGGCCTTCGACCAGCACCCGCACGGTGCCGTCGGGCAGCTTCAGCAGCTGGAGCACCTGGGCAACCACGCCGACATCGTAGAGATCGTCACGCTCGGGATCGTCGCAGCCCGGATCGAGCTGGGCGAGCAGGAAGATATCCTTCGATCCGGCCATCGCTTCTTCGAGCGCGGCAACCGATTTCTCGCGGCCGACGAACAGCGGCACCACCGAACCGGGGAACACCACGATGTCGCGCAGGGGAAGCAGAGGGTAAAGATTCATGCGTCTATCAATCCGTGCATTCGGCGCCGGGGGTTGCGCCGGGCGGGCGTGATGCCCGTGCTTGACGCCAATATGGGGATGCACGCGAAAGCCTGCAATGGCGCGTTCGCGCGGGGCTGTGGATGGGCCCGCGTGTTCAGGGTTACACAAGTGACACTCTGTCCGCCCTGGTGTCCGCTTCCGCAAACGGCGGAACTGCGCGGGTTGCGGGTGTCTGGGTGACACATCGGGGGATTGCGGGAGACGCACCGCTCCGCGCCGGCGGGGGCGAGGCCCGTCTGTTGCCGGAATCGGGGCAGGCGCAGGATCATGTCCGCATCGTGGCAGATCGGGGCGATGTAGGAAAACGGTTCGTGGAGCCCTCCTGGCAAATCAGGGAAGGCGTTCGATCATCCCAGCCCCGGGAAATTGAACCCCGGCGGCAGGCCCATGCCGCCCTGGATTTTCTGCATCTCGGCATTGGCCGCCTGGTCCGCCTTCCCACGCGCATCGTTGAAGGCCGCGGTCACGAGATCTTCGAGGATCGCCTTGTCCTCGACCACGATCAGGCTGTCGTCGATCGAAACCCCGAGGATGCGGCCCTTGGCACTCGCGCGGATCTTCACCAGCCCGCCGCCCGAGACACCCTCGACCTCAATGTTGTCGAGCGTCACCTGCGCATCGTTCATCTGCTTCTGGATCGTTTCGGCCGCCTGCTGCGCGGCCTGGAGCATTTCTTCCATCGATTTCATCGGATCACCTTACTTAAAACCGTCGTCCCCGCGAAGGCGGGGGGCCTCCATCGGCGAGGCACCGCAAGGCCGCCTGAGGTCCCCGCCTTCGCGGGGACTCGGGCGGCGGCTAGCGCCGCGCCCAGTTGCGTTCGCCGCCAGCCTCGTCCTCGACCAGCTCGGCCCCCGGAAACGCCTCGAACGCCGCCTTCACCAGCGGGGTTTCGCGCAAGGCGCGATCCTGCTCGGCCGCGAGTTCCTGCTGCCGCTCGACCAGAGTGAGCGCCCCGCCCGCATCCGCCCGCTCGACTTCCCAGCGGGACTCGCCGAGCTGGTTCAACCCGTCTCGCAATTCGCGGGAAATATCGTCGCGGAAGCCCGGCGCCAGCGCATAGACGAGCCGCCCGTGGCTCAGCTCGACCACCCGCACCTGCATTTCCATCCGGCTCGCGAGCGTCAACTGGCCTGAGCGCTTCACCTGCTCGACCACTTCGCCCCAATCGAGCGCGGCGCGGGCGGCGGGCGCTTGTGCCGCGCCGTTGGCCGCCGCCGGCGCGGCAACCGCGACGCCGTTCGCGACCATCTCCTCGAGCTTCTTCGCGAGACTGCCCGGATCGGGCATATCGGCCGCGTGCATAACTCGCAGCAGCGCCATTTGCGCGGCGATCAGCGGATCGGGCGCCTGGCGCACTTCGTCATGGCCCTTGAGCAGCAATTGCCACAGGCGGTGGACCTGCCCGGCAGACAGCCGCGCGGCCCATTCCTCCAGCGCCGCGCGCTCCTCCGCCGTCGGTGCATCGGCGCCGCTCTTGCCGATCTGTGCGACGGTGATCTTGTGGACCGTCTCCATCAGCGAGCGGATCAACGCGAGGGGCTCCACCCCCAGCGCATATTGATTGTCGACCTGAGCGATCAATCCCTGCGGATCGCCTTCGAGCAGCGCCGCGAACAAGGTACGCAAAGCGCTGCGATCAGCGAGGCCGAGCATGTCGCGCACCCGCTCCGCAGTGACCCGACCATCCGAATCGAGATCGGCATGGGCGATTGCCTGGTCGAGGATCGAGAGCCCGTCGCGGCTGGAGCCTTCGGCGGCTGAAGCGATGATCGCCAGCGCCTCGGCATCGGCGGCGACGCCTTCCTTCGCGCAGATATCGGCGAACTGCTTTTCGAGCAATTCCTTCGAAATGCGGCGCAGGTCGAAGCGCTGGCAGCGCGACAGCACCGTGACCGGCAATTTGTCGACCTCGGTGGTCGCGAAGAGGAATTTCACATGCGGCGGCGGTTCCTCAAGTGTCTTGAGCAAGGCATTGAAAGCATTGCGCGACAGCATGTGAACTTCGTCGATGATATAGATCTTGTAGCGCGCCGAGACCGCGGCATAGCGCACCGCCTCGATGATCTCGCGCACATCGTCGACGCCGGTGTGGCTCGCGGCGTCCATCTCGATCACGTCGATATGGCGGCCCTCGGCGATCGCGATGCAGGGTTCGCATTTACCGCAAGGGTCGATCGTCGGGCCGCCGGTGCCGTCGGGCCCGATGCAATTGAGCGCCTTCGCGATCAGCCGTGCGGTCGAGGTCTTGCCGACCCCGCGCACCCCGGTCATCAGAAACGCATGCGCGAGCCGTTCGCGCGCGATCGCATTGCCGAGCGTCTGGACCATCGCATCCTGGCCGATCAGCTCGGCAAAGGTCTGCGGCCGGTATTTGCGCGCGAGCACGCGATAGGGCTGGCTGGCGGCCTGCCGCGCCGGCGCGGCTATCGGCTGGGGCACAGGCTCTTCGGGCGCGCCGAACATCGCCGACTGCCCCGCCGCCTCGAGCTCGGCAGCGGTCGGGGCGAGGACTTCCTCCTCGCTTTCCGGGTCGTCGATCTCGGGTGAATCGGCCATGCGCCCCTAGGTAGGGCGTAGAGGCCGGAATGTCGAAGGGGGAAAAGGAGCCGGCCGACCCGCCGCTGACCGTTGTGGCTGCTTCCTTCCGGATCTGACCAGGTTGGCGGACGCAAACGTCCGACCGGCTCCCGCCGCGCATATGGCGGGGGAATCGGATCATTTCAAGAAATTCGTCATTGCGAGGGACCGAAGGTCCCGCGGCAATCCAGAGCGTGTCTCAACCGCCCTGGATTGCTTCGCTACGCTCGCAATGACGAAGGGAGTGCGAATTAGCGAAAATTGTCGGCGTAGGCCTGCAGCTTGAGCGCGCGCGGCGGGGTCGCGTGGACCCGGGCGAAGATGCCGTGCTTCGCCGCATAGGCCCGAGCGGCATCCTTGCTCGCGAATTTGAGCGTGACCTGCTGCTGGGTGTCGCCGCTGCCGGCCCAGCCCATCAGCGGGTCGGGCTTCTTCGCCTCGGCCGGATCGAATTCGAGCACCCACTGGTCGGTGAGGGCCTTGCCGGACTGCATGGCGTTCTTCGGGCGTTGGTAGATGCGTGCGCTCATGCCTTAGCCTTTCGTGGATTTCTGCCGCTCAATCAAGAACGATTGCCTACCGGCGCTCTAGCTACGACCATTTTCAAACGCGTTTTTCGTCTTGAGGCTCGGTATTTCCGTCCACGGCTCATCCGGCCAGCGGTGCCTCGGATAGCGGCCCTTCATGTCCTTGACCACATCGCGCCAGCTGCCGCGCCAGAACGCGGGAAGATCGCGAGTCGCCTGGACCGGCTTGCCGCCCGGGCTGGTGAGCTGGAGCAGCAGCGGCTGGGGCGGCTGGCCGATCGTCGGATGGACGTCGAGCCCGAACAGGGCCTGGACCCTGAGTTCGACCGTGGGCCCGCCCTCGGCCTCGTAATCGACCGGATGGCTGCCGATCGGGCTCACCCATTCGCGTGGGGCGAGCCGGTCGAGCTTCTGGCGTTCGTCCCAGTCGAGCCGGTTGAGCAGCGCTTCGATGAGCTTGCCCCTGGGCAGGTCGAGATCGCGGCGGCCGTGGAGCAGCGGCGCGAGCCAGTCCGGTACCTCCTGCGCAAGCCGCTCGGGCGAAAGCGCAGAAATCCCGGCATAGCGGGCACGCGCTATCAGGGTTTTCGGCAGGATATCAGCAAGTTTATCCCCAGCCTTGTCGACAAGCATCAAGGCGACGGCAGCGGGATCCGGCGCGGGATCGGGCCCGCTGGCGAGAGTGATCGCACCCAGCCGCCGCTCCAGCCGTGCTTCGACCCGGCCGGCCTCGGTATTCCAGTTAAGGACCGAACGCCGCTCGATCCGGTCAGGCAGACCTTGCTCGACCTCCCGCGCGCTGAGCGGCAGCGCCGCGGTGATTCGCGCGCCCTGCGCCCGGCCCTGCGCGTCGCCGATCGCGAGCCATTCCGCCCGCGCGAGCGAGGAGGCGGGATCGAGCGTATAGCCGCGGCCACCCGCGCTGATCCAGTTTTCGCCCGAGGGGTCGCGGCGGCGGGCGAGGTTGTCGGGGAGTGCTCTTGCCAGCAGAACAGCCAGATCTCCCGCGAAGACGGGAGTCTCAGGCAATCGGGCGCCATCGGCCTGAGGCTCCCGCCTCCGCGGGGGCTCGGTGAGGGATTGGGCGCGCCTGGCCCACCCCTCCGCGAGCTTGCGCGAAGCCTCGGCCCGGGACGAGCGGTCACTATTCCAGCGCGACAGGCGCTGCGCCAGATCCTCGCCCCGGCCGCCCAGCCCGCGCTCCTGCAACAGCAGCGCCAGCCGCGCGGCGTCTCGCGCATCGCCGGCCTGCGCGCCGAACAGCACCATTGCGGCGAGCGGCGGTTCCATCGGCAGCTG
Organism: Candidatus Andeanibacterium colombiense; assembly: GCA_029202985.1. GTDB lineage: Bacteria > Pseudomonadota > Alphaproteobacteria > Sphingomonadales > Sphingomonadaceae > Andeanibacterium > Andeanibacterium colombiense. The sequence continues at coordinate 14,733 of CP119316.1, read as the reverse complement.
TGAGAGCTTGCGGCCGAATTCCGTGATCCGCCCCTCCCCGTCGAGCGCGCCCAGCGCCCGCAACCGCCCGCGCGCGGCCGCGAGCGCGGCAGGCGGCGGCGGATCGAGCCACGCCATCGCCGCCGGATCGCCCGAACCCCACTGCGCCAGCGACAGCACCAGCGGCGCGAGGTCGGTGGTGAGCATTTCGGGCGGGTCGAACTCTGGCCGCCCGGCATGCGCGCCCGCTTCCCACAGGCGATAGGCGACCCCCGGCCCCTGCCGCGCCGCGCGCCCTGCCCTCTGCCCGGCCGAGGCCTGGCTGGCGCGGGCGGTGACCAGATGGGTGACGCCCGCCGCGAGGTCGAATTCGGCGCGGCGCGCAAGCCCGCTGTCGACCACCACCGACACTCCGTCGAGCGTCAGCGAGGTCTCGGCAATGCTGGTCGCGAGCACGATCCGGCGGCGGCCATCGGGATCGCGCCTGATCGCCGCGCGCTGGCCTTGCGGCTCGACCTGTCCGTGGAGCGGCAGGATCGGGACATTGGGCAGCTTTTCGGCCAGCCGCTCGCGCGTCCGCTCGATCTCGCCGACACCGGGGAGGAAGGCGAGCACGTCGCCCTGCTGCTCGCGCCATGCGTTGAGTACCGCCGAGGTCATCGTATCTTCGAGGCGTTGTTCGGGGCGACTCCCAAGCCATTCGATTTGCAGCGGAAAGGCCTTGCCCTCGCTCTCGACTACGGGCGCCCAAAGTTCGTTATCGCCCAGCAGCCGCGCGAAGCGGGTGCCGTCGATCGTCGCCGACATCACAAGGATCCGCAGATCCTCGCGCAGCACCTGCTGGCTCTCGATCGCGAGCGCAAGGCCGAGGTCGCTGTCGAGATGCCGCTCATGCGCCTCGTCGAACAGCACCGCGCTGACGCCCGCAAGCTCCGGATCGCCGACGATCTGCGACACGAAGATCGCCTCGGTCATCACGAGAATGCGGGTCTTGGCGGAGCGCTTGGTATCGAGCCTCGTGAGATAGCCGACTGTCTCGCCCGCCTTCTCGCCGAGCAGTTCGGCCATGCGTTCGGCGGCCGCGCGCGCGGCGATCCGGCGGGGCGAGAGCAGGATGATTGTGCCGCCGCACCAGCCCTCGCCCAGCAGCGCCGGGGCAACCGCGGTGGTCTTGCCCGCGCCGGGAGGGGCGATCAGCACTGCCGACGGGTTCGCGCGCAGCGCTTCCAGCAGGTCAGGCAGGACGGCTTGAATGGGGAGATCGGTCACGATTTGCGCCATACCTCGCCAACCCCAATACCGTCATCCTGAACTTGTTTCAGGATCCATCGTGCAAAACAGGCCAGACCTGAGGATGACCAGAAATGGATCCTGAAATAAATTCAGGATGACGGAGGTAAGGCGGGAAAGCTCAATACCCGCGCGAAACCGCGAACTGTGCCGCTTCGACCATCGCATCGCGTGCCTTGCTCGCGGGGAAGATCGCCAGCCCGTCGATCGCCCGCTGCACGAAGTGGTGGGCACGCTCGCGGGTGGCCTTGACCGTGTCGTGGCTGCGGATCAACTCGACCGCATGGGCGAGATCCTCGTCCGAACTGCGGTGCCCCTGGATCGCCGCGCGCCAGAAGGTGCGTTCCTCGTCATTGCCGCGCGCATAGGCAAGGATCACCGGCAGGGTCATCTTGCCTTCGCGGAAATCGTCGCCACGGTCCTTACCCATCTCCGAGGCATCGGCGTCGTAATCCAGCGCGTCGTCGACCAGCTGGAACGCGATGCCGAGATTGCGGCCGTAATCGTCGAGCGCCTTTTCCTCGGCCTCGCTGCATTCGGCGACCACCGCCGAAATCCGGCTGGCGGCTGCGAACAAAGCTGCGGTCTTGGAGCCTATGATCCCGAGATAGCGCTCTTCGCTGGTCTCGATCTGGCGCTGCGCGGTCAACTGATCGACCTCGCCCTCGGCAATCACGGCAGACGCGTTGGAGAGAATCTTGAGCACCTTGAGGCTGCCGTCTTCCACCATCAATTCGAACGCGCGGCTGAACAGGAAATCGCCGACCAGCACGGTCGCCGGATTGCCGAAGATGATGTTCGCGGCGGCCTTGCCCCGGCGCAGGTCGGACCCGTCGACCACGTCGTCATGCAGCAGCGTGGCGGTGTGGATGAACTCGACCGCGGCGGCGAGCTTGTGGTGGCGCGAGCCCTGATAGCCGACCAGTTCGGCCCCCGCGAGCGTCAGCATCGGGCGCATGCGCTTGCCGCCGCCCGAGATCAGATGGCCGGCCAGCGCCGGTATCAGCGGAATCTCGCTCTGCATCCGGTCAAGGATCACCGCGTTGACCGAGTTCATCGCGATGGCGGTGAGGGACAGGATCGGGCTGAGCGAAGCCAGCTTTTGCGGCTCTTTCAGCGGCAGCGGAATGACGTCGGCGCTCATGCCTCGCCCCTGCCCGCGCAAACCCTTGAACGCAAGCGCAAAGCGGGCAATGGAATTGCGTATGTTCGCATGCTAGCGGAGGGTTCATGAGCACCAGCCAGCCCAATGCCGCACCGGATTCCACGCTTGCGGGCTATCGCAAGAGCATCGACAACATCGACGCGGCGCTGATCCACATGCTGGCGGAACGCTTCCGCATCACCCAGGCCGTGGGCGAGCACAAGGCCGTTTCCGGTCTGCCTGCGAGCGACCCGGGGCGCGAAGCCCGCCAGATCGAACGCCTGCGCGCTTTGGCCGTGGACGCGGACCTCGACCCCGAATTCAGCGAGAAATTCATTCGCTTCGTGATCGACGAAGTGATCCGCCATCACCGTCAGACGGCTGCGGCGGGAAAATAGACGCCGCTCAACGCGGTCGTTTGTGTCGGTCGCGATCATGTCCATTTCCGCGATATTCGCGGTAATCGCGGCCCTCGTGGTCCCGGTAGCCACCCCAATTTTCCGTAGGCTCCCGGCTGTCGCCGCGGCGGCCTTCCCAATAGCGGCGCTGGCTGTCGTTCCAGCGATGGCGTTTGCCCGAGCGGTCGTAGAGATAGAAGCCGGTGCCGGGATAATAATAGTCCCCGCCCCAGCCGTAATAGCCGCTGTAGTAGGGCTGGTAGAAATCGTCGGAGTATCGGCCGCCGCTGTTATATCCATAGGATACGCGGCCACCATAGCCATAACCATCGCCATAGCTGCTGCAGGCGCCGACCGCGAGCAGCGCGCCGATCGCCAGCGCCGGACGGAAGATGGGAAAAGACATTTCAGGGCTCCGATCAAGCCCTCCCGCATGGTTAACTACGCTCAAGGGATGGTTCGGGTTCCGTTGGGGCGCATCCCATTTCCGGCGGAGTTGCCCCGAAGGCTCTCAAAGGCTCTCAAGGATTGACGCGGGGAAACGATTCGGGTGGCTCCGAACTTTTCGAGCGAAAGCAAATCCGCCTTGTCACCACTTATCAGGAAGTCAGCTTTACCGGTCAGGGCCAGTCCGAGGAGATAATTATCGAACGGATCGCGGCATAGTTCGACAGCTGCGATATGAGCATAATAGATCACGGTGTTTCTTAGGCGATTGATAGCTTTTCCGAGGAGATGGGGTCTGACCCGCGCCCTGATTTTCGGATACCGCGTTACTCGCCTCAATTCGTCGATATGCTCGAAGCACGTCAGGACGTCGAACTCGTCGTCGAGCCAATGTTCCAACAAAACGCCCGACGGAGAGGATGGGAACATCAAGCCGCTCACGACGATGTTGACGTCCAGCACCACTCTCAAGCGGTTCGATCCTTACGCGCCCATGCAACCGCCTCGTCCGCCAAAGCCTGCGCTTCTTCAGCGCTCAAGTCCGCAAATCCGGTCCTGATTTCGTTGATCGTCTCGCGCAACAGTCGCCGGTTCACGGCATCCTGCACGAATTTGGACAAATCGCCTTTCTTCATCCCCTGGCTGGCGAGGTACGTGCGAAGGTCTATATCGGTCGCCTTATCGACCACGATCGTCCAGCGGACGGTTTCTTCACCCATGACGCGAACTCCGATAAGCGTATATCCACATATACGCTTATCCGCCCAACTTCGCTAGCCCGCCCGCGGCAGTCTCAGCTCGACCATCAGCCCGCCGAGATCCTCGCTCTCCGCCAGATCCACCGTGCCGCCATAGATTTCCGCCACGTCACGCACGATTGCCAGCCCCAAGCCGGTGCCGGGCTTGCCGGTGTCGAGCCGGGCGCCGCGGTCGAAGATGCGGGTGCGTTCCTCGGGCGGAATGCCCATGCCGTCGTCCTCGACCAGGATCAGGCATTCCTTCGCGGCCGGCTCGGCATCGATCGTGACGAACACGCTGCCGCCGCCGTATTTCGCGGCGTTTTCGATGAGGTTGCCGAGAATTTCGTCGAGGTCCTGCCGTTCGATCGCGACCAGCGTGCCCCGGTCTCCGGCAAGGTCGAAGCGGGTATCCTCATACAGCCGGGTGACCGCGCGCAGCACCGCCTCGACGCTATCGCCGACGCTGGCGCGCGACAGGCCGACCGCGCGGCGGCCGACCGCGCGCGCGCGCGCGAGATGGTGATCGACCTGGCGCCGCATCACCGCCGCCTCGCGGATCACCGTGTCCGACAGGTCGGGCGCCTTGGCGGTGGCGGCATTCATCACCACGGTCAGCGGGGTCTTCAACGCATGGGCGAGATTGCCGGCATGCGTGCGCGCTTCCTCCGCCTGCTTGATCGAATGGGCGAGCAGCGCGTTCAATTCCTGCACCAGCGGCTGCACTTCCAGCGGCAGCGGATCGGTGATGCGGTTCGCGCCGGTGGTGCGCATGCGCTTGATCGCCAGCCGCACCCGGCGCAGCGGCCCAAGCCCGTACCAGGTCTGCAGCACCGCCATCAGGAACAGGCCGAGCCCGAGGACAACGAAGCTCCAGACCAGGATCGAGCGGATGCGGGCGATCTGCGCGTCGAGATCGTCGCGATTGGCGGCGACCGCGAAGCGCCACTGGGTGGGGCTGCCCGGCAGCACCACGGTGCGCTCGACGATCCGCAGCCCCTGCCCCGCGAACTGGTCGCTGTCGTAGAACTGCGGCTTGGGCAGAAATTTCGCGGTCTCGATCTTGAGGGTGCGGTCCCACAGCGAGCGCGAGGCATAATCCTCGTGCCCCTTGCCGCTGATCTGCCAGTAGAGCCCGCTGTTGGGCTCGAGGAAGCGCTGGTCGCCGAGCGGGCGGTTGAAGAACACCTCGCCCCCCGAATCGATCTCGACCGACCCGATCATCGCGGTCAGCATGTAGTTGAGCTGTTCGTCGAAGTTGCGCGAGACCAGCCCGGTCAGCGTACGATCGAGCGCGACCCCGCCGACCAGCAGCAGGAAGCTGATCCAGGCGGCGGCGATCAGCATCATCCGCCGCGAAAGGCTGCCGGTGTGCGGCGCCTCGCGCAGGGCGACATCCTCTCCGCCGGGCAAACCCTCCGTCGCCGCCGTCAGCGGCGCGGGGTCACTCGCGGGGGGCGTCGTCGGGATCGTCGAGGCTGTAACCGAGGCCACGGATGGTCGTGATCACGTCTGCACCCAGCTTCTTGCGGATGCGGGTAACGAAGACTTCGATCGTGTTCGAATCGCGGTCGAAATCCTGGTCGTAAATATGCTCGATCAGCTCGGTGCGGCTGACCACCTTGCCCTTGTGGTGCATCAGGTAACTCAGGAGCTTGTATTCCTGCGCGGTCAGCTTGACCGGCTCGCCGTCGAGCGTGACGCGGCCCGAGCGGGTGTCGAGCCGCACCGGCCCGGCGGTGAGCTCGGAGCTGGCATTGCCCGAAGCGCGGCGGATCAGCGCGCGCAGGCGGGCGATCAGCTCTTCGGTCTGGAACGGCTTGGCAAGGTAATCGTCGGCCCCCGCGTCGAGCCCGGCGACCTTGTCCGACCAGCTGTCGCGCGCGGTCAGCACCAGTACCGGGAAGCCGCGGCCTTCCTTGCGCCACATGCCGAGCACGGTCAGCCCGTCGATCTCGGGCAGGCCGAGATCGAGGATCACCGCATCGTAATCTTCGGTCGAGCCCATGAAATGGCCGTCTTCGCCATCCACCGACAGATCGACGGCATAGCCGGTCTGCTCCAGCGTGTTCTTCAATTGCTGGCCGAGGGTCGGTTCGTCCTCGACGATCAGAATCCGCATCGCCTCATTCCCTGTCTATTCTGGCCCGAAGGCACAGCTGCACCGCGCTGCTTTGGTTCGTTGGACTGAATGCGTCAACCGCGAGACTAGCGGCTGCGCGAAAGGATCCGGCCGGAGCGCGCGTCGATATCGACGAACGTGACCTTGCCGTTCTTGATGAACTTCAGGCGATAGGCCTTGGCCACAGCATCGTAGGATGGGCCGAGATACTCCATTCCGTTCGCCAGCATCGGCGGAACGACCCGCCGTTCGATCTCCGGCAGCGGCAGCACCGCGCCGTCGCGAACGCCCTGGCGGGCCTGCTTCTGCTCGTCGCCATAGATATTCTGCGCCTGTGCGACCGGTGCAACGACACTGGAAGCGGCCAGCGAGATCGCCGCGAAAGGGGCCAGGAGCCTGAACATCATGCTCTTCTGCCTAGGGAAACGGCTTTGAACAAGGTGTGAATGAGGCAGAATTGCGGCATTCACACCTTGTTCGCGGCGCGGATTAGCCGTTGGTCATTTCGTATTTGACCGTGATCGTCACCGAGTTGGCGACCAGCCCGGGCTCGACCGGGGTCGGCGCCTTGGCCATCGCCGCATCCATCCGCACGAACGGCATCGGCGGAGCGTAGGACGACTGGGTCTCGTTCACCTCGAGCAGTTTGACGCCTGAGAACCCGGCCATCGTCGCATAGTCGCGCGCCTGGGCGGCGGCCTTGGCGACGGCGGCCTTGCGTGCCTGGGCGAGCGCGGCGCTGTTGTCTTCGAGCGCGAAATCGGGTCCGCCGATATCGGTCGCCCCGGCGGCGACCAGCGCATCGAGCACCTTGCCGGCATCCCCGATCTTGCGCAACACGACCGTGACCCGGTTCGAGGCCTGGTAGCCGCGGAACACCTGCTTCTGCGCCTGCTGGTCGTAATCGTACTCGGCCGAGAGGTTGATCCCCGAAGTCTGGATGTCGTCGGGCTTGATGCCGAGCGCCTTGATCCGGTCGATCACCGCATTCATCTGCACGGCGTTCTGGCTCATCGCGGCGACCGCCGTCGGCGCGAGGCTGGTGACGCCGGTGTTGATCGTCGCGATGTCGGGCTTGGCCTTGACGCTTTCGGTCACGGTCAATTCGACCACCGGGCCGGTGGCGGCGAGCTGGATCTCTGCGGCGGCGGCCGGAACCGCAAGCGCGCCGAGCGAGACGGCGGCGAAGAGTGGAACTGCATAACGGAACATTGGTGTTCTCCCTTGAAGGCAATGGACCTTCGCTAGACGTAATTATCTTGCGCGAGCCTGAACCGTTCACACTAGAGGTATTTTTCCTGAACAACTGGACGACTCCGCCGGGTCCGGCTAACGGCCCGGCACAATGGCCGAAGCACCGATCCTCAGTTGGGAAAAATTGGGCCTGGTCCAGGGCAACGGCTGGCTGTTCGGCAATCCCGCCCAGGGCGGGATCGACATCCATATCGGCCCGCGCGACCGGCTGGCGCTGATCGGGCGCAACGGCGCGGGCAAGACCACCCTGCTCCGCCTGATTGCCGGCGAGATCGAAGCCGACCGCGGCAAGCGCGTGATCGTGCCGGGCACGCGGGTGGTGATGCTCGACCAGGACCCAGATTTCTCGGGCTTCGAAACGCTGATGGATTTCGCTCTGGCGGGCCCCGAGGCGCCCGCCCGCTATGAGATCGAGGCGATCGCCGGCCAGCTCGGGATCGACATGAGCCGCGTCGCCGCCAGCGCCAGCGGCGGTGAGAAGCGCCGTGCCGCTCTCGCCCGCGCGCTCGCCAGCGATCCGGACGTGCTGCTGCTCGACGAGCCGACCAACCACCTCGATCTCGCCGCGATCGACTGGCTGGAGGACTGGCTGAGCCGCTACAAGGGCGCCTTCGTGGTCATCAGCCACGACCGGACCTTCCTCACCCGCCTGACCCGCGCGACATTGTGGCTCGACCGCGGCGCGATCCGGCGCAAGGAAATCGGCTTCGGCGGCTACGAGGCATGGGAAGACGCGGTCTATGCCGAGGAAGCCCGCGCGGCCGAGAAGCTCGACGCACGGCTCAAGCTCGAAGCGCACTGGCTCGAACGCGGGGTCACCGCGCGGCGCAAGCGCAACCAAGGCCGGCTCGAGAAGCTGTGGGAAATGCGCGCCGCGCGCGCGGCGATGCTCAATCCGGCAGGCACCGCCAAGCTCGCGCTGAAGAGCGACGACGTCCGCACGAAATCGGTGATCACGGCGGAGAACGTGACCAAGCGTTTTGGTGAACGCACGATCATCCGCGACTTCAGTCTGCGTATCCAGCGCGGGGACCGGATCGGCGTGGTCGGATCGAACGGCGCGGGCAAGACCACGCTGCTCAAGCTGCTGACCGGCGAAATCCAGCCCGACGAAGGCCAGGTCACCCTCGCGAAAACCCTCGCCGGGGTGATGATCGACCAGCAGCGCAGCCTGATGAGCCCGGACAAAACCGTCCGCCAGATTCTGGCCGAAGGTGGAGACTGGATCGACGTGCGCGGCATCCGCAAGCACATCCAGGGCTATCTCAAGGAATTCCTGTTCGATCCCGGCATCGTCGAGATGAAGGTCGGCGTGCTCTCCGGAGGCGAGCGTTCGCGCCTGCTGCTGGCCCGCGAATTCGCGCGCGAATCGAACCTGCTGGTGCTCGACGAGCCGACCAACGACCTCGATCTCGAAACGCTCGACCTGCTGCAGGAAGTGATCGCCGATTACGACGGCACGGTGCTGATCGTCAGCCACGACCGCGACTTCCTCGACCGCACCGTGACGGTGACGCTGGGTCTCGACGGCAGTGGCAAGGTCGACATCGTCGCCGGCGGCTATGCCGATTGGGAAGCGCGGCGAAAGGAAACCATGCCGGCGAAAGCGAAGGCGGCGAAACCGGCGGCCACCCCGCCCGCGCCTACCCCGCCCGCCCGCACGAAGCTGACCTACAAGGACCAGCGCGATTACGAGATCCTGCCCAAGCGGATCGAGGAACTCGAAGCGGCGATCGCGCGCGACGAGGAAGCCCTGCACGATCCGGGCCTCTACACCGGCAATCCCGCAAAGTTCGCGGCGCTGACCGAAGCGGTCGCCAAGGCCCGCGCCGAAAAGGACGCGGCCGAAGAGCGCTGGCTGGCGCTCGCCGAGCAGGTCGAGGGTTGACCGACCGGGCGACCGCGCTGGCGGGCGCCGCGATCCTTTTCGCGAGCATTTCGGTCAATCTCGGCGCCGCGATCGCCAAGGGCCTGTTCCCGCAGATCGGCCCCGAGGGCGTCGCCGCATTGCGCAGCCTGATCGCCGCGCCGGTGCTGCTTGCATTGTTCCGCCCATGGCGCAGCCCGGTTACCGCCGGGCAATGGCGCTGGCTCGTGCTCTACGGCGCGGCGCTGGGGGTGATGAATTTGCTGATCTACTGGGCGTTCGAACGCATCCCGATCGGCCTCGCGGTGACGATCGAGATCGCCGGGCCGCTGTCGGTGGTACTGCTGACCTCGCGCACCACGCGCGATTTCCTGTGGCTCGCACTCGCGGTGGGCGGCTTGCTGCTGCTGGTGCCGTGGCAGCCTTCTGCGCATGCGCTCGATCCGGTCGGAATCGCCTGCGCGCTGGGCGCGGCACTGTGCTGGGCGCTCTACATCGTGCTCGGCCGCCGCGCGGCTCAGGTTCGCGGCAGCAGCGCGGTCGCGATCGGGATGTGCGTGGCCTGCGTGGTGACGCTGCCGTTCGGGATCGCCGGCGCGGGCGCGAAACTGTTCGGCCCCGCGCTGCCCGCCGCTGCCGCGGTCGCGCTGCTGTCGAGCGCGCTGCCCTATCTGCTCGAGATCACCGCGCTCGAACGGGTCAGCAGCCGGGTGTTCGGCGCCCTTACCAGCTGCGCCCCGGCGATCGCCGCGCTGATGGGCTGGCTGGTGCTGGGCGAGGAATTGCGCCCCCTGCAAGGGCTGGCGGTGGTGCTGATGATCGCGGCCAGCGCCGGCTGTTCGCTCGCCGCGCGGCCCGCGGTGCCCAAGGCGACCGAGGCGATCCCCAACTAGGGTCTAGCCTTCGATCCAGGGCACCTGCCCGGGCGACCACCGCTGCCTGGTGCCGGTCGCCATCTCCAGCCGGTTGCGCCCCTTGGCCTTGGCGATCACCACCGCCGCGTCGGCCCGCTTCATCGTCTCGTCCAGCGTTCCCCTGATCCGCGCGACCCCGGCGCTGACCGTGGTCTTCGGCCCGCCCATCCCTTCCGGCCCGCTGATGTCGGCAAGGGTCATCACCACCCGCTGGCACAAAGCCTCGGCCTGGTCGGGGTTGGCGCCGGAGAGCAGCACCGCGAAACGTTCGCCGCCGATGCGCGAGATGATGTCGTCCTTGCGCATCAGGCTGCGCAGCAGGCGGGCGACGGTGGTCAACACCTTGTCGCCGGTCTCGTGCCCGTATTCGCGGTTGATCGAGCGGAAATCGTCGATGTCGAAGATCGCGAGACAGCCCTCGATCGGTGCTTCGAGATGGTATTGCAGCATCGAATTGAACGCGCGGCGGTTGGTCAAATTGGTCAGCGGATCGGTCAGAATCGCGGCGAACAGCTGCTGTTCCAGCGCCTTGCGCTCGGCGATGCCGCGCAGGGTGATGATGGTTCCGCTGAAATTGTGGTCCTCGCCGCGCCACACCCGGATGCGGGTATCGAACCAGTGCTCGCCCCCGGCGCTGGATGAGCCAAGGAACTCGTGCCACGACGATGCCGCGGTTCCGCCGCCGACCACGCTGTCGAATTCCGACTGGAACGAGGCGGCATAGGAGGGATGGATCAAATCCAGCACATTGCGCCCAATCAATTCGATCGCATGCGTTTCGCCGAGCTTCTCCGCGCTGGGCGAAGCGTAGAGGATATAGCCCTCGCGGTCGGTCTTGAGCACGATGTCGCTCATGTTCTCGGCCAGCAGGCGGTACATCCGCTGGCTCTCGGCGATCGCGAAATCCTTGGCCTGGAGCGACAGTTCGACTGCGGTCGACGCCTCACCGCGGCTTTTCAGCGCGCTTGCCAGTTGGCGGTTCTGGGTCAGGTGCCCGGCCAGCGGCTGGAGGCAGATCACCGTTACCGCGAAATAGAACTGCAGGAAGTGCTCGCCCGCAGGCACTTCCAGCGGCAGGAGAGCGGTTACCTGGGTGCCGGCGACATAGGCGCCCCAGCCGGCCACCGCGATCGTGAACACCGCCATCGAGGCGGCCTTCATCCCGAAGCGGCAGATCGCGATCAGCGCGATCAGGATCGGCACGAGATAGGCTGCCAGCCCGGCCTGCCACAGCGCCGCGCAGGTGGTCAGCGCGGTAAGGCCGAGGAACGCGAACACTTCCAGCCGGCGCCCCGCGTTCTGGCGCTCGTACCAGCTCGCGAAGCCGCCGCCGATCAGCAGGCTGAACATCGGGAAGAACGCCATGATGCCCAGCGCATGGGCGAACACATAGCGCGTGAACTGGACTTGCCACGGCCAGCCCGCGATGCGGTACATCAGCGTCGCCAGCACCAGCCCGGCGACGATCGGGGCGACCGCGCCGATCGCGGCGGCATCGGCCAGCCATTCGCGCAGCAATTCAGCCTCGCGCCGCTTCCGCCGCCGCAGCAGCCGTGCCGCGATCCACGCTTCGAGCACGTGGACCACCGCAAGGATCGCCGCGATCACCGGGCCGCCGCCCATCAGCAACGCTACCCCGCCGCTGCCGGCGCCGGCAAGGGCCAGAAAGATCGGCCATTGCGCGCGAGGCGCGTGCAGCAGGATCGCGACCAGAAGGCCGGCCGCGGGCCATACCAGCGCCGGCCCGCTTTCAACCCCGCCCTGCGGCAGCGCGACCATCGCCAGCCCGCAATAAGCGAACAGGAAAAGGATCGCCATGAGAAGTCGGTTCAGCACCGGCGATTATGTGCGGATTCAGGATGCCCGGGTCGTTAACGGACAGGCTGAACCGGAAGTTAAACCGGCCTTGCCACGGGCTTTCCTGTGGACAACCCGCGCTCACCGGATGCGATAGAAGTCCGCGACCCGTTCCAGCGCGATCCGTAGCACCAGCTTGCCGCTGCGCGCCGGCCAATCGAGCGCCTTTTCCGCTGCGGACACCGGCTCGCACGCGCAGACGACCCGCCAGAGAATATCGGCCAGCCCGTTGCCGGCCGCGGCGATCGCGCCGTCGAATCGCGCTTTGGCCGCGATCTGGCGCTCGGTCGAGATCAGCCCTGCCTGCCCCCCTTTCACCCGCACCGGATCCCAGCGCATGGTCACGCTCGGCCCGAGCGCGGCGCGTTCGTAATCGGCGCGCAGCCGCTCGCCCGCGTCCAGCAGCCGGTCGCTTAGATGGCCCCGGGCGTGAAGCCAGGAAAGCGGGGATTCGGCGAGGTTCACCGTAACGCTGCGCCGCCTCCGCCCGACCCCGCCGCCGCGGCGCGGCCCGGCCGGCGTCAGTTCGCGTTCGACGAGGTGCTGCTTCATCGGAAACCCTTTCGTGGAGAGGACGAAAAGCGGCCTTGCCAAGAGTCGATGCTTGTAGGAAAGGGGAAAAACCAAATCGGTTATGGGAGAGCGGGATGATCAACCGTATACGCGACATTCGCAAAGAAAAGGGCCTGACCCTGGCCGACGTGGCTGAACGCTGCGTGCCCGCCACCACCGCGCAGACCATCGGCCGGCTTGAGACCGGGATGCGCAACCTGTCGCTGGTGTGGATGAACCGCATCGCCGCCGCGCTGGAAGTCGATCCCGAGATGCTGGTGCGGGGCGAGAAGGCAGCGCAACCGCAAGTCGTCGCGCGGTTGACCGAAGCCGGGCCGGAGCCGCTTTCGACCCCGCGCGACGCGATCCTGCCGACCGAGCTCGAAGGCGGCGCGCCGCTGCTGTGCCTCGCGATCGAGGCCGGGGCCGGCGAATACCGCCGGGGCGACCAGCTGTGGCTGCGCCGCCTGCCGCCCGAGGATGCGGCGAAGATGATCAACCGCGACGTGCTGGTGCCGCGCAAGGGCGGGCGTTTCGCGTTCGGGCGCCTGATCGACCGGCAAGGCACGATGGTCGGCGTGTTGCCGCCGGGCGCGGGCCAGCGCCAGATCGTGATCGACGGTCCGGAATGGCTGGGCGTCGCCGAAATGCTGGTGCGCAAGCTTTAGGGGATTGGCGATGCGCCGGGTCCTCTCGCTCGCGACGCTCTATCCCAATGCGGTGGCCCCGCGCTTCGGGACCTTCGTCGCGCGGCAGATGGAGGCGCTGGCGGAACGCCGCAACTGGGACGTCACGGTGATCAATCCGGTCGGCATTCCGCCGGTGGTGTTCGGGCGCTACCGCAAGCTCGCGGGGGCGCTGGCGAGCGGCGATGAGCACGGGGTGCATGTCCGCCGGCCCCGCTTCACGCTGATACCGGGCTTCGCGCGGCGCAATCCTGCCGCGATCGCGCGCGCGGTGCTGCCGCTGGCGCGGCGCCTGCATGCCCAACAGCCATTCGATCTTGTCGATGCGCAATTCTTCTATCCGGACGGTCCCGCCGCCGCCTCGATCGCGAGCGCGCTGGGCCTGCCGCTGTCGATCAAGGCACGCGGGGCGGACATCCATCTGTGGGGCCGCAAGGACTGGGCGCGCGCGGCGATGGTCGCAGCGGGAACCCAGGCCGCCGGCCTGCTGGCCGTGTCGGGCCCGCTGGCGGACGACATGGCCGCGATGGGCCTCCCGCGCCATAAGATCGCGGTTCATTACACCGGGCTCGACCGCACCCGCTTCCACCCGCTCGGGCGCGACAATGCGCGGCTGGCGCTGGCGGCCGATTTCGGGTTGCGGGTCGCGCCGGAACGGGTGTTGATCGCCTGCGTCGGCGCGCTGATCGAACGCAAGGGCCAGGCTTTCGCGATCCGCGCGCTGGCGCAACTGCCGGAAGCCGAGCTGGCGCTGGTCGGCGCCGGGCCCGATCGGCAATCGCTACAGCGCCTCGCCGATGAGCTCGGGGTTAACGCACGGGTGCATTTCCTCGGTACGATCGATCACGACCAGCTGCCGATCGTGCTTTCGGCCGCCGCCGCGATGGTGTTGCCCTCGGCGAGCGAAGGGCTCGCCAATGCATGGGTCGAAGCGTTGGCCTGCGGGACGCCGCTGGTGATCTGCGATGCCGGCGGCGCGCGCGAGGTGGTGCGTAATCCCAGCGCCGGGAGGATCGTCGCGCGCGATGCCGGCGCGATCGCCGCCGCGCTAACCGAGTTGCTGGCCGATCCGGTCCCGCCGCAATTCGTCGCTGCCAACGCCGCGCGCTACAGCTGGGAAGCGAATGCGGCGGCGCTGGAGCAATATTACGACAGGTTGGTCGGTTAGACCTCGCCCTGGGCGAGCTTCGTTTGCTGCTTCTCGGCGGCGCTTTCTTCAGGCACGAAGCTGTCGGTCCGCACGCCCAGCCACACCAGCATCGGCGCGGCCGCATAGATCGAGCTGTAGGTGCCGACGAAGATGCCGAGGATCAGCGCGGCCGAGAAGCCGAAGATCACCTTCGGGCCAAACAGCAGCAGCACCACCAGCGTCACCAGCATGGTCGTGGCGACCATGATCGTGCGGGCGAGCGTCTCGTTGACCGAGAGGTCGAGCAGCTCGGGCACCGGCATCTTGCGGTACTTCTTCAGATTCTCGCGTATTCGG